>CAZCLW010000015.1:0-43483 GCA_964499685.1 uncultured Planctomycetales bacterium
GATTGTGGCAAAAACTGTATACGGCGGTAAAGTCCACCCGCTGGGGAATGCCGGTGAAATACATGGCCGCGGGAATCGTGACCTGCTATCTTGCCGCAGCATTTTTCAATCTGGCGGAGAGGGCCGACAATTTCAGCCGTGAATTCAAATTCATCGAACAAAAAACACGGGAAGCGGCGGACAAAGGACAGGAGATGTTGATCATTTCTTCGTCACACATCTCTAAATACCGCCAAATCCCTTATGAATTCAATTCTGTGCTGACGCATGATCTTATCGCGCAGGGTATGGCGGACCAGGCGTCGCTTAATTTAAAGATCCCTTTTATCTCGGCCCGTTTGTTGAAAGGGGACGAGGGCATACCGGAAGACCCTCTTATTTTAACCGCTAACCTGAATGACGCGAGGCGCCCGTAATGACAACTCCTTATCTTTCCGTTGTTTTTTCATTCCGCAATGAAGAAGAAGTCCTGCCTGAATTGGTCCGGCGCACGCGTGAGGCCCTGGCCCGCCAGGAAAAAGAGGGCATCGTATCCGGCCATGAACTTATTTTTGTCAATGACGCTTCTTCCGACGGGTCGTTGGCCGTTTTAAAAGAACTCGCCGCTGCGCAAAATGATATCCGCATCATCACGACTTCGCGTTTTTTTGGGGTCGCGTTTTGTATCCTGGCCGGAATGGAACGCAGCCGCGGCGATCTTTTGGTGTATATGGACGCGGACCTTCAGGACCCGCCGGAAGTCATCCCGCAGCTTTTGCGCGCCTGGCGGGAAGAGGAGGACGTTGATGTCGTGCACACGGTCCGGACTTCACGCCAGGGAGAATCCCTATTGCGCAAAGGTATGACCCGTCTCGGCTATATGCTTCTTTTTAAGACCGCGGACATTGTTTATCCCGGAGAAGACGCCGGTGATTTTAAATTGTTGAGCCGCCGGGTCGTCGACCATCTTGTTGGAATGAAGGAAAGAACGCCTTTTGTACGCGGCTTGGTCTGTTGGATCGGGTTTAAACAGACAGTGGTCCGGTATGAACGACAGCCGCGCGCCGCCGGGAAAAGCAAATTTCCGGTCTTAAGCCGTCCGGTCTTATGGAATTTTTTGGACGCGGCCTTGATCTCATTTTCCAGTCTGCCGCTTAAACTGGCCTTTTTTGCCGGCGCGGTCGTGAGCGCTGTAGCGCTGGTCATATTTATCGCCGTGCTCTTTCAAAAAATATTCACCCCGTGGGCCGTGGCCGATGTTTCGCTGACCCTGCTGGTGCTCGTTCTTTTGGGCGGCATGCAGCTTTTGGCCGTCGGCATCATCGGGCTTTATATTTATTCCATTTTTCTGGATACGAAAGCCCGGCCGAATTACATTGTAAAAGAGACTTTTGGATGGGAGAAAGAGTAAATAGTTTATGAAAATGCGCCGGCATCTCGCCGTGTTCGGCCTGCTTTGTGTTCTTGCCCTAAGCACTTATGCGAACGCTGTGGATAATCAGTTCATGATCGATGATTTCGGTTATAGCGATCCGGGACTTAGGCTTTCGCATGACCGTCCGACGGCAGACCTTTTTCTGCGGCCCCATAATCATCATTACAATCCACTTGATCCGCTGATCAACACGGCCCTTTTTAGCCGCCTGGATGATCCGCGCGCCTTCAGGATCATCAATATCACGCTTCTCGTTGTCCTGACCTTTCTGGTTTACCGCCTTATCGATCAGATCTCCGGATCGTTCCACTTAGGAGTTTTGACCGCTTTTTTATTCTGCCTGCATCCGCTGACAGCGGAAAATGTTTACCACAACACTTTTGTGCCTGTTTTTCTGTGGATGATCCTGATGGTAACCAGTTTTCTTTGCTTTGTGCGTTATGTACAGGGCTCGAATAAACCGGCGCTGTATATCTTTTCGATCCTTCTTTACATCGGCGCGCTGCTCATTCTGGAATTTTCCCTGATCCTTCCCGTGGCCATGCTCTTTTGGCTGCTGATCGTCCATCGTGCGACTTTTAAAAAAGCTATTGTTATATTGCTGCCCTTTATACTTTTGAGCGCGGTCTTTCTTTTCCTTTGGAGCAGCCTGACGGTCGTTAAAGTGCGCCCTCTGGAGCGGGTATCCCGCCACAATTTTTCTCTAATCGAATTCCTTGCGGCCTATGCCCACGCGGTTTTCTGGTATTTAAAAAATGCCTTCTGGCCCGAGCACATCGTTTTTATGCGTAATTTTAATTTCGGTGAAGGGATATCAAAAATTCCCTTGGTCGGCCTTGGGGTAATTGTGGCAGGGATGATCTGGCGGGGCCGCCGGGGGCCCTTAGTGCTGTGGGCGACCTCGCTGGTCCTGGCGGGATTTTGTGTGGCGGCGATCCCCAGCCTTGTCCATCTGGAAATGGGGCTTGTTTTTGAGCCGTATTGGATGTTTTTTTCTTCCCTGGGGGTTTTCCTTCTTTTAGCGCTAGGTATCATGCGTTTACAGGCGTATCTCGGCAAGGCTTCCTTCATAGCGGTACTCTTAGCTGTCGCCGTTTATGGATATACGTATACGTGGAGCTACAACGTCATTGCCCGTACCGAATACGGTTATGCTGAGCACTGGCTGAAACATTCTCCGGGGAACCGTATCCCGATGATGATCCTGGCCACGCTTTACAGCTACGGGGAAGGGTATAAGATACCGCCGGAGCTCTGCAAAGATATGGTGAAAATGGCCCAGATCTATATGGATAAGGGCATTCATGACCGGGCTGCGGATCTACTCAATGTTCTGGCCCGCGATTGCCCGGTCCGGTAGTGATCAGTTGGTGGAAGAGGAATAGTGTGTTATTATTAAAGCAATGATCAAGAAAAATAGTTTACTTGGCATTTTTATGTTTGTGGCTTTATCGACCGTTCAGACCGCCTACGCCTGCTCCTGCGCAGTGCGGACCCCGCAGATGAATTTTGAATACGCGGATGTGGTTTTTGTCGGCAAGGTCCGCGAGGTCAATTCTTCCTGGGGCGAGCAAAGGGTCGAATTCGACGTCGAAGAGATCCAGAAGACCGTCGAGGATTTTGACGAGGAGCGTCTTACCGTTTACAGCAATTCCGATGAGGCCGCCTGCGGATATATGTTCCAAAAGGGCGGCGTTTATCAGGTCTTTGCCACCTTGCAGGACAATGACCGCCTGACCACCAACCTCTGTTCCGGAAACCAGCGCTACCGGCGCTGAAAGTCTTTCCTTAACCCTGTTTTAATCCATTCTTAATCCCTGGTTTGTTATCGTTAAATGCCGAGATAAGTTCCGGCTTTGGAGGAAATCGTATGGATTTCTTGTTTAAGGTGGAGTGGAAAGAGCTTTTTGTCCCCCATATGTCGCTTCCGGAGATATTGATCAGGGGCACGATCATTTATCTTCTGCTCTTGTTTTTTCTGCATGCCGTAAGGAAGCAGTCCGGAGGCATATCCATTTCCGATCTTCTGGTCATCGTGCTTTTGGGCAACGCGGCCCAAAATGCCCTGGTCTCGGATACGATCTCGATCACAGACGGGGTGCTTTTGGCGACCGTTATCATCGGCTGGAGCTGGATTTTCGATTATTTGGCGGTCAAATCGTCCCATATCCGCCGGTTTCTTCACCCCAAACCGCGGATATTGATGCGTGACGGCAATTTCAACCGCAAAAACATGCGGCGCGAAATGATCACAGAAGAAGAACTCAGGAGCCAGCTACGCGAGGAAGGGGTCAATGACCTCTCCAAGGTCGACAAAGTCTATCTGGAAGGCGACGGCCACTTCAGCGTCATTAAGAAGGAAGAGTAAAGCCCGCCAAGCACTTCCGGCCCCATTATTTCCGCAAAATCTCCCTCTTTATAAAATTTATAGTGATTTTAGATTTATATGGCCGCACAGCCTAAAATCCCGCTTGCCATAACAAAGGAGGGTGTATATAATACTCTTCAATTTGTCGTTCTGCTCCACTTATATATATAATAGAGAAACAAAAGCCGTTACAGGAAAGGGGTTTAGATATGGGCGCGTTACATGTAGATGAGGCTACATTTGAGCAGGAAGTCTTGAAGTCCCCGACACCGGTTCTGGTGGATTTTTGGGCCGAATGGTGCGGGCCCTGCCGCATGATCGGTCCTATCATAGAAGAGATCGCCGATGAGCAGAAGTCCAAGCTGAAAGTGGTCAAGATCAATGTCGATCAAGCCCAGGAAGTGGCCATGCGTTACAGCATCATGTCCATCCCGACCCTGCTTGTCTTCAAGAACGGCGAGGCCGTCGACCAGATCGTCGGCGCCATGCCGAAGCAGCAGCTGATGAGCAAGTTAAAACCGCATATCGGATAACTCCGGAAAAGAAAGACTATGTACATCACAATCTGTAAATCCAAGATCGCGCACGCGATCATCACTGAGGCCGAACTTTTTTATGAGGGCAGCATCACCATCGACGAGAAGGTCCTCAAGGCCGTGGACATCGTCCCGGGCGAAAAAGTGGAGGTCCTCAACCTCAACAACGGTTCACGTATCGAGACTTACGTCATTGCCGGGAGGGCCGGTTCAGGCCAGATCTGTTTGAACGGCCCGGCCGCCCGCAGCGGCCTGGTCGGCGACAAACTGGTCATCTTAAGCTACGCCCTGATGGATGCCAAGACCGCCAAGAAGTTCAAGACCAAGATCGTTTATCTCAATGATGACAACAAAATTAAAAGTTAGGTTTTACGGCGACCCCTGTCTTAAGAAAAGGTCCGCGGCCGTCAAGGCCGTGGGTCCGGCGGAGCGCATGCTTATCCACGCCATGATCGAGACCATGTATGAATACAAAGGCGTAGGCCTGGCCGCGCCGCAAGTAGGGGTCAATGAGCAGATCTTTGTGGCGGACATCGGCGAAGGCCCCATGGCCTTTGTGAACCCGCAGATCATCAAGAAATCCGGTTCCGCCAAGGCTGAAGAAGGATGCTTAAGCATCCCCGGTGTCGTTGTCAATGTCAAGCGTCCCGCTGCCATTACGGTCCGTTATCTGGACCAGCACAATAAAGTGATCACCTCGGATTTTTCCGATCTTCTGGCGCGTGTTATCCAACACGAAACCGACCATCTCCATGGTAAGCTCATCACGGACCACGCCAGTTTGTTCGAAAAGAAGAAAATCAAAGAACAGCTCAAAGAATTAGAAGAACAAAACAAGCAATAGGCAGGATTGCCTTTTGTTGGTTTTGGGTTTGGAGTTTTTATGATCGACACTGTCCCGCAAAACCCTTCTAAGGAAATACGCCGCCTGCCGCCGTGGTTCAGGCAGGACCTGCCGGACATGGAAAAGATCTATTCCATGAAAGACCTTTTCCGCTCTTCACGTTTACATACAGTCTGTGAAAGTGCCCGCTGTCCCAACATGGGAAAATGCTGGGGCCAGGGGGTGGCAACTTTCATGATCCTGGGCGATATTTGCACGCGCGCCTGCCGTTTTTGCGCGGTTGCGGCCGGGCGCGCTTTGTCCGTCGATGAAAAAGAACCCGAACATGTGGCGCGCGCGGTCAAGGAGTTGAATCTGCGGTTTGTCGTCATTACTTCCGTCGCCCGCGATGACCTTGAAGATCAGGGGGCCGAGCAATTCGTCCGGACCATTCAGGCGGTCCGGAAAATTTCCCCGCAGACAAAGATCGAGATCCTGATACCGGATTTTTCGAACCGTCCGGAAAGCCTGCGCGCCGTGGTCAAGGTCAGGCCGGAGGTCATCAGCCATAATATCGAGACGGTCCGGCGCTTGTCGGAGAAGGTCAGGCCGCAAGCCGATTATCAGCGTTCCCTGGACGTTCTAAAAAATTTAAAACAGATGGACCCGTCCATTTTCATTAAATCCAGCCTGATGCTGGGTTTAGGGGAAACGGAAGAAGAAGTTGTCGCGACTATGGAAGACCTTCTCCAGGCTTCCTGCGATATTTTGACGATCGGCCAGTATCTTGCACCGACCAGGACGAAGCGTCATTTGCGCGAAGAACGTTTTGTCACGCCGGAAGAATTCGAGGCCTTGCGCCGGCGCGGCATGGAGCTGGGTTTCAAACATGTGATGGCCGGCCCGCTGGTCCGGAGTTCATTTTTGGCTGAAGAAGGATACAAAGACTGCATGGAAAAAGCGTATGAAGGATAAATTAAAGAATATATTTTCGCTTCTCTTGCGTTTCGGGCTGAGCGCCGGGTTGCTGGCTTATCTTTTCAGTAAGATCGATACAACTAAGACCGCGGAGATCTTAAAGTCGTCAAATGTGGGTTTTTTGGCTGTCGCTTTTCTGGTCTTTTGTACTATTTTTGCGGTCCTGTTGCTGCGCTGGCTGATCTTCATCCGCGCGTTGGGATTGAAAAATCCGATCGGGCAGGTCGCCCGGTATATGTTCATCGGCCTTTTTGGAAATCTTTTTCTGCCCAGCTCGATCGGCGGGGATATCATCAAGATCGTGGGGCTCTGCCGCAACAGCGATCAGAAACCCAAGGTCGTGGCGTCCGTTCTTTTGGACCGTATGAGCGGTTATGCGGGCCTGGTGGTCGTCGCGACGGTGACATTCATCTTCGGTTATTATCTGATCAATGACACGGCGGTCGCCGTTACCATCGCGGCGTTGGCCGGCGTATGGCTTGCGGTCATGGTCGTCCTTTTCAATGAAAAACTGTATTCCTTTTTTTGCCGGATCTTCGGCGCGTTCCCCAAAGTACAGCAGGCCTTCATGAAGATGCATTATGACATTGCCCTGCTTCAGGACAAGAAGGGAACGTTCTTAAAGACCATCGGGCTTTCCTGCCTTGCGCAGATCGTCCTGGCGTGCGTGTATTTTTTGACCGCGCGGGCCCTGCAGCAGGATATCGCGTTGATCTACTTTTTGATCTTTGTGCCGCTGATCTGTGTCGCCTCGTCTTTTCCGTCGATCGGCGGGCTGGGCGTACGGGAAGCCGGCGCGGCTTTTTTGTTGGCGAAGATCGGGGTCGCTTCGGGGGTGGCGGTCAGCATTTCGCTGATCAATTTCCTCTTCATGGTGATCGTGGGGCTTGTCGGAGGGGTCGTGTATGTCAGTACAGTATCTTCTGGACGGTTACAATATCCTGAATCAGCTACCGGCGTTAGCCCAAAAGAAGCTTGAGGACAGGCGAAGCAGCCTGATCCGGCTCATTGAGATACACCGGCCGCAAGGGAGCCTTAATAACACGGTCACGGTCGTCTTCGACGGGAAGGCGGGGATATGGGGCGGCGCCGGCGAAGCGGTCCCGGCGGAGGTCAAGGTCCTTTACACGGCGGATGAGACCGCCGATGAGAAGATCAAGGCGTTGGTGGCCCAGTCCCGTCATAAAAAGCAGATCGTGGTCGTGACCGACGACCGCGCGCTTCAATATGCGGTGCGGGGTTTGGGCGCGTCGGTTGTCAGCGTGACGGAATTTTTGGCTAAAATGAAGCCGTCGAAAACAGGGGGCTCACAGGCAGCGACGATACGCGAAACATCCAAAGTGATCCCGAAGACGGTGGAATATAAAATAACCTCGGAACTCGAAGATTTCTGGCTGAGGAAAAAGAAGAAGACATGATACGGGCCGTAGGCGGATATATCGTTGATTTTGTGACCGGGACCGGTAACGCCTTGTTTTTTTTGGGCGATGTGTTCGGTCACGTCTTGCGGGGACGCGTCCGTTTGGGTGAGGTCCTCAAGCAGGTCTATGAACAGGGCGTGCAGTCGGTCGTGATCATCGCGCTCGCCTCGTTCGCCTCCGGCGCGGTCCTGGCACTCCAGGGATATGTGACGCTCGGCCGTTTCGGTGCCAAGGAGTATGTCGCGCAGCTGGTCGCCCTGTCGCTGGTGCGGGAATTAAGCCCGGTCTTCGGCGCTTTTGTTTTTTCCGGAAAGGCCGGAGCACGCATGGCCGCGGAACTCGGGACCATGAATGTCAACGACCAGATCGTCGCCACCCGCACGCTCGGCGTGGACCCGATCGAATTCCTGGTCGTGCCGCGGATGCTGGGCGCTTTTCTGGTCCTGCCGGGGCTGGTCGTGCTTTCGGAAATGGTCGGCATTTTCGGCGGTTATTGCGTGGGGGTTTTTGATGCGCAGATTTCAAGTTCGGCCTACATCAATCAGACGTTGCGTTCGATCGGTTATATCGATTTCTTCAGCGGTTTTGCGAAGACGCTCTTCTTCGGGCTGTTGATCGGATGGATATGCTGCTATCAGGGTTTTTCGACCAGGGGCGGCTCGCTGGGCGTAGGGCAGTATACGACCAAGGCGGTCGCGCTTTCGTATATTTTGGTGGTTGTTTCCAATACGGTATTGACCAAACTTATTTTGACCTTTTGGGGATAGTGATGAAAAATATTTTTATCTACGGGATCGTGGTTCTATCGCTCGGCTTGGCCGGATGCGGCGGTTTGCGAAAAGGCAATGACGGCAACATGATGCTCTATGCGGTCCCGCGGGAAGAAGCCGCGTGGATCCGCGACGGCGAACCGATCGAGTTTGAGGATCAATTGTGGTACCCCCAAGACGGTTTTGACATCCTGACGGACTCCGAATTGATCAAAGTAGGACGTTACCGCGGGGTTGAATTTTTCGTGAGCAAGGCGGATGTCCGTCCTTTTTACCGCCTGTACACGAAGTTCGACCGCAATAAATTCCGTTATTTTGAACAAAGGCCGCCGTCATGATCCGGATGCGCCATGTGTCCAAGAGTTTCGACGGACAAAAAGTCTTGGATGATATCAGCCTGGAGATCCAAGATGAGGAGATCCTCGTCATTCTGGGCGAAAGCGGCTCGGGGAAAAGCGTTCTTTTAAAGCATTTGATCGGCCTTCTGCGGCCGGATGAAGGTTCGATCGAGATAAACGGGACGGACATCACCAGGCTCCCGGAAAAAGAACTGCTTAAGTTCCGCCGGGACATCGGTTATCTTTTTCAGGAAGGGGCGTTGTATGATTTTATGACCGTTTCTGAGAATGTCGCGTTTCCGTTGAATGAGCACAGGAAGGCAAAATGGTCGGCGACCCGGGAGAAAGTGACCCAGACCCTGGAGCGCATCGGTTTGGGGGAAGCGGGCGACAAGTTCCCGGTTGAGTTAAGCGGCGGGATGAAAAAGCGCGCGGCCTTGGCCCGGTCGATCATCATGGATTCCAAGATTTTGTTTTGCGACGAGCCGACCTCGGGGCTGGACCCGATCCGCAGCCGCGACATTTCGGACCTGATCCGAGACCTTTCCCGTCAGCTGCACGCGACGACGGTCGTCACGTCGCATGATATCAAGAACGCCTTGCGGATCGCCGACCGGCTGGTCATGATCCGGCAGGGAAAGATCGTTGCCGCCGGGAGCGCCGAGGAGCTGGAAAACGCGCGCGATCCGTTCATCCGGGAATTTCTGGGGGCGTGAGCTGAAAACATGGACAGAGACCTGAATAAAAAATTTTTGGCCGGTATTTTTTTCATTGCTTCGGTCGTCATTATCGGCGTCGCCGTTTTCAGTATCGGTATGGAAAAGGGGCTGACCGAACCTAAGTTCCGCATGACGGCCTACTTTAATGAGGTCGGCGGGCTCACCATCGGCGCGCCGATCACCCTCTCGGGCGTGCACGTGGGGACCGTGGCCGACATCGATTTTGTCCATCCTGAGGTCGACGGAAGAGGCGTCAAGGTGGATATGAACCTTTATAAACGTTACCAGACGCAGCTGCATAAGAGCATGGATTTTATCATCAAGACGGAAGGGGTCTTGGGTGAGAAGATCATCGATATCCAGACCCATCCGGATTTTTACCGCGCGGATCTAAGTCAGCCGGTCTTCGGCCAAGACCCGCTGGACGTCCAGACTTTGGCGGGCACCTTCGGCGCCGCGGCCGAATCGCTGTCCGAGACCGCCAAGACGATCGATGTGGTCTTCAAGGAGATGCGGCAGATCTCCGGGACCACGACGCGGCTGCTCAACCGTATTGAGCAGCGTCTTATTGAAGGGAATCTTTTTAAGGTCTTTTAAACGCTACAACGGAAGGGGAAATAATGCACGACATCACCTTGTTCAATGTGACCATCTCAGCCTGGATCTATGTCCCGCTGCTGTACTTCCTGTGGGTCACGTTATGGCTTTCCGCCAAGCGCATCATTTTTTTCTTCATCAAACGGTATTGCCGCAATACCAAGACGCGGCTGGATGATATTTTTATCAAGTCGTTTGACTTTCCGGCGACACTGTTCATTTTTACCTCGGGCGGTGTGATCGTCGAGAAATTATTGCCCCTGGAGACCAACACCGAATTGACGACCTTCTTTGTCGTCGCTTTGAAGGTCGTGACGATCATTGCCGTTGTTCTGTTCGCCGACAGGTTCGTCAACGGCCTTCTGAAGGAATATTCCGGCCGCATTGATTTTTTGCAGGCCTCGGGTGGGGTCGCGCGCGGTATCGCACGCATCATCGTGATCGGTTTAGGCCTTCTCATCCTGCTCGACAGTTTCGGTGTGTCCATTACCCCGATCCTGGCTTCCTTGGGTATCGGTTCATTGGCGGTCGCCCTGGCACTGCAGCCGACCCTGGAGAATTTCTTCTCGGGCATCCAGATCGTGATCGACAAACCCTTTATGGAGGGACAGTTCATTAAACTGGAGTCCGGTGACGAAGGATATGTCCATAAGATCGGCTGGCGTTCGACATGGGTGCGGATGCTGCCCAATAACATGGTGGTCATTCCGAACAAGAATTTGGTCAACGCCCAGATCGTCAATTATTATTATCCGGAGCGGGAGATGGCGGTGCTGGTGCAGGTAGGTGTGCACTATGGTTCCGACCTAAAACACGTGGAGAAGGTGACGGTCGAGGTGGGGCGGGAAGTGATGAAAGAGGTCGCCGGCGGCGTTCCCGAGTTCGAGCCGTTCATTCGGTATCACACGTTTGCGGATTTCAGAATCAATTTCACCGTGATCCTGCGCGCCAAGGAGTTCGTCGACCAATATTTGATCAAGCACGAATTCGTCAAGCGTCTGCACGAACGCTATAGCAAAGAGGGTATCGTGATACCGTTCCCGATCGAAGCGATCAATCTTGATCAGGAAAAGGCCTTTGAATATCTTAAACAAAAAGGAACAAAATAAAAGCGGGAGAATCAGCGTATGTTCGTCATGGCCAATTTCATCATTGCTGTTGCCCAGATACTCGATGTCGTGTTGACCGTTCTGTACTGGCTCATCTTGATACGGGCCCTGGTCAGCTGGGTCAGTCCGGACCCGTTCAATCCGATCGTTCAGTTCCTTTACCGCACGACGGACCCGGTCCTGGACCCGATCCGGCGGATCCTGCCGCCGATGGGCATCGATATTTCGCCCATCATCGCGTTCTTCGGGATCATGTTCATTAAATCGTTCCTGGTGCGGACTTTGTTCGATATCGCTTACCGCATGAGATAAGAGAGGAGCTGTCATGTTCGATAAAATGAAACAATTGATGGAAATGAAACAGCAGGCGGAGAGGATCAAGCGCGAACTGGAGGCGGCCTCTGTGGAAGTGAACGAAACCCCGGGGATCAAGGTCGTCATCACCGGTGCCCAGCAGTTCCGTTCCGTCGATATCGACGAAAAACTTGTCGCTCCCGGCAACAAGCAGCGCCTGGAAGCGGACCTTCTGCGCAGCTTGAACGCCGCGGTCAAGAAGTCGCAGGCGGTCGCCGCCCAAAAAATGAAAGATGTCATGCCCGGATTCCCGGGATAACTACCCGCCCGAGACACGGGACGGGAAAACACATGAGGAGGAAAAATGCCGTACGATAAGTCCCTGGATGTAGAATGTTTCAAGGAAGTAAAAGAGTTCGAAGATACCCGGATCACGGTCGGTGTCTTTTGTTACAATAACGGAGAAAAGAAGATTCAAGTCACCCGTGAAAACCAGGACAGCACCGGTCAGTGGCGCTTTACAAAACTCGGACGGATGACCAAGCCGGAAGTCAAGGAAGTCGTCCCGATCATGATGCGCGCCATTGAGATCATGTGACGAAATCCCTGTCTGCAGAGACAGACAGGGATGACTTCAATTCTATGAGATCTTTTTTATCATGGTCTGACCATAAGCGCGGAGCCCCGGTCTTCGCGCTTATCGCGGTTGTGGGCCTTATCATTTATGGGCGGAGCCTTTGGTCGGATTTTGTCTTTGATGATTACACCACCATCGTCAACAATCCCTTCATCAAACGGCCGGACCTTTTGGCTTTATGGCGGTATGATCCATCCCGCTTCCTGACCAACCTCACCTTCACTTTCAATTATTCTTTTTTTGGGCTTGATTGCTTCAGCTGGCATGCGGTCAACCTTCTTTTGCACATAGGGACCTCATTTTTGCTCTATGGCTTCCTACGGCAATGTCTGCGATTACCGAAACTGGCGAATGCCATAAGCCAAGAAAGGGGGTCTTTTTTTGCCTTGGCGGCGGCCCTGATCTTTTTGGTTCATCCGGTGCAGAGCGAGGCGGTCATTTATACGGTGCACCGCTCGACGCTGTTGTGCACTTTCTTTATTCTGGCCGGTTTGTCCTTGTATGGGCGGGGCCGTTTGGAAAATTCGGCCCATTTTTTGAAAGCCGCGGTAGTGGTTTCTTTTCTCGGCATGATGACCAAACCGCTTTTTATGGTCTTTCCGTTGCTCGTTGTCCTTCTGGAAGTGTACGGCTTCGGGATCGACAGGCGCCTGGATCTCCGCCGGGCCGCCTATTTCTTTTTGATCTGCCTGCCGCTTTTGGTCATTCCGTTGGGGCTGCTGGGCCTTTCCAAGTTAAGCCTTCTGGCCTATTCGGGTTACCAGAGCGCATCGTGGGCCGAACGGTTGATCACCCAATTCAATGTCATTGTGACTTACATCCGCCTGCTTTTTATTCCGTTCGGCCAGAATTTGGACTACGATTATCCGCTGGCCAGGACACTTTTTTCATTTCCGACGCTGCTGTCATTCTTTTTGGTTGCGGGCTTGATCGTTTTCGCGTTATTTTCCAAACGCCCCTGGATGAGTTTAAGTATATTATGGTTTTTTGTTTCCTTGCTGCCGGTCGTTATTTTTCCCCTGAATGATCTTATTTTCGAACACTGGCTTTATTTGCCGATGGCCGGCTTTGCGTTCCTGGCCGGGTATTTTTTGAACCGTTTTTTCTCCCGAGGGAAAGCCCTGGCGGTGTTTACCGCTCTGGCCGCTGTTTTCGCCATACTGACCTTTCAGCGCGGAACATTGTGGGCGGATAAGACTGCCCTGTTGGAGGACACGCTTGCCAAGTCTCCGGGTAAGGCCAGAGTGCACAATAATGTCGGACTGGTCTATCTTGGACAGGGCCGGAAAGAGGAGGCGCAAAAGGCCTTCGAACAGGCCATTGCCCTGGACCCGGAATATTTCGCCGCGTATAATAATCTGGGTTTGGTCTATCTCGACACGGACAGGATCCGCGAAAGCCGCGATATTTTGGAAAAGACTGTCGCCCTTTATCCGGATTATGCGGATGCGCATATCAATCTGGGGCAGGTTTACGAACGCTTGAATGAAGAGCGCAAAGCCCTCGAGCATCTTGACCGCGGTTTAGAAAGGAACCCGTTCCACCCGTCGATCTATGTCACGATGGGGAATATTTACCAAAAGAAACGGGAATTCGTTCGCGCCCGCGAAGCGTACCAGAAGGCCATCTGGTTAAAACCGGAAGATGCCTTGGCGTTCTACAATCTGGGGAATGTTTATTTTAAAGAAGGAAATTTTTTCGAGGCCCTCCAGGCTTATGACAAGGCCAGGGCGCTGCAGCCCGGATTGGAAGAGGCCTATGTTAATTCGGGCAATATTTATTTTTATTTTGGCGATTATCCGGCGGCGATAGAAGAATATCGCAAAGCGGTCGCCAAAGGAACAGAGCTGCCGGAAGCGTATTTCAATCTGGCCAACGCTCTGCACGCGACCGGCGCCGTGGAAGAATCCAAGGCCCATATCCAAAAAGCGATCGCCCTTTATGAACAGCAGGGGAAGGCGCAGCAGGCCGCTCAGATCCGGAAGAAATTGGAAGAGCTTGGTCCATGAATCCTCTTAAATATTTCGATAAGAAATATTTCGGCCTTACGGTTTTACTGATCGTGATGACCGGTTTGCTGGGCTATGCCAACAGTTTTCGTGCGCCGTTCCATTTTGATGACCAGCTGGTCATCGTCGAGAATTATCTCATCAAAAGCCTCAATCATTTGGATTGGTTGTTCTACTATGATCCTTCGCGTTTTCTGACCCATTTGAGCTTCGCCCTCAACTTTCATTTTGGGCGGTTGGATGTGGCGGGCTATCACACGGTTAATTTTATTTTGCATATCGGCATAGCGGTCCTTATCTATGTGCTCATGCACTGTACGGTAAGCCTGGCCGGCGGCCTTAGGCGTTATTCCGCGCAAGACATTCAATTGATCCTGCTGTTTGCTGTTTTGATCTTCACGGTCCATCCGCTGCAGACCCAGGCGGTGACCTATATCGCCCAGCGCGCGACCCTTCTGGCCAGCTTATTCTATGTCGGCAGTCTTTTGCTCTATATCTTTTCGCGCTCGAAGGACGATTTCCATTTGTATGCGGCCGCGGCAGCCATGATGCTGTTGGGTATTTTCACCAAGCCGATCATCGCCACACTTCCTCTGGCCCTAATCCTTTATGAAGTGTGTTTCCTGCATTTCCGGAAGGATTTTAGGGATGGAACTTCCCGAGCGTCATGGCAAGACAGGATGAAGGTGCTGCTGGGCCTTGTCCCGTTTTTCCTCATGGCGCTTATGGTGCCGCTTTTCATCATGGCCTGGAAATTCAAGGCGATCGACGCGGCGCGCTATTTGGACATAACCCGCGAGACACAGTCGTTGACCCGGCCGGAGTATTTGTTCACGCAATTTAACGTGCTCATGACCTACGGCCGTCTGCTGTTTTTTCCGGTCCATCAGAGCCTCGACTATGCCTATCCCATCAGTAGGAGTTTTTTCAGTTTCCCGACGTGGCTTTCCTTTAGCGTGCTGGCAGCGGTCTTGGGGATGGGTGTTTACTTTTTCCGCCGGCAGCGGCTGATCGCTTTTTGCATTTTCTGGATGGCCGTTGTCCTTAGCCTCGAGTCCAGCATTTTTCCCATTGCCGATGTGATCAACGAACACCGCATGTATCTGGCCCTTGCAGGGTTCGCGCTTTTACTTTCTTTTGCTTTAAGGCATTTCCTAAAGCCAAGAGAAGTTTATATGGGCGTAATGATTGTGATCGTGGCCGCCTTGACCTTGCTTACCTTCCAGCGCAACATCGTCTGGGGCGACCGGGTGGGGATGCTTTTGGACATCGCGGCCAAGGCGCCGGAAAAACCCAGGATATTCAATAATCTTGGGATCGCCTATGCCGCCCGGGAGCAATGGGAAGAATCGGAGAAAGCTTATTTAAGGGCCATTGAATTGAACCCTGATTATGCGCATCCGCGCAATAATCTGGCCAATGTGTATTTCAAGCTGGGACGGCTGGATGAATCCGAGGCGCAATTAAAAAAGGCGGTTGAGATCGAGCCGGATTATGCGGGCGCGTATTACAATTTAGGTAATTTGGCCTGGGCGCGCGGACAAGCAGAGGAGGCACAGCAGTATTATGCCGAATCTATTCGCCTCAGCCCCAGCTTTGTTTTAGCGCTTGTGGCGTATGCCAAGACCTGCCGCTTCTTGAAGGATTACCAGCGCTCAGAATTCATCCTCTATCTGGCCCAAAGCATTGATCCTACGCACGAAAGTGTTTATATCAACCTGGGAGATCTTTATTTGACCGTAGGCGAATACGAAATGGCCCTGCGACAATTCCAGATCGCCCTGCGCTATACGGACCAGCCCGCAGTCCTGCTCAATAACATCGGAAATATCTATGACATTTTTCGCGATTATGAACAGGCGGAACTGATGTATAAAGAAGCCATGTGGCGCGATCCTTCCTATGCGCATTCCTATTTCAATCTCGCCAATACCATGCGCAAGACAGGCGAATTCATCCAGGCCCGGGAGTTTCTGGAAAAGGCCATATCGTTATATACTCTCCAAAACAATCCGGAAATGGCCCGAAAGGCCCATGAGCGCCTGGTTCAGCTAGGCCCTGCGGGCCCTTAAAAAAAATCGGAACTTTTCCAAAGGTGCCGTGTTTAAAGGGTAGAAGATTTGATACCACACATTACAGGAGGTTATTAATGCACAAAAACATTATGTTATCTTTGATCGTAGTCGGCAGTTTATCGCTTTCGGCGCTGCCTGCCTCAGCCGAAGATGGCGCCAGTCTTCTTGAAAAGTACGATGAGATCTATGACAACGGGGCGTTCGAAAGACTTTCCAACAACACCGAATACGTTACCTATGACAGTTATACGGCCAATTTGAAGGGCGCCGAGAAAACTTTCGCCGATGCACGCTGGAACAAGGCGATTAAGAATTTTGATGCTGACGGGGACGGGCAGTTGAGCCGCCCGGAAGCCAGGGCTTACCGCGATGCCGAGCGCGCCAAACTCATCAAACATAAGGATTTTTCGACCTTTGCGGCCAATCATCCCGACTGGGTCAAGAATCATCCTTGGGCGGCGCAAAAGGTCGTCAGTAATTCCGAATGGCTCGAAAAACATCCCCAAGCGGCCAAAGAGCTCTTAGAGAACCGTGAATGGCTGGAAAAGCATCCGGATGTGGCCAAGGCAGCTTTCAAGAACAGGAAGTATTTGGATAAACATCCGGACGTCGCCAAGAAACTTTATGAGAACCGCGAATGGCTCAATAATCATCCGGACGTGGCCAAAGAAGCCTATAAGAACAGGAAATTCCTGGATAAACATCCGGAATTTTCGAAGGACCTGTATAAGCACCGCAAGTATTTAGCCGACCACCCGGACGCCGCCAAGAAAGCTTATAAAGCTTCCCAAAACCATCCGGACGCCGCGAAAAAGGCTTATACAGCGGCCAAAGAACATCCTGTCAAAGCCAATCAGGCCCGTAAACACCCGCATAAAGCCAAAAAGGTCATTAAAGAGCGCCGCGGAAGATAATTTCCTCCCCCGGCGTTTTTAAGAAACCAGGGATGTGCACAACATCCCTGGTTTTATTTTAGGTGGCTTTATGTCCCGAAATATTTGCAAGAAGGATTTCTTGTGTTACAATTAAAATCCTATGCCAGAAGAAGTTTATTTGACCAGAGCAGGTTTTGAGAAATTGCGTTCTGAATTGGAACGCCTCAAGACCAAAGAACGCACGAAGATCGCCAAGGCCATCGGCGAGGCCCGGGCCCAGGGCGATATTTCCGAAAATGCGGAATATGATGCGGCCAAGGATGCCCAGGCGCATAATGAGGCCCGGATCGCGGATCTGGAGGCCAAGCTGGCCAAAGTGCGTATCATTGAAAACGAGAATATCCCTTCCGACAAGGTTTTTATCGGTGCCATCGTCACCTTGGAAGACCTTGAGAATGACGAGAAGATCAAATACATGATGGTCTCGCCTGAAGAATCCAATTATGAGCAGAACAAGCTTTCGATTTTTTCGCCCGTCGGCAAGGGCCTGATGGGAAAGAAGGAAGGCGAAGAGGTCGAGATCAAAGTCCCCGCCGGTGTCCTGCGTTATAAGGTCATCAAGATAGAACGGCCTAAGTAGGTCATTCCTTTTCGGTTTTCCGGATGCCGCGGACCGCGCAGAAGGCCCACAGCAAGGCAACCGGAAGCAGCGTAAGAAGTATCCTCGCCACAGTGTTTTTCATCCACCAGCTGATCTCAAAATACGTATTCATCCAGTAATAAAAAATAATCATGGCAGTATACACCAGCAGGAATAACGGGACGATTAAGATCTCCCGCTTAAAGGCTTTTCGCCAGCCTATGACCACTCCCGCCAGAATGATGAGCCATAAGGCGTGCCAGTGCCGGCTTATCATGGAAATAAAAAACGCCACCAATGTAAACCCCAGACGTGCCCCTTGACTGGGTTTTTCCGCGGAAACAAGACCGTTGATGAACGTCTGGTTCCCCGGAGAATAAAGAAGCGCAAAAAGGGCTGTAGGCAGGGCAAAAATAAATAACGCTCCTATAAACCCAAACCATGTCCGTTCGTTTTCGTCCCATGAGCGGCCGCGGCTTAAGAAAAGAATATTCAGAAGCACAAGGATCAACGCCGCCATGGCACCTTCGGGTTTGATAAAGCTTAATACGCCTAAGAATCCCCCGGCGAGCAGAACAAAGCCTTGACGGCGGGTTTGATGAGCCAATAGCGAACAGAACAGCGCGGCCAGAAGATAATACGAGAGCACAATATCAGCATACTGACTGGTCCCGAGTTGGACATAGAGAGGGAGGGTCAGCAAAAGAAGGGCTGGCAAGATGGCCAGGCGGCTTTGGGTCAACCGGCGCAAACCGCCATACAGCAAAGCGGCTGTTGAAAAAGTGAATAGGATAGAAACGCAAAGCGGCACGAACGGTGCAGGCTCTCCGGTCCATATCCATCCCCAAACGATCACCAGCGGCAAGAAGATCGGATAGTGGGGGCTGGAGCGCCATTGGCTCGGATCCAGTATGCTTTTCCAATCTTCTCCGCCGAGGTAGAGGAATTTAGCTTTTAAGTTCCAGACCTGCCAGGCGTCCCATCCGCCCATCGGATAGGCTTGCGCATAAAGTCCCAAAGGGATAACCAGAAGGGCGAGGGCTGCCCAAGAAAAAATATCCCACATTGTGGGCGGCCGTCCAGATTCGGATTTCTGGTCTTGAGGGAGGAAATACCATGCGAGAAGACCGCAGAGGGCCAATCCATGGGCGATCCAAGCAAAAGGAAGGCTCAACCGGTCAAGGAAAAGGAAACTATAAAAAAGAATAAAGGCGGTGATGGCTAATCCCGCTCCGGGCGCGAGAAAAATGATGAGCGGAAGATCATTCTTCCCTCTCGGGCGCAGGAGGCAGCGCAAAGATAGATACCCCAGCAGGGCGGAAAAAAGATAAGCGAGGATGGGAAGGATTATTTTCATTTCTCCTGCTGGGCTAAAATGACCCCGAATTTGTTCTTTTTTAAAGGGATGGCGCCGAGTTCATTGATCTTGGCCATGGCTTTTTCTTCCGAGGAACAGTCGAAAATGATGAATTCGTATTTGGCGTAATCAAGGTCGACCATGATGGGGGCAAGCATATACTGGGCTTGGGCAAAGGCAGCGGCATGGCTGTTTTCGTCCAGATCGCGGTCGGTGTAGTACCCGATGGCCTCCACGCCGTTCAGAAACTTATTCAGGCCCGCATAGGCTATGCCGTAAAAGATATAGGGCTTTGATTGGCGCCTGTGTTTGGTTTGGGTGACGGCTTTCCCTAAGGAAACCATATTGAAAAAAAGAAGGCCGATCAGCAGGGCCATCCACAGGCTTTGAAGGACGGAAAGTTCTTTCCAGAAAGATATGGCTTTATCGGATTTGAACACGTTGGTTTCATTTTAATATCCTCCCGGCAAAATTCAATTATTCCTTTGGGAATTAAGTTTTCATCGCTATAATAGAATTAATTTAATCCCCAAAGCATTCTTAGGAGGAAGATTTGGTTAACGTAGGTGTTATTGGCTGCGGCCATTGGGGCCCCAACCATGTCCGCATCTTCTCGCAATCGGCTGATTCTAAAGTCCTTGCCTGTGCCGACGTCAGCGAAGACCGCCTCAAAAGCATACGCAAGCTGTTCCCCCAGGTTCAAGCCCTCACCGATTATAAGAAAATACTGCAGAACAAGGACATCAACGCTGTCTGTATTGCCACGCCGACGGCAACGCATTATGCCCTGACCAAGGAGGCTTTGGAGAGCGGTAAGCATGTTTTATGCGAAAAACCGCTGGCCATGACCCCCGAAGAATGCCTGGAACTTAAGAAGTTGGCCGAAAAGCACAAGAAATACCTGATGGTCGGCCATGTCTTTGTCTTCAATGAAGGGATCGTCTGCCTTAAAGACCATCTCCGGCGCAACGAACTCGGCCGTATTTATTACGCCCATAGCGAGCGCACCAATTTGGGGCCGTTCCGTTATGATGTTAACGCCCTTTGGGACCTTGCCCCGCATGATATTTCCATTTTTAACCATATTTTTGAGGCCGTGCCGCTGACAGTTTCCGCCCGCGGGCAGAAATATCTCGGGGAACTCGAAGACGTGGCCTTTGCCACCCTCGAATATCCCAACAATGTCCTGGCCAGCATCCATGTCAGCTGGCTTGATCCTAAAAAAGTGCGTCAGATCACCGTTGTCGGTGATAAAAGGATGATCAGCTGGGACGACTTGGACAATTTAGGCCCTATCCGCCTTTATGACAAATCCGTCGAGAAGACCTCCACTTTTTATGAAAGTTATGGTGAATTCCAGCTCCTGTCCAAAGAAGGGAATATCACCATCCCCAAAGTCGGCATCAATGAACCGCTGAAGAACCAGGGACAGTATTTCGTGGATTGCATCGAGCACAATAAGCCGCCGGTCCTGGCCGACGCCCAGAAAGCTTATGATGTTGTCCGTATTCTGGTTGCCATTCAATCTTCCATAGAGAAAAAAGGCCAGATCGTTCCCGTGAAATAGTTTTCGGCCTTCAGTGGTCGGCCGTATCCTATTATGCTTAAAGTCATCGTTTGCCCGCCCACATATAACGAAAAGAACAAGATCAAGAGTGTCATCGAACGCTTTCTCGCCAGCAGTGCGTACCAAAAAACGGATTATCTGATCGTCGATGATGCCTCGACCGACGGCACGAGCGAAGTGATCCAAAGTTATGCGCCGCGCGGGGTCAAAACCATCCGGCATCCCGAGCGCCGAGGCGTGGGCGGAGCGATCAAGACCGCCATACGCCATGCCCTTCAGGAAGGTTATGAGGTCCTGGTCATCATGGCGGGAAACGACAAGGATGATCCGGACCAGATCCGTGATGTGATCGGTCCGATCCTCCGCGGAGAGTCGGACTTTGTGCAGGGATCGCGCTATCTTAAGGCACAGAAAAATTTCGGCGATATGCCGTTGTACCGCCGTCTGGCGACGAAGGCGCATCCGTGGCTTATGTCGCTCATCACGCGCCATAAGGTGACCGACAGCACCAATGGTTTCCGGGCGATGCATATCCGTATTTTTAATGACCCCCGTATTAATTGGCAGCAGGACTGGCTGGATACCTATGAGCTGGAGCCTTATCTGCTTTATAAGTCCATTGTTTGCGGCTACAGATATACGGAAGTTCCGGTCACCAAGATCTATCCGCCCCGGCAATTGGGATACACTAAAATGAAGGCGGTCACCGGCTGGTGGAGCATCCTCAAGCCGCTGATCTATTTAGGGCTGGGGATCAAAAAATGAAAAAATGCATGCGCTGTAAAATAGTTTTCCATCGGGCCGAAAGGACGCGCTGCCTTTATTGCGACGGGCTGCTGACCACGGTCAATGAGGATGATTCCGTCACCGAGTCCGCCCTTCCGCCGCAAGATACGGCGGTGATCGAGTTGATCGTGCGCGACCGTGACCAACTGACGCACGAGAACATGAAGTACATCATCGGGAGCTATTTTAAGTCGCGCACCTTCAACTTCATGTACACCTTCAGCCGCAATGAATTAAAAATGGGAAAGACCTATAAGCGGTTCCTTGTGCAGCCTCTCAATTTCTCTTCGCTTTTTATGATCCCTTGGATGGTGGTCAATTTTATCGATTCGCTTTTTTTCCGCTTGGTGTATCAGAATTATTGTTCCGAATGCAACTGGAAATATGCCGGCGGGAGCGTCCGCCATGATCCGAAAGAATGCGCCTATAACCGCGAATATATGCTCGTCATCAACGCGGTCTTGACCGGGCAGATCGCGCGTCTTGAAGAGACCTTCCAGTACCAAGCCATGAATAAGATCAAAAACGGCCAGCGCAGCGCTTATTTTGATCTCTGCGCGCGCAAGAACAAGTATGAAGGGGTCTTGGACGTGGCCTGCGTCTGGTTCTCCCTCGGGCTCATTGTCTACGGCATTGTGGTCGCTCTGATGCCGCTCTTGATGTATATCATCAAGCTCGTGGGCAAGTTCGAGCGGGAAGAATTCTTCTAGGGTTCATGTGCTGACGGTAAAGTGTAGTTTTATAGTGAAAAAGCGGGTATAATTAGCTACAATTTTAAGAAGGCTTATCATTCTTCACACAACCTTAAAAAGGAAAAGGTATGAAAAAATTTCTGGTGGTCCTGTGCGTTGCCGTCCTGGTAGCGGGCTGTGCGGAATCTTTCCGTAAATATGTTGAAGAACCCAATACGATATTCCGCGACCCGCACTATGCGCAATATCAGGAAAAATTAAGGGCACTGGAGCATGAATATTTGGTCGATGAGATAGATTACGCGACTTATCTGGAGCGCAAGAATGATCTCGACGAGCAATATGCCAAGGAAGTCCAAGAGCGGGAAGCCGTCATCAGCGGGAATTAGCGGAAATTATGAAGCTTTACGGTCGAAATCCGGTACTGGAAAGGCTTAGGTCAAACCCTAAGAGCATCAAAAAGATCTTTATTCAAGAGGGGCATAAAGACCTTGCTTATTTCCGTCAAAAGGGGAACAAGTGGGGCATTCCCGTCATTTGCATTCCGGCCTCCAAGATGCTCAAGCTGGCCAGGAACTGGAATACGCAAGGACTGCTTGTCGACGTCGAGGATTTCAGTTATGTTCCTTACGCCGATCTTTTGGAAACGGCCAAGGCTAAAAAGCAGACCATTGTTTTTTTGGACGGACTCAACGATCCCCAGAATTTGGGCGCTGTCTTGCGCAGCCTGGCATGCCTGGGGCGTTTCGCGGTCGTTTTACCGACCCATGATTCCGTGGGAGTTACCGAGACCGTCCTGCGGGTTGCCTCCGGCGGCGAAAATTATGTGCCTGTTGCCCAGGTGTCCAACTTAAACCAGGCGATCGTCAAGGCCAAGGCGGATTTTACTATTGCCGGGACTGTGGTGGAAGGCGGCGAAAGCATTTATGAGGTCGAATGGCCTTTTCCGCTGGGGTTGGTCATCGGTTCCGAGCAAAAAGGGATCAGGGACGTTATCCGTAAGAACATGGACCTGCTGGTAACGGTGCCCATGGCGCATCCGCGGCTTTCGATGAACGTGGCCATGGCTGCGACCGCCTGCGCGTATTCGATCGTGGCGCAGACAAATAGAAAAAAATAAATCATGACCAAACATGCTTTAAATTTTTTTGCGGAGGCCGGGCTGCTCAAGAAAGTAAAGCGCAGCGGCTGGTGGGTGGCCGGGATCAAAGATCCGGAAAGTGTCGCCGAGCATTGTTTCCGTTGTGCCATCATCGGCTATTACATGGCACACAAAGAGAAAGCCGATCCCTACAAAGTTTTGGTCATGACGCTTTTTAACGACATTCATGAGTCTCGCATCAATGACCTGCATAAAATGGGGCATTTTTACATCGATTTCAAGGAAGCCGAGAAAAAGGTCTTCAAGGACCAGATCAAGAATTTTGATCGCGGCATGAAAAAGGAATTGGAAGGTTTTCGCGGAGAGTACGACCGCCAAAGCTCGAAAGAGGCCGTGGTAGCCCGTGATGCCGACATTTTGGAATGCTTGATCCAGGCCAAGGAATATTATGACCGCGGCCATTCCGGCGCCAAGAAATTCCTGACGAGAGCCCCGCAACATTTAAAGACCAAAACGGCCAAGACGCTTTGGCGCGATCTGAAGAAATGGAACAGTCATCACTGGTGGCAGAATGTCGTCAAGTTTGACCGATGAAAAATCTTCTTGCCCTTCTGTTCTTTGTCGTAGCGCTTGAGGGATGCGCGAGCCTCGGCACCTTTAATCCGGCGACCGGCCGCCATGAGCTTATTTTTATCTCCACGCCCACCGAGATCAACATGGGCCGGGACATCCATGCCCAGTTGCAGAAGGAGTTCACCTTCTCGACGGACCAGGCGAAGATCGACCGCTTGAGCCGCATCGGACGCAAGCTCGCCCAGGTCTCGGACCGGCAGGATCTGGCATACAGCTTTTTCCTGATCGAAAAGGATGAGCTCAACGCTTTTACGGTGCCCGGCGGAAGCGTGTATATGTTCACGGGCTTGATGGACCGTCTGCCCTCGGATGATGCGATCGCGGCCGTACTCGGCCACGAGATAGCCCATACGGCCGCGCGCCATACGGTGAAAAAATTCCAGGCCGCGTTGGGATATAATATCATCGGTACGATCATCATGAGCCAGCTTCAGTTGGAGGCGCAAGTCCAGCAGATCATCAGCCAGGGAAGCGGAGCGCTTATGAACCTTATTTTTTCCGCCTACGGGCGTCAGGATGAGTTTGAGTCTGATAGGTTGGGCATAAAATACATGTACTACGCGGGGTATGATACGCAAGGGATGATCGAGACGTTACAGCTTCTGGAGCAGGAATCCAAGGGCGACCATGTGCCGGTCATCCTGCGTACACATCCTTACGCCAAAGACAGATTGGCCAAGGCCAAAGAAGAGATCGAAAAGATAAAAGGCGGCCAGCCCCCGGCCGCGCAATGAAGTTTTTCGAAAAGGAAGGTTTATGGAACGCATCGGTTTAGCGGCGAGCAAGATATCGAAGGGGAATTTCTTTCTCTACAACATAGTGGTTGTGGGGATCACGATCATGTTTTCGTTGTTCATCTTTTTCATTGCAGGGTCGTCTATCGCCCTGGCCTTGATCATCCTTGGCTACATCATGCAGGGGATCATGCCGACGGGGTTCAGCCAGGAATGGTGGGGCATCTTTAAGTTGTGCATGGTGACCTTGACCATTGTCGTCGGCCTGTTCAGCCTGTTCGCCATTTTAAAGAACTGGAAGGTCTCCAAACCAAAGTAGTTCTTCATGAGCCAGTCCGAGATCGATTTTAATAACCTGGTTGAAAATCTGCTCGTCGGTGCTTACCGCCTCACCCCCGGCCCCAAAGGCCGTTTTATCTACGCTAACCACAGCCTCATAAAATCATTGGGATTGTCCCGCGATGAGATCATCAAAGCGCCCCTCCACACGCTGTTCGAAAAGTCCTCTTATTTTTCCGATATCCATCAGAAATTGACACGCCAAGGTTTTGTGAAGAATGAAGAGGTCGTTTGGCTGGGGGCCAACAAGCGGCGGGTCTGGGGTCTGCTTTCGGCCGTGCCGGTCAAGGATAAGAGCGGAAAGGTCAAATGGATCGACGGGACCTTTGAGGATATCTCCGTGCAAAAGCGCGTGGAGCGCGAGCTGCTCGAGTCCAAGGAACTGTTCAAGACCGTTTTTACGAATTCGGCGGTCGCCATTGTGGTGGCTGATAAGGATGAAAGAATAACCGCCTGGAACCCTTTTGCCGAAAAAATGCTCAATATGCAAAAAGAAGACCTGTTCAACCGGGCCTTCAAGGAATTTTTTCTGCCCACGGAATGGCAGCGGATCCGGTCCTTTAAGGGAAGCCATTTGGATGTCGCCGACATTGAAACACAGATCGCCAAGGAGGGGAAAGTTTCCTTGAGCATCAATCTTTCCCTGTCTGTCATTCGCGATTATGAGGGCAATGTGGCCGGCTACATTGCGATCATGCGGGACATTACCAAGCAGAAAATGGCGGAACAGAAAATGAAAGAGTCCGAGACCCGCATGCGCATCATCCTGGACAATTCTCCGGCGGCCATCACGCTGATCGACGCGCATGAGCGCATCATCCTCTGGAACAAGTTCGCCGAGAGTTTCCTAGGGCGGAACAAGGATGAACTTTACCTCAAGCCGGTCAGTTCGCTTTATCCGGAAGAGGAGTGGAAAAAGATCCGAGCCGAGAATATCCGTAAAAAAGGGTCCCACCACCATTTTGAAACAAAGGTCCTCGCCAAGGACGGGAAACTGATCGATGTGGACCTTTCCGTTAATATTCTTAAAGATGTAGAAGGGAACATCACCGGTGCGGTCGGCATTATGCAGGATATCACCGACCCCAAACGCGTCAAAGAAATGCTGGTCCAGGCCAAGCAGGAAGCGGAAGAGGCCAATAAGACCAAAAGCCTGTTTTTGGCCAATATGTCGCATGAGGTCCGCACCCCCATGAACACGGTCATGGGCATGATCGATCTCATTCTGGATACGGAGCTTGCCCCGGAACAGCGCGAGAACCTCAAGACCGCCAAAGATGCCGCTGATAATCTATTGAGCCTCTTGAACGATATCCTGGACCTTTCGCGCGTCGAGGCGGGCAAGATAAACCTCGAGACCATCGAACTGAATTTACATAACATCGTCAAAAGCGTATGCAAGGGTTTATCGGTCCTGGCGGCCAAGAAGAACCTCGAGCTGGCCTGGAGCGTCGATCCGGGGATCCCCGAGATCCTGATCGGCGACCCCGTCCGCCTGCGCCAGATCCTGGTCAATTTGATCAACAATGCGATTAAATTCACGTTTAAAGGGAAAATTGAAGTCAATGCCAAGCTGCTTTCCGTGTCGGAACACGAATGCGAACTGATCTGCTCCATTAAAGATGAAGGCATCGGCATTCCGAAGGAAAAGCAGGGCAAGCTTTTTGATGTTTTCTCGCAGGCGGATGACTCCACAACGCGCCGCTTCGGCGGGACCGGCCTGGGATTGGCCATCTGCAAGCGTTTGGTGGATATGATGAAAGGAAAGATCTGGCTGGAGAGCGAAGACCTTAAGGGGAGCACGTTCTTTTTTACCGTCAAACTCAAGATCGGCAAGAAGAAGGAAGCCGAGCCGGCGGCCATCCCTGCTCAAAACGCCGTCGAGGGGACGAGCGTATCCTTAGACCAGCTGTCGATCCTCTTAGCGGAAGATAATATTGTTAATCAAAAAATTGCTGTTAAACTATTAGAAAAACGCGGCTGGCAGGTGACGGCCGTGGACAACGGGCAGAAGGTGCTGGAGCTTTTGAACAAAGAAAGATTCGATCTTATTCTGATGGACGCCCAAATGCCGGTCCTTGATGGGCTGGAAACGACCCGCATGATACGCAGCAACGAGAAGGGGACCGGGAAACATATCCCCATCATCGCCCTGACGGCGCGCGCGATGAATGAAGACAAACAAAAGTGCCTGGACATAGGGATGGACGGATATGTTTCCAAGCCGATCGACCGGCTAAATCTGTACGATTCCATTGAGCAGGTGTTGAAGAAAGGAATTACCCATGAGTGACGAGGCAATAGATGTCAAGGAAGTGCTTGAACGCGTCCAGAACGACTATGAGCTTCTGCTTGAACTATTGGACATTTTTCAGGACGATTATAAGGAAAAACGGAAGGCCATCGCCGCCGCCATTGAAAAAAAGAACGCGGAGGAAGTAAGGAATTTGGCGCACTCCCTTAAAGGCGCTTCCAGCAATATTTCCGCCAAGAAGATCCATATCCATTTTTCCCAGCTCGAGAAGATCGGGGAAACGAAGAATTGGCAGAATGCCGGAAACACTCTCCAGAGTATAGATTCTTCCTACACGGAATTGGCCGATTTTATCCAGAAGTTCAAGAAAAAAATGAAAGGCCTGTAACTACATCAAGATCATTCCCACCTTGAAGAACGCAGCCCCGCTTAGAGAATGGATCCTTGTCCTTGGCATATTCATCTTAGGGTTCAGCGCCTATTTCAATGTCCTGTCTTATCCGTTTGTCCACGATGATATCGTTTTTATCCTGAATAACCCGAACATCGGCGATCTCTCCGATTGGCGGTCCATTTTTTTGCGGCCGCAAACACCGTCGGGGCCGTCGGTCATCGTTCCTTATTGGCGTCCGCTCCTGGAGATCGTTTACCGGTTGGAGTATTTTTTCTGGGGCCTCAAGCCCGCCGGGTATCATTTTTTCAATGTCCTGCTGCATTGCATCAATGCTTCATTAGTATTCTTCCTTTTAAAAAGGCTGAGCCCTGTCAAACTTTTTGCGCCGGTGGTGGCTTTGGTTTTCCTTCTACACCCTGTCCAGTCCCAGGCGGTGGCCTGCATTTCCGGCGTCTCCAATTTGGTTTTTACGTTTTTCGCATTGGCGTGTTTTCTGGCCGTCGCGCATGATCGGTTCCCGGCCGCTTTGGTTTTATATTTTTTGGCGCTTTTAGCGAAAGAACAGGCCGCGGTGATATTGTTCCTTAGCGGTTTTTACCTCTGGCAGCGGCAGGGAAGGCAAAGTATTCCGGCCGTGGGCGGGTTTATGATGGTCACGGCCGCGTATTTGACCCTGCGTTATGCGGTCCTCGGCCGGACAGCGGTCGATATTTTCGAGAATCCTTATGAATTTTTTCTGCGTATGAAGGCGATCCCGCAGATCATCACTATCAATATACGACTATTGCTATGGCCAACGGACCTGCATTATTATCGCAGTGTTGATATCCTCCAGCCCAACGCCGGTTTTGGTATTGTCCTGGCCTTGCTGGCTTTGGGAGCGGTTCTGCTTGTCCGGCAGATGCGCAGTGAAGGAAAACCATTGGCCATTCTCGGCGCTGTCTGGTTTGGCACCGGGCTTTTGCCGACGCTTAATATTTTCCCGCTCATCATCGAGTACTCGCATGTCTCGGTCGCTGAGCATTTTCTGTATTTTCCCATGATCGGATTCTTCTTGTTCATTTTTATCCTTTTGGAATCACATTTGAGGGTTACTTCCCGGAGATATTTTGTCCCGGTCCTGATCCTGGTCGGCCTCACTTTTCTCATTTTAACCGTCCGGCAAAACAGGTTTTGGCGGGGAGAGGTCCCCTTGTTTGAGCGCACTCTCCAATTCGAAAATTTGGGACGTGTGCATCTTCTTTTGGGCCGGGCTTATTATTTCAATAAAAATTACGATCAGGCCGCTGCCCATTACGGCCAGGCTTTGGAGATCATGGAAGATTATGCGGAGCGTTCGCGTTCGACCCCGGCGGAAGTCCTGTACAAAGGGTTCATGAAAGGGATCCATTTCGACATCGCGCACGTCTTTGAAGACACCGGCCGGCCGGAGCAGGCCATCGAACACTACACCAAAGCGATCGCGCTGGACCCGCGGGATGCAGCCCTGTACAACAACCTGGCCGTCGTGTATATCCGGCAGGGTAATTGGGCACAGGCGAAAAATTATTTGGAAAAGGCCCTGAGCGTGGACCCTGCTTTTGTTCCGGCCAGGCAGAACTTGGAGCAATTATTAAAGCAAAAATAATTGGATTGTCGAATTTGACCGCCGTGTTATTATTAATTTATAAAATAAAGGCTATGCGCCATGTCTTTTAATACCATTGCCGGGATCGGCATCATCCTTGTTTTTATTGTCCTTCTGGTCATTTTTCTTATCCCCACATCCCAAAAGGGTTCCAAGAAGAGGGAGCGTTCTCCGGAACAACTGCCCAAGGAGACGGACTGGCAGGGCGTTTCGCGCAAACTCGAGGGCCATATCCATGCCTTGCGCCAGGACATCGCCGCCTACGATAAACGGCAAAAATCCCTGGAAAGGGAATTGTTGGAAACCAAAGCCAAGAACAAGGAGCTGCAGGAAAAATTGACTCTGGAAGACGGCTGGATCAAAAAAGAGCAGGAAGAGATCGAGAAGCGCACTAAGGAATTGACACGTGCCAAGGAAGAGTTGAAAAAGACGGAAAGTTCCCTCGGCGAGGAGCACAGTCTGCGTCTGCGGTACGAACGGGAATTAAAAGAGTTAAAGCAGGCTTTCGAATCCTCCGACGGACAGCGTAAAAAGTTGGAGGTGGAAGTGATGAAGCTAAAGGCGGGTTTAGAGAAAGCCAATGAGGAGCTCCGGGAATCGAAGCGCCAGAATTTCGAATTGAAGAAAAAGCAGGAAGATACGCAGTTTGTGGCCAAGGCGGAATACGATAAGATCGAGCGTCTATTGCGGGAGAAGGAAAAGGAATTTCAGAGGATCAGCCGGGAGAGGGAGTGATGGAAAAATTTCCGTTCGCGCGGCGGACCAGTTGGGAAATGCTTTCCAATCAGCTGATGCAGGGTCTGCACGACCTGCGCCAAGACGGCGTCCAGATCATGGACCTGACCGAGTCCAATCCCACCCGGTGCCAATTCCAATACCCGAAAGAAAAAATCCTGGCGGCCCTGGCGGATCCGGCCAATATGCTCTATGATCCTTCGCCGTCGGGTTCTCTGGACGCCCGGGAGGCGATCGCGGAATATTATAAGGACAAGGGGTTCTCCGTGGAACCGCGCCAGATCTTTCTGACGGCGAGCACTTCCGAGGCCTACACATTTTTGTTCCGGCTGTTGGTCAATCCTTCCGAGCGCATTCTTTTTCCGCGGCCCAGTTATCCGTTGTTCGAATTTCTGGTCGACTTGAACGATGTCAAAATGGACGTCTATTCTTTGCAGTACCAGCGGGTCCATCCTGCCCGGTGGGAGATAGATTTTTCGAGCCTGGAGGCCGAGATACAGTCGACGACACGCGGCATCGTGCTGGTCAACCCCAATAATCCGACGGGTTCATTTGTCCGCGATGAAGAAATACAGCAGCTCAATAAGATCTGCCATAAACATGCACTGGCGATCATTTCCGACGAGGTATTCCTGGATTATAAATTCCGGGAAGAACATGCCCCGTCCAGCCTGGTCAGCAACTGCGACGTCCTGACCTTCACCATGGGTGGCCTCTCCAAGACCCTGGGGCTTCCCCAGATGAAGCTTTCCTGGATGGTCATCAACGGCCCCCAGGCCCTGGTCAACGATGCCAGTGACCGTTTGGAAATCATCCTGGATACGTTCCTCTCGGTCAACACACCGGCGCAGCATGCGCTCAAAACATGGTTGTCGTGGCAACCCCAGATCAATAAAGAAATCCTCGCGCGCGTTAAGAATAATTATGTTTTTATGACCGGCGTGCTTAAAGAGCTTCCCGACTGTGAGCTGTTCAGCGCCCAGGGCGGCTGGTACGCGATCATGAAATTGCCTGAGGCACAAAAAGAAGAGGAGTGGGTCATGGACTTTTTGAAGCTTGATCAAGTCTTCGTGCACCCGGGCTACTTTTTCGACCTTTACGAAGAGCCCTGCATAGTGCTTAGCCTTCTCCCTCCGGAAAGTGTCTTTCAGGAAGGATTGGGCCGTATCCGCCGCCGGATCGCCGCCCAGACGGTGAAATAAAATTTTAACTTTAATGCCCGGAGAGTATTTGATATAGTAAAGCACAATTAAAAGGAAGAAGCATGGCTAAAAGACCGGATTGGGATGAATATTTTTTAAAGCTGGCGATGCTCGCCTCCGAGAGGGCGACTTGCCCGCGCATGCACTGCGGCTGTGTGCTGGTCAAGAACAAGAATGTGATCGCCACCGGTTATAACGGGTCCATTCCCGGCGATGAGCACTGCGAGGATGTCGGCTGTCTTATCATTGATAATCACTGTGTGCGCACCGTCCATGCGGAGATGAACGCTGTCGTCCAGGCCGCCCGTCGCGGCCATGCGGTCGAAGGATCAACGGCCTATGTCACCAACATGCCGTGCACCGCCTGTGCCAAGGCGCTTATCACGGCCGGGGTCAAGCGCGTGGTCGTTTTTTCGGATTTTCACGATACTCTTGCCACCCAATTCTTTGCCAAGGCGAACGTGCGGATCGACAAGCATGCCATCCCGGCCAAAGAGATCGCGTATGATCTGGACAATTATTCTTCGGCCCGCCTCATCAAATAACCCGAAGGGATCAGCTCCCGATAACAACCGTCTATGTCCGTAACGAAAAAGAACAGATGTTTCTGGTGCGTGGGCGACCCATTGTACGAGAAATACCATGATGAAGAATGGGGCATACCCTGCCGCGACGATCAAAAGCTTTTTGAAATGCTCATCCTGGAAAGTTTCCAGGCAGGGTTGAGTTGGCGAACTATCCTGATAAAGAGGGAAAATTTCCGCAAGGCCCTCCACGGCTTTAATGCCAAGAAGATCTCTTCGTACGGGGCCAAGGACATCAAACGGCTGCTTAACGACAAAGGCATTGTGCGCAACCGGCTCAAGATCTTGGCCACGATCAATAACGCCAAGAAATTCCTGGAAATACAAAAAGAATTCGGATCCTTTGCCGAATACATATGGCGGTTCGCGCCGAAAAAATCCACTCGGCGCCGCAGTCTCAAGGAGCTTCCCGCCAGTACACCGGAATCGGATGCTCTGTCCAAAGATCTAAAAAATAAGGGTTTTAAATTTCTGGGATCGACCGTTTGCTATGCTCATATGCAGGCGACCGGCATGGTCAATGATCACATCAAAGGGTGTTTTAAATTCTAAATATGTCTTATAAGATCCTCGTTGCCGACGATGAAAAAGATATCCGCGAGATCATGGCGAAAAAGATCGCCCAGGAAGGCTATTTGGTCGTAAGCGCCAAGGACGGACAAGAGGCCTGGGAAAAGATCAAAAGCGAATCGCCGGATGTCATCCTGCTTGACCTTAACATGCCCAAAATAGACGGGCTTACCGTCCTGCGTAATCTGCGCGAGAGTCCGCCTTCCGCCAAGTGGCAGCCGGTCATCATTATTTCCGCCCGTAACGAAATGGACGATATCAATAAAGGCCTATCGCTTGAAGCCGACCACTATTTGACCAAACCCTGCCATATCGGAGAGATCCTCAAAGCCATTCAGTTAATGATCGCATTGATCCCCCAGCGCAAATCCGCCATTGAGCTTCGGTCCGAAGCCAAGGGGCAGCCGGACAAAAATGAAACAAAACATAAATAAAGGGGTCCGTGTGCTGTTCTATATACTTCTCCTTTTAGTCTTATTCGTCGCCTATGTCCGTTATCTGGAGAAAAGCAGCGTATTTTACCCCGAGAAAAATGTGTATGCCACCCCGCAACAGGCGGGCCTTCCCTATGAGGATGTCTACTTCCGGACTGAGGACGGTTTTCTGCTGCATGGATGGTTGGTCAAGACCGGCCAGGACGCGTCCACGGTGCTTTATTTTCACGGTAATGCCGGCAATATCGCCGACCGGATCGAGAAGATCGCTCTTTTGGTGGACTTGGGTCTTAATGTTTTTATTATCGATTATCGTGGATACGGATTAAGCGACGGGAAACCAAGCGAAAAAGGTCTTTATAAAGACGCCATCGCGGCGTACGAGCATCTCGCGGGCCGTCGGGACATTGACCCGCGGAAGATCATTGTTTACGGGACTTCTTTAGGGGCCGTGGCGGCCATCGATCTGGCGGCAAAGCGTTCTGTCTCCGGTCTCGTGATTGACTCGGCTTTTACCAGCGCCAAAGACATGGCCAAGATCATCTATCCGTTCATTCCGTCTTTTCTGATCGGTTTGGATATGGACAATGCGGCCAAGATCAAGTCGGTTACGGTGCCGAAATTATTTCTTCACAGCCGGGAAGATGAGGTGGTGCCGTTCTCTTTAGCGGAAAGATTGTATCAAACCGCCCCTTCACCCAAGGAACTTTTACCCTTGCCGGGAATGCATAACAACGGCTATTTGACCAAGGAATATCTCTCCGGCTTGAAAGGGTTTTTACAAAAATATAATTTATTGTGATCATGGTCAGGGCGCCAAAACAACTCTCCAGCTCCAAGAACCCGGATATAAAACGGGTCGTGCAATTGCGGGACCGCAAGCATCGCGATCGGGCCGGCCTTACCATTGTGGAGGGCGCACGTGAGATTGCGGCGGCCGCTTCTTCTTCCGTCGATATAAAAGAGCTCTACATCTGTCGCGAGCTTTTCAAAGACGGCAACTCCGGCGCTTTGGCCAAGAGGATCTCAAGCCATGTCCCGCTCCGGGAGGTGACCAAAGAGGTCTTTGCCAAGATCGCTTACGGAGAGCGCATGGAAGGCATCCTCGCGATCTGCGCTATTCCGCGACGGGACTTGAAAGAATTGATGCTAAGCGCCGAGCCGTTGCTTGTGATTATTGAGCATGTCGAAAAACCGGGTAACCTGGGGGCCATCCTGCGTACCTGCGACGGCGTGGGTGTCGACGGGGTCATCGTGTGCGATAAGGGGACCGATCTTTATAATCCCAATGTGATCCGGTCGAGCCTGGGCATCATTTTCAGCGTCCCCGTCGTTACGGCTTCCAATGAAAGTGCTTTGGAATTTTTGCGGCAGAAAAATATCGAGGCTTATGCCACGTTCCCGCAGGCCGATCTTCTTTACGCCGAAGCAGACTTCCGCAAATCTTCCGCGATCGTTTTGGGGAGTGAGGAGAGGGGCCTGAGCAATTTCTGGAAAAATAATTCAAGCTTGCAGATAAAAATACCCATGAAGGGAAAAAGCGATTCACTCAATGTCGCAACGACCGCGGCGGTCGTCCTCTACGAAGCCCTTCGGCAAAGAACGAGTAGGAGATAACGTAATGACCATTGATAATCTGATCCAAGCCCTTCAGGCGGCGATCGCTCCGGTAGTGCTGATCTCGGGGATAGGATTGTTGCTTTTGACCATGACGAACCGGCTGGGGCGCTCCATTGATCGCGTCCGTCAGCTCTGTATTGCGTTTAAGAGCAGTCACCGCGCTGAAATAAAAGACCAGATCAAGATACTCTATGAACGCTGCCAATTGATGCGTATTTCTTTGGTCCTGGCCATTACCAGTGTCGTGTGTATCAGCATCATCGTTTTTGCCCTGTTCTCCATCTACATTTTCCGTATCAGTCTGATTGGCCTGATGGAATTCCTTTTTGCCGCGGGATTGACCTTTTTGATCCTATCGTTACTGCTTTTTCTCCAGGAGGTAACACTCTCGCTGCATTCCCTTAAGATGGAAATAGACAACACCTTTCGTCCTCCTTCCAAAAAATGACAGACAGCCAGCGGTTACAGGTATTTTTGTCCCACAGCGGCGTATGTTCGCGCCGCAAGGCCATGGTTCTTATTCAGGAAGGACATGTCAGCGTCAACGGGCAGGTCCAGACCGAGCCCTCGACGAAAGTCACCGCTGCCGACCGTATCGAGGTCAACGGAAAACCGGTCGAAGCCAAGGATTTTACGTACATCCTGCTTAATAAACCAAAAGGTTATGTCAGCACAAAGGCCGAATTTGAGGGGGAAAAATCCGTTTTTGAATTGCTGCCTAAAGAATACCGTCATCTGGCCCCTGTCGGGCGTTTGGATAAGGATTCGGAAGGATTGTTATTGCTGACCAATGACGGGGACACGGCGTACCGTCTAACGCATCCGAAATTCAATGTGGATAAAACATATTTCGTCTGTGTATACGGAATGCTTCAGCCCGAAGAGAAAACAAGACTGGAGAAAGGGGTCGAGATCGAAGGCGAAAGGACCGCGCCGGCCAGGATCAAGAGCATAAAACCTTTTAAAGACCGCACCAAAACCGAATTTGTCATGACGATCCATGAAGGAAAAAAGCGGCAGATCCGCTTGATGTGTGAGGCTGTCGGGCACAAGGTCGCGTATCTGAGGCGCACGGCTCAGGGGCCGCTGTTGCTCGGCGATCTGTCGACGGGAAAATGGCGGCTTTTGAACAAGAAAGAGATCGTAAGTTTACGGCATGTTTCCTAAAGATTTTTTATGGGGTAGCGCCACTTCCAGCCACCAGGTCGAGGGCCATAACGCCAACAACGACTGGTGGCTCTGGGAAAAAGGAGGCCGTGTTAAAGAGCGTTCGGGTGATGCCGCGCGCCAGTATGAATTATTCGACGACGATTTCGCTCTGGCCCAGAAACTTTCCCATAACGCGCATCGTTTTTCTATCGAATGGAGCCGGGTCGAGCCGCGCGAAGGTGAGTTCAATGAAACCGAGGTCGATCATTACCGCCGTGTCCTTGACTCCCTTTTAGGCCGTTCGCTCATCCCCGTGGTCACGCTGCACCATTTTACCAGTCCGCAGTGGTTTGTCCGGGAGGGCGGCTGGCTTGATCCAAAAGCGGCACAAAGGTTTTCGCGCTATGTCCGCAAAATGGCGGAGGTTTTCAAGGACAAGGTCCGCTATTGGGTGACGATCAATGAACCGCTGGTTTTGGCTTATAACGGCTATTTGATCGGGCAATGGCCGCCGGGAGAAAAATCGTTTTGGACCGCTTGGCGGATGATCCATCGCTGCCTGAAAGCGCATCATCAGGCTTACCGCGACATCCATGCGGCTTATTCATCTTCCCAAAAGCCATTGGTCGGCATCGCCCATAATCTAAGACCGTTTGCGGCTTGTCCGGTCAAATCCAATATCCTCTGCGCGATCCATGCGCGCCTGCGGCACTATCTGTTCAACATGTATTTTCTGGAGCGTTCAGAAAAGACAACGGATTTTATCGGTGTAAATTACTACGAGAGAGAATTTATCAGTCATGATTCTCAAAATAAGTTAGGACTTCTCGGCGATAATTGCAATCTTGCCCATCGCCATTCGGACCATGTCAATCAAATGGGGTGGGGGCTTTTTCCGGAAGGACTGAGCGAAGTGCTGCGCTGGTTGAAGAAATATAATAAGCCCATCCTGATCACCGAAAACGGCACCGCCGAGGACGATGACCGTGACCGGGCGCATTTCATCATTGCCCACTTAAAAGAAGTCGAGTCGGCGATCGCCGAAGGCATTCCGGTCAAAGGATACTTTTACTGGTCGCTCATCGATAATTTCGAATGGGACAAAGGCTTTGACCGGCGCTTCGGCCTCGTTGAAGTCGATTACAAGACCTTTGAACGCCGCATGCGGCCGAGCGCCTATATTTTAAAAGAGATCATTGAGCGAAGGGCATTGCCATGACGCCGATGATGCCGGCAACCGATAACTTCGAGACATTCGGGTCCGTGCATCTGGCCACGCTCGCTGTCATTTTCTCGGTTGCGCTGTTTTATGTATTCGTTGCCCGGCATCCTAGATTCCAAACATGGATCAAGCCGATGAGCGTTGTGTTGGCCTTTGTCCTTTTGACCAATGAATTTATCTATGTCGGCGGTGCTTTCGCCAAAGGGCTGTGGAGGATGTATTGGGGCTTGCCTTTGCAGATCTGCGACTTGGCCATCTTCGCGGTCGCCTACTCTCTGTTCCGTCACAGGCAGTGGGTGTGGGAGCTCGCTTACTTTTGGGGACTGGGCGGAACACTGCAGGCGGTGTTGACCCCGGACCTTAGAGTAACGTTCCCTGATTACATTTATTTCAAATTCTTCCTGACGCACGGCTGCATTATAATTGGCGTTATTTTCTTGTCGGCTGGTTTGAAAAAACCGATCACCTTCCGTTCTGTGCTGCGCGTTTTGGTGATAACCAATATCTACGCGGCGTTTATCGGGATTTTTAACTGGCTTTTTAAGACAAATTATTTATATTTATCTCATAAGCCTTCTCAGCCTTCGCTGTTGGACCATCTTGGGCCCTGGCCGTGGTATATCCTCGGACTGGAAGTTGTACTGGTGGTTTCGCTTATCATTTATTATTTACCGTATTATTTTTCGCGGAAGAAAATATGATCACTCTTAACAATCTTTCCCTTAATTTCACCGGGCGCACGATCCTTAAGGACGTGACACTGAGCATCTTTGCCAATGAGAAGATCGGGTTGACCGGCCCCAACGGGACGGGCAAATCCACGCTCTTTCATCTCATTCTCGGCGATATGGAGCCGACCGGTGGAGTCGTTCAGGTCCAGAAAAATATCAATATCGGCTATCTTCCGCAGGAAGCGCATTTTGACTCCAAGCGCACTGTTCTCGACGAATTGACCGCCGGCGACAGTCGCATCATGGCCTTGACAGATGAAAAGCAAAAATTGGAAGAAGAGCACAAGGCTGACACCGACCGTTACGGCGATATCCTGCATGAGCTGGAAGCACTCGGAATTTACGAGCTCGAACATAAGGCCGAAAAGATCCTGATGGGGTTGGGGTTCAAGACAGAGGATTTTCATCGACCCATCAAGCATTTGAGCGGCGGATGGCAGATGCGCACGCTTTTGGCCAAGATGCTGACTTACCCCTACGATCTGCTTTTACTCGACGAGCCTACCAACTATCTGGACCTTGAGGCCACGCTTTGGCTCAAAGATTTCCTCTCGCATTACAGAGGAACGTTTGTCCTTATCTCGCATGATAAGGTCTTTTTGAACGATGTCACCAATTACACGGTCGTCCTGGAAAACGCCAAGCTTTCCAAGGTCAAAGGAAATTATGCGACGTATGAAACGTCCAAAGAGATCGAATTGAAGACGCTCGAAAAGCAGCAGAAGGTCATTGAAAAGAAAAAAGAACAGCTGGAACGTTTCACGCAGCGTTTCCATGCCCAGCCCAACCGCGCCTCAGCGGTGCGCAACAAGCGCAAAATGATCGAACGCCTCGAGGAGCAGGAAGTCGACATTCCGCAGGACAAGGTAAGCATTAGGGATTTTGAATTTCCGCCCACGCGCCGCAGCGGCGAATCGGTCATAACCTTGCAAAAGGTATCCAAGGCCTACGCCGAAAAGGTGGTCTATAAGGATTTGGATTTTGAGATAACGCGCGGACAAAAACTATGTTTGGTCGGGCCCAACGGCGCCGGAAAATCCACGTTGCTTAAGATGCTCGCCGGTGTCGTCGAACCGGATACGGGTGGACGCCGATTGGGGTTCAATGTGGACCTGGGATATTTCTCTCAGACGCGGCTGGACGTGCTGCAGCCGGACCGCACCGCTTTTGAGGAAGTGGTCTCCATGGGGCAGGGGAGTATCCCGGCGGTCAAGGTGCGCACGCTTCTGGGTATTTTTAATTTTCGCGGGGACGATGTCTTCAAGCCGGTCAGGATCCTCTCCGGCGGGGAGAAAAGCCGTCTGATCCTGGCCAAGCTCCTTATCAATCCGCCGAACTTCATCCTGCTCGATGAGCCCACGACCCACCTGGATATCGACGGAGTGGAGGCCTTAACGCGCTGCTTCAAAGCGTATGAAGGCACCCTGTGCTTTATCAGCCACGACCTCTTTTTTGTTAAAGAGATCGCCAATCACATTGTCGAAGTCAATCAGGGGCAGCTTTTTTCCTATCCGGGCAGTTTGGATTATTATCTGGACAAAAGGGATGAGCGCAACCGGGCTTCAGACAAGGAAGAAAAGCGCATTAAGGAGGAGCGCCGGCAGGAACAAAAAGAAGAACGGCGCAAGGAGCAGCAGAACGAGACTGCACTTCACCGCCAGCACCAAGCGGCTTTAAAGCGCATCAATGAGATCAAGAATGAGATCAAGAAGCTCGAGAAGGAAAAAGAGGAGCTGGAAACGGAAAGTTACGTCAAGTCCCGCACCTTATCGGAGTCCTTCGGCAAAGACCCGGAAATGCTCAAAGAGTACGGCCAGCGCCTGAAGTGGATCCCGAAGCGCCTGCGCGAGATCGAAATGCACATTAATCAACTCTTTGAGGAGCGTAACCGCATCAGCAAGTAGTTATGATATACTTAAATCCAGATTACCTTATTTGATGATTCATCTTTAAGTCGAAGGCTAAGGATTAATTACGATGAAACAAATATTCATTCTCCTGGCCGTGATTCTTGCTTCCGGCGGTTGCGCCAAGCTCGCGCATCTACAGGAGCTTCTCACGCTTAAATCCATGAGCGACAACCGCGGAGAACAGGAAAAATTCGTGGACCGGCAGAATGAAAGTTACAAAAAGGTCCTTACCGCTTACCAAAACAACACCTTAAACAATTATCCCGATAAAAAAAGCATCTTAAAGAATTTCGGCGAACCGCTTTTGGTCCGGAAAGTCACACGCGGAGGCGATCACCTGGAGTACTGGCTCTACCGCCATCCCGTGAAGGCCTTTAAATCCGACAAAGTCTATCTTTACTTCGACAGTACCGGCAAGCTGGTGGAATGGGAATACGTCCAACCGCCGAATGCGCAGGCCGGCCATGAAACCCAACAGAGCATCTGATCTGGAAGAAATTTATCGCCGGCTTTATAGGCGCTTCGGGCCCCAGTCTTGGTGGCCGGGAGAAACGCGTTTGGAGATCATGGTTGGCGCGGTCCTCACGCAGAATACCAATTGGACAAACGTCGAGAAGGCGATCCTTAGCCTGAAAAAGGCGCGCGCCCTTTCAGTCGCAGCGCTCGAAGAGATACCGGTCAAAAAACTCGCCGCCCTGATCCGCCCATCGGGATATTTTAACATCAAGGCAAAACGTCTCAAGAATTTCATCCGGTTCATTGTCAGGGAATACGGTGGAAATTGCGCCGCGATGAAGAAAACGCCCCTGCCGGAACTGCGCAAAAAACTTTTGTCCGTCAACGGTATCGGGCCGGAAACGGCGGATTCCATCCTGCTTTATGCTTTGGACAAACCGGTCTTTGTGATCGACGCCTATACCAAACGCTTTCTGAGCCGGCATAATTTCATCGCCCGCGACGCTGACTATCATGCTGTCCAAGAATTATTTGCCTCGGCCTTAAAACCCGATGTGCAAAAATTCAACGAATATCACGCTTTGATCGTGCATCTGGGAAAACATTTTTGCCGGACCAAGCCATCGTGTGAGGCCTGTCCGCTCCATGATTTCCATTATACGCCGGCCAACCGCTGCGGCCAATGTTACCGCTCGCTCCTTCAGCACGAAAGAAAATGTCATGCCTGTCAATAAAAAGCATAGGGTCATCGCGCATTTGGACATGGACGCGTTTTTTGCTGCCGTCGAGCAAAGGGATGATCCGTCCTTGCGGGGCCGGCCGGTCATTGTCGGTGCTGATCCGCAGGGCGGGAAAGGCCGCGGGGTCGTCTCCACCTGCTCTTATGAGGCCCGGCGCTTCGGCGTGCACTCCGCCCAGCCCATTTCGCAGGCCTACCGTCTGTGCCCGCAAGGGGTGTTCCTTCCGGTCGACGGTAAAAAATACAGCCGCGTTTCGGAAGAGATCTTCGCTATCCTGTATGATTTCACTCCCGAGATCGAACCCGTCAGTATCGATGAGGCCTTCCTGGACATAACAGGCAGTTACCATTTTCACACAACACCGCATCAAGCGTGTCTTAATATAAAGAAAGAGATCCAGCGGCGGGTGCAATTGACCGCTTCCGTCGGGATCGCGCCCAACAAGATGGCGGCCAAGATCGCCTCCGATGTGTCCAAGCCCGACGGGCTTTTGGAAGTGACACCGGAAAAACTATTGGATTTTCTTTGGCCCTTGCCGATCGAGCGGCTCTGGGGCGTGGGACCGAAGACCAAGGCGGCATTTAATGCGATGGACATCAAGACGGTGGGGCAACTGGCGCAAATACCGCTGACCGAACTGAGCGAACGTTTCGGTGAACACGGACGGCATTTGTATGAGCTTTCCCACGGCCTGGATGAACGTCCGGTCGAAACATCCGATGCAATAAAGTCGGTAGGCCACGAACATACCTTTGAGACGGATACGCAGGACCCGAATGCCATCAAGGAAGTAATATTGCATTTAAGCGAGAAAGTCTCGCGGCGCCTTAGAAAAAATGATTTGAAGGGAAAGACCATAACGGTTAAGATACGTCTTAAAGGATTCCAGACCTATACCCGCGCCTGCACATTGGGTCATCGCACCAATTTCGTGGAAGATATCTACCGGCAGGCCGGGACCATCTTCGAAGAATTTTACAAAACGGGTATGGCCATCAGGCTTATCGGCGTGCGTGTGACCAATTTTGAGGACGCCTACGTGCAGGAAAGTTTATTTGTCGACGAGAAAGATATCAAGAAGGAAAAGATACACCATGTCGTGGACGTGATCAAGAATAAATTCGGCGAAAAGGCCATTCATCGAGGGAGAGGGTAATATGAGTCTATTGGTTGCAATCATTCTTGTGGCGGCGGGATTGGGCGCAATGTTTGTGCTGTTTTCATTCTTTAGAAAGCAAATAAGAGAAGAGGCGGAGGCCAGTCAAGGGAAGTTCCTGGAATTGGTCAAAACGCAGATTGCCTTGGAACGCAGCCGGGATGTGACGGAACTGGAAACACGCAAACAAGCGGTCGAAAGCAATGTCTACGCCCTCAAAGAGCAGTTGGATAAATATGAACAATTGATGAAGGATTTTGAAAAGGACCGTACGCAAAAATACGGTAACCTGGAGAATGAGCTTAAGAAAGCTTCCGAAACCACTCTTAAGCTTCAGGAGACGACTAACCGGCTGAACAATATATTGGGTAACGTGAAGCTGCGCGGGCAATGGGGCGAGAGGGTTGTCGAGGATATTATCCAAAAATGCGGCTTGATCGAAAATGTGAATTATCATAAGCAAAAGAAGCTTGATTCTTCGAGCAACCGGCCCGATTACACTTTTATTCTCCCGGACAATCATAAGGTCAACATGGACGTAAAATTCGCCTTAGACAATTATATCAACATGGTCAATGCCTCTTCCCAGCCCGAACGTGATCAGTACAAGAAGGACTTCTTGCGCAACGTCGAAGAACGGATCAAAGAAATCAAGGACCGCGGATATATCAACCCGGCGGAAAATACGCTCGATTTTGTCCTGCTCTTCATTCCCAACGAGCAGGTTTTCGGGTTCATCCAGGAAAGCCTTCCGGGGCTGATGGACAAGGCCCTGCAGGAAAAAGTGGTCATCTGTTCGCCGTTTACGCTTTACGCCATGCTTTCGGTCATCCGCCAGGCGTATGAAAATTTCCGTTACGAGAAGGACCTCAAGAAAATCATCGACCTTATCGAGCAGTTCTCTAAGAATTACAGGCTTTTCAAGGAGCGGTTTTTGGACATCGGCGATTCGATCGGAAAATTGCAGACAAAATATACGGATGTTCAGGACAAGAGCTTTAAAAAACTCGACGGGAATATCGCCAAGATCGAGGATTATAAGAAGGGCCAAAAAGTAATCGATACCTCCGAAGGCAATATCATCGAGATATCCGAGTTATTGGATGACAATTCTGCCATTAAGTAGATATTTCCCCCCGGAAATTCTTGCTTTTGTCAGCGACCGCAGCGTGGATTTCAGCCTTCCGAACGAAGGGGAGCCGCTCAACAGCCAGCAAAAGAAGTTCCTGGCGGAGCAATTGCGCCAGGCCGTTCCTCCCCTTGCGGTCATCCGGCAGGTGCACGGACGGGAAGTCCTGGCGGTGACCGATCAGTATGTCAAACAAAGGAAGATCAGCGAGGCGGATGCCGCGGTAACGAACTTAAGCGGAATGCCGTTGTCGGTACGGACGGCCGACTGTCTTTCCGTTTTTATTTTTGACCCGAAAACAAAAGCGATCGGTCTGGTCCATGCCGGGTGGAAAGGGACAAAGAAAAGGATAGTCCCGGCCGCGATCAGGCTCATGCGGAAGAAATTCGGTTCCCGCCCGGCCGATTTAAAGGTGGTCTTCGGGCCTTCGATCCGTTCCTGCTGTTATCAGGTGGGCGAAGAGTTCAAAAAACATTTTCCCCGTGAGGTCCTTAAACGTACTTCGGGATTGTATCTGGACCTCCCGCTGGCCAATCGCCATCAGTTGCGTGCGGCCGGCGTCAAAAGCGGGAACATCTCCGATGTGGAACTGTGCACCTTCTGCGACAAGCGGTTCTTTTCTTTCCGCCGGGAAGCGGAGAAAGCCGGCCGCATGATCTCGGTCATGATGCTAAAAGCTTGATTGAAAATTTTCGGGAAAACAGTATAATGCCGCACATGCCCATCGTTATATTTGTCACCGCTAAAGACCAGGCGG
>CAZCLW010000016.1:0-20567 GCA_964499685.1 uncultured Planctomycetales bacterium
CGATGTAGACTTAAAAGCGAACAAAATTCAAATAAAAAATGCAATTGAGGGCCGACCAGAGCCCCTCCGTTCGATACGACCACGGAATGATGGCCATGGCCGGAAAAATACTTAGCCAAATCGACGGTGCCTGTTTCGACTCCACCGACATTGAGTTCAGGAAGGATCTGCAATATACGCATGGCTTTTTCTTTTCTAAATTAAATAACGGACCGCTTCTAAAATGGCCGGATTGTCATCCAGCCGGCTGGTCTTGATTTTTCCTTTGGCGACATTATAAATGATGCGGCCGATATCATTCGGCGGGGCCGCCAGGATATGCCCCTGAGCGTTCAATTGCTCGATAAATTGGTCATGTTTGTAAGTACGGTTGATGAACTTATCTTTTTTTGTTGCCGGAAAGACGATCGTTTGCTTTCCCGAACTGGCTGCCTCCGAGATCATGGAAATACTGTCCCCCGAAACGACCACGATATCACTTAAACCCAGGATCCCGCCTACGGCCTCAGGCACATTGTTGCGATTAGCCAAGATAAGCAACGAGCAGGACGGGTGTTTCTTTAATTCACGGAACAACATGTTTTCTACGGCGGCGGAAGTCCGACGAGAAGTGGTCAACAGGACTTCGATGTTTTCCGCACGCGACACCTCGATCAGCTGATTGACGATCAACCGCACGCCGCGTTCGGCCAGCGTGTAATGCTTGCTCTCCCCTCCGATCAATACGCCGATACGAAGACGCGAGCTCATTTTCAGGTGCGAGAACCGCTTGAGAAGGGCCCGGGACTGTTCTTCCAGGTATTCCGTTGTTATCAGATTGGGTGCGCCGCGCGTGACAACCAACGAATGATCCTGGGAAACCGGCGGCTTATCGTGCTGCGGCAAGACCGCCAGATCGAATTTACGCACATTCAGGAATCCGGGCTTCAAGAGAACAACGCTTTTGGCATCCTGATCATTGCTTAACAGATAATTAATTGCCGCGGCCGATGAACCGCAAGAGACCACAAAATCCCCTTTATGCGACATCACCGCCTTAAAAGACGACGGGGTAAGAAAGAATTTCAGGAACTCGAGGCGGCCTTGGTATAACACCGGCGTAAAAAAGCAGCTTAAAAATCCCAGCAAACTTGCCGAAAAATTGTTTTTGAACTCAGCCCTTAAGACATGCACCGACGATTGTATATGGCGCTCTTTCAAAGCGACTTGAATTTGCCGGGCCACGGCCTGCGATTGCCGCAAATGCCCGGTGCGGCCGTCATCCAGGATCAAAATATGGGACTCTTTGGAATATTTCCAGATCTTGTAAAACCACATGTATTGATCCGGATACTGCTCAATATATCCTTCCATGATTTTCGTGATCTTCAGGAGGTTGGATTCAATATCCTTCTCGATATCGCCGGTATTGTCCAGCACCATCGGGGGATGGATCTTAAGAAAATGATGTGCCCCCTTCTCGCGAATGATAATGGAAAAACAGATCGGCACGCCGTACTTTAATCCTACGCGGATGGCTCCCACCGACATGGAAGCCTGCCGTCCGAAGAACGGCACCAGCATCCCATCGCGCCCTCCCTGGTCCACCACCATGCCGATGATCTCATTGTTCTGTAGGCTGCGTAGCATCTCCCGTGTCCCCAACCCGCGCGAAAGCACAACGCTTCCCCCGCAGCTGCGGTAACGGTTAAGCAGATCGTCCAATTGCGTAAAACGCTTTTGCGGCTTGACGACAACCTTATAAGGGTGGCCCAGCATAGCACAGGACAAGCTCGCTAACTCCCAGCTACCGAAGTGCATGGCCAGGAAAATGGCGCCCCTGTTCAATTCGACCGAATTTAGAATATGCTCTTTTCCCTCGATCCGGATGAAATGATCGAATTTTTCCTTGTTCATCCGCGGTAGGCGCAAAAGTTCGATCAAATTTTGCCCGTAATTCTTGAATAATGTTTTCGTGATCCGCTTGATCTCATCCGGACTCTTGGATTTGGCAAATACCGTCTTCAGGTTGCTGTAAGCGATCGTCTTATGCTTGACATCGAAATAATACGCCAAAAGCCCGATCAGGCGTCCAACGGCCAGCGCCCAGGAAACCGGCAGCGCACACACAAGAGCGCTTAGCATGCGGACAACAATATAAGCCAGATATTCGATCATCTCAGCCCGCCCGGCTTTGAGACGACAGTGAGGATATTTTGGAACAGCATTTCTTGCCCTTTGATAAAGTCCATGGCGATCTTAAGTGTCAGGAACCGGATATCGGCATCGAAATCTTTAAGCAACGGCCTGACCTTGACCGCGTCTTTCTGCGTCATCACCACGAATTTGATCTCGTTGCTATGGCAAAATTTCTCGACCTGCGAAATATCCGCTTGCCGATAATTGTAATGGTCCATGAACGTAAAATTTTTTTCCACCTGCACACCCAGGCCCTTCAGGGTATTTAAATAGCTGTGGGGATCACCGATACTGCATACAGCACATGCTTTTTTTCCTTCCATAAAAGACAACGGCAGGGTCTCATTTTTCCGAAGATCGATGAACGCAACAGGCTGATGACGTGCATGGGCGACCGGTGTATCTGGAGCGATACTTTTTAACTTATCGGATATTGTCTCGACATTGTTCTGGCCAAGATCAGCCTTGGTTATGACAAAAAAATCCGCCTGCGAAAGGGCTTGGGGCGGCTCGCGCAAGATACCGCGCGGGAGGACATGACCGTTACCGAAAGGGTTGGTTGCGTCTATAGCAACGATATCCAGCTGGCGCCCCAGCTTCCAATGCTGGAACCCGTCATCAAGAATGAAAACATCGACTGCCTCTGCGGGGAGGCTCTTGGCATTGCGGATGCGGTCGGCGCCGACCAATACCGGAACTTCTCCCAGCGACTCCCGCAAAAAAGCCGCCTCATCGCTAGGGACCTCTGTGCTGTTCCGGCTTCCGGGATCCATGTATCCGCGCAGAAGCACGGCAGGCCTGATGCCTTCCCGACGTAAAAATTCAACAATCGAAATGACCAAAGGGGTCTTTCCCACGCCCCCTACGGTCAAGTTGCCCACGCTGATGACCGGCGTGTTTAAATAATGCGTCGGTAAAAATTTAACCCTGTGCAAAAATTTTACTATCCCCACGGTCGCGGCATAGACCAAGGACAAAAGCCATAGCATGGCCTACAAGAGGCGCGACAGGATATCCGTTCTCTTATCCGTGATGAGCTCGTAGAGATACATTTTAATATTAGGACTAATATTAATAATTAGAGTGTCTTATTTTACTATAAATTCGGGATAAAGCTAAAGCTGATTTAAGAAATTAGGGGGGAGATGGTTTGGAGGGTCTGCGTGGTCGCACCGCGGAACTTTAAAAGCGTCTCGCGGGCCAAACGGCCGGTCTGCGTGCGCCGGTCCGCATCGCCCAAAAGCGCCCGCAAGGTCTCGCAGAGGTCGTTTTCGTCCTGGACGATCAACAAGGCGCCATGGGTCTTAAAGATATGCATAACATCCTTAAAATTCTGCATATGCGGCCCGACCACAATGGGCTTGCCGAAAAATGCGGGCTCAAGGATATTCTGACCGCCTTGCGCGGCCAGAGTTTTACCGATAAAAACAATGCTGGCGAGAGCATAGAGGTAGCGCAGGTCGCCGATCGTATCGACCACCAGCACCTCCGAACCGGACAAGGAAGATGAATGGAATTTTGAAAGCCGTTTGGGCGTGAAATTATATTCGCGGATCAATTCCTCGATCTCGTCGGTACGCTCAACATGCCGGGGGGCGATCATGAGCCGGAAACGGCCGAATTCTTTCACCAGCTTCTGAAAAGTCCTCAAAGCGATCACCTCTTCCCCTTTGTGGGTGCTGCCCGCGATCCACAACAGTTCTCCGGACAACCATTCCAAAGATTTGAGACGGGAAGGGATCTCATCCATCGTGTCGTCAAATTTCATGTTGCCCGTTACTTTAATTCTATTCTCCGGCACACCCAAGGCCTTTACCCTTCCAGCATCTTCGGCCGTCTGCATACAAAAAAAGGTGACCGCATCCAGGACCGGCCGCAAGAACGGACGGACCAGCTTATATCTGTCCAGGGACTTTTGCGAGATGCGGCCATTGACCAGAACGATCTTCGTGTGGTGGTCTTTGAGAGTCCGGAAAAGATTGGGCCAGATCTCCGTTTCCGCACTGATATAGATCTTGGGTTTGATGAAATGAACATAATGTTCGACGGAAAAATTAAAATCAAGGGGTGCATAAACCACGATCTCATCTTTGAATTTGTGGGCGGCCAGCTGATAGCCGGTCTTGGTCACCGTGGTGACAACGACTTGGTGGGAAGGAAACCGCGCCTTAAGCTCTTTGATCAGTCCCTGCACGGCCAAGATCTCGCCGACACTGACCGCATGGATCCAGAGGTTGTTCTTGTGTTTGAGGGAATTCTTGAGCGCTTCGGGCCAAATACCCAGCCGCATCCAAAAGGCAGGATGCCACTTCCCTTTGATCAAAAGAAGCGGTATGGAGAAAAGCACAAAGAAAAAATACAGAAAATTATAGATAAGCATTTTCTTTAAGCGCGCGGATGCGCCTTGTTGTAAACACTCTTCAGGCGTTCGGTGGTCACATGGGTATAGATCTGGGTCGTGGAAAGATTGACATGACCCAGAAGCTCCTGGACCGAACGCAAGTCAGCCCCACGGTTCAAAAGGTGCGTGGCGAAGGAATGCCGCAGAACGTGCGGTGAAATGTTCTTATTGACACTGGTCATCTTAATGTATTTATGCGTGATATCACAAACGCTCCTGGCCGTCAGGCGGGTGCCGTTCTTGTTCAAGAATACCGTCGAACTTTTTTTCTTGCGGCGATCAACATAGTCTTTGATCGCGTTCAAGGCCTGATCTCCGATAGGCACCAAGCGTTCTTTTTTACCCTTTCCCATCACGCGCACGATATTGCTGATGAAATCGATATCCTCGAGATCTAAGCCGACCAGCTCGCTCACCCGCAACCCCGTGCTGTAAAGCGTCTCTAAAATGGCCCGGTCTCTCAGGCCTGCTTCTTTATCCTTGGAAGGGACTTCCAGCAAGCTTACCGCCTCTGTTTCGCTTAAAAAATTCGGTAATTTTTTATCAAGTTTCGGTGTGGTTAAAAGCTGGGCGGGGTTAGTTTTAAGATGCCCTTCGCGCTGCAGGAACCGGAAAAGGCTCCGCAGGGCCGAAAGCTTGCGCGCTAAAGTGCGGGGCCTGTATTCATGCGCGCGTAAGGCCGCCAGATATTTACGCAGCTGAAAATAATCGATCTTTTCAACCGGCGTCTCCGCCATGACCCTGAAGAACTCATTCAGGTCCAGTCTATAATTCAAAAGTGTATATGGGGAATAATTCTTTTCGATCTCGAGGTAGGAAAGGAACTTGTCCAGGTAACGATTCATAGGGAATTAGAAATCGTCTTCATCCTCTTCTTTCGCGCTGCCCGGCGCCGGTGCCGGCGCCACAGGTTTTTCGCCGGGAAGGTTCTTGGAGACGTACCGGCACGTGGGGAAATTACTGCATCCGTAAAATGATCCCCGCCGGGAACGCCGCTGCACAAGCTCGCCTCCGCAGCCTTCTTCTGGACATTTTACACCCGAAGTGAACGCTTTGGAATACTTACATTCGGGAAATCCTGAACAGCTGATGAACTTGCCCCGGCGGCCCCATTTGACCATCAGTTTTTTACCGCACTGTGGACAATTCTCCTCAAGGAAATTCTCTGTCTTTTCCATGTTCTGAGAGGCATTATCCAAATCCTTCTTGAAAGGACCGTAAAAGTCCCGCAGCAGCTGGACATGATTGATGTCACCGTCTTCGATGAGGTCAAGATTCTCTTCCATCTGGGCCGTAAAACCGATATCCATGATCTTGGGAAAATATTCCACAAGAAGATCGCAGATCAACATCCCCAATTCGGTCGCCGTGAAATAGCCGCGTTCGCGCACCACATAATTGCGCGCGACCAGTGTGGAAATGATCGAGGCATAAGTACTCGGCCGGCCGATGCCGTCTTCTTCCAACGCCTTGACCAAACTGGCGTCCGAATAACGGGCCGGCGGCTTGGTGAAATGCTGAGTAGGTTTTATCTCAACCAGATCAAGCCGATCGTCCTTGGCGTAATGGCTGAAGTCGATCTTCGCTTCCTCGGGGATCGATTCTTTGTCGAGGGTGAGATAACCGTCAAAAATAAGGGTCGAGCCGGAAGCACCGAATTGATAATCGCCGGCGGTGATCTCGACTTTATTCTGCTGATAGACGGCCGGGGTCATCTGACAGGCCACGAAACGCCTCCAGATAAGTTCATAGAGCTTATATTGGTCCTCATCCAGGAATTTCTTGATGTCCTCGGGTTTCTGCAGAATATCCGTCGGACGGATAGCCTCATGGGCTTCTTGGGCGCTTTTTTTGGATTTATATTTATTGGGTTCATCGGGCAGGTATTTTTTGCCATGATTCTTTTCGATAAATTGCCGCACCTTGCCGACGGCCTCTTCGGAGATATTGACCGAATCTGTACGCATATAGGTGATAAGACCGGTCGCCTCTTCTTCGCCTACCTCAATACCTTCGTACAATTGCTGGGCGATCATCATGGTCCGGTTGGCATTGAACCCCAGCTTGTTGAAAGCTTCCTGCTGCAGGGTGCTGGTGATAAAAGGCGCGGCCGGATTGCGGCGGACATCTTTTTGCGTGATATCCGAGATGACGAATGTCTGTTTCTTTATAGCTTCAACATGCGCATCCGCCTCCTGCCTGTCCTTGATCTCGAACTTCTCGCCTTTGATCCTCTCAAGGCTGGCCGTCAGGGTATTCTCATAACCTGTTTTGCGCAGATCGACCGCGACCTGCCAGTACTCCTGCGGGACAAAACCTTTAATGGCCCGTTCCCGTTCCACAATAAGGCGCAGCGCGACCGACTGAACACGTCCCGCGCTCAAACGAGAACCGACTTTCTTCCAAAGGATAGGGCTGATCTGATAACCGACGATCCGGTCCAAAAGACGGCGGGCGACCTGGGCATTCACTTTTTTGGCATCGAACTTACGGGGCTTTTCAAAGGCTTTTTTGACCGCCTCTTTGGTGATCTCCTGGAAGGAAACGCGGAAATATTTCTTATCATCGCCTAAATGCTGGATGATATTCCAGCCGATCGCCTCGCCCTCACGGTCGGGATCGGTCGCGATATAGATATCCGTCTTGGTCTTGGCGTCCTTCTTGAGCTGGGTCAGGACTTTCTGTTTCTTGCGGACCACCACAAATTTAGGCGTAAAATCATTCTCCAGGTCCACGCCCAGTGTCGATTTGGGCAGGTCGATCAAATGCCCCATCGAAGAAACGACCTTGTATTTGGCACCAAGGATCTTATTGATGGTCTTGACCTTGGCCGGAGACTCAACGATAACAAGCGACTTAGACATGACTTTTAGAAAAAACCTCCTTAGAGACACGCTTAAAAAAGTGGCCCGGCATCTGCTGGACCAAGCCTTTCATTTCCAAGCGCAATAATACCATATTTAATTCCGTCAGGCTCATGTTCGTCAAAGAAATCAATGCATCGATATGCAACGGTTCACTATTTATACACTGAAAAACGGGAATTTCATCAGAATTTAAAGAAATTTCTTGGCGATCTTCTTTTTCTTCCGCTTCACGGCGCATAAAACTCTGCAGCTGCGGCTTCAATTCCTCCAAAATGTCTTCGATGCCGGTCATCAATTTGGCGCCGGTCTTGATAAGCTGATGTGCCCCCGCGGAGTTGGGATTGTCCACTTTTCCGGGCAAAGCAAAGACCTCTCTTCCCTGCTCAAGGGCCATGTTGGCCGTGATCAGAGCGCCGCTCTTTTGGGAGGCCTCTATGACCGCAACGCCCAGAGACAGGCCGCTGATGATGCGGTTGCGCCGTGGAAAGTTGTGCGTGAGAGGCGATGTGGCCATGGCGAACTCCGAAACAAGCACGCCGTTTTCAGAGACCGCCTGGGCTAATCCTTCATTCTCTTTGGGGTAAATATTGGCCAAGCCGCTTCCCAGGACCGCCACAGTTGTTCCCTTTGCTTTTAAAGCACCACGATGGGCCGCCGTATCGATCCCCCTAGCCAGACCAGAAACAACGGTTATGCCGTATTCGGAAAGCTGCATAGCCAGTTTTTCCGCCATGGTCAAACCGTATACGGAAGCCGATCTCGATCCTACAACTGCAATGGCCAAATTATCCTGAGGCAGTCTTCCTTTTATATAGAGAAGAACAGGCGCGTCAACCGTTTCCTTTAAAAGAGCGGGGTAGTCCGGGCTTAAAATCGTAATAATTTCCACCTTATGTCGCTTGATCAGCTCTATTTCCTGGCGCAATTGGTCCGTGCATGGGATTTTGCGGATCTCTTCGGCAACAGCGAGCGGCAGACGGCCCTCAAAAACAAGATCCTTTGCGGATGCCAAAAAAACCGCCCGCGCCGACTCAAAATGCTTCAAAAGCCGGTGCAGGCGGATATTTCCCAAGCCGGGAATACTGTTCAATAATATCAGGGATTCTGCTTCGGTCATAAATCCAGCAATGCGATTATTTCGTCACAAACCTGGGAATTTTTCTTGTGAGAGGTGTCCAGGGTGTAATGCGCCTGTTTGTATGAAGGTTCACGTTGGGCCAATAATTCTTTGATCCTGGCCATGGGGTCATCAACGTTCAATAAGGGACGGTGCTTTCGTCCTGCTGTGCGTTCATGCAGGACCTCAGGGGTGGCTGATAAATAAATAACGATACCGTGTTTTTTGAGAAGCGCGGCATTCTCCGGATCGACAAAGACGCCGCCGCCGCAATCGATGATCAAATTCTTTTTGCGGCTCACTTCGCGGATAATGTCCTTTTCCAGCCCGCGGAAATAGGGTTCACCGGACTTTGCGAAGATCTCCGGGATGGGCCGTCCTTCCTTCTTTTCAATGAGCTCGTCGGTAGAAACGGCTTTTGCCTTTAATCGCCGGGCCAGAACGCGGGCCGCCACAGTCTTCCCTGCACCCATAAAACCGATCAGAACGATGTTCTTGTCCATAAAATAATTTTAAAACATTTTTAATGAAGCGTCTCGGTCAAAGTTGGGGGATTTTAACACATACCGCCGGAACTGTCAAACATGAGGGATTTTAAGGGGAATGTACGACTAAAAATTGAACGGCTGGATGAGGATCCAGTTGAGGATATCGCCGCCCCAGAACAGGCACACCAGCGCACCGATCGATAAGAATGGGCCGTAGGCAATCGCGCTGTCTTTGGTACGGATCTTTTCCACGATGCCGTAGACGGCACCGAAAAACGGGGCCACAAAAAAGGAAAGGATCACCAACGGCCATCCCAAGAAGGCGCCGATCATGGCCATGAGCTTCACATCACCGCCACCCATGGATTCCTTTTTGAAAAGAAAGTCGCCCAGCAGCCCCATGGCGTAGATCGCGCCACCGCCGACCATAGCCCCGACCAACGACGCATCGAGGGCCAGAATGTTGCGGGCCAACCCCTGGGCTTCCTGGGGAGCCGGAAAAACACGCTCAATGATCAAATCCATGCCCAGGACAATACCGATAAAGAGAAAAAATTTAAGGTCATCTTTGTCCAGTTTTTCCTTTTTGGTGAGGAAATCGCTTATCATGGCCAGGGCGCATATCCCGACCAAAATACGCATCAGCAATCTTCCCCAAAGCAGATTGGGAATGGTACCGGCATGTAAGGCAGGAACAAGGAGACTGCAGGCAAAGCCAACATACATCCCACCGATACTGATCTCATCCGGAATGATACGGTGCTCCAGGTCGATAAAGGTCGCTACAATAAGGCCGCCCAAAAAGATCAGATACGGCCAGAGGACCGGGTCTAAACCGAATTGCAGGTAAAATATCAGGAACAGGATCGCGGTCAAAAGCTCGACGATAAAATAGCGTATGGAGATCTTCGCTTTGCAAATACGGCATTTACCGCCCAAGATCCAGTAACTCAAGAGCGGTACATTGTCGTGCCAGGAGATAAGCTGTTTACAGTGAACGCAATGTGAGTTGGGGACAACGATCGATTTTTGGTGCGGAAGGCGCACAATACAGACATTTAAAAAACTTCCCACAATAGCGCCAAAAATGAATATAAATACCGCGATAAGGTTATCCATGATGATTTTTCTTAAGCGCTTCGTCCAGGGCTTCGCGCATTTTTGTTTTCACTCTTTCCTCAATGGTCATATCCGCCCAGTGTTGGAGGGCCAGAACGCCCTGGTAGAAGAGCATTCCGAGGCCGTTGGAAACATTTGCCCCGCGCTTGCGGGCGGCCTGCAAAAGCAGCGTTTCAGATGGATTATAAATAACATCATACACCAGCATATTGGGATGTAAAACATTTTCATTGACCAACAAGGGATCATCCGCTTTCATGCCCACGGAAGTGGTATTGATCACAAGATCAGCCAGTTCAATATTAAGATCATCGATGGTGTCAACCGCCCTGACGATGCTCATCTCCAACCGCTGACCGAGGTCCTTAAGCATGGCATCGAGTTTTGACCGGGTGCGATTATAGATAAGGATCGATTGCGGCCGTTCCGGGACCAGACAAAGGACAGCCAAAATAGCCCGGGTGGTGCCGCCCGCGCCCAGAATGGCAATCCGTTTGTTAGCGGTGCTGAATTGCAATTCGGTCAAGTGCGTCAGGAAGCCGGGGCCGTCGGTATTATGACCGACCAGATGGCGGTTCTCCGCGACAACGATTGTATTGACGGCGTTGACCTCTTGAGCAAAAGGACTTACGACATCGAGGTATTTGATGACTGCCTCCTTATAGGGGACCGTCACATTGAGGCCGAATATAGGACTGTTCTTCTCGTGCAGGTTGACAAAGAAATCATTGAGCTCTTCTTCCCGCAAAGGAAACAGTTTATATTCCGCGGGAACTTCCAGCTCCTTGAACGCGGCATTGTGCATGGCCGGCGATAAACTATGGCCAAGCGGGTATCCGATGATCCCGTAAGTGGTCTTTGGCTGTTTCATTCCTTACTTTGTCCGGGTCGATTGGGAAATGGCTTTATTGATGGCATTGATGTAGGCTTTGGCGGAGGCGACGATGATATCCGTGCTGGCACCGTGGGCAATGACGCTTTTTTCGCCGAACTTTACCTTGACCATGACTTCACCCAACGCATCCTTGCCCTGAGTGACCGATTGAATGGAGTACTCCAACAACTCCCCCTTTATTTTAGTCAAAGCGTCGATGGCTTTATAACAGGCATCGATCGGACCGTCTCCCGTCGAGGCTTTCTTGTATTTTTTCCCTTTAGATCTTAAGGTCACTTCAATCTTGGGCGTAATGTTCATGCCGCTGGTGGTTTTCAGATCGACCAACACCCATGTGTCGGTTGCCGTTTTGGACTCATCTTCCACGATCGCCAATAAGTCCTCATCGAACACGTTCTTTTTTTTGTCGGCAACATTCTTAAAGCGCTCAAAGGCGGCTTGCAATTGCTTTTCATCCAATTCAATACCCAAATGTTTCAACCGCTCTTTAAAGGCATGCCGCCCCGAATGCTTACCCAAGATTAACCCCGTCCCCACAAAGCCCACATCTTCCGGCCGCATGATCTCGTAGGTGGAACGCTCTTTTAAGATTCCGTCTTGATGGATGCCCGATTCGTGGCGGAAGGCATTGGCCCCGACAATCGCCTTGTTCGGCGGGACGATGAACCCCGTTGCCTTACTGACCAACCGTGAAACGCGGCAAATCTCCCGCGTGTTGATGTTGGTCGTTGCCCCGTAAAAATCCTGCCGTGTCCGCAAGGCCATGACGATCTCCTCCATGGAGGCGTTCCCTGCGCGTTCGCCCACGCCATTGATCGTGCATTCGGCCTGACGGGCGCCGTTTTTGATCGCAGCCAAAGAATTGGCCACAGCCAGCCCTAAATCATCATGGCAATGGACGGAAATGACGGCCTTATGGATATTGGGGACATTGTTCTTGATGTCGGCAATCAACTGTCCATATTCCATCGGCGTGCTGTAACCGACGGTGTCCGGGATATTGACCGTGCGGGCCCCGGCCTTGATGACCGCTTCCAAAACGCGGTATAAAAATTCCTTCTCGCTGCGGGAGGCATCTTCCGGCGAGAATTCTATGTCTTCCATCTTATTGCGGGCATATTTGCCCGCATCGACCGCCATCTGCAGGATCTCGTCCGGGCTTTTTTTGAATTTATGCTCTAAATGGATCTTGGACGTGGCCAAAAAAACATGGATACGTCCGCGCCGGGCCGGCTTAAGCGATTCATAAGCCGCGTCAATGTCCTTGACTACGGAACGGGCCAGACCGCAGACGATCGAATTCTTAATGTTTTCGGCAACGCTTTTAACGGAGTCAAAGTCACCCTTGGAGCTGACCGGGAAACCCGCCTCGATGATATCCACGCCCAGACGTTCCAAAGCAAAAGCGATCTCCATCTTCTCATTGGGGTTCATGCTCGCCCCGGGCGCCTGCTCCCCGTCGCGTAACGTTGTATCGAAAATCAATACCTTGTCGCTCATTATTTTCTCATCCAGCTCATCATGCCGCGCAATTCTTTGCCCACTTTTTCGATCGGCAAATTCTGTTCTTTTTCGCGCATGGCGTTAAAATTCGGCCTGCCTTTTTTGTTCTCCCGGATCCATTCTTTGGCGAACTTGCCCGATTGAATCTGGGCCAGGATCTTCTTCATCTCTTTACGGGTCCGGTCCGTGATAATGCGCGGGCCCCGCGTGTAATCCCCGTATTCGGCTGTGTCCGAAACGCGTTTACGCATGTTCGTCAAACCGCCTTCGTAGATCAAATCCACGATAAGTTTAACTTCATGCAAACATTCAAAATAGGCCATTTCCGGCGAATAACCGGCTTCTACCAATGTGTCAAAACCGGCCTTGATCAATTCGCTTGTCCCGCCGCAGAGAACGGCTTGTTCTCCGAAAAGATCAGTTTCGGTCTCTTCCTTAAAAGTCGTCTGAAAAACACCGGCCCGCGTTCCGCCGATCCCTTTGGCATACGCCAAGGCATCCTGCAGCGCGTGGCCCGAGGCGTCCTGATGGATGGCGACCAAACACGGAACACCCTTTCCTTCCTCATACTGGCGGCGGACCAAAGAGCCCGGCCCCTTGGGCGCGATCATCCAGACATCAATGTCAGGATCAGGTTTTATGAACCCAAAATGGATATTAAAACCGTGCGAAAAGACCAGAGACTTTCCTTTTTTCATGTAACGTTTGATAGATTTCTTATAAAGTTCCGCCTGCACATGGTCTTGGGTCAGGATCTGAATGATATCCGCCTGTTTGGCCGCCGTCGTCGCGTCGACGGGTTTAAAACCGTCCTTGACTGCCTGTTCGTAATTGGGCCCGCCTTCGCGCTGGCCGATAATGACATTGAGGCCGCTGTCCCTTAGATTCAAGGCCTGTCCCCGTCCCTGGATCCCGTAGCCGATAATGGCGATGGTCTTGTTCTTGATCGCATTGAGGTCTGCATCGTTGTCATAATAAATTTTTGGCATGAGATGTTCCTTTCTGAAAATTATGTTAACCGGCGGATCAACTCACAAATCTCATCGACATGCTGATATGTGCTTTGACAAGCCTCATTTAAGTCAATAGTGTTGATCTCGTTCTGCAATACACCGACGGCCTTGCCGTACTGCTTTTTGAGCAACAGCTCCACGGCCTCCGCTCCTAAACGCGTGGCCAGAACGCGGTCGGTGCCGCTGGGGGTCCCTCCGCGCTGGACATGCCCCAGGACCACATAGCGCGTTTCCAGACCCGTCATCGCGGTAATCCTCGCGGCGATGTGCTCAGCCTTTCCGGCGCCTTCGGCCACGACGATCATCCAGCTGATCTTACCCTTTTTGTTCCCTTTGACAATATGCTTACAGAGCGTATCAAAATTCGATTTTCTTTCGGGAATAATGGCCTCTTCCGCACCAGCCGCCAGGGCGACCTGAAGGGCAATATAACCCGATTTGTTCCCCATGACCTCGATCACAAAGATCCGTTCCATGCTATGAGCCGTGTCCCGGATCTTATCGATGGATTCTAGGGCCGTATTGATCGCGGTCTGACATCCGATCGTCTGATCGGTCCCGCAAAGATCGTTATCGATCGTTCCGGGCAGGCCGATCGCGGGGATGCTCCATTTATTAAAAAGATCATACGCGCCGCGGTAGGAACCGTCGCCGCCTATTACAATCAAAGCATCGACGCCGAACTTCTTTAAATTCCCCACAGCCTTACGCTGTCCGGCTCTGGTTAAAAATTTGGCGGAACGGGCTGTCTTTAAAATCGTGCCGCCGCGGTTGATGATCCCGGAGACCGAACGGTGGTTTAACTCCACAATCTCTCCGTCGATCAAACCTTGGAAGCCACGAATAACGCCCGCGACTTTAAGGCCGTGAAACAGGGCGGAGCGGGTGATGCTGCGGATCGCCGCATTCATGCCGGGGCTGTCCCCGCCGGAACATAAAATACCGATCTTTTTTATCGTTCCCGCCATGCAAAACCCTTTCGAACAGAAATCTCATTCTGTCTTTAAGCTGGCATACCAATTAAAGGATTAGGTGTGAAGGAAAACGGATGAAACAATCAATAACGGTAGTGCTCAGACTTAAACGGCCCCTGCACAGGCACATTAATGTAATCCGCCTGTTCTTGGGTGAGCTTGGTCAATTTGGCGCCGATCTTTTCAAGATGGAGCCTGGCGACCTCTTCGTCCAGCTGCTTTGGAAGCACATAGACGCCCACGCGATAAGTCTTTGTCGCCAATTCGATCTGGGCCAGGACTTGATTTGTAAATGAATTGCTCATGACAAAACTGGGATGGCCCGTGGCGCAACCTAAGTTCACCAAACGTCCTTCGGCAAGGACATAAATGGAATGGCCGTCCGGAAAGGTATATTTGTCGACTTGGGGCTTGATATTGGTGCGTTTGATCTTGGGGGCGTTGAGTTTGCCGACCTCGATCTCGTTGTCAAAATGACCGATATTACAGACAATGGTTTGATCTTTCATCTTTTCCATGTCTTCGTAACGGATGACCTTGCAATTACCTGTGCAGGTCACAAAAATATCCGCCTCAGGCAGAGCTTCCTGGACCGTCTTTACCTCATAACCTTCCATGGCCGCCTGCAGCGCACAGATCGGATCGATCTCGGTGACAATGACGCGCGCCCCGTAACTGCGCATCGAATGCGCGCAGCCCTTCCCCACATCGCCGTAACCACAGACCACGACCACTTTGCCGGCGATCATGACGTCTGTTGCCCGTTTAATGCCGTCGGCCAAACTTTCGCGGCAACCGTAGAGGTTATCGAATTTGGATTTAGTGACCGAATCGTTGACGTTGATGGCCGGAAAAAGAAGCGATTTCTTCTCCATCATCTGATACAAACGATGGACGCCCGTTGTTGTTTCCTCAGAAACACCCTTGATCGCTTTCGCCATAGTGGTCCACTTTAACCTGTCTTCCGCATAGACGTCCTTTAAAGCGATCATTAGTTCACGGAAGTCCTCGCCTTCCGCGGAATAATCTTTCTTTAAGAGATCCGGATTGCTTTCTATTTCAACGCCTTTATGGACCATCAGCGTGGCATCGCCGCCGTCATCGACGATGAGCGTCGGGCCCTTACCTTCGCCGAAGTCCAGGGCTTTAAGCGTACACCACCAGTAATCCTTTAAGGTCTCGCCTTTCCAGGCAAAGACCGGAACGCCGGCCTTGGCGATCGCCGCGGCGGCATGATCCTGGGTCGAAAAAATATTGCAGGAAGCCCAACGGACCTGGGCGCCCAAAGCCTTGAGCGTTTCGATCAAGACAGCTGTCTGGATCGTCATATGTAGGCTGCCGGTGATCCTCTGCCCGCTTAACGGTTTGGCCTTGGCGTATTTTTCGCGGACCGCCATCAAACCGGGCATTTCCTTCTCCGCGATCTCGATCTCTTTGCGGCCCCAACCGGCTAACGACAGATCACTCACTTTATAATCGGCGGAAACGGTTACTTTGCTCACGTTGGCTTCTTTTTTCATGATTAAACAGCCACCTTTGTCTTAGAATTTTTAGGAGAACCGCCCGTTAAGGCGGCGACCTTGTTGACTTTTTCCCACTCGAACTCATCACGGCCGAAATGACCATAAGAAGCGGTCTTTTCGTAGATCGGCGTGTAGAGTTTCAATGTATCGATGATGCCCTTGGGGGTAAGATCGAAATTCTTTCTGACCAACTCGGTCAATTCCTGTTCGGGAACTTTTCCCGTGCCGAACGTGTCGACGACAACACTGACCGGCTCAGCCCGTCCGATAGCATAACCAAACTGGATCCAGCATTTTTTCGCCAGTTTGGCAGCCACAATTTGCTTGGCTACATAACGCGCCATGTAGGTAGCGGAACGGTCAACCTTGGTCGGATCTTTTCCGGAGAAAGCGCCGCCGCCGTGCGAAACAACGCCGCCGTAAGTATCAACGACGATCTTGCGCCCTGTAACGCCGGTGTCCGACTGCGGACCTCCGACGACGAATTTACCCGTCTCGTTCACATAATATTTCGTGTTCTTGTCAGCCAATTTCCCGATGATGGGATTGGCGATCGTTTTGATAATCTCTTCTTTCGATGACTGGGTGATCTTTTTACCGGTCTTGTCCAGGATCTTTTCGGTATGCTGACAGGCCAGAACGACAGTGTCCACGCGCAGCGGTTTATCGCTGTCATATTCGACCGTCACCTGGCTTTTGCAGTCAGGGCCCAGATAATCCAGGACCTCTGATTTACGCACCTCTTCGATGCGTTGGACCAAACGGTGGGCCAGCATGATAGGCAAAGGCATCAGTTCAGGCGTTTCATCACAGGCATAACCAATCATAATACCCTGATCTCCGGCGCCTCCGGTGTCCACGCCCTGGGCGATGTCCGGCGACTGGCTATTGATGGCGTTTAAAATCGCGCAAGTACTGGCATCAAAACCGTACTTGGGATGGGTATACCCGATATCGCGCAAAACGCGGCGGACCAGCTTATGGACATCGATATAAGTTTTGGTGGTGATCTCCCCTCCGACGATAACAAGTCCGGCGGAGATGAACGTTTCGCAGGCGACACGGCCTTTCGGATCGTCCCTTAGGACCGCATCCAAGACCGCATCCGAGATCTGGTCGCAGCACTTGTCCGGATGACCCTTTCCCACTGATTCCGATGTAATGACGTATTTACCTTTCATGCTTCTTCACCTTTCTTTTAATAATTAAGCCTTGAATTTTTCCTGTGCTTCTCTATAGGATTCAACGCTGCCGATGTCGTACCACGTTCCGGTGAACGTGTAGGCGTACACGTTATTGTGTTCCGAAAGCCAACGGATATAATCCCCTGCTTTGTCCGCCTTTTTAGATTCTTTAAGGTAATTGAAGACTAGATTGACCGTCGCGGGAGTAAAATAATAAAAACACATCGCGATCAGGCTGGATTTCGGCTTCTCGGGTTTTTCTTCAAAGGAAATAATTTTACCATCTTTTCCCAATTCTACAACACCAAATTTCGTCGCCTCCGGGATGCTGTGAATGTCGTAAACCCCTATGGTGACACTGTCTTTGGGCTTTCCTTTAGCAAAAGCGTAGAAGGCCTTCAGGTCAAAATCAAACAAGTTATCGCCGCCCACCACGATCAAGCTGTCATTGATCTTTTTTTGCTGCAGGGCAAAATGAATATCACCCACGGAACCCAAACGGTCTTCGTTGGTCTTTGTACCGTCATTCAAGACCGTCATCTTAACACGGTGCCCGGTAAATTTTTTCGCCCACTCTTGGAAGTGACCGTAAAATTTATCGTTGGTGACGACCAGGACCTCGTTAAGGTCCTCAAAAAGAAAGAGCCTGTCCAAAATATGCTCGATCAGAGGCTTACTACCTACCTCCAAAAGAGGCTTAGGCGTATTGGTGGCGATCGCGGCCAGCCGCGTGCCGTAACCGGCAGCAAGGATCAATGCCTTCATGTCGACTTTTCCTTTTCCGGTAAATTAAACACATGGGGAGCCCATTCCCTCAGGCGCAGCATGGCCAACTCCTCTACTTCTTTTCCCGTTGACAGCTTTAAGGCCTTTTGGGCCAGCTCGCGCGCATCCTTGTATTTAACGCTGCGGATGACTTCTTTGATCTGCAGGATGTTGACCGGTGACATGCTAAACTCATCCAAACCCAATCCGAGCAGAAGCAAGGCCAGAACAGGCTCGCTGGACATCTCGCCGCAGAGAGCCACATGGATCTTTTCCTTATGCCCCGCCTCAACGACCGATTTGATCAGGCGCAGGATGGCCGGATGGCCGGGATCATACAAGTTGGCTGTCTTTTCATTGACCCGGTCGACGGCCAAAGTGTATTGGATCAGGTCATTGGTCCCGATGCTGAAAAAAGCCGCTTCTTTCGCTAAAACGTCCGCCATCAACGCCGCCGAAGGGACCTCGATCATCATCCCGACCGGGATCTTTTCATCGAACGGGATGGATTCGCCGCGCAAATTTTCCTTTACTTCCTCCAGGACATTGTTCGCCTGGAAGAACTCGCTGGCCCCTGAGATCATGGGATACATCAACCGGATCTGCCCATGGACCGAGGCGCGTAGAATGGCCCGCAACTGTGCCTTAAAAATATCCGGCCGGGCCAGACAAAAACGGATTGCCCGCCACCCCAGGAACGGATACATATCACGCGGGATCTGCAGACTGGAAATAAATTTATCCCCTCCCAGGTCCAGCGTGCGGATGATCACGGGGTTAGGCTTCATGGACTCCGCCACTTGTTTATACGCCTGGTACTGCTCTTCTTCCGACGGAAGGTCCACACGGTTCATATAAAAATATTCGGTGCGGTAAAGGCCGATCCCTTCGGCCCCTTTCTTTTGGATCAAGGGGATCTCCTCGGGAAGTTCCAAATTCGCCATGATCGAAACACGGTGCCCGTCCAGCGTTTCCGCCGGTAAGTCCTTCACGTCGTCAAAGCGGTCGCGCATGGCCAAAATACGATTGGCCTCTTTTTCATAGATCGCGCGCGTCTCTTGGGTCGGATGGACAATGACCAGCCCCATGCGTCCGTCGACGATCAAATAATCCTGGTTGCTGATCCGCAGGGTCGCGTCCTTCAAACCGACAACCGCGGGAACGCCCAGCGATTTGGCCATAATGGCCGTGTGTGAGGTGCGGCCGCCGATGTCGGTGGCAAACGCAATGATATTCTTGTTATACATGCTCGCCGTATCCGACGGGGAAAGGTCGTGGGCGATAATGATCAGTTGTTCGCTCAAATTCTCGAACTCATGCAAGCGTGATTCCTCCATCAGGTTCTTAAGGATGCGCCGGCCGATGTCGCTGACATCCGTGATCCGTTCACGCAAGTATTCGTCCTCGATGTTGGAAAAGGCCTTCACATACTTCTTCAGGACCTTGGAAAAAATGAATTCGGCCGAAAGTTTTTCCTTCTTGATGCGTTTGATGACGTCTTCGATCAGCGTGCGGTCTTCCAGGACCAAGAGATGGGCGTCGAAGATCTGGGCATGCTGACCGCCCACTTCCTCAAAGATCTTCTTCTGGATACTGGTTATCTCCTCGCGGGTCTTGATAAGGGCCTCTTCGAAACGGGCTATCTCGATGGCGACCTCATTCTCACTGATCGAGCGCGGCGGCACGATAAAATCCTGTTTATCGAGGATAAAGGCGGCGCCCATGGCAATGCCGGGCGCGGCGGGAATTCCTTTGAGAACAAACTCTTCCATACTGACTTCCTAGATTATTCCTTTCTGACCAAAAAGGCTTCCAGATCCGCGAGGGCGGGCTCGGCATCATCTCCCTCGACGATAAGCGTAATACGGCTTTGATGATTGGCGCCGAGCATCAAGATCCCCATAATGGACTTTCCGTTGACCCGTTCGCCGTCCTTGGCCACGGTGATCGTTGAATTATATTTGGAGGCGATCTGCACAAAAATGGCGGCCGGACGGGCATGCAGCCCTTGCGAATTCATCACCGTTATTTCTTTCTCCAAGCGTGGCATGGACGGGCTCTATCGTTTTATAACGCGGTGTTTTTCGATCAAATGGATCAAGGCCTGCGTTAATTTCGCCGAATCATGCCGGACATAGCTGTCAACACCCAGAAGGTCGGTGGCAATGACGGTATAACCCATCTCCTTGATCTTCTCAGCATCGGCCTTGACCGGAAACGAATTCTCTTCCTTATAACGCTCCAGGGCGTCTCCCGGCGCCTGCGCTACATTGACCATGCAGGCATTAATGATCCCCTTACCCGTGTGGTCAACAAGGGCCTGCACATGTTCGCTGGCGGTATACCCGTCGGTTTCCCCAGCCTGGGTCATCACGTTGCAAACATAGATCTTATAAGCCGAGGATTTGGCAATGGCATCACCGATCCCATCGATAATAAGATTCGGCAAAACGCTTGTGTACAGACTGCCCGGACCCAGGATAATGATGTCAGCCTGGGCGATGGCCTTTAAAGCTTCGCGCGTGGGGGTCGCATCCGCC
>CAZCLW010000016.1:20577-21932 GCA_964499685.1 uncultured Planctomycetales bacterium
AACGCGTTTGATACGCACATTCTTCTTAGGGATCAGGGCCTCGCCTTCGGTGCTGGAACCGTCCACATAGTCGGCCACGAGATGAACATTATGCACCGTTGAAGGAACGACCTTCCCTCGGATTGCCAGAACGCGGCTGGATTCTTCGACGGCCTTTTCAAAGTCCCCCTTGGTCAGCTGCACCATGGCGGTTAGAAATAAATTCCCGAAATTGTGGCCTTGCAGCTGGGATTCCTGCGAAAAGCGGAACTGGAACAGATCGCCCATGAGCTTCGGCGCATCCGCCAGCGCGACCAGGCAATTACGTATATCGCCGGGGGCGACGATATTGAACTCTTCCCGCAAACGCCCCGACGACCCTCCGCTGTCGGCCACGGTGACGATGGCGGTTATATTCGACGAATATTCTTTCAACCCCAACAATAGATGCGAAAGGCCGTGACCGCCGCCTATCGTCACGATCTTGGGGCCACGCTCAAGATAACGCTTCTGATAAAGGATGTTAACAAGGTCCCGCTCGCCTTCCGGCAAAAACAGCGTCAGGAGGGAAACGATCATTTTACCCACCCCCATGACGATGACAATGATCCCGCAAAGGATCCAAACAACGCCGAACCGGCTGACGAAAGGATAAGGCTGGGAGCTTAACACCCCGCCCAGGCCGACAATGATGACGCCGACTAAAGCCGTAAAAAGCCAGCGCTTCACCCCGATATGGGGATACAACCATTTAATGAAGTTTTTTGACATGACCGAAAAGAAATCAGACGGCTCTGCCGTCTTCCAAAGAGATCAATTTGAGGATTGATTTATCATCCTTGGCACTCTTGAGATTGTCACGGATGTATTTGTCTTTTAGAAATCGGGAAATGCGTGCTAAGGCTTTGAGATGGGGCCCTGCGGAATCGATCGGTGCGATCAGAAGGAAGAATATGTAGGCCGGTTCTCCGTCGAGAGAGTCGAAGTTGATGCCCTTCTTGCTGACGCCAAGACTGGCGACCAGTTTGTTGACGAATTCGGTCTTGCCATGGGGAATGGCAATACCTTGGCCGATGGCGGTGGAGCCCAAGGCTTCTCTGGCCAAAAGAATTTCGATGACCTTGCTTTTATGCTTCTTTTCGATGGCGCCGGCGTCGACTAACAATTCGGTCAATTCTTCGATGACCTCTTTCTTGGTCCCGCCTTTCAAATCTGAACTGACAGCTTTTTGACAAAGAAAATCACTGATCTTCATCAAACTCCTCCTTAACGGCTTTTAATGCTTTAGGCGATTAAAAAGAGAGCGGCGGATGGGATTTGAACCCACGACATCTTCCTTGGCAAGGAAGCATTCTAGCCAACTGAATTACCGCCGC
>CAZCLW010000016.1:22032-35955 GCA_964499685.1 uncultured Planctomycetales bacterium
TGACCCACCCGCGACTCGAACGCGGCACACCAGCCTTAAAAGGGCTGTGCTCTACCTGATGAGCTAGTGGGTCAAAAGATTACCTGGATACAACAACGGCTGGGAAAGAACAATTTATCCCTGCGAAAGGGATTTCGCCAAAAATCGGCTCATTTAAATTCGGTCAACTCCCGGCTTTTCTCGCTGAGAAGGGCATCGATATCTTTGATGAATTTATCCGTCAACTTCTGGATCCCGTCCTGACTCTTAAAGCTTTCGTCTTCCGTGACCTGTCCGTCCGACTGCAATTTCTTTATTTTCTCGTTGGATTCCCGCCGAATGGTGCGTATCGAAATGCGCCCGTTCTCGGCCATATCCTTGACGACCTTAGCAAGCTCCTTGCGCCGTTCTTCGGAAAGCTGCGGGATCGCGATCCGCACGATCTTTCCGTCGTTCGAAGCGGTCACGCCCAATTTGGACGTATTGATCGTCTTTTCGATCTCCGGAAGAACCGACACATCCCAGGCCTGGATAATGATCGAACGCGGGTCCGGGATCGTGATGCTGGCCAACTGCTTTAACAGCGTTGGGGTTCCGTAATAATTCACGTGCATGCCCTCGATCAGCCCCGGATGAGCGCGTCCTGTCCGGACCTCCATGAACTCCCGGCGCAATGATTCGAGTGATTTTTTCATTTTTTCGTCAGTCTGCTGGATGATATCTCGTGCATTCATGGCTTTTATCCTGTGTTATTGGATGACTGTTCCGATCTTTTCTCCTAAGACAGCTTTCTTGATGTTCCCTTCTTTATTCAAATTGAAGACCACGATCGGCAGGTTGTTCTCGCGGCACATGCTGATGGCGGTGGCGTCCATCACGCGCAGGTTTTTCTTCAAGACATCGATGAATTTCAAATTTTGGAATTTTTTGGCTGTTTTGTGCTTGAACGGGTCGTCTGTGTAAACGCCGTCCACTTTGGTCGCTTTCAAAATGACGTCCGCGTCGATCTCGCTGGCCCGCAGGGCCGCGGCCGTATCGGTCGTAAAATAGGGGTTTCCCGTACCGGCGACAAAGATGACCACGCGTTCCTTTTCTAAATGACGCAGGGCCCGACGACGGATATAGGGCTCGGCGATCGCGTGCATTTCGATGGCCGTCATGACACGGGTCGGAACGTTTAATTTTTCCAGGGCATTCTGCAGGGCCAGACCGTTTAAAACGGTCGCCAGCATACCCATATAATCAGCGACCGAACGGTCCAGTCCGAAAGCCTTGGAGGCTACCTGACCGCGGAAGATGTTTCCGCCGCCCACTACCAAAGCCATTTTGACCCCTAAATCGCGGACCTCTTTAATCTGCTTGGCGAACGAGGCGCACATCTCCGCGTCGATGCCATGCTCCTGCTTTCCCATCATGGCTTCGCCGCTCAACTTGAGGACAACGCGGTTATAGATCGGCCCCTTACTCAAACCTATTCTCCGATTTTGTAGCGGATAAACCGGCCGATAAAAATGTTTTCCCCGATCTTGGCAATAAGGCCGTTCAGATAATCCTGAATGGTGATCTTGGGATCCTTGACATAGGGTTGGGTCATCAGACACTTTTCTTTGGCAAAGGCCTCTTTATCTTTCTGGGCCGAAAGGACCTCCGCCGGAACATCTTCCTGCCGGATGTAGGCCGGGGACATAGCGGCAATATGCATGGCCACGTCTTTGGCAAATGTGCGGAATTCTTCGCTGTTGGCGACAAAATCTGTTTCACAATTGACTTCAAGCAGAACGCCAATTTTGTTCCCTAAATGGACATAGGCCTCGACACGGCCCTGATTGGCGGCGCGTCCGCTTTTCTTGGCAGCGATCTCCAGGCCGCGCTTTAACAAGATCTCCTTGGCCTTTTGAATATCGCCTTTGGCCTCTTCCAAGGCCTTTTTGCACTCAATAACCCCGCAAGAAGTCAGTTCTCTCAACTCCCTAATGGCATCAACGGAAGAATTCACGGCTACATCCTTTCTTAATTATGCATTTTCGTTCGAATTGGCTTGAGAGCCGACGTTGGCCTGAGCTTCGACCTTCTCTTCCTGTTCCGCGGTTTTCCGGCGGATGGTCTCGCTTTCCAAATAGGCCTTGCGGCCTTCCAGAACGCTGTCAGCGATCAACGTTGTAATGAAACGGATGGATTTAACGGCGTCATCATTGCCGGGGATGGGAAAATCAACAACATCAGGATCGCAGTTAGTGTCCAGCAGCCCTATGACCGGAATACCCAATCGGCTGGCTTCTCTGACCGCGATCTCTTCTTTATGTGTATCCACAATGAACATCACCCTGGGCAACTGGGACATTTCGCGGATACCGCCGAGATCACGCAGGAGCTTGTCTCTTTCTTTGGTCAAGCCGGCGGTCTCTTTTTTGGTGAGCTTTTCAAAGATCCCGTCCCGCTGCATTTTTTCTATCTCTTCCAAACGCTCGATGGATTTTTTGACGGTCTGAAAATTGGTCATCAACCCGCCCATCCAGCGGTTACGGACAAAATACATGGAACATCTTTTGGCTTCTTCCTCGATCACTTCCTGGGCCTGCTTTTTGGTCCCTACGAAGAGCACGGTACCGCCTTTGGAGGCGATCTCATACATAAAATCGCGTGCCTTGGCTAAATGGTCGACGGTCTTCTCCAAATCGATGATATAGATCCCGCTTCTTTGTCCAAAAATAAACTTTTTCATTTTGGGGTTCCAGCGTTTCGTCTGGTGGCCAAAATGAACCCCTGCCTCCAGCAGCTTCTTGATTAATTCGTCGACCATTGTGTTTTTGTTCTCTCCTTTTTGGATAGTTTATTTAATAAAATAGACTATACGTTAATATAAATATGCGCTTATTTCAAGAATTTTTCTTTGGTATCTTTGGATTTACGGCTAGGAAGATTACCGGCTTAAAGAATAGTGCTTGAAATTTTGTTGAAGTAGTATACCCAATAATCTTTTTTTATGCAAACCCTTTTTTGCTACCTAACTTATTGGGGAGAAAAGGGATTAGCTCTATACTTACTCCTGAAACTGCGTCTGATAAAGGCGCCGGTAAAGCTCGCAGGAAACCAGTAACTTTTCGTGGTTATCCAGCCCCACGATCCGTCCGCCTTCCAGGACCACGATCTTATCGGCCCGCTTAATGGTGGAGAGGCGGTGGGCGATCGCTATGACCGTCCGGCCCTGCATCAGCTTGTCCAGGGCCTCCTGGACATATTTTTCGGATTCCGAGTCCAGCTGGGAGGTCGCCTCATCCAGAATAAGGATAGGGGGGTTCTTTAAAATAGCCCGTGCAATCGCAATGCGCTGCTTTTCACCGCCGGAAAGCCGGAAGCCCCGATCACCGATAACGGTATTGTATCCTTGCGGCATTTTGGCGATGAATTGGTGCGCAAAGGCTTTGGTAGCCGCCTCCTCTATGCCGGCCTGCTTGGCCTCAACTGACCCGTAAGCAATATTGCCCTTGACGGTATCATTGAATAAAATGGTCTCCTGCGTCACAATGCCAATTTGGCCACGCAAAGAGGCAAAAGTTACATCGCGCAAATCGAAGCCGTCAAACTTGACTACTCCCTGGCTGGGATCATAGAAACGCGGGATAAGATTGACCAGGGTTGTCTTTCCCGTTCCCGTCGGGCCCACGACCGCCACCAGGTCGCCGCGCTTTATCTCGAGGTTAATATCGTGCAGTACGGGCCCGGATTCTTTATCATAAGAAAAACCGACATGCTCGAACCGGATGGTATTTTGCAGAACAGGCAGTTTCTTGGCCCCAGGCTTCTCAACGACCGAAGGCCGGGCCTCCAGCACATCATAGATGCGCTCATTGGCCGCCAAGGCCTGCTGGATGATGGCGTTGACATTCCCTATTTTTTTAACCGGGCTGATCAACATCATAAAGGAACCGAAGAATAAACTGAAGATACCGGCGGAAAGCTTCCCTTCCAGGACCTGCGCCCCCAGCCACAGGATCATCCCTGCCCCACAAAGGACACCCACCATCTCCGTAATGGGGTTGATGAGGAGCAGCCGCTTGACGGCCTTCATCTTTAATTTATAAAAATCCTGGTTTTGGACGCGCATGCGCTCAATTTCATAATTTTCCGCCAAAAAGGCCTTGACCACCCTTATGCCGGTAATCGTCTCCAAAAGATGCGAATTGATGTCCGCCATCCTCTCCTGCGTGCTCTTGGAGATTTTCCGGAGCTTCCGCCCGATCTGCCCCATGGGAATACCGATCAGCGGGAAGATCAAAAAGATGATAAGCGCCGCCTTGGCATAGGCCGTAAAGATCAGGGTCACAAACACCAGAATAGTGAACGGTTGACGGAAAAGATCGATCGTGGCGTAAGATACGGCGTTCTCGATCAGCATGACATCGTTGGTGATGCGGGAAATGAGCTCGCCGCTACGTTTTTTGCTGAAATAATCGAGGGAAAGGTTCTGGATCTTGCTGTAGAGCTGGTTGCGCACATTCTGTATCACCCGCTGTGAAATGGAGTTCATGATGTAGCCGTAAAAATAAGTCACTACGTTCTTTATAAGCATGACCACAAAGACCCAGATCGCCAACAACTTTAGCATCTGACGGCGGTCGATCTGGTTCAAATAATCGATAATGGACTGGATAAAAGGCGGGACTTCCTGGGGAGGGACAATGGGTTTATCGGCAAAAATACGGTCCATTAAGGGGGCTATAAAGGAAAACTGCACCCCCTCCAGAATGGAAGAAATGAACATCAGGACGACTGCCAGGGCGACCAGCTGGCCGCGCCCTTTATGGAACTTAAGTAACTTAAAGTATTCTTTCATAATAAGTTAGAGAGCGGATGATACCATACTGATTGACTTTTGTCGAGGAGTTTGTTATCCTGCTAACCATGAAAAAACTCAATCTGGCCCTTATCGGGGTCGGTCACCTGGGCGCCAAGCACTTAAAGGTCTTGAGCCAGCTTTCCTCCAAAGTCAATCTGGTAGCGGCCTGTGACCTGCAGAAAGAACGCACGATCCGGCTGGCCCGGCAATATGATGTGCCGTTCGTGGCGGATTACAAGCAGTTGGCCGGTAAGGTCGATGCCGTGGACATCTGCGTTCCCACCGTGGGCCACTTTGAGGTCGCCAAATTCTTTCTTGAGAACAATGCGCATGTTTTTGTGGAAAAACCGATCACCTATTCCCTGGACGAAGCAGACAAGCTGATCGAACTTGCCAAACGTAAAAACCTCAAACTCCAAGTCGGACATGTTGAACGTTTTAATTCCGCTTTTCAAGGCATCAAGCATTTTACCCGCGATCCTCTGTTCATCGAATGCCACCGCCTCAACCAGTTCCCCCACCGCTCCCTGGACATCGGGGTCGTGATGGACCTCATGATCCACGATATCGACATCATCCTGGGACTGAATGCCGCGACCATAAAGAATATCCATGCTGTCGGCATCAATGTCCTGACCAAACTTGAGGACATCGCCAGCGTGCGCATGATCCTGGACAACGGCTGTGTCTGTAATCTGACCGCCAGCCGCGTCTCCGACGAGGTGATGCGCAAGATCCGCATTTTTACCACAAACGCCTATATTTCCCTGGATTACATGAAACAGGAAGCCTTCATTTATAAAAAGATCGGGCCGCTTATCACCAAACACGCCCTTCCCATCGAAAAAGAAGAACCGCTCAAGAAGGAGCTGGAATCTTTTGTGGACTGTGTTCAAAAGAACACGCAGCCTCTAGTCTCAGGTCTTGAAGGCCGCCAAGCTCTGAAAGTGGCCCTGGAGATCACCGAGCAGATCAAGCAGAACCGCCCCAAGCGCTGATGGACGCACCCTCCCCACATATCGTTATTATCGCCGGTGAAGCCTCCGGCGATCTCCATGCCGCTCATCTGGTGAAAGCCCTTAAAGCGCAAGACCGCTCCCTCACCTTTTCCGGCCTTGGCGGGGAGAAGATGCAAAAAGCAGGCGTTGAGCTTTATGAGGACCTGACCAAGATCTCGGTCGTGGGTTTTTTTGAAGTCTTGAAGCATTTCGGGGAGTTCAAACGCATTTTCCACGCCGCCCTCAAGGAGATCGAAAAACGCCGTCCCGCCGCCGTTATCCTCGTCGATTACCCCGGATTCAACTTGCGCCTGGCCCGCGAAATCAAGAAACTAAACACGGATATTAAAGTGGTTTACTACATTAGCCCGCAAGTCTGGGCCTGGAAGGAAAGCCGCGTACGGCTCATCAAGGAAAACACGGATTTGATGCTCGTCCTCTTTCCTTTCGAAAAGGAGTTTTATGCCAAGCACGGTCTGGATGCGATCTTTGTCGGCCACCCGCTCCTGGATACGCTTAAAGTCACGCGTCATCGGGAACAATTTTTAAAATCCATCGGACTCCCTATCGACAAGTTGGTGATCGGGCTTTTGCCGGGTTCACGCGAAAAAGAGGTCGAAAATCTGCTTCCGTGCATGTTGGAAGCCGCAGAGATCCTTCATAAGGAATTCCCCAAAATACAATTCCTGTTGATGAAGGCAGCGACCATCAATGAAGGTCTTTTAAAAAAACATTTGGACGGGAAAAGTTTGCCCGTCACCATCATTCAGGACACGTATGACGGGATCAATGCGAGCGACATTTGTGTCGTGACTTCGGGGACCGCGACTTTTGAGACCGCTCTTTTGCAGAAACCCATGGTGGTCGTCTATAAGACGTCATTTTTAACGTGGGCGCTGGCCAAATGGCTGGTCAAGATCCCTTACATCGCCATGGCCAACGTGATGGCGGGAAAAAAAATAGTTCCCGAGTGCATTCAATTTGATGCCAACGGCGCAAAGGTCGCTCGGGAACTAAAAAGCATTTTTACCGATGAAGTGCGTATCGCCCAGATGAAATCGGAACTAAAAAGGGTACGGGAGGCGCTGGGGGAAAGCGAAGCGAGTCGCCGCGCCGCCCGGGAAGTGCTTAAAATTTTACATTAGTTTTTACCTATAATCGTTCTCGAAATCAAAAAAGACACAGAGTTCATAATCGATCCGGCAGGTCGTTGGATCGTTGCCCTGCGCTAAACATTTCAAATATTCAAGATAGCATAAAATCCTGCTGATAATAGAGCTGTAGTTGACCACGCCATCCTCGTGCACACCGCTGGCAGCAGCCATAACCCGCTCTTCCATTTCTTTCTGACTCATACAGATCGTTCCCCCGCTCTCCAAAGTCGCACAGAAGGATAACTCCTTGATCCCAGAAGAATTGGGTTCTACGGATTGCTGAACGCTCTGAGCGCCGGAGAGCTGATGCAGGGCCGGGCCTGCGTGGACAATACCAACGGAACTACAGAGGAATGCAAAACCTATCGCGACGCTTTGAAGTACGATTTTCTGTTTAAGCATATTGTCTCCCTTTCATATCGGTTTTAAATTTACCTTTCTGTTGGGACAAGAAAGTCCTCAAGGGCGCCGGTCAGCTGGCCCTGATAGATACAACTCTCGACTGCTTGGCCCACATCGAATTCTGAGTCTTGATCTTCTGCAGGGCACTGGGGCGGCGGATTATACTGATTGTCTTTGCAAGTCGGAGGTCCATTCATTGACGGTCGGCACTGACCGGCATTGCAGCAAATAGTGATTGGGTAATCGTTGGCCGTCCCGGTGCACGCCTCTTGCCCAGGAGGACACGGAACACCTATTTTCTGGCTGCAGGAATCAGGAGCCATGCCGTTACTTCGACATACCTGATTGGGACCGCAGCAATAAAAGCCGCATTTTTTAAATCCTGGCCCCTGACCCTCGCACCAATCCTTATCGGCTTTACACCAGCTGTAACCATAATCCTTTACGCATTTTTCTTTGGGTGGAGGTAAGCAGCACGTATTGTCCTTGCTGCCGGCACTGCAAAATACTTTTCCGGGTGGACATTGATTTTGACTATTCGGAGAACACCAGGCTGATCCTTCATAGGTCTTACAGGTAAAACCTGAAGGGCAGCAGGCAACCGAATCACCCTGTTGACCGCGCGAACAATAAGTCGTTCCCACCGGACAGTCTCCAGGATCAGGAAGATCACTGGGATAGCACCATGCCTGGCTTTTACCATATCCATATTCAGAAGTACCACAGAGCTCTGTGCCGGAATTGCAGCAGACACTGGTCGAACCGTCATAGCTGGTGCATTTAAATTGCCCTTCCGGGCAGTCAACGGGACCGTTACAGCCTTCGCTCGTACCGCTATATGTGAGATTTAAATTGCCATCGAGCACAACGTTGGCCACACAGATCTCTTCGCCGGTTTCGGCGTTTATGATCAAGCTTTGAGTTGATATTAAAGTTCCGTTCTCAACGGCTGAACTGTTCGGGGATAACAATAGAGTAAAGGCAAGAAGGAATCCGAGGATCAGGATAGGAGAATAATGGATCTTATTTTTCATGCTTTTCTCCTTAAACTTCAATGTCAAATAAAATAGCCGAGCGGCCTTGGTTGGCAGCTCGGCTATCTTGTGTTTAAGACCCGTGGCTTTGCGTCCCTATCTCACGATAGGTTTGCTTTTTTCAACATATGTTGTAAATATGCAACATCTGCTGAAATCGGCAAGTGAGCGGAAAAATTTTTGGGAAAACGCTTTCAGATTAAAGAGAAAATTTCGTCCGCGCGGACGGAATTAGGGAGTATAGCGATGGCAATCTTCGGGGCAATTGCAGGTCTGTTCAAACTGATCACAAATACCGTTGCCGCAGGGGATGCAGACAGGGATGCTGTAGATGGAATTCCGGCCGTACATGTCGCAGGTCCCGTCGAAGAATTCCACCCCGCAGCGTTTCACAAATCCGTTGCAGCACGGGATATCCTGGCCGGCATAACCCATTCCCCCGCAGCCGGCCCCTGCTTCTTTTAGCTTGTTATAGCAAATTTTTTGGTCTTCACAGCTGAGCATCACCTGGCAGCGGTGCGGCGGGCATTGATCGGCCTTCATCTCCAGGCATGGCCGGTCGATACACGCCATCAGGCAAGCCGCGCCATCTTCCGTCGGGACAAAGCAGCCGTATTTACATTGTTCAGGCGGACATTGGTTTGTTTCTTGAAATATCCGCGCGCAGTCAATGGCAGGAAGCGCAATTTCAGCGGAAACATTCTCCTGGGCGGCCAGCGGTTTTGTCCATACAAGAAAAGCGCATAGCATGATAAGCAAAATATTATATTCTCTCAACCGTTTTGCTCCTTATCCAGCCCAATCTTCCGTCCCGGCGCTCGATCTTCGTCCAACCATCCTCTTCTCTTAATATTCTTACACGCATGCCTTCCGGCACGTCAAAATAACTTGTTGCATTCTCGAGGGGTTCATATTGGGCCGAGGTCGAGGATACGGCGATTGCCGCATCGCGGTTATATTCCGTCTTCACTTTAAGGCCGTAAGCGAAAATAATCAATACAAATATCAATACCCCCAGCACCTTAGTCCGGCGGAAAGATGGCCATTGCATATATAAGGAAGCCAGGTGGATCAAGGCGATAAAAAACAGGATCAGAAAAACAATAATCGCCATTTCATCAACTGTATAAAAGCTGATGTGGCTATCCCATAAGCGATCCCAGAATCCTTGCGGTCTCAAAAAATCGCCCCGTATCTGCGAACGGGCAAAGGTGTGATTGGCCCTTATGTCGGCATCGCGCGGATCAAGCTCCAGGGCGCGGTCATAATTAAGAATGGCCCTTCCCATCTGTCCGTTTTTAAAATAACTGTTCCCTAAATTATAATAAACTGGACCGCTCGCCAATCCTTTGCGTAAAATCTCCTCATACGCCTGGACCGCCTGATCATATTGGGCCTGTTTATAAAATTCGTTCGCCTTAAAAAACAGGACTGCGGCCTCTTCGCGGGACTGGGCGTGCAGACTTGCCGCGCCGGAAATCAAGATGACGGACAATAAAATAAAACGTAGGATTTTCATGTCAGTGTCTTTCCAAATAATCGATCACACTCTCAACGCGTTCAAGTATTTCTTTCATTTTCGCCGGATCAGCTTGAGCGGGAGCAAAACGCACCCGGTCGCATTCTTCAAAGATCCAGCCGGCCATGCTGATAATGCTCTTATCAAAACGCTTTGATTCAAAAACTTCACGGAGATTCTCAAAGGTGGTCCCGGCCGGCAGATGGTATTTATCGGATAGATATTCTTTAAATGTTTTAAAAACGGTCTCATAAAATCTTGTCTGATCGCCTTGGGCCATTGCCTGACGGGCCAGCACCACTCCTTCCCTGGCTTTACGGGGCGCGCGCCAGCGCCGGGCATAAGCAATGTCGGTCTTGAACCTGTGCGTGCGGCGATAAAGAACATAGGCGGTCAGCCAGCCGATTCCTAAAAGTCCAATCATGAGCCAAAACAGCTTGTTATTGTAAAGACGGCGGCCGATACGGTGAAAGGTGTCAGGATCTTCTTTGATAAAAAGAATATCCCGCCCGAAAGTTTCCGGGACCACTTCCTGCTGCGCCTTGCCCAAGCCCACCACCTTTAACTCCTGCCCCGGTGCCGGTTTCCGCACCGTCAAGGGGAAGGGTCCGCGGAGTATGGATTCATACGTCTTTGTTGAGGGATTAAAATAATTGAATTCGATCGCCGGGAATTCGCTTATCCCTTCCTGCGTGGGAATGGTAACTTGCTCGATCATCTTGGCGCCGCCCTCTTCCTTGACCTGAGGATCATATAATTTAAACCCTTCGGCCTTGACCGTGGGCGCGGTCACCGACCTTAAATTATCACCGCTTATTTTCATCCGGACGGTGACCGGATCGCCGACATTGACCTCTTCAGGGCTTACCCCCACTTCAAAATCAAACCGGCCCACGGCTCCCGAGAAATCTTCCGGACGGCCTTCTTCGGGAAGCGGCAGAACACTGAACGCAAGGTCAGTCGACTCGATGGTGATCGGCCGGCGTTCATAAAAGCTTAAAAAACTATCGAAGAAATCGCTGTCAAAAAGGCTGTCAAAATCATCGAAAGGCAGGCGCTGATCTTTTTTGCTGCGGTAAAGCATCTGGGCGCCGATCTTGGCCTTCCCCAAAGAGAGCTCACCTTCTCTTGCCGGATAAATATCAACCTGAAATTCCAGCACATCATAACGCGCGCCGCCGATGATCTGCTGATAGACTGGACGCTGCGTTACTTCTCCTACACTGAAACCAATCTCCTCCAGCTTGGGATCGTCGATATTCGTGACCGAAAGTCCTGAAACAAACAAACGGATGGTGACCGGGACGGCTTCCCCGATATACACCTCCTGCTTGGGCGCGGTCATCGTCGCAAATATTTTTCCTTGAACATTCTGATCGAGATCATCCTGAGTCGAAGGAAGCGGGGCAGTGACCGATGTTCCTGCCGGCACCACTTCCATGTCGATGGGTTTGGTAGAATATGTTTTTCCATTGATATCGATGCTCACCGCGGGGATCTGGAATTTTCCCTCCTTCAGAGGATACAAGGCGTAACGGTAGGTGTGCGACGCAAAGGTCTGGCCGTTAATGATCGAAATACGCGTAGCCGGCCCCAGATATTTGACATCGAAACCGTCCACATTAGGCACAGGGATCTGGCTGACAGACTGTGTCCCGGCGATTGTCAAAGAAAGACGCGCCACGGAATCCAAAGGCACCTTGGCCGAATCTACCTCGGCATAAAAACTGATATTCTGTGCTGCGACAAACGGCACAACCGCCAAGCACAATAAGACAGTTAAGATTATTTTTTTGCACCCTTGCTTCATCGTCTTACCAATCCTTTAGGACCGGATCCTCTTTAAAATCTTTTCCTTGTAAATTCAGCATGCCTGACGGCTCTTCGCCGGCCTTATATTGTTCAAGCAGGCGCTCAGCCTCCTGTTGACTCAGAATCTTTTTCTCCGGCCGACCGGCGGAAACCGCAGGCCTTTGCTGATCTCCTGTCTGCTGATCACGACCCCCAGCTGTCCCGCGCTCTTCACGCTGCTCTTGTCCGCCATCTTCTTCTGCATCTTTTTCTCCGCTTTCTTCTCCGGTCTTTTCTTGTTCACCGCCGGAAATTTCAGGAGACTTTTTTTCCTGGCCGCTTCCGTCTTGTTTTTGTTTTTGGCTTGTTTTCGGCTGTTCCTTTTTTTGCCGGTTTAAACGCCTGATTTCACTTTTTATGAAATCACGATTATACTGCGCGTCTTTATCGTCTTTATTGATCACCAGAGATTTCTCCACTTGTTCCAGCGCTTTTTCCAGCGTTTCAATGGCGCGGTCGATATCCTTATCTTCATACGTTATCCCCAGACGGTAATAGGTATTGGCCAGATTAAAATAGGCCTTGGCCTTTAACTCTTCGCTGTCGGTCAGGAGGGATTTCTGCAGATGCTCGAGCGCTTCGGGATATTGTCTCAGCCGATATAAGACGGTCCCTAAATTGAAATTTATAATATCAGAATTGGGCTCTTTCTCATAGGCGGCCTTGAATTTTTGAACGGCCCGCTCGTAATCCATCTGCTTATACCAGCGGTTCCCTTCATGCATTTCTTTGGCAAGCGGCGCCGCCCAAACCGACGAAGAAAGCGCCGGTAAAAAGAAGAACAGAATCAGCAAAACGATTTTTTGCGAACGCCGCGGGACCAAGAACGAATCAAGGACCAGGAACAAAAAGGCGATGGCAAGCGGAATTTGGAAGCGTTCGTAATACCGTTTTTCTTCCTTTTTGTCGAATTCCCTTTTTTCCATTTTCGAAAGTTCACGGTCGTAAATAAGCTCCAACCCGAACTGCGCGCCGCTCGCCCGCACATACGCACCATCGGTCATCAAGGCGATCTTCTGCAAAAGTTCTTCATTCAAACGGGATTTCACAAAATTTCCCTGTGCATCTTTTAAGAATTCCTTTTGACCATATTGGTCCTCGACCTGGATCAGCTCACCCTCCCTGGTCCCGATGCCGATAGTAAATAACTTTAAACCTCTCTGCTTAGCCTCCTGGGCAACTTTCAAGGGATCGCCTTCCAGGTTTTCTCCGTCTGTCAAAATGATGACCGCTTTGTATTGGGCGGCAGAATGTTCGTAACTGCGCATGGCCTCCTCGATCGCTTCTCCGACGGCTGTGCCGCCGCGGGCGACAGATTCCGTACCGAGCTCGTCCAAGGTCAGAAGAAAACCGCTGTAATCCGTGGTGAGCGGGCAGACCAAGAAGGCCTCTCCGGCAAAGGCAATCAAGCCGATGCGGTCCCCTTCGAGTTTTTTGACCAGGTCCCTGACCGCCAATTTCGTGCGCTCGAGCCGGCTGGGCCTCACATCCGCTGTCAGCATGCTATTGGAAACGTCGATCGCGACTAGAATATCGATGCCGCGACGCCTGATCTCCTGCCATTCGAATCCCCATTGCGGTCTGGCCAAGGCCAAAAGGCTAAAAATAAAAACAAACACGAGTCCGGCAAGCCTAAACGAGCCGTTCTGCGGGCCGGAATTTTCCGTCAAAGCACGGAGCAGATGAGGCTGGGCGAATTTTTCAATCTTCATTTGTTTGCGCCGTTGCAGCTGCCAAAACAAAAAGACCAGGGGCACAATCAGCCATAAACCATTCAGTATTTCAGGTTCCGCAAAACGCATACTGGTCCTTCCTTTATGGGACCCTCAAAAATAGCGTATGGCCCAGGACGAATTCAACCGCCAGAAACAGCAGGGCCACGCTCAGCCAGTAAACGAACAATTCTTTATACTCTTTATAACCGTATTCTTCGATCTCGGTCTTTTCCAGGCTGTCGATCTCGCGGTAAATACTGCGCAGGGATTCAGTATCGGTGGCCCGGAAATATTTTCCGCCGGTTGTCTGAGCGATATTACGCAGAAGTGCCTCATCGATCTCAACCAGGGCCCGCTGGTAGAAACGCTGCCCGAATATGTCCTGGACCGGAAACGGCGCGTATCCCTTGGTTCCCGCACCGATCGTGTAGATC
>CAZCLW010000017.1:0-34171 GCA_964499685.1 uncultured Planctomycetales bacterium
TCAGTCGGTTAGAGCAGGAGACTCATAATCTCTTGGTCCCTGGTTCGAGTCCAGGTGGGCCCAGTGGGCTTAAGGGCGCATAGCTCAGCTGGTTAGAGTGCTGCCCTCACATGGCAGAGGTCGAAGGTTCGAGTCCTTCTGTGCCCACCAGATTAACAGATAAAGGATAAAAGCGTGGCCGCTACGACAGCAATCCGGGAACAACTCCGCAGGCTGGTTGAACTGCAAAAGATCGACAAAGAGATCTTTGATTTCAATAAAGAAATCCAGGAAAAGCCGGCTTTTTTGGCACAGGTCAAGGAGGAGTTTGAATCCAAGAAGACGCATCTGAAGACTTTGGAAGAGAAGCTGAAGGGGATTCAAGTCGACCGCAAGACTAAGGAGCTTGAGCTCAAGGCCAAGGAGGATGAGATTGCCAAAGCCAATGCGCAATTATCCCAAATAAAAACGAATAAGGAATATACCGCCAAGTTAAGCGAGATCGAGCACATCAAGGCCGACAAATCCATTGCCGAGGAAAAGATCCTGATTTCTTACGATGAATCCGACAAAGTGAGCGCGGAGATCGAGGCGGAAAAGAAAATGGTTGCGGAGCACGAGAAGGAGTATCTGGCGCGTAAGAAGGAAGTCGAAGACTTGGTCAAAACCCTGCAGGAAAAAGTGAACATCCTCGACGGGCAGCGCAAACAGCTGACCCCTGATGTGGATAAAGAGCTTCTGGCGCGTTACGAACTGATTCTGCGCAAGAAAGAGGGCTTGGCCATCGTTCCCGTCAAAAAATCTTCCTGCGGCGGCTGTTTCATGAACGTCCCTTCACAGCAGGTCAATGAATTGCAGATGCATGACCATTTGGTGGCATGCGAGATATGTACGCGCATTCTCTATCTTGAGGATGATTTGTGATGGCTGTGCTTGAAATTTTTACGGACGGGGCCTCCAGCGGCAATCCTGGTCCAGCCGGCATCGGCGTTGTGATCCGTGAGCAAAAGAAGATCATCAAAGAAATTTCCACGTCGATCGGGCGGGCAACGAACAATGTGGCGGAGTACAAGGCCGTCTTGTGTGCTCTGGAGGAAGCCAAGGCCCTGAAAGCGGAAAAATTGAAACTGTCGATGGACAGCGAACTGCTTTACAACCAACTGCTGGGGCGCTATCAAGTCAAGAACGAGGCCTTAAAGGCGTTGTTCGAAGAAGCGCAAAAGCTGGGAAAGAATTTTAAGCATATTGAACTTAAGTTGATCCCGCGGGAACAAAATAAGGAAGCGGATCAACTGGCTACACAAGCCATTAAGAGAGAGCAGACCAAGGTGGTTGCCTCAGCATTCGATGCTGGGGAGGAAAGTCCGAGCTCCGATGGATAATGCATCCTGTTAATGCAGGACGCCCGGTTTAGGCCGGGAAGGATTAGAGCCACAGAGACGAGTCCCCGCTGTCGGCGGGGGGTGAAACGCGGCAATCTCTGCATGGAGCAAGGCCAAATAGGGGAAGACGGTTGCGGTGCAAGCCGTAACGGCGAGTGATCCAAATCGTTCGGATTCCCGGGTAGGCTGCAAGAGTCGGAAGAGCGATCTTCCGAGTGAGTGGGATAACCATCCGTCTCGCCTGAAAAACGAGGAGACGCACACAACTCGGCTTACTGGTCTGCTCTCAAAATTTTATAGAAAACACGCGATTCAAGGGAGGCGTTACAATGTCAGGTCATTCAAAATGGGCAAAGATCAAACATAAGAAAGCAGCTACCGATGCGAAAGTAGGCGCTGCGTTCACGAAAATCATCCGCGAGATCACCGCGGCGGCCAAGGATGGTGGCGGAGATCCCGCTAAAAACCCGCGCCTGCGCACCGCGATCGCGCGTGCCCGGGGCATCAACATGCCGGGAACGAACATCGATAATGCCATCAAGAAGGGCACGGGAGAGCTTCCCGGTGTTGTTTATGAGACGGTCACTTTTGACGCCTACGGTCCTGGGGGGATCGCCATCCTGATCGAAGGGCTTACCGACAACAAGAACCGTACCACCGCCGAGATCCGCAATATCCTGTCAAAGAACAATGGAAGCCTCGCGGGCGCAGGCAGCACAGCCTGGATGTTCACCAAGAAAGGCTATATTTCCATTGATAGGCAAAGCATCGCGGAGGATGCCTTAATGGACATTGTCCTGGAGGCTGGCGCCGATGATCTTAAGTCCGACGAGGGCTCCTACGAGATCACGTGTGAACCGTCCTCCTTTGAGGCTGTCAAGGCCGCGCTGGAGACTAAAAAGATCCCCTTGGCTTCGGCCGAGATCACCATGGTCCCTAACTCGACCGTCAAGGTCACCGGCAATGAGGCCAAGAGCCTTCTATCACTCTTGGAATCCATCGAAGACCATGAGGATGTCCAGGCGGTCCATGCCAACTTTGATATTCCAGAGGCTGAATTAGAAAAAGCATCCTAAAAGAATGAGAATTCTCGGGATCGATCCTGGCTTCAAAGCAACCGGCTATGGATTTATCGACTATGCGGGTCGTGGCTCCAACGGCATAAAGGTCGTTGAGGCCGGGACCATCGAGCCCAAAGAAAAAGACTTCATACAGAACCGTATCCAGAAGGTCTATAAATACCTTGACGAACTCCTTATCCAATACAAACCGGATGTTTTAGTCCTGGAAAAATTATACGCCCATTACAAGCATCCATTGACCGCTTGTAAATTGGGACATGTCCGCGGGGTCATCTGTCTTTTATGCGCCCAGCGACATATCAAGCTGGCGGAATACAGTGTGAAACGGATACGGATCGCGGTTGTCGGAAACGGGAATGCCAGCAAGCTGCAGACCCAAAGCGTTGTGGCCCACGCCTTGAAGATCGACGAAAGCAAGCTCACGGTGGATGCCAGCGATGCCCTGGCGTTGGCTTTAGGGTATATCAATATCGAATTGCGCTCTCTATGATCGTAAAACTTACCGGCCAGCTGGTTGAAAAAGGCGAAAATACAGTTGTCCTCAACATCGGCGGGGTTTATTATGAAATCATTGTGCCGGCTTCTGTTCTGCAGCGTATCGCCAGCCAGGCCGACCAGAACGGCCATGTCGGATTGATCGTTTATCATTATTTGCAGGTGACGCCGTCGAGCGCGGTCCCGATCCTGGTCGGTTTTATCAGCGAAGTCGAACGGGATTTCTTTTTGCAGTTCATCACCGTCTCCGGCATCGGCCCGCGGGCCGCGGTCAAGGCCTTAAGCAAGCCGATCTCGGAGATCGCGGCGGCGATTGAAGAGGGCAATGCCAAGTTTTTGCAGTCCTTGCCGGGTATCGGGGCTCAAAAATCGAAAGAGATCATCGCCAAGCTGCAGGGCAAGATGGGCAAGTTCGGTCTTATTCAGGATCAAGGGATGGCCGCTCCTAAGACTACAGCGAAAATAAGCGATTGGCAGCAGGAAGCCCTGGAGGTCTTGTTGCAGCTGCAATATAAGCGCAACGAAGCTTTGAGCATGATCGAAAAGGCGCTGGAACGCTCCCAAGGGATCCAAACGGCGGAAGAATTATTAAACGAGATATATAAACAAAGGGCAAAAGGATAATGGACGACCAACAATCAAAAGATTACGCCAAAAGCATCGTCGAAGCGTTATTATTCGTGAATGAAAAACCCGTCACCCTGCAGCAGATCAAAGAGGCCTGCGAGGGGTTCGAGCTCAACGACCTGCGCCAGGCCATCACCGATCTGAAAGACGAATATGAGAAGGCTCAGCGCGGCATGATCCTTATGGAGATCGCCGGCGGTTATCAGATGCTGAGCAATTCCAATTATGCCAACTACATAAGGAATTTTTATAAGACCAAGCATAAGGAAAAACTTTCCAAGCCGGCCCTGGAAACATTGGCCATCATCGCCTATAAACAGCCGGTCACGCGCAGCGATGTTGAAATAATCAGAGGGGTCAATTCCGACGGGGTCATGGTACATCTTCTGAATAAAGAGTTGATCAAAGCGGTCGGGCGCAAAGACGTCCCGGGACGCCCGTTCCTTTATGGTACAACGCGACAGTTCCTTGAATATTTCGGTCTAAAGTCGTTAGTCGATCTTCCCAAGCTGGAAGACTTTCCATCGCTGCAAAAAGCGGAAAATGAAGTTGGGCCGACCTCTCAGCAGGGGGCCGAAGCGGCCCAGCCGCAAGAAGGTCCGGCCGCGCCGGCCCCTCAGCCGGTGGAAGAGATCCAGGAGGGGGCGCCCGCTTCTTCCCGCCTGGATGCGATGGAAAAGGAAATGAGCGAGCAGAATGTTCTGTTGCAGGAACAGGCCGCAGAGCCTGAGAAGAATCTGAACGAGCTTTCCTCATCTTCTTTGGAAGAGAACAGCGACAAGGGATAAGGCGGCCCAGGACTATGAACATAAATTCGCTTAGAGAAAAGATCAACCGGATCGACAGCCGGGTCGTCGCGCTTTTGAACGAACGGGCCTCGATCAGCCGGACGATCGGCAAAGAGAAATTAAAAGGCAAGCGTTCCATTTATTCCCCCGACCGCGAGTCCGAAGTGCTGCGGCGCATCAAGGCCTTAAGCAAGGAACCGATGACACCGGAAGCGCTCGAGGCCATTTACCGCGAGATCATGTCCTGTTCGCTCTCGCTGGAGAAGATAAAGGCGGTGGCCTGCTTAGGCGAGGATGGGGCCTTTACTTATGCGGCCGCCAAGAAGAAATTCGGCTCGCAGGTAAAATACAAAAGTTGTAAAAGCATTCCGGAAGTATTTTTAAACGTCGAACAGGGCAAGTCCGATTATGGTGTTGTTCCGATCGAGAATTCCACCGAAGGCGGTGTCACCCATACGCTCGATCTGTTCGTCGATTCCGAGCTCAAGATCTGTTCGCAGATCCTGTACCCGATCTCCCATAATCTCCTGTCGCGGACAAGCCGCAATAAAATAAAGAAGATTTATTCCAATCCGCAGGTTTTCGGTCAATGCCGTAACTGGCTTCTGGAGAATATGCCCAACGTCGAGGAGATCTTTATCGCCTCGACGACGGAGGCCACCCAGCTTGCCGCCAAGACCAAGGACGCGGCGGCCATCGCTTCCGCCCGGGCGGCCGAGGTCTATAAGCTGCCGATTATCGAGGAGAATATCCAGGACAATAAACACAATACGACCCGTTTCTTCGTGATCGCGCATCAGGATGCCGCCCGCACCGGCCATGACAAGACCTCGATCATGTTCTCGATCAAGGACAAGGTAGGGGCGCTTTATAACATGATCAAGCCGTTCTATCATCAGAAGATCAATTTGACCAGGATCGAGTCGCGTCCGTCGAAAAAGAAGGCCTGGGACTATTATTTCTTTGTTGATTTTGAAGGACACCGTTCGCAAAAGAACGTTGTCAAAGCCCTGTCGCAACTGGAGGATATGTGCAAGTATCTGAAGATACTGGGCTCTTATCCGATGTGATGAAAAATATCGTCAATCAGAATATCCTGAAGGTCGCGCCGTATGTTCCGGGCAAGCCGATCGAGGAAGTAAAGCGGGAATTAGGTTTAAAGAACGTCGTTAAGCTCGCTTCTAACGAGAATCCCTTCGGTCCTTCCGCCAAGGTCCTGAAAGCCATTGCGGCAGAATCCAAGAACCTGAACCGTTACCCCGACGGACAATGCTTTTATCTTCGCCGTGAATTGGCCAAAAGGTTGAAAATCAATCCGGCGCAGCTGATCTTCGGCAACGGTTCGGATGAGATCATCGTCATGGCTATCCGTGCTTTTGTCCTGCCGGATGAGGAGGTCATCATTGCGCGCCCATCTTTCCTGATCTATGAGATCGCGGCCCAGGCGGCCGGGGCGCAGATCGTGGATGTGCCGCTCAAAAATTTTCGTTATGACCTGGAAGGCATGAAGGAGCGGATCACGCCGAAGACCAAGATCATTTTTATCGGCAATCCGGACAATCCGGCCGGGACGTACGTCGGGAAGAATGCGTTGCTTAATTTTTTGAATACCATCCGCCGGGATATTTTGGTCTTTATCGACGAGGCTTATTATGAATTTGTCCGCGGCAAGGATTATCCGCAGACGGTCCCGCTGCTTAAGGACTTCAAGAACCTGATCATTACCAGGACTTTTTCGAAGCTTTTCGGCTTGGCCGGGCTGCGCATCGGTTACGGTATGGCCGATAGCGAGATCATCGATTGCTTAAACCGCGTGCGCGAGCCGTTCAATGTCAATTCGCTGGCCCAGGCGGCCGCCTTGGCCTGCCTGAAGGATGGAGCATACTATAAAAGGATCGCAAAATCAGTTGATGAACAGAAAGAATTTCTGTATAAACAATTATCCCGTATGGGGCTCTCGGTCCAGCCGAGCTCGACCAATTTTATCCTGATCGATGTCAAAGAGCCGGCTTCCATGGTCGCGCAAGCCTTGCTCAAGAAGGGTATCATTGTGCGCGATATGAGCCCGTGGGGCATGGAGCGGATCATCCGGGTCACCGTCGGCACCAAAGCGGAGAACCAACGTTTTCTTGATGCCCTTAAAGGGATCGTATAACCAACAACCTAAGGAACTACCATGATCGTCATCTTACGTCCGGATGCAACGGAACAGCAGATCCAGCATATTTTGGATAAAACCGCCAAACTCGGCTTAAAGGCCCACATCTCCCGCGGTGTGGAGCGGACCATCATCGGCCTGATCGGTCCTGAAGACAAACTGCAAACAACGCCTCTGGAAGTTTTTCCCGGTGTTGAGCGGGTCATGCCGGTCTTGTCGCCCTTTAAACTGGTCTCACGTGAATTTAAAAAAGAAGACTCGGTGGTCAAGATCGATGGCGGCGTGAGCGTCGGCGGGAAAACGATCGTGGTGATGGCCGGGCCGTGCTCGGTCGAGAGTTATGATTCGCTCCTTTCGGTGGCCAAGAAGATAAAGGCGGCCGGCGCAACCGTTCTGCGGGGTGGGGCGTTCAAACCGCGCACCTCGCCTTATGACTTTCAGGGATTGGGGGAAGAAGGATTGAAGTTCCTGCACGATGTGGGCAAGCAGCTTAAGATGGCGACCGTGACCGAGGTCATGGATCCCCGTCATGTTGAACTTATCGCCAAATACACGGACGTTTTTCAGATCGGTGCCCGCAACATGCAGAATTTCACGCTCCTTAAAGAGGTCGGAATGACCAAAAAACCCGTCCTGTTAAAGCGCGGGTTGAGCGCTACCATCAAAGACCTTTTGATGTCCGCGGAATACATCCTTTCCCAGGGAAATTTCGATGTTATCTTATGCGAGCGCGGCATCCGCACCTTTGAAACGGCCACGCGCAACACATTGGACATCAACGCGGTCCCGGTCGTAAAACAACTTTCCCATTTGCCGATCATTGTGGACCCCAGCCATGGCACCGGACGCTGGGGATTGGTGCCCAGCATTGCCAAGGCGGCGGTGGCCGCAGGCTGCGATGGGCTCATGATCGAAGTGCATGAAAACCCGGAAGAGGCCCTTTCCGACGGGCCGCAATCATTGATGCCGGATAAATTTTCAACCCTGCTCAAGGAGCTGCGATTGGTGGCCAACGCCATATCGCGGGATCTTTAATTATGTCGCTTCGAACCCCTTTGTTCAGAAAAGTCGCGATCGTCGGCGTCGGCCTCATGGGCGGCTCTTTAGGGCTGGCCATACGCAAACACAATGTCGCCCGTCAGATCGTCGGGACATCTTTACATCATTCTTCGCTGACCTATGCCTTAAAAAACAAGGTCATCGACCAAGCGGCGCACGATCTTAGATCGGCCGTCCAGGGCGCGGACCTTGTCGTTATGGCCGCACCAGTGAAGGTGATCATGGAGCTTTTTTCTCAGGTGGGAAAGCACGCTCACCGTAACTGCATTATTACGGACGTGGGGAGCACCAAGGCCAGCATCGTCGAGGCGGCCCAAAAGACTTTGCCTAATCCGTCGATGTTCGTCGGTTCGCATCCTTTGGCGGGCTCCGAAAAAACCGGCGCCCTTTTTGCCAGCGCGGAGTTGTTCGAAGGTTCGACCTGCATCATGACCCCCACCGAACAGACCAACCGTTTGGCCAAAGAGAAGGTAAAGCATTTTTGGACCAACTTAGGGTCTAATGTCAAATTCCTTTCACCGAAAGATCATGACCAGATCCTTTCGTACATCAGTCATTTGCCGCATATCATGGCTTACAGCCTGATGGAGGTCCTGCCGCCGGAATTTTTGGAATATGCCTCGGCCGGACTGCGGGATACCACGCGCATCGCCTCGTCCTCACCGGAGATGTGGAAGGACATCTGCCTTTCCAATAACCGGAATATCATTAAATCGCTTGATGAGTTCGTCAAAGTCCTGTCGGTCATGCGCAAATCCATGTCCAGCCGCGACGAACAGACCCTGATGGAACATTTCCAGAAATCGAAAGAAAAACGCGAAACAATCGGTAAAAGTTAGTGTTGCCTTATGACGACCGCGATCACCATTGATGGTCCTGCCGGCGCCGGCAAAAGCACGGTCGCCAAAAAGATCGCCCAGCGCCTTAATTTCTTCTATTTGGATACGGGAGCCATGTACCGGGCCTTGACGCTCAAGGCCGTGCGTCAGGGACTTGATCTGGAAGACAAGAATGCCCTGGTCGCCCTGGCCCAAAAGACTTCCATTGATTTTAAAGGTGATTCTTCCCGGACGGCTGTCATGCTCGACGGAGAGGACGTTTCGGAGGCCATCCGTTCTCTGGAGATAACGAACAATACTTTTTATATCGCCCGGGAGCCTGACGTGCGCGCGGTCATGGTGGAATGGCAGCGTAAGATCGGGTCAAAGCGCAATATTGTCGTCGAAGGCAGGGACACCGGCACGGTCGTTTTTCCCAAGGCCCGCCTGAAGTTCTATCTCGACGCCAACGTGGAGGAGCGCGCCCGGCGCCGTATCGCGGAGCTTGAAGAAAAAGGCAAGAAAGTGAACCATACAGAGTTAAGGACAGAGCTGGAGTCGAGAGACCAGAAAGACCGCACGCGCAGCGTGGGCCCCCTTAAAAAAGCCGACGATGCGATCGTCATAGATTCAACCTTCCTTTCCGCCGACCAAGTCGTTGACACGATGATGGAATACATCAAGAAGAGCAAAATAGTTGCCCCATCGTCGCATCTCGTGTAGAATTCAATATATTTTGTTTAAAGAGTATAAAAATATGGATAAAAATCTTATTCGCAATTTTTCCATCATCGCCCACATCGACCACGGCAAATCGACCTTGGCCGACCGTTTGTTGCTGTTTGCCGGCGCCATCGACGAGCGTAAGTTTCACAATCAGATGCTCGATGACATGGACCTCGAGCGCGAGCGGGGGATTACCATCAAGGCCTCGGCTGTCCGCATCGATCATAAGGCCGATGACGGTAAGCAGTATATTTTCAACCTGATCGATACGCCCGGACATGTCGATTTTTCTTATGAAGTGGAAAAATCCCTGCGCGCCTGTGAGGGCGCCCTGCTCGTCGTCGATGTAACACAAGGTGTCGAGTCGCAGACCGTGGCCAATTTTTATCTGGCGATCGAAAATAATCTCGAGATCCTGCCGGTCATTAACAAGGTGGACATCGCCGGTTCGGACAAGGAATTGGTCAAAAAAGAAATGATCGATGCGTTTAACTTCAAGGAGAAGGATATCCAGTATGTCTCGGCCAAAGAAGGGATCGGCATCAAGGAGCTCTTTGAAAAGATCATTGCCTTTATCCCTCATCCCGAAGGGGACGGCGAGGCCCCGCTGCAGGCGCTTATCTTTGACATGAAGTACGATATTTATAAGGGGATCATTATTTATGTGCGGATCATGAACGGAAGTTTGAAAGCGGGCGTACCCATCCGCATGATGCATACCGGCAAGGAATTCAAGATCGAGGAGGTGGGCGTTTTCCGTCCCGAGGCGACAAAGGTCGCGGAGCTCACCTGCGGGGAAGTCGGCTATATTACCTGCAATGTGCACAGCCCGCATGATGTCCAGGTCGGCGACACGATCACGGCCAAGGACGATCCCACTGCGGAGCCGCTGACCGGTTACCGCCAGTTGAAACCCCTGGTCTTTTGCGGTGTTTATCCGGTCAACCCCGCGGACTTCATGAATCTGCGGGAAGCGATCGAAAAGTTGCGGCTGAACGATCCCAGTTTTGTGCACGAACCGGAAACTTCCGAATCCTTCGGCCACGGTTTCCGCTGCGGATTTTTAGGTCTGTTGCACATGGAGGTGGTGCAAGAGCGCTTGCAGCGTGAATATGATCTTAATCTGATCCTGACCACGCCCAATGTCGGCTACAAGATCATCCTGAAAGACGGCAAGGTCATGCAATTGGAAAATCCGTCGCAATTGCCCGACAGCAGCCAGATCGACACGATCGAGGAGCCCTACTTAAAAGTTTCGATGTTGACCCCTGTCAGCCATATGGACAAGGTGATCGAGCTGGCCAAACGCAAGCGCGGCCTTTATCAAAAGAGCGAATATATTTCAGACCGCATGCGCATCGTTTTTGATATCCCCCTGTCGGAGGTCATTGTTGATTTCAACGATCAGTTAAAATCGGTCACGCGCGGATACGGTTCCATTGATTATGAGTTCAAGGGTTATTTGCCGGCGAAGATCACCAAATTGGATATCCTGATCAATGACAAGGTATGTGACGCGTTTTCCTGTCTGGTGCATAAAGAGAGGGCCTATGAAAAAGGTTCCGCCTTGGTCGAGAAATTAAAGGATCTTATCCCGCAACAGTTGTTTGAGGTCCGAATTCAGGCGAGTGCCGACGGCCGGATCATTGCTAGCGCGCGGGTCAAGGCCATGGGTAAAAACGTGACCGCCAAATGCTATGGAGGCGATATTACCCGCAAACGCAAATTGTGGGAAAAACAAAAGGAAGGAAAGAAGAAACTCAAGCAGATCGGCAATGTGGAAGTTCCGCAGGAGGCCTTTTTGGCGGCCCTGAAAATCTGATCGCAAAGCGAGGAAGTAAACATCTATGTTAAAGTTTTTCAGACGGTTCATCGATGGGATGTCCAGGCAGCAGAAGGACGCGGTCTACGAATGGGTGGAGTCGATTGTCGTTGCCTTTGTCCTGGCCATGTTCATCCGCACATTTTTCCTGCAGGCTTTTAAGATCCCCAGCGGTTCCATGCGCACCACCTTGCTCGAAGGCGACCGGCTGCTCGTCAATAAGCTGCGATACGGCCCCCAGATCCCATTCACCAAAAAACGCCTCCCCGGGTTCTCCGAGCCCAAGCGAGGAGACATCATTGTCTTTTCCTATCCGGAAGACCGCAAGCGCGATTTTATCAAGCGCCTCGTCGGAATGGGCGGGGAAACGATCGAAATACGTTATGGTGACATTTATGTGAATGGGAAGCTGTTGGAAGAGCCGCGCCTTAAGAACATTTATTATTACAATCGCGGAAATTACGGGGAAATGGGTAAAGAGGTGAAGATCCCGGAAGGGCATTATTTTGTCCTGGGTGACAATAGTGCCTCCAGCCATGACAGCCGTTTCTGGGGGTTTGTTCCCGAGGCGGACATTATAGGCCGGGCGGAATTCATCTACTGGCCGCTCAACCGCATAAGGTTTATCGAGTGATGCAAAAAACGGTCTTCTTCTGTTTGGTTGTCTTTTTGGCGGGGTGTGCGACGACCCCAAAACAAGAAAGTCTCCGAATTCAAGACCGCGAAGCTATTGAGGCTTTAAAGTCAGTGACCGGGGCGGTGAGCGGTCAGGAAATCGATGATAAAAAGTTAAAGGATATTGCGGTTGAGATGCGCAAAGATCCGGAAGCGCGTTCTGCCGTCGAGTCAGTGACCCAGTCGCTCCGTGGAGAGAAAAATATAAAATATTGCCCGGTGGACGGGAAGCGTTTCAGCGGCCACCTGGAGATCTGTCCCGAACATAAAGTCCGTTTAGAAGACCTGGAATAATGGGACTAACTTTTGCCAACAAAATCACGGTCGGACGCATCCTGGCGGTCCCCTTTTTTATCGCCAGCGCCTTGTATTATTTGCCTGAACGGGATTGGCTGCGTTATGTGGCGCTGGGTATTTTTCTCTTTGCGGTCATTTCTGACGTCATTGACGGCTATATCGCCCGGACCCGCAATCAAAAGACCCCGGCCGGCGCCATCCTGGACCCGCTGGCCGACAAGATCCTCCTGATCAGCGCTTTTTTATGTTCCTATAAGATGGGCGTTTATTTTGAATCTGTTCTTTTTCCGATGTGGCTGGTATTGGCGGTTATCAGCCGTGATGTCATTCTGATCATGGGGGCCATGATCATCCATCTTGTCCGCGGTAAATTGTATGTCGATCCTTCGCGTTGGGGAAAGGCGACGACGTTTTTCCAGGTGGTGTGCATTTTGGGTTTTCTTCTGCAGTGGGAATTGTCGATATGGGCGTGGCCGGTCACTGTGGTCCTGACCGTGATATCAGGAATAGGTTATATTAAGGAAGGGATAAAGGTCCTCAATGCCAACTCTGTTAGCGCTCATTCTAGGTAGCGTGGCAAGCTATCTGGTCGGTTCCATCCCTACGGCCTACATATTCGGCCGGCTTTATAAAGGAATCGATATCCGTCAGCATGGGTCGGGCAATGTGGGTGCGACCAATGTCTTTCGTGTCCTGGGCAAGGGCCCCGGGACACTTGTTCTTTTATTGGATATCGCCAAAGGCGTTTTGGCTACTACTTTGGTGGGTGATCTTTTTGGGATTGAAAGCGTCTTGGGCCGCGTTGTTTTGGGTATGGTCGTCGTTGCCGGTCATAATTGGACGGTGTTCCTCAAATTTAAAGGAGGGAAGGGCATCGCAACTAGCCTAGGTGTTTTGATCGGCCTGGCCATAAAGCTGCCCATGATCCGCCCCGTCGTTTTCATTACCCTTTTGGCCTGGCTGATCGTCTTCTTGATAAGCCGGTATGTCTCTTTGTCTTCTCTTGTTGCCTCGGCTGTTCTTCCGGTTTCCATGGTCCTCACAGGTCAGTCTCCCGAGGTCATCTTTTTAGGCATCATATTTTGCACATGGGTCTTTGTGCGCCACCGTCCAAACATGAAGCGGCTCCTGGCCGGCACTGAGAACCGTGTTTCCTTTGGCTCCCACCAAAAATAATTTTCCCGTCAAAAACTCCCAAAATATGCTTTTCCGTCGGAGTTCCAACCCGACCAATCCGTGAAAACGTTTTCTTGGGAGCCTTTGGCGCGTCTTGTTTAGGAATGAGAGGGTGTTATACTTTCAACATAGATGCAACTTTTATGAAAGGAACTCTCATGCGCGAAGTTTTGTACCGAAAATGGAATTCCGTGAAAGATAGACGCAAGATGATGTCTATCCGCGAGACCTCGGACGAGCAGGATTGCCGTACGAGCGTCCGTAAACATTTTGTGTATTTCGTCACACAAGAAAAACAAATGGAAAATACGATCAACCCGCCACGGATCGATATCGCCAAGTATGTCAATACGCGGACGAATGAAGAGAAGTTCCATTTCCGGGTCAAGGGTTACTTCTATATCACCAAAAACCAGCAGTTGCTCAAAGTCAGGTTCTGCCATTCACTTCACATCGGCATCGCCTGGAAGAAAAAGATTTTCTCCCCCAAAAAGTCAGCCACGTTGACTTGAGAAAAGTGCATGGGAAACCGTGCACACCCGAATAGCCGCTCTTGTTAAGAGCGGCTATTTTTTTGCCCTTCCGCGAAGGAATTTCATCCACAAAAAAATCCTAAAAAAATAGTGCACGCCCGGTTTTATTGCTACAATACCAATCGAAAATAATTAATCGGAATAAATTTTTATTAACCTTTCACAAGGAGGGGGCAGTGGTGCTTCGTGTCATGGTGGGGATTTTATTCTTATCGACCGTTGTGGGTTGTGCGGCAACACGACGGACGACGATGGATCAAATGGAATTGCGTATCGGTGAATTGGAAAGGGAGATCGCCCAGCGGGACGATGAAATTGACAGCCTTGAAGGAGAGGTGGTCCGGTTGCAAAGCGAATTGAGGCGGAAGCAGCGGGCGTCCGTGGAAGCGGCGCCGGCCTCAAGCGGCAAGTACGGCGATATCATCCGCGTCAGCGCAACGCCGGGACAAGTGCAGACTGCCCTTAAAAAAGCGGGATATTATCAGGGAAACATTGACGGAAAGATCGGCTCCGGCACGAAAAGCGCCATTGTCCAGTTCCAGAAAGACAATAACCTCAAAGCAGATGGTGTCGTCGGCCGTCAAACCTGGCAGAAATTGCAGGAATTTGCCGAATAATTTTGTATGGCTTTAAAGGTGGTCAGCGTGTTGGGTTGCGGCTGGCTGGGGTTGCCCGTGGCCAGCCGTCTGGCTGAATCTGGTTTTGTCGTCAAAGGCTCAACGACCACGGAAAATAAGAAGGATCTCCTACGGCATTCGGGCATACGCCCCTACATTTTTTCCTTTGCTCCCGACCTTCGGGGGGAAATTGCTGATTTTTTTACGGCCGACATTCTATTTCTCAACACTCCTTTCCGGCGCGATTTGCAAGACCCCTTCCTTTATAAACAGCACATCCAAAATATCATTCAATGTCTTGTGATTTCTCCCGTCAAGTTCGTGGTCTTTGCCAGTTCAACTTCCATTTATGCGGACCATCACGGGGTTATGACGGAAGACCAGCCGCTGCATCCCAAGGATCGGCGGGCTCAGGCGTTGTGGGAAGCAGAGAGCCTTCTGCGGGACAATAAGCATTTTGACACGACGGTGCTGCGGTTTGCGGGATTATACGGCAAGGACAGGCCTATCGGCGGTTCCTTGTCCGGCCAGAAGAATATCGTTTATGAAAATGTGCCGGTTAATCTTGTGCACATTGAGGACGGCATTGAAATTGTAGTTCGGATCATCCGGAAGGGCCTGCGCCGTGAGACCTTTAATGTCTGCGGTGACGAACATCCGTTGCGGCGCGATCTTTATGAAGTCGCTGCCCAAAGACGAGGGCTGCCCAAACCGATTTTCGGCAAATCGGCGCCGAAGGCGCCCAGGATCATCAGTAATCAGAAGCTCAAACAAGCCTTGGATTATCGGTTCAAATTCCCCGACCCGCTGTCGATGGTCTAAGAATTTTTAAAAAGGGATTTCCAGGATTTGAGGGTCTCATCCCAGCTTAAAATTTGAACATAATGATGTTCAGTCGAGATGTGCTCGGCCAGCTGAGAGAGGGTCGCGGCGGCGGTCTTGCGCAGGCGATAGTTGTCGAACCAGTAGAACCGGCCGTTCATTTTGAACGCACAGACGGCGTGGGAATACTTGCCCCGTTTCAAGGTTAGGAATTTCGGCTTAAATCCCAGCACCCGTAACACGGCCATATTCAAAAGCGTATAGTCTTCACAGTCACCGCTTTTCCGTCTGAGGGTTGTTTGGGGAGAATCCCAGGAATCTTTGACAGTATCCTTTTGATAGCGTATATTCTCTTCCAGCCAGCGGGCATAATCATCCAATGATCTGATCTGATTTGTCTGCAAGAGCTGGATGATCTCCAAGTCCAGTGATTTAGGTTGCGATACCAAAACGCCGTTGCTTTTGCGCAATGATTCCTGGCGGGGAGAAAGTTTGGTCAAGAGGATCTCTTCTGCGTGCCCGGAAACGGGGACCCAAAGCACCAGGGAGAGAGTGAGAGGAAACAACAGAAGAAAAAATCGCATTATGACTTCAGGAAAAATGGTTGAACAGGCAGCCGGACTCAAAAAACCGTTCCTAATCTAGCAAAGCTTTGAGCTTACTTCAATAATTTTTTTAAATGGCCTATGATCCTAACCCTCACCTTAAACCCTGCCCTTGATATTTTTTATGAAAAAGGGCGGTATAAACACCCTTTGCGTTCGGCCGGGGGGAAGGGTATCAATGTTTCGCGCGTCCTGGACAATCTGGGAGAAGGAACCGCTGCCCTGTGCTGCCTCGGCGGCAAGACGGGGGAAGAGATCAGGGTTTTGTTAAGGCGGGAGGATATTTGCCATGATTTTATTCGCCTTAAAAATGAGACACGGACGAATGTCACCGTCGTCCAAGAAGACGGTGTTGTGCGCTTTGTAGATAAGGGCAGCCCGTTCTCTGAAGCCGAGACCCAAAAAATCGAAAAGCTTTTTGTAAAATATTTGGCCCGCACGTCTCTGGTTGTCTTGTCCGGACGATTGCCGCCCGGTATCAAAGATTCCTTTTATGCCCGATTGATCACCCAGGCCAGACAACAAAATATTCCGTGTCTTTTGGACAGCCATGGTTTACCTTTTGAGCTGGGTTTAAAGGCCGGGCCTGAATACATAAAACCGAACCGCGAGGAAGCCGAAGATTTTCTCGGCGAAAAATTGGATTCCCAAGCCAAACTTAAAAAAGCCGTAAGATATTTTTTGCGTTCAGGGATAAAAAATGTTCTCATCACCCTGGGTGAGCAGGGTGCCGTCGGCGGCTCGGCCTGCCTGTCGGCAGGCAGGGATGAGTTTATCTGACTGGTTACGCCGCCGAAGGTAGGGGGCGGGCACAGCGTCGGCTGCGGCGACGCCTTTGTCGCGGGATTTCTCGCGTCATTCTCTAAGCAATATTCTTTTGCTGAGTCTTTGCGGTTTGCGGCCGCAGCCGGGACCGCCAATCTCCTGACTTTTCTTCCCGGTGATGTGAGACCTAAAGATATCCGGCGTCTCCTGAGGCAGGTCCGCATTGAGAGGCTTTAAGGAGAAGTTGTCCTTCGGAAAACCTTTTGTTAGAATAAACAAACCTTTTATTAATTTTTTAACGACAAGGACGATATCATGAAAGTTCCAATCACGTCATCCCCTTTGGACCCGAACAAGCTCAGGAGGACCCCCGATGTCTTGAGCGAAAATCTGCGCGAGCAATTGGTGATCCACGCCAAAGATTTTAAGACTTCCTGGATCGCTTTGGGGCAGACTTTATTCTCCGTGTGGAGGGATAAGTTGTACTACACGTGGGGATATGAGAAATTCGAGAACTATACCGAAGAAGAACTGGGGCTCAACAAGTCCTTGGCCATAAAACTGCTCAAGACCTATTATTTTTTGGAAGAGGAAGAGCCCGCCTGTTTGAAGGAAGATTATGCCCAGAGCAAGGAAGCGGCGGTCATTCCCAGTTACGAGGCGGTCAATGTCTTGCGGCTCGCCAAAAAGAACAAGCATTTGACCAAGGGGGACTATGTCAAGCTGCGCCAGGATATTTTTGAAAAAGGAAAAGATGTCAGCGAGATCCGTAAAGATCTGACGGCGCTTATCCGCGAGCGCAAAGTGGTCGATCCGGAAGAAGAAAGGGAGAAGCGAAATACCCTCGCCGTAAGAAAATTTTTGTATGCCTTTGATAGCTTCAAGAAGGACATGGAGGTTCTAAAGCTGCTTCCCGATGATCTGATCGAAGAGGTCAGCGGCATCATGAACAAGCTTGAGGCGGAAATTAAAATATAATAAGGAACTCCGGCTCCACAATGCACCCCCTAGATGCCATCCTGAATTTTCTCAGCGCTCATTTTGAAGAGCTTGTCCTGCTCAATGTTTTTGCCCTGGTCTTGTCCGCCATAGTCGTTATCGCGGCAAGCTTCAGACGACCCAGCAAAAAGGCCGCTCTGCGGTTTATTAACAATTTTCTTTTTATCGTTCTCGTCGGCGGAGAGGCGATATTGTTCATTCTGATGGGCTACATTTACTGGCTTAATTATAAGACCAGGCCACTTTTGCCCATAGAGGAGAGACTTGTTTACCGGACCGATTGGGCCAAGGACAGAACAGAGGTCTTTTACATTTCAGGACCCAATTTATATTCTATCCGTATCGACGGCACCGATTCCCGGACCATTTTTAAGGCGGAGCAACCCATACGGGAATATCATTTTTCACCGAACGGCCGCTACCTGGTTGTTGTCACGGACAACAGCCTTCATCTGGTGGATCAAGCGCGCGGTGAAACACGCCTTATTGAGAAGATCCCCCCGGAAACCGAAGGGCAATATGTCCTGCGGGCCGTCAGCTGGGCGCCGGACAGCAAAAAATTCGCTTACGAAAAGGCCTTTTGGACATCTTTTTCCAGCCAGAGCCGGTTTTCTGTTTATAATATTGCTGATGTCAAAACTTTCCCGCTCAGGACCGCTATGCATAAGATCTCTTTTCTTTTTTGGGACAGAAAAAGCGATGCGTTGTATTTTTTTCAACAGCAGGCCCGCGATCCCTCTGAGGCTGAGCATCATTTTTGGATCAAACTGTATAAAATCCCCCTAAAAACTCTTGAGCCGGAATATATGGCCCAAAGACCGGCAAAGCAATTCGATCTCAACGCGTCGCTTTTCACATCGTTGGGGGCGGACATTTTTTATGAAGGAGCGGCCCTTTCTTTCGACCGGATCGAAGATGGTTCCTTTTGGATCTCGCCGGAAGGGGCCAGCTTGGGGATCGATGAGGATGATTATCTTTATTATCTCAAAGGGAGGTGGTGGCGCAAGCGTCTCTTTAAAGTGCCCCGCGATCCTGTCCCCGGAGAGATCCCGCGTTATCAATACGCGGCCGGCCCGCTGGCTATCCGTCACGTCCGCTGGCTTCCGGGAGACAAATACGTGATCATGGACCATAAGGTTTTGGGTATTTTGATCCTTGATCCTTCGACGGGCCGCCTGGGGCAGTTGACCTATACGCCGGGCCATACCTTCGGATGGTATAGGCCCGTTAACCGTTCTTCCCAAAGCCTTGAGCAAGCCATTGCCCGCTTAAGGCTAAAACCACCAAGGAGGGGAAATGTTGTCCAATCCATTGAAAAACTCCAAAAGCGAATATCAGGACACCATTGATATAATCCGTTCGGAAGCCTCGGCTGTGGGAATAGATGCTCAATATACACATGCCATCATCATCGAGTTTTTAAAGCAGATCTCGGCCCGTCTCGAAAGGATAGAGGCGCATTTAAAGCTTCCGCCGCAATAATTTCTGTCAAAAGCGTCTTTTTCCGGCCTTATTTTTATTTGAAGTGTTGACAAAATAAGTGGTTTTGACATAATAGCGCTGGATTTAAATACAGTTAAATTTTGCGAATTTTAAGGAGAATATTATGGCCAAAAAACAGTGGTTGATCGGGCTGATTGTCGCTGGCGCGGTGGTGCTTATTTTTGTCATTTTTAATTATCAAGGAGGGCAAGATGACACCTCTCTGAGCGAAATTTTTCCGGAGGACATGAAGGTTCCTGAGACAGAGTACGAATTCATAACCGATCGCCCTGTCCGCCAGCCGGAACCTGCGCCTTCCGCTCCGGCTGCTCCGGTCGCCCCCTCACTTAGACAGACAGCCCCTCAGGCTGCGGTCAGCGCCCCGGTTTCAACTCCGGCCCCTGTTCCTGCCAGCGGTTCATACAGTATTCAGCTTCTTTCTTCAAAAGATAAGGCGGCCACGGAAAGGGCTTTGGAAAAGGCCAAGGCCAAAGGACATTCGGCCTATGTTACGACGAAAGATTTAGGCGATAAAGGAGTTTGGTACCGTTTGAATGCCGGACCGTATGCCACCAAACAGGCAGCGGAAGCGGCGCTTCCGTCGTTAAAGAGCGACTATAAAGACAGTTTTATCGTTTATCAAAAATAAAGTGACAGTTACGCCAAGCAAACTCAGGGTTGTTTTGCGGTGGGTGCATATCGTTCTCGGTTTGGTGATCATGTGTTATATCTATTCGCCTTTTCACCAGAATATCGCCTTCCAGGTCCTCGTTAAATTTCTTGTGATACCCATTATTGTTTTAAGCGGTCTTTGGCTGTGGAAGTTCCAGAATTTCAATAAATTCTTCAAGATCGGAAATCAATAAGAAATCCATGCCTGATCAAGTAATGAGCAAAACAATCCGCCCCGACATCGCCTTAGCCCTTCAGCGTATGGGCATCAAGAACTGGGATCAGCTTTTTTATAATCTTTCCTTCGACGAGCTTTTTCAGCACGAGACGGATCCTTCCTTGACCGGTTATGAACGCGGTTATGTCACGACAACCGGCGCCGTCGCCGTTGATACGGGAAAATTTACCGGTCGTTCGCCCAAAGATAAGTACATCGTTGAAGAACCTTCTTCTCAACACAATGTCTGGTGGTCAGATGACGCCTGTCCGGGATCGGACAACAAGCGGCTTTCCGAAGAGGCCTGGGCGCACCTCAAGGACATTTCCGTAAGGCAGCTCAACGGAAAGAAATTGTATGTCATGGACGGGTTCTGCGGCGCCAATCCCGAATCCCGCTTGTCCGTACGTTTGGTGACCGAGATCGCCTGGATGGCCCATTTTTTCAAGAACATGTTTATCCGTCCGACGGAAGAGGAGTTGAAGGATTTCAGACCGGATTGGACCATTTTAAATGCCTGCAAAGCGACTTGTCCGGATTTTGTCAAATACAATATGCGCTCGGAGGTTTTCGGGGCGTTCCACATCAAAGAGCGTATGACAGTCATCGGCGGAACGTGGTACGGCGGCGAGATCAAAAAGGGCATTTTTTCCATTATGAACTATTTTCTTCCGTTAAAGGGAATTGGCTCTTTTCATTGTTCGGCTAATCAGGGAAAGAACGGCGATACCGCGCTATTTTTCGGCCTTTCCGGCACCGGGAAGACCTCGTTATCCATCGACCCTAAAAGGGCCTTGATCGGAGACGATGAACACGGCTGGGACAATCAAGGTATATTTAACTTTGAAGGCGGTTGTTACGCTAAATGTATCGGCATGACCCCGGAGAGGGAGCCGGAGAGCTTTGCCGCGATCCGGCGTAACGCCCTTTTGGAAAATGTCGATATTGACGCCAAAGGCCAAGTGGATTTCATGTCGAAAAGGAAAACGGAAAACACGCGTGTTTCTTATCCTATCGACCATATCCAAAATATCGTCAAGCCGGTCTCGAAAGGCGGCCATCCGAAATATATCATTTTTTTGACCTGCGATGCCTTTGGCATCCTGCCGCATGTTTCCAAGCTGACCAAAGAGCAGGCCATGTATCATTTCTTAAGCGGCTACACCGCCAAAGTCGCCGGGACCGAACTGGGCGTGACCGAACCCAGGGCGGCATTTTCCTCCTGTTTCGGTCAGGCATTTTTACTGCTTCATCCGACCAAGTACGCGGATATCCTTGGAAAGAAAATAGAAGACCACGGGTCCGAAGCCTACTTGATCAATACCGGCTGGATTGGCGGAAAATACGGCGTAGGAAAGCGTATTCCTTTAGTCGAGAACAGGCGGGCGATCGATGCGATCTTCAGCGGTGCCTTAGACAATGCCGAACTTGAAACGTTTCCCTTATTTGGGCTAAGGTTTCCTAAAGCCCTGCCGGGCGTGGCATCAGAGACCCTCCATCCGCGGAATTCTTGGGCGGATAAAAAAGATTACGACGAAACGGCCAAAAGGCTCGCCCAAATGTTTTCCGACAATTTCAAGAAGTTTACTAACACGGAGAAGGGAAGAGCTCTCGAGAAGTTTGGTCCGCAACTGTAAGACACAAAGGAGGTCATGTGTTGAAATTGTCCAAGCAACAGCTTGCCCTAGCCATTGTTATCGCAGGAATTCTTTTGATCGCCGGGGTGCGGTGGTTTAAACAGAATTCCGCCGGCCAGGACCGGAACGCCAGTCAGGCGAAAGGCAATCCCGGCGCGCCCATCAAGATTGTTGAGTATATAGATTTTCAATGCCCGGCCTGCGCCCGTGGCGCGATATTCCTCAAAAGTTGTTTTCAAAAATATCCCGACAAGTTCTATCTTGAGATGAAAAATTATCCACTGGCCATGCATCCGCATTCTTTTTTAAGCGCCATTTACGCGCAGTGTGCGGCCCGTCAGGGAAAGTTCTGGCCCTTCCACGATCTGTTGATCGAGCGTCAGCAGCAATGGAGCGGCTTGGTCAATGCGGCCCCTGTTTTTCATCAAATGGCCCGCGAGCTTGAGCTGGATATTCCGCAATTAGAAGTTTGTCTTCAGGATGCCGAGGTGAGTACGGCTGTTATAGAGCAGAAAGAAAAGGGGACGTCCCTGGGGATCCAATCGACACCAACCTATTTTATCAATAACAAAATGGTGGTGGGTACTAGGCTCCTCGAAGAGGAGTTAACCGGTATTTTTAAGAAGTCAGGTTATGGTCAATTTATTTGTTCCAATTAGGGTTTTGATCGGGGCCTTGTTCATTTTTTCCGGCTTTTTGAAATTAACGAGCCCTTATCAGAACTTCTGGTATGTCATCCAGGGCTACGATATTTTGGTGCGCCCTTTGGACGAATGGACGGCGATTGTTTTTCCCTGGATAGAGTTCTTCGTCGGTGTTTTTCTGTTTTTTGGTTTATGGACGGAGCTGTTTGCCAAGGCCGCTCTATTCATGTTCACCGGTTTTATCGTCATTTTGGGGCAGGCCCTCATCCGTCAGCTTCCTTTAGAGGAATGCGGCTGCTTCGGCGAACGATTTTCTCTTTCCCCCCGGGCCATGCTGATCCTGGACAGCGTTTGCTGGCTTCTCATGGCGGTTTTTGTTCTCAATCTTCCTAAAGCCAACCGCTGGAGCCTGGATCATTATTTTTCACGTTCCTCTTGATGAAAAATCTGATCTTAATCGTTTTTATCTTTGCTATGTGGACACGTTCCGGTTTCGGTGATTCCATTAAAGAACCCAATGTCAGCGGGCAGTTCTATCCGGCTGATCCGGGACAGTTGGCGGCCGAAGTGGAGCGCTTCATCAATACCGCCGAGAATACCCCCGCCCAAAGAAGGGTGGAGGTGGTCATAGCGCCACATGCCGGATATTTTTATTCGGGGGCCGTCGCCGGTCATAGTTTTAAAGCGGTCAAAGAGCGTTCGTACAAGACCATTGTGGTCCTTGCGCCCAGCCATTTTTATGAGTTTAACGGGGTATCGATTTGGACGCAGGGCGGGCTTAAAACGCCGCTGGGCATTGTTGAGGTTGATACGGAGTTTGCCGAGCGTCTTATTGCCCAAAATGAAAAATTCTATTTCGAGCCCAAAGCCTTTGACCGCGAACACTCCCTGGAAGTAGAGCTTCCATTTTTACAGCGCACATTTGAGGATTTTAAGATCGTTCCCGTCATTATGGGGCAGGCGAGTTTTGAGACCTGCGAAGCGCTCGCCCAGGCTTTAAAGGATTTGATCGGCGGGCGGGAGGATGTGCTCATCGTGGTTAGCACGGACCTGTCGCATTATCATGATGACACAACCGCCCGGGCTATGGATACAATGACCTTGGCGGCGATCAAGGCGCGCGAGGCCCAAAAAGTATGGCAGGGAGGTTACCAGCGGACTTTGGAGATGTGCGGATTCATCCCGGTCACCACCGCACTGGTTTATGCCAACTTAAAAGGTTTAAAGGACGTCGAGATCCTGAAGTATGCGAATTCCGGCGACATTACTGAGGATAAAGAGCGTGTGGTGGGATATTCTGCTGCCGTGATCTATGCCGCGGATAAAATGACCGGACAAGCAGAGAACGCCTCTATTGATTCTTCCGGTGAGGTTGCGTCGTTAAACAACGCTCAGAAAAAACGCCTGCTGGAGATCGCCCGCCGGGCCATTGAAGAATTTATCCGTAACAAGAAGACCATTGAGGTAAACGAAAGCGATCCGCGCCTGAATGAACACGAGGGCGCTTTTGTCACCATCCACCGCAAGGGTCTGCTACGCGGCTGCATCGGCCATGTCATAGGTGATAAGCCTTTGTATGTCATTGTTCGCGATATGGCGATCGCCGCGGCGACCGATGATCCGCGTTTCCCACCCATGGCGGTAGAAGAATTAAAGGATTTTGATGTCGAGGTCTCCGTGTTGTCAAAGCCGCGGCCGGTGAAAGACCCGGCGGAGATCCAGATGGGCGTTCACGGTGTTATCTTGAGCCGCGGCCCTTTCCGTGGGCTCTTTTTGCCGCAGGTGGCGACGGAAACAGGCTGGAGCCGGGAAAAATTCCTTTCGGAACTCTGCGGTCAGAAGGCTGGGCTCCCGGCCGACTGCTGGAAAGATCCGGCAACGCGCCTGGATGTCTTTACGGCCGATGTGTTTGACGAACACGATGTGCCATAAGCGACATGTCTAAAATAAATCTCCGTCATTTAGCGATTTCATTGTTTGTCATTATATGGCTCTTGCTTTTTCATTACGAGTCCACGCGTCATTTTTACCTGCAGCCGTTCTTCAAGCGGCCCCTTCCCAAGACAAAACTCCTTTTCCCGCCCGCCGGATGGATCATGTTCTATAATGTGGGTGAGGATTCCGGTTACACAGAGGTCTACGGCGTTAATGCCGACGGTATGCAGCTCATTGATCCGCACGATATTCTCAGGACGCGCACTATCGGGTTTGACAATGTGCACCGTAATGTCCTTTCCGTGGTGCTGGACCCGTACTTTCAGGATGATTTTTGCCGTTTTTTGGACCGCAAATTTCCTGATTTCGATAATTTTCTTGTCACGGGTGTCTATTATCCTTCTGTGGTCAAGTCTCCGTACAAAAAAATTCAGCGCGTCATGTATCAATGCAAGGAGGGCCCGCGGCCATGAAGAAAGTCTTTGAAAGAATAGCTTCTCTGTGGCGCAGAGGGTTCTTGGAGGAACGGTCCTCGATCAGCCTGTCGCTTTTTAGGATCGCGGTTGCTCTCACGACGGGTTTTCATGTCATTCCCTCATTGTTCAATCTCGAAGACAATTACTATCAGACAGCCTTTAAGATTTTTAACGGGCATTTTTTTCCGCCGGAGATCATCGTGTTCGTGCAAAAAAGCCCGGACTGGCTGGTCTTGGTCTTTGCGGTCCTATTTTATGCGTCTTGGTTCTTTTTTCTGATCGGCTTATGGAGCCGTTTGAGCTGCATCGCCATGACCCTTGTCTGTTACTATTTTTATGCGCTCAATAGCTTTCATGTAGGAACACTGTCTTGGGACATCCTTCTGGTCACTCTGTTTTTGATGTGCGTAACCCCTTATCACGGGGATTATTTTTCGGTCGATGCGCTCCGGCGCGGCGATCCAGAGGCTTATAAACGCAAGCGGCCTTATTTTCTACAAAGGCTCCTGCAGCTGCAGATCGCCTCGACCTATTTTTACACCGCTTTGTATAAAGTTTCAGGGGAGGGGAATTGGATAACCGGCAACCCGATCTATTATTTAATGAATGAACCGGCCGCCGGCGTGACCAAATATTTTTTATTGCGCGACTGGTTTGCCGACAAACCGCAATTGTGCTATGCGGTCGGACTGGCTATCTTGGTCTGCGAGTTCCTTTTGCCTTTTCTGCTGTTTTTCCGTCCCGCCAGGATCTCGGCGATATATTTGGGGACGTTCTTTCATATCGTGCTTATCCTCACGCTGGACGTACCCGCCATATTCTTTTTCTTGTTCCCGCCGCAATTGTTCTTGTTCATCAATCCAGAAAACATTGTGGCCTGGATCGAACAAAAACGCTGGCTCAACAGCCGGTCAATCCAGAACCTGGTGGTTTTCGACGGCCATTGCGGTTTTTGCCGGGCCAGCATCGAAAAACTGCTGGTGGCCGATCTGTTCGGCTGCCTCAAGCCGGTCGATTTCCATCAAGCAGGGGATCTAAAGCAGCTGCATCCGGAATTGACTAAGGAAAAATGCATGAGCCAGTTCTATCTGATCGAGCCCGATGGGAAATTGTACGGGGGTTTCGCGGCCTTCCGACGGCTCTGCTCCAAACTGCCGATGTTCTATCCTTTGATTCTCTTTGTTTATCTTCCCGGAATGGGCGTCGTGGGGCCCAAAGTATATCAATGGGTGGCCAAGAACCGCTATCTCTTTCATTCCAGCAAGGTTTGCAAAGACAACGCTTGTTTTCGCTAGAAGCTGATTAGGAAAAGAAAAGGCCTTGTGTTAAAATAAAACCATGAGACGGCATCAAGGATTCAATATTTTGATATTATGCACCGTGTTTTTTCTGGTTCCTGTGAGCGCACAAGCCGACGAATTGTCGGACTTGAAGGCACGACAAAAGGAGCTGAAGGCTTACCGTGAGCAGATCCAAAAAGATTACAACCGGCGTATTGAGCGGATGTACGAGCGGGCCTTGACCTTTTACAAAAACAAGCAATATCGGCAGGCCAGAGACATATTCACCGATATTGAGGAATTATGGCCGGGTTATAAGGATGCCAAGACTTATCTTCGCCGCATTGAAAAATATCTTAAGTAAAAGGGAGCTCCTATGAAGCGATCACTATTGAGAGCGGCGGGCTTGTTGTTGTTTTTGGCCCAGGCGGTCTCTGCGCATCCTCCGGCGCAACTGACTTTGGCCTACGATAAAGAGAAAAAGATTCTTCACGTCGGTATGGAACATGTTTCCACCAGTTTGCGCGAACATCATATCCGCAAGCTTATCGTATACAAGAATGATCAAGAAGTGGAGAGTGTTAATCTCGTCACGCAGACCACGGCCTCTACATTGGTCAAAGATATCACGGTCGATGCCGCAGGCGGAGATATGTTAAGTGTCAAAGCCCTATGCAGCGAAGGCGGTTCTAAAGAAGGATCGTTGACCGTGCCAGAGGATCGTGAAGAAAAGTAGTTATTATTTTTCCATCAATCTCAATTTTGAGCGCGCGTTCGAAATTGGCCATCCACCCATTCCCGGCTTAAGAGAAAATTTTCTATGAACAAACGCCCAAACCGTCTTGCCCAGGAAAAGAGTCCGTATCTTTTGCAGCATGCGCACAATCCCGTGGATTGGTATCCGTGGGGAGAAGAGGCTTTTGCCAAGGCCAAAAAGGAAGATAAGCCGGTTTTTCTTTCCATTGGCTATTCGACCTGCCATTGGTGCCATGTGATGGAACATGAATCGTTCGAGGATGAAGAAACAGCCAGGATCCTTAACGAGCATTTTGTCTCCATCAAGGTGGACCGTGAAGAGCGACCTGATATCGACAACATTTACATGACGGTCGTGACGGCCTTGACCGGAACCGGAGGCTGGCCGCTTTCAGCCTTCCTGACACCGGAAAAGAAGCCTTTTTACGGCGGGACATATTTTCCGCCGGTGGCCAAGTGGGGTTCGCCCGGTTTTAAGGAACTGCTTGTGAACATCCGTCAAACGTGGGAAACGCGCCGTCAGGAAATTATTGAGTCAAGCCGGTCCATCACCGAGGCCTTGCAGAAGCGTACGGCTGCAGCGGCTAAGGAAAAAGGTGAGTTGACACCGGAAGTCCTTGACCGCGGCTATCAGGAATTGTCCCGGCATTATGATCATCGTTACGGCGGGTTCGGCCAGGCGCCTAAATTTCCCATGGGGCACAGTTTGAGCTTTCTTTTACGCTGTTGGAAAAGGACCGGCACGGCCCGGGCTCTGGAGATCGTCGAGAATACGCTGCAAAAAATGGCGCGAGGCGGGATTTATGACCATCTGGGCGGCGGTTTTCACCGGTATGCGACCGACCAAGAGTGGCAGGTCCCGCATTTTGAGAAAATGCTCTATGATCAGGCCATTTTGGTCCGGGCTTATATCGAGGCCTATCAAGCCACCAAAAATGAAGATTATGCGTCGGTCGCCCGGGAAACGCTTGATTATGTATTAAGGGATATGCAATCAAAGGAGGGCGGTTTTTATTCGGCCGAGGATGCGGACAGCCTGGATCCGCAGGGCGGAAAGGAAAAAGCGGAAGGGGCCTTCTATCTTTGGACACAAGAAGAGATAAAAAAGAACCTAACGGAAGAGGAAGCAAAGATTTTCAATCATTGTTTCGGGATCGAAAATTCCGGAAACGCCAAGTTCGACCCGCATGGAGAATTTGCCGGTAAGAATATCCTGTTCGTGGCTCATGACGTCGAGGAGACGGCCAAGGTGCTCGGTCTTCCTGCCGAGAAAATTAAGCAAGTTCTCTGTCAGGTCAAAGAAAAACTTTACCGCCTGCGTCAGGCGCGGCCCAGACCTCATCTGGACGATAAAGTTTTAACGGATTGGAACGGCCTGATGATCTCGGCTGCGGCGCTGGCCGGCCGGGCCTTGGACGAGAAAAAATATGTCGACGCGGCGGAGAGATCCGCCGGATTCATTTTAAAGAATATGGTCGGTAAAGAAGGCCGCCTGCTTCACCGTTACCGTGATGGGGACGCGGCCATAGCCGGGACTTTGGAAGACTATGCCTTTTTTATTTATGGCCTTATTGACCTTTATGAAAGCACTTTTGATACGCGATATCTCAAAGAGGCCAAGCGTTTGGCTAAGGACATGCTACAGCTGTTCGCGGATAAAAAGGAGGGGGGGTTCTTTTTTACGGCACAGGACGGCGAAGAGCTCTTGTTCCGTCATAAAGAGATCTACGATGGCGCTCTTCCTTCGGCAAATTCTATCGCCCTCTTGGACTTATTGCGGTTAGGGCGCATGGCTGATGAACAGGGGTTTATCGAAAAAGCCGATGCTTCTTTGCGGTTTTTTGCCCCGCAGATCCAAGAGCGACCCAGTGCCTACGTCCAGTCTTTGACCGCATTTGATTTTGCCCTCGGGCCGTCCTTCGAGATCGTATTGGCCGAAGGCCGGCAAAACGGCTCAGCCGCCGGCATGTTAAATGTGATCCACCGGAGCTTTCTGCCCAATAGAGTTTTACTCTGGCGCCCTCTCCGGGGCGCGGAAGAGTTGTTTACTCTCGCTGCTTTCACCCGGGAACAGGGCCCTTTGCATGATCAGACCGCCGCCTATGTTTGCCAAAACCATGTTTGCAAGCGGCCGGTGGTCACCGTGGAAGAATTGGCTGGCCTCCTTAAATAGTTTGCGATTGACAAATGTAACCCTCGTTCCTAGAATAAAGCCGCTTATGTCTATAATACTTTATAGGATATTGGGAATTTTATTTATAGCGACCATGATCGCCGGAATGGCCGGAATCGGGATCAACCGCGATGTGCGCGGCCCGCAAAGTCCTTACACGATCCTCTTGAGGAAGGCGAAGATCGTCAACGATAAGAACTTGGAATACATGCAGGAGAAAAATAAAGCCATACAGAAGGATTTAAGTCTTTTGCGGACAAGACAGGGCGAGCGCAGGGAATTGGTTGAGGAAAGATTGGAAGATCAGCGGTTTAAGGGGGAACGCCTGGCCGAGCAGCGTCAGGCCGCGTCCTGGAAGAGTCCCAGTCAATATGCCCAGGAAGCCAGGGAGCGGCTTGCCGAACAGCGCCTTCGGACCTCTCTCAATGAAGACATTTATCGCCGCCTGGTCAATCGATAGAAATTTAAAAGTGGAGTTTTATATGCGTGTTTTAAAAATCATTTTTGTAGGCATTGTTGTCTTTTTGATTATTTCCGTTATCGGGATCATAGTCTTTTTAAAGACCATTGATGTAAACCGGTTCAAGTCCCAGATCACCGATCAGGCCAGCGCTTCGTTGGGGCGCGAGGTCCATATTGATCAGCTTTCCTTCGATTTTTCCATCCGCAAAGGGATCATTTTAAATATTGACGGAGTTCGCATTGCCAATGAACCGGGGGCGGAGCCGGCGAACATACTGGAAGCAAAAAAATTGCGCCTGGACCTTGATCTGATGGCTTTTATCCGCGAGCGTAAGATCCTGGTCTCCACGGTCAATGTGCTTTCCCCTTATGTGCTTATTGTCCGGGAAGCTTCAGGAGAGATAAATCTTCAAAAATTAGCCCACGATCCGGCGCCTAAAGCTTTGCCGGCAACATCAGGTGCGGTTGTTCGGCCCGTCTCAAACCAAACTTCCGCATCAGCGAACCAGGAATTTTTATCTGCTCTGTTTATCCAGAATATTTCCGTCAATGAAGGCCGCGTGGTCTTTATTGACAAGACCTTTGACCCGGAGCTGAAAGCGGAAATAAGCCTGATCGACCTTGCCATTTCCGATTTTAACTTCAATGACCGGTTTGAATTTTTGCTTAATTTCGCTCTTTTTAATTTTACCCAGAATGTTCATGTGGCTGGTCATGCATGGGTCAATCCCGTCAGCAGGCAGGTGCGCTTGAGCGATGTCCGCGGGCAGACGGATTTAAACGATATACGGCGCGATCACGTCATCAAGCTTGAACCCCTCGCGGAAACCGTCGCCCAGATAGATGCGTGGGGCGGCAATGTTGTTTTAAATATAAGTGAATTGATCGCCGGCCCCGCCGGCCTTTCCGTGCTCAATGGCACGGCTCAGCTCACCGATGGCTTGCTCAAACTTGCTCAAATGGCCAAGCCTTTTGAAGGTTGTGAGGCTAGCTTAAATTTTGATGAATCGCTCATGGAGACCAGCTCGGCTTCATGTCGGATGGGAAAGGGTCAGATCCGGTCGACAGTTAAGATCGCCGACTATCTTCAAAAAGGTTCCCTGGAGGCTAAGATGCAGGCCGAAGGCTTGGACCTTCAAGAGATCATCCCCGCGAATCGTGTTCCTCTTAAATTGGCGGGGATAGTGAGTGCGCAGGCCGATATCAGTGCGGCCACCGTCGACCCCGCGGCCATGGCGCAGGCGCTTAAGGGGACGGCGACCCTGCAAGTTTCTGAGGGCCGTATTCTTGGCATCAATGTCCTGCGCTTATTTTTGAAAGGCCTCTCCATGATCCCCAACCTCATGGAGAAAATCAGCGAAAAACTTCCTGAGGAATACGATGAGATCTTGGCCCGCGAAGACACGGTCCTGAAAAAGGTGGATTTTGCGGCAAATATCCAGAACGGCAAGGCGAATCTCGCATCGGCCGACATCCTAGCGGATGGGTTTTCTTTCAATGCTGACGGCTACTATGATTTTTCCGGTGAGCTCCTCATTAACGGCGGCCTCGCCATGCTTGAAGATCTTTCGGCCGGGATGATCAATGCGGTTCCCGAACTTACGCCTTTATTGAATGAAAATGGCCGGATCTATATGCCGATGGCCACTTATCGCGGACCGGCCGGCGAATTTAAGCCGCTTCCGGATGTGGCCTATCTTGCCAAGAAGATCGTCGTCGGACGGGGAAGGCAGGAGTTGCAGAATCTGATCGATAAGGCTTTAGGTGGCGAGAAAGCGCAACAGCCCGAGACAGAAGGCCCATCTCCGCAAAGGCCGGAAAAAGAGATCATCAACAATATTCTGGATAATATTTTCGGTGAATAAGCCCTTCCATGAGCGCCATTAAATACCGCGGCCGGGTGTTTTCGCTCCAAACAAGCCAATGCCGGCTTCCGAACGGCATAAAAACACAGCTCGATCTTATTCTGCATCCCGGTGCGGCCCTTATACTCCCCGTCCTTCCATCCGGAAAGATCATATTTATCCGCCAATACCGGCCTGCCATCCGGCGTTATTTATTGGAGCTTCCGGCGGGCACACTTAAGCCGGGAGAAACGCTTTTAAACTGTGCCCGGCGGGAATTAATCGAAGAGACAGGTTATCGCGCCCAAAAATGGAAAAAGCTCGGAAAAATATTCCCGGTCCCCGGTTATTCCACGGAGATCATTACTCTCTATCAGGCGGAAGGCCTAAGCGAGGCAAGGGGGGATCAGGACGTCGATGAGATGATCTCTCTATGCCCGATTGACCGTCACGCAATAAGGGGGCTGCTTAGAAAAGGTAGGGTCCTCGACGCCAAGACCATCTGCGCGCTGGTCTTGGGCGGCTGGTTGCGATAATTTTTATTTAATCATGGACAGGGAATATCAACTGTTGTTAATATGCTAAAAATCACAGAAGGACAACTGGCGCCATGAACCAATATTTATGCATTGCCGACGATGTTAAGCTGGGCAAGAACGTAAAATTGTCCAAATTCATCAATCTCTACGGGTGCACGATCAAGGAAAACACCAAGATCGGCGCTTTTGTGGAGGTTCAAAAGAATGTCTCGGTCGGCAAGAATTGTAAAATATCATCGCATACTTTTATCTGCGAAGGGGTGACCATCGGAAACAATTGTTTTATCGGCCATTCCGTGGTCTTTATCAACGATAACTTCCCGCGCGCGGTCAATAAGCGGGGCATTCAGGAGAATGACCGCGAATGGCGGGCGCGTTTTGTCACGACCAAAGTCGCGGACAACGTGTCTATCGGCAGCAATGTCACGATTTTGGGAGGTATCACCATAGGAAAGGGCGCGGCGATAGGGGCCGGAAGCGTTGTGACCAAGAATGTTCCTGCCGGTGAGCTTTGGGTAGGAAATCCTGCCAGATTCTTAAGAAAAATCCGCTCGTAAATCCCGTTTTTCTTTAAAAAATTAGCCTTTTTTAGCCCTTTTTAGGCCTTCTTGCCTCAAACAAATTTCCTTGTCATTCCCGGAAGTACAGGGTATACTATGCACGCTACCAGTTGACCTGCACGCTTATCCATCCACAGTAGCCATTCGGAAATAAAAATGTGTGTTCAGGGGGAGGACGAAAGATGATTGGGGAGCGAGAGATTGTCAAGGATTTAAGAGCAAGTTTGCGCGTTAAGGAGCACATCCCTGTCCGGTGGAGCGTTAAGGATACCGCTCTAAACGGCCGTGGCCGCATCCTTAATATCAGTACATCCGGGGCCATGCTGGAAACATCCAATGTGGCAGCCGCCGAACGGGCCATATTCAGTCTTGAAACGATAAAAAGCAACGGTTTCATTCTTCCCCGCGAAGGGCGTTTGGTCTGGTCAAGACCCAAGGGATGGGGCAATAATCGTCAGCTTTGCGGCCTGGAATTCGTCGAACCTAACGAAGAATCCGTCGCCCAGTTACGCGAGAAAGTCCAAAAAGGTATTGTTAAAGGCGCCAGCGCCAGGCGCTGGAAGAGCGTTACCGGAATCATCTTAAGCGTTATCATGCTTGTTCTCACCGCTTTCTCCGTCCGGCAATACACCGAAAATTACGAAAATACCCTTTTAGCGTACCAATTATTGTCCGGCACGTATGAAAAGCAGTCCAGTCTTACCGAAACCTATGCGCGGGAATTATCAACGACCAAGGGGTTATTGTTCCAAGCTCAGACCGATTTGGAACTCGCCAAGGCCGAGATCGGTGAGCTCACCGCGCGCACGGATCAATTGACTGAAAGCAATAATAATTATCAGGCCATGATCAGCCAATTGGAAGAAAAGAATGCCCAGCTGGCTAAAGATATGCAGGCCTTGCAGGAACGGCTCAGTTATCTGGACGGGAACGTCAAAGACCTGGCCGAAGCCAAAAATTTGATCGGTGAGTATAAGGATAAATTCCGTCTCGTCAAGGGTAAGATCAGGGCCTTCAATCGTCAGGCTTTTGAGGCCAAAGTGGCCGCCCAAAAAGAAAAGGACCGGATCGCTATGCTCTTAGGTAATAACGGTTATTTGGTCAAAGACGGAAAGTCGCATGTCCCTGATCCGGCACTGGCTGAAAAGCAGCGGATCCAGATCGACGTTGAGATCGTAAAGTAAGCATAGCCCTTTAAGATAAGTTCGAAGGCAATCTCGAAAGAGATTGCCTTTTTTGTTTTACGGAGGGATTTTTTAGTGTAAGATAAATTCCGATTACCGTATGTTATCTTATCTCCAAACATCCCAGGGGGCCGTTTCCTACAGGATGGAACGCTCGAACCGCAGGCAGCTGCTCATCCGTATCGAGCCTGAAGGGACGGTGCATGTTTCCGTTCCGCTGCGCTGTCCGCAGGGCGATGTGGAAAAATTCCTCTTAAAGAAGACCGGCTGGATCCTCAGAAAATCCCAAGAACAAAGGGTCCGGTTCGAGCAAATCTCCCGCAAGAAATTCGCCGATGGGCAGGATTTTTTCTTTTTGGGCCGTAAATATCCTTTAAGCATTGCGGCCGGCGGGAAAGCGTGCATTGATTTTGACGGCCAGCAGTGGCTTGTGCGGATGCCGTCCGGAAAGGGTCCGGAAAATATCAAAGCCATGCTTATTGCCTGGTACCGGACGCAGGCCGAAGAGATGCTGGCCGGCCGCGTGTTCCATTATTCAAGGATCATGGGCCTTCAGCCGGATATTGTCCGGATCAGAACCCAGAAGCGTCTGTGGGGGAGTTGTGATCAGAACAAAAGAGCGATCCATTTGAACTGGCAGCTTATCATGTCGCCGCTCTCGGTCATTGATTATGTTGTGGTCCATGAACTTTGCCACTTAAAGATTGCCGATCATTCGCGCCGTTTTTGGCGGGAAGTGGCCAAGATCGTTCCGGATTATAAGATCAAGCACCGCTGGCTTAAGGACAATGCCTGGGATATGGCCCTGCCCGAGCAAGGGGCTGCATGACCACGGCCAGAACGATCGATTGTAAGATTTTTCCCAATGCCGGACGCGAGGAACTG
>CAZCLW010000018.1:0-34052 GCA_964499685.1 uncultured Planctomycetales bacterium
AAGGCGGCCTTTGATAAGCATTTCCAGTTGACCCAGGAGCACGCTCACCGCCTGGAACGGATCTTTTCGGAGCTCGATGAAAAACCGGGCCGGGAGAAATGCGAAGGGATGGAGGGGTTGATCAAGGAAAGCGAAGAATCGGTCAAAAAGAAAGAAGAAGACCCTGATATCAAGGACGCGGAACTGATCGCCGCCGCGCAAAGAGTGGAGCATTATGAGATCGCGGGGTACGGCACCGTGCGGACCTATGCTCAGCGGCTTGGGCTGGATGAAGCGGCGGTCGTCCTTCAGCAGACCCTGAATGAAGAAGGCGATGCCGACAAGACCCTGACGGCCATTTCGGAAAACCTATTGTCCGAGCGTGATTTCAATTTTGAACAGGGAGGTGACGTATGAAAAAGAAAGCAAGAAAATCGGCGCATTCAAAATCTAAACAGTCACCTTCAATTTCTCCTAAAGAGAGCACGCCCAAAGCGCACGGTTGGGAAGAACCCGAGGAAGAATTTTCCGAGGAGGCTCAATTTGCCGAACCATCCACGCCATCCTACGGTTCATGGGCCCAGCAGGAAAAAGAGAGCAACCAACGTAGTTACGATCCTAATCAGTTCGCCGAATATTCCGAGGAATTCAATCCGCAATGGTCTTCCGAGAACGAACCCCGCCAGGGATATGAAGCCCAGCGCAGCGACTGGAAAGAGGAGAAAGAACCGGAGGAGGGTTCCGGCTATGGGGAGCGGGAAAGCGGTTATTATCCCGAAAAAGGATTTCACCGGGAGCCGGGCAAGAAAGGGAAAGTCTTTCAGTACGGCGAGCGAAAGCCCTTTGAGCGGAAATCAACCGGACACAAATCCGTCCGGCGTTCGGAGAACCCCCAGAAGGGAAAAAATTTCGCGCATCAATACCAGGGAGAAAAACCGCGCACGTATTCTCCGAGCCGGGCCGCAGGCAGCGCCTTTCGCGGCGTGAAGCATCCGCATAAGCAACGGGGCGGAAGATCGGTGGGGAAAAAATAAGGAAGAGAGGTTTGTTATGGCTCAATACAGCCGGAAATCACAAAAGTCCGTGGAGCGGGCGATGCATAAATATAAACGCGGTCGTTTAAAAAGCGGCGCCAGCGGTAAAAAGGTCCAGAGCAGGAGACAGGCGGTAGCCATAGGTTTATCGGAGGCGCGTAAAAAAGGCGCCAAGGTGCCGAAGAAGGAAGAAAGTTGAAAAGGAGGATTGTTATGAGAATGATTTTTTTGCCGTTACTCGGCCTGATGATCATGGCCTTCGTGACCACGGAGGCGATCAGTCAAATGTCCACGGATAGCCAGGGGGCAGTCGATACGATGGGAACAGATAACGCGACCGGAACACAACATGATTCCCTCAATGCCATGGGTACAAACACGATAGAACGTAACGAGCGCGGCCTGGATCAAGGTAGCCCGCAAGGACTGGGGAAACTGGGATAAAGCTCTGCACGCTGAAAGGAAGGTTCATATGAGACCAACTATTTATATGTCTGCTATTGCCATCGGTGTTCTTTTATTGGCTTCTTTTGCCACCAAAGCGGTCAGCCAAACGACCGGTACATCACCGGCGGGCACCGGCGGGGCGACGACGGGGACCGCTTCCCCGGATGTTTCCACGACCGGTCCCACAGGTCCGGGGACGACCGGTGCAGGACCGTCAACGACCGGGAACATAGGTCCCACAACGACCGGGTCAATCGGTCCGACGACCACGGACGCCACTTCGCCGGCTACAACGGATGCGACTTCGCCGGGGACGACCGGCGCCATCGGTCCGACAACAACGGATGCCGCTTCTCCGGCCACGACCGGTGTCATTTCACCCGGCACGACCGATGCCACATCACCGGGAACGACTGATGCCACTTCCCCGGCCACGACCGGCGCCATCGGCCCGACAACGACGGATACGCTCGGGACGGACAACGCGACCAATACCGGTTTTGGCACAAGAGATTCCAGCGTCAATACGGGTACTTTTTTGGAAGAACCGAGCCCCTTTGATACAGGCACGACCGGTATCGGCACCGGCACAGCCGCGCCCGGTACAGGCGAGCCAAACCTTTAGAAAGAGGCCTTATGCGTTCTCTCTGGTCAGGTGCGATCAATTTCGGACTGGTGAGCATCCCGGTGAAATTATACACGGCCGTCAGAGACAGCCATCTGCACTTCAATTTCCTGAGAAAGGATGATCTGTGCCCGATCGGCTACAAAAAAGTGTGCCGTAAGACTGGTGAAGAGGTCTCCAAAGAAGAGATCGTGCGCGGATACCAATATCACAAAGGGGATTATGTGATCCTCGAGGACAAGGACTTTGAAAAGGCGGATGTCGAAAAGACCTATTCCGTCACCATCGAGGATTTTGTGCCTGAGAAGGAAATCGATATTCAATACGCCGAGAAGCCTTATTATCTTGAGCCCGAAAAGACCTCCAAGGCCGTGTACGCGCTTTTTCGGGACGCCCTCGCCGAAGCCAAGAAAGTGGGCATCGGTAAATTCGTCCTCAAAGATAAAGAGCATCTGGTCATGATCAAACCGCAGGGCGATATTCTGCTCCTTAACATTTTGCGTTTTCAAAGCGAGATCGTCGATCCCTCGCCGCTGAATATCCCCGAAAAAGTGAAGATCCCGCGTAATCAGGTCGAGCTGGCCCTGGAGCTCATTGAAAAGCTCTCCGGGCCGTTCCAGCCCGAAAAATATAAAGACACGTATACGGAGCGGTTGAAAGAGGTCATTGAAGCCAAAAAGAAAGGAAAGAAGATCCCGGAGAAGGAGTTCAAGGTCACCACTACCCCCACGCCCGACATTGTTTCCAAGCTCAAGGAAAGCCTGGCGATGAGCAAACGGTGAAAACGGGTCAACGATATATGTCGCTGAAAACTTACCGAAGAAAAAGGGATTTTACCCAAACGCCCGAGCCCCGCGGCCGTTTAAAGCAGCATGACGGAGGCCTGCATTTTGTCATCCAAAAACATGCCGCCTCCCACTTGCACTATGACCTGCGCCTGGAAAATGAAGGTGTTTTAAAAAGTTGGGCGGTCCCCAAGGGGCCCTCGACGGACCCGGGCACGCGCCGGCTGGCCATGGCGGTCGAGGACCATCCGTTAAGTTACGGTGATTTTGAAGGGACCATCCCCGAAGGTAATTACGGCGCCGGGAAGGTCATCGTCTGGGACAACGGCGAATATTTTGCCGACAAGGACCTGGATAAAAAGGAAAACGAAAAGATCATCAAAAAAGGACTGGCGCAAGGGCATCTGCGTTTTTACCTCGACGGTAAGAAATTGAAGGGACAATTCTCGTTGATCAAACTCAAAGGCCGGGAGAACCAGTGGTTTCTCATCAAAAAAGATGATGACTATGCCCACCGGGCCATTAAGGACGAAGAGAAATCGGTCAAGACCGGGCGCAGGATAGAAGAGGTCGGAGAAGAAGCAGGGATCAATTTTGAAGGCGCGAAAAAAGCGGCCTTTCCGCATTCGCTTTCTCCCATGATGGCCACACTGGGGGATGAGCCTTTTGATCGCCGGGAATGGATCTTTGAGGTCAAATGGGACGGCTACAGGATCCTGGCGGAGATCCAGGAAGGCCGCGTCCGCTTGTATTCGCGCCGCGATAAGAACTATACGGAAGTTTTTAAAGTCGTCAGCCGGGACCTTGAACGCATGCCCCATCAGGCCATGCTCGACGGAGAAGTGGTTGCCGTGGACGAACAAGGCATAAGCCGGTTCCAATTACTGCAAAATTATATGCGCCGTCCGGAAGGGCGGCTCTTGTACTATGTTTTCGATATTCTTCATCTGGACCATTATGATCTTCATGATCTGCCGCTTTCACGCCGGCGGGAGATTTTGCGCGCGGTCCTGACGGAGTCGGAAACGGTGCGCCTGAGCGGTTATGTAGAGGAACACGGAAAGGCCTTTTACCGGGAAGCCAAAAAGATGGGACTGGAAGGCATCATTGCCAAAGATCTGAAAAGCCGTTACCGCTTCGGCCAGCGGACCCCCGATTGGGTGAAGATAAAAGCGGTCGCGGAGCAGGAAGCGGTTATTTGTGGCTTTACCGCCCCGCGCGGTTCGCGCAAATATTTCGGTTCGCTTATTTTAGGCCTGTACCAGGAGGGCAAATTGATCTATGTCGGCCACACCGGCGGGGGCTTTACCGACGAGGGATTAAAGGAAATGCGCGGGCGGCTTCAGCCGCTTATCACCGATCAATGTCCTTTTGAGGCCGTGCCCAAAACGAATGCGCCGGTCCAATGGGTCAAGCCTCAGCTCGTCGCCCAGGTGAAATTCCAGGAGTGGACCGAAGGGGGGAATTTGCGCCAGCCCATATTTTTGGGCTTGCGCGAAGACAAAACCGCCCGCGAGGTCAAAAGGGAAGTGCCCGCTCCTGTCGCGGCATTGATCGCGGGGACGACGGAAGAGAACCGGGCCCCCGCGGTCACAACCAGGGCCGTGTTAAGCAATTTGGATAAAATCTACTGGCCGGAGGAGGGTTACACGAAAGGGGACATGATCCGGTACTATCAGGAGATCGCGCCCTTCATCCTTCCCTATTTGAAGGACAGGCCGCAATCCCTGCACCGGCATCCGAACGGCATCAACGACAAAGGGTTTTTTCAGAAGGACGCCAAGGACGAGCCGGACTGGATCAAGACCGTGGATGTTGATTCCGAGTCCAAAGAGAAGATCCATTATCTGCTCTGCCAGGACAAGGACAGTCTGGCCTACATCAATAATTTGGGCTGCATTGAGATCAACCCGTGGAATTCGACGGCCGACGATCAGGACCATCCGGATTATCTGGTCCTGGACCTGGATCCCGTCGATATCGCGTTTTCCAAGGTGGTCGACGTCACCTTGAAAGCCAAAGAGATCCTGGACCATGCCCAATTAAGAAGTTTTTGCAAGACTTCCGGCGGCAGAGGAATGCATATTTATCTTCCGCTCCGTAAAAAATATACATTCGATCAGACCAAGGATTTTACGCATTTTATCTGCATGCTCATTCATAAACAGTGTCCCGGCTATACCAGCCTCGAGCGCAGTCCCCAAAAACGAAAAGGGATGGTCTATTTGGATTATCTTCAGAACAAGATCGGTGCGACCATGGCTGCGCCCTACTCTTTACGCCCTCGGCCGGGGGCCCCGGTTTCAACACCCCTCGAGTGGAGTGAAGTGACGCCGCGGCTGGACCCGCAGGATTTTACGTTGAAAAATATCCGCGCGCGTTTGGCCAAAAAAGGCGACCTCTGGAAAGGCGTTTTAGGTCCCGGCATCAATATGCCGCACGCGCTGAAAATATTGGAAAAGGAGTTTTAAGAAAGAGAGGCCCGTATGATCAAATCCAAAAATGAAGTTATCCGGCCCACGGTAACAAGGGTCCAGGAACATACCCCTGAGACAATCAATCAGGCCATCCGTCAGGAAACAGAAAATCGATTGAAATTGTACATCAAATCCCCCGCCGCTATCGACTACAGGCTTAAAGAATTAGACCGGGAGTGGGACATTGAAAGGACTCTGGAGACCAACGGGTCCGCGCTTCTTCTGATCGGATTGACCTTCGGTGTTTTGGGAAGCCGCCGGTGGTTGGCCCTCCCGGTCCTGGTGGGAAGTTTTTGCCTGCAGCATGCCTTGCAGGGGTGGTGCCCTCCGATCGAACTTTTCCGGCGCATGGGCATCCGCACCAGCCGTGAAATAGAAGAAGAGCGCACCGCCTTGAAGATCCTGCGCGGGGATTTTAAGGAATTCGCCAAGGAGAAGAACTCTGAAGGCCAGATCAGGAAGATCATGCAGGCCGTCCATCGTTCCGTCGACGGTAAAATAGGCGCAAAGGAGCGAACGTGATCATCAGGGCTTCAGCCGTCAAAAAGATCCAGGATTATGCCATCATCGGCAATTGCCGTTCGGCGGCGTTGGTTTCCGATGAAGGTTCCATCGACTGGTTGTGCTGGCCATACTTTCATAGCCAGCCGGTCTTTGCCAATTTATTGGACGATAATAAAGGGCATTGGTCCATTGCCCCTTCCGCCGAATTTACAGCCCATCGCAAATATATCCCGCGCACAAACGTCCTGCAGACCAAGTTCGTTTGTTCCCACGGCGAAGCGGTCCTGACCGACCTCATGCCGGTTGCCTGCCAGGCGGAATACCATCATTGCCTGTCGCCTGAACATGAAATATTGAGAAAAGTGGAATGCATCAATGGCGAAATGGAAATCGTGTTTGATCTTTCTTTTTCTCAAAACGGATTACGGCCGGAGTTTAGAAAAAAAAGCTTGGGCATCCACGCCTTTTTAAATCATGGCATCCTCATTCTCAAAGGCTCCGTCGATTTTACCCTGACCCGATGGGGCGTTCATGCCCGTTTCTCGCTGAAAGAAGGTGAGACCGCGTATTTTTCTTTGAGTTTCAGCGAGGAAGCGCCGGCCGTTTTGACGGTCCCTTCCGAAAACAGCGAGACCCTGATCAACGGCACTGTAAAGTGGTGGAGAGATTTTTCTCAAGGTATTTCCTATAAAGGCCCGTACGAGGAGATGGTGGTGCGCAGCGCGCTTCTGATCAAATTGATGGGTTACTCTCCGTCGGGGGCTATCATCGCCTCGCCGACCACATCTTTGCCCGAACGGCTGGGCGGCGATTTGAACTGGGATTACCGTTATTGTTGGCTGAGAGACGCTTCGCTGACCACAGGTGCCCTCATGCGTCTGAATCTTTTTGGAGAAGCCAATGCCTTTGTCAATTGGCTCCTGCACGCGACCAATCTCACCCGTCCCAAATTAAAAGTCCTGTACGATATTTACGGCCGTTATCCGGTCCCGGAAAGGGTCCTGTCCGATTTCAAAGGCTACCGCGGTTCGCGCCCGGTGCGGATCGGCAACAAGGCCGCGGACCAGCACCAGCTTGATATTTACGGAGAAGTCATCTGCAGCGCGGTCAATGTGTTCCTGCATGCCGAAAAGATCGATAAGGAAACACAGAAGATGCTTAAAGGGTTCAGCATATATATCTGCCGGCATTGGATGGATGAGGACGCCGGCATGTGGGAAACAAGAGGCGTCAAGGCGCATTTTACCCATTCGCTTTTGCTGTGCTGGGCCGGCCTGAACGGCCTTTTGAAGCTGTATCATAAAGACCTTGTACGCGGCCTTGATGCGGTCCGGGTAAAAAAGGTCCGCGATGATATCGCGGAAGCCATCCAAACGCTCGCCTGGAACCACCGCCGGCAAAGTTATACGGCGACCCTCTGCGGGGAAGACGTGGACGCCAACCTTCTCCTTTTGCCTGACTACGGTTTTATCCCCTTTGATTCTCCTTACATGAAAAAGACCTATGAGCGGATCTGCCGGGAGCTTTTTGTCGACGGACTTTTGTACCGCAATCATGACTATAAGGAAGGCGCATTCGTCCTCTGCAGTTTCTGGCTTGTTGAATATTTGGCCAATATCGATGGGAAGCTGCAGGAAGCAGAAGAACTCTTCCATTATTTGCTCGGTTGTGCCAATGATGTCGGTTTGTACAGCGAGGAGATCGATCCGGTCACGGGCGATTTTTTGGGTAATTTTCCGTTGACCTTCTCGCATTTGGGATTGATCAACGCGGCTTTGGCGCTTCAGGAAAAGCGGACACGGCAGAAAGAACTGGATAAACTGGAAGAAAGGTTGACCTCATGAATTGGGGAAGTTGGGCTGTCTGGGGTTTTTTGGCCACTTTATTATTGACCATTTCTCTGTCTCTTAGTCAGAGTTTAAAACTGACACGGATGAGCATTCCGCTTTTGCTGGGGACCATGCTCACTCCCGACAGGGACAGGGCGAAATGGCTGGGGGTTTTCATGCATATGGTGAACGGGTTTGCCTTTTCACTTTTGTATGTGGCGGTTTTTCATATCTACGGAGAAGCTACCTGGCAAATCGGCGCGGTCCTTGGATTGATCCATGCGGCGTTCGTGCTGGCGGTCGTGCTCCCTAATCTTCCGGGTATCCACCCGCGCATGGCCAGTGAACATTACGGTCCGACGGTGGTCAAGCAGCTTCAACCGCCGGGCGCTTGGGCGCTTAATTACGGATTTCAGACGCCGCTCTCTGTAGTTGTGGCGCACATTATTTTCGGCATGATTTTGGGGAGTTTTTATGTACCGGTTTCAGGTTTTTAAAGGAGGAGGGGAGTGATGAAACTTAAAGAGATGGTGAAGGAAAAGCGGAAGAGGTTCCAGGATAAAGTGGTTGTCGTCACGGGCGCTTCCGCGGGTTTGGGAAAAGCCATTGCGCTGGGGTTTGCCTATCATGGAGCTCATGTCGCCTTGATATCACGCAACGAAACCCGCCTTGAAAAAGTGAAAGAAGAGATCGAGAAGTTCGGCGTGCGCTGTCTGATCTGCCCGCTGGATGTGGCCAATGCCGAAATGATCGAGTCGACCGCCGAACGCATCGAACAGGAGCTCGGGCCCATTGACGTCTGGATCAACAATGCCATGGTCTCTGTCTTGTCGCCTTTAAAATATATGAAACCGGAAGAATTCCGACGCGTGACGGAGGTGAATTATCTGGGGACAGTGTACGGCACGCTTTCGGCCCTCAAGCGTATGCTCAAAAGAGATGAGGGGGTCATCATACAGATCGGTTCCGTGCTGGCCTACCGCGGTATTCCGCTCCAGTCGGCGTATTGCGGTTCCAAACACGCGATCCAGGGATTTCATGATTCCCTGCGTTCCGAATTGATCCATGAAGGAAGCCATGTCCGTCTGAGCATGATCCAAATGCCGGCCTTGAATACGCCGCAATTCCAGTGGCTTAAGTCCCGGATGCCGTTGAAAGCCCAGCCGGTCCCGCCGATATTCCAGCCCGAAGTCGGTGTAGAGGCGGTCCTTTGGGCGGCCGAACATGAGTGCCGGGAATTGAACGTGGGATTCCGTTCATCCCTTTTTATTTTGGGCAGCAAGCTTTTTCCGGGGTTCGGTGACTGGTATCTTTCCAAAACCGGATATAAAAGCCAGCAGGCGAGCGAGATCGAAAATCCTTCGCGCTTGAATAATCTCTGGAGGTCCGTGAACGGTGATTACGGCGCACATGGACGGTTTGATACGCGGGCCATCCCTAAGAGTGTTTATTTCTGGGTCCAGAGCCGTATGCGGCCCACCATCGTCGTCTGGCTTTTGATTATTTTAGTATCGTTGATGATTTTTCTTATCCGGAGATAAACAATGGAAAAAATGATGATCGGAGAAAAGTGCTGGGTGATCGCAGAAGGTTATATCCCCGGCGTGAGCCACGGCCCCGCGCCGCAAATGGAAAGCCATGACACGGTCTGTATCCTCAACGTTACGGACAAGAGCGCGCAGATCCAGATCTATATTTATTTCTCCGACCGTGAACCGGCGGGGCCTTATTATCTGACGATCGAGCCCCGACGGACCCGTCATATCCGCCTGAACGAACTCAAAGTCCCGGAGCCGGTCCCGCTGGAAAAAGATTATTCCAGCGTGATCTTTTCGGATGTCCCGGTGGTCGTTCAATACACGCGTTTGGATTCACGCCAGGCTGAAAACGCCCTGCTCACAACCATGGCTTATCCCGCCAAGCTTTAAGGAAGATAAAATGAACCTTCTGCATTTTCAGGGGAATCCCGTATGGGTCAACAATGTGGTCCTGATATTGAGCGGCGTCCTCGTGGGATTTGCGGGAAGCCGGTTGGAACGCTACGCAGACCGTATCGCCGGAAAAATGAAGGGAAGGTCGGTCCTGATCGGCATGGTGCTGTTGTCCTTTGCCACGTCCTTGCCGGAGATCGTGACCTCCTTGACGGCGATCGCTCTCGGGAACATCGAGCTGGCCGTCCATAATCTTCTAGGCAGTATCGTTGTGGTCACAGCCATTTTGGCTATCAGCGATTCTTTTTCCAAAGGGCCGCTGACCTACTTCACGCCGGAGTTTTCTCTTTTGATGGAAGGGGTCGGTCTTATCATTCTCCTAAGCATGACGATCATCGGATTTATGACGGGAGGGGCTGTTGTCTCTTTTCCTTTTGATATTAAGTTCGATCTGTGGGGATTGGCCCTTGTGGCCGGTTATGCCGCGACCGTTGTTTTGACAAAAAAATCCGAACAGTCGCCGCAATGGCGGCCGATGAATATACCGCAGGCGGATGAGAAGCAGGATGAAAAACCTCCGGCCGAACAACAAAAACCTTTGAAGGCCCTTTTGATCATTTTTGCTTTTTTCAGTTTTCTCGTTTTGATCGGAGGGTTCTTTGTGACCCAATCGGCCAACGCCATTTCCGCGCAGACGCGTTTAAGTTCCGGGTTCATCGGAGCGACCCTGGTGTCTTTCACCACATCTTTGCCGGAGATGAGCACCGTCTTTTCCGCGTCCAAAAGCCGGCATTTTCGTCTGGCCATGGCCAATATTTTCGGGTCGAATCTGGTGGTCCTTGTGCTTTTAGGGATGATCAGTTTTTTAGGCGGCGGCTTGTCGGTTTTTAGCTACGGAAAGGATTCCGTGATCTTTGTTTCGGCGGCAGGGATCCTGGTCACCGGCATTTATCTGTGGGGGCTTTTGGAAAGGCAGAACCGGTCTTTCTTGCGTTTGGGCTGGGATTCTTTCCTTATTCTTATAATTTCTTTGGGGGTCATGTGTGTCCTGTATTATATGAAATAAATGAAACTAAAAAGTCTTCGGACGCGGTCCGTGTGGAAGTGGCCAAGCCGCCGGAAGGCCGCCATAAATGGCAATGGTACGGCCCGGCTTTTATCTGGATGGTGGCGGCGATCGGCTCGGGAGAAATATTGTTTTCGCCCCGCGTAGGCTCGCGGTATGGCTATGAATTTCTTTGGGCGGCGATTTTGATGACGTATTTCATGTGGACCATGATCCGCGAGATCGGCCGCTATACGGTCGTGACGGGCCAGTCGATCCTGGAAGGCTACCGGCAGCTCCCTGGCCCCCGGAATTGGCCGATCTGGATAATTTTTGTGCCGCAACTTTTTGTTTCAGCTATCACAATAGGCGGTATAGCGGCTTTGGGCGGTAACATGCTGAGGATGGTGGCCGGAGGGAATCAGATGTTCTATGCAGGCGCGTTCTTGGCCGTTTCCGTATTTCTCGTCGGGCTGGGAAAATATACATATGTCCAGCGTGTCACAACTCTTTTTGCCGCCATTTTGATCCTTTCGGCTCTTGTGACCGCCGGGCGTGTTTTTCCTTCCGCGGACAAGATTCTTTCCGGGTTTGCGCCGACCCTTCCCCAAGATTTCGATCCCTATTTTGTTCTTCCGTGGTTCGGATTTTATCTGGCCGGCGGCGCCGGCATTATGCTGTTTTCGTATTGGGTCCAGGCCAAGGGATATGCGGAACGTTTGCCGGAAAAAGATGATCTTCCCATCCTGGAGGAGAAGGGCAGCCGGATCAGAGGTTTGAAGGAATGGATACGCATCATGAGCACGACCGCCGCTATTGGTGTCTGCGGCGGGAGTTTTATCATCATCGCTTTTCTTGTCTTGGGCGCGGAGCTTTTGGGCCCGCAGGGGATCGTGCCGGAAGGCATAAAGGTAGCCGAAGATCTGACCAAACTGCTTTCCACGGTCTGGGGAAATTTCGGCTATTGGCTTTTATCGGTCACTTTTATCGTTGCGTTATGGGGGACGGTCATCTCCAATCAGGACGGATGGCCGCGCATGTTCACCGATGCCACGTATCTCTTGAGGGAAAAGACGGCGGAAAAAGACCGCGAAAAAATAAGGAATTTTTATCTGATCGGTTTTTGCACGGTCATTCCTTTGATCATTGTCCTGTTGGTGCGGGATCCGGTCAAGATCCTTTCACCCGCGGGGATCATCACGGCCATTCATACGCCGTTCGTCATCGGGTTGACCGTCTGGGTAAACCGGCGCCGGCTTCCGTCGGAACTTCGCCCGGGACGATGGACCGTTCTTTCGATGTTCATTGCGGGGACTTTTTATTTCGTGTTCGGCGTTCTTTATCTTTTGAACATGGCAGGTATCAAATGGCTGCAATAGAACAACAAGGCCTGCTGGCTTGAGCAACGGCCTTTATCCGCCGATAGTTTTGGCGGAGAAAAACAAGAGGAGGACAAAATGTCTAAATCTATCCTTATCACAGGCAGCAGCGGATTTATCGGAACGGCGATCATTCAACGGTTTGCGCCGCATTTTAAGATCTATGCCCTAGATACCAAATCCCCGGAGGAGGCTTTGCCCGAGAATGTCGTCTTCCATAAGATCGATCTGACAAAATCGCAAAGCGTGCGCAAGACGATCGAATTCATCCGTCAAAGCGACCCCGAGCTCGAGGTCGCCTCTGTCATCCATCTGGCCGCCTATTATGATTTTTCCGGCGAGCCCAGCGATCTTTATGAACAGGTGACCATTAAGGGGACCGAACGGCTTTTGCACGGGCTTCTTACCTTGCCCCGGGTTGAGCAATTCATTTTTTCGAGCACCCAGCTGGTCCATGCCCCCTGCGCCGTGGGGGAGCGTATCAACGAAGAATGGCCGCTTGAGCCTAAATGGGATTATCCGCAATCAAAAGTAAAAACGGAAAAACTTTTGCGTCATGAGCACGGCCGCATTCCGCTGGTCATCCTGCGCATCGCCGGTGTTTATAGCGACCAATGCCATTCCATACCGATCGCCAATCAGATCCAGCGTGTTTATGAAAAGCGGCTGACCGGTCATGTGTTTCCGGGAGATACGTCCCGGGGCCAGCCATTCGTGCATCTTGACGATCTGGTGGAAGCGATTTGGCTTACCGTCGAGAACCGCAAAAAATTAAAAGAGGAAGAGGTTTTTTTGATCGGCGAGCCCGAGACGTACAGCTATGAGGCGCTGCAGAAGGAATTGGCGCGCATCATTCACGGTCATCAGGACTGGGAGACGATGCAGGTGCCCAAAGTCGTCGCCAAGACCGGCGCCTGGATCCAGGATAAGATCCCGGGTGTTGAGGACCCCTTTATCAAGCCCTGGATGATCGATCTGGCCGATGACCATTGTCAATTGGATATCGCCCATGCCCGGGAGGTGCTGGGATGGACCCCGCGGCACCGCCTGATCAGTGTCTTGCCGCGGATGGTGGATGCCTTGATACGCGATCCCAAAGGTTTTTACCGGCTTAACCATTTGCACTCCCGCGAGGAAGCCATGGCCCATGCCAAATAAGCATTTTACTCCGCCGGGGTGGACCTATAATCCGTCCACGTTTATGCAAAGAGTCCCGATCGTCATCCTGGCCTTGATCGGATGCGCCATCTCTGTTTATCTGGCCCTGTTCCAATATAAAATCATCCAAGATGTTTGGGAGCCGTTTTTCGGGGACGGAAGCCGGAAGATCCTGACCTCACCGACTTCATTCATTCTCCCCATCTCCGATGCGGCGCTGGGGGCGATGGCCTACCTGGTCGACGCACTGACCGGTATCGTCGGGGGAAAGGCACGCTGGCAGACCATGCCATGGATCGTCATCATCTTCGGTTTTTTCGTCGGACCTTTGAGCGGGATAAGCATAGCCCTGGTCATTGCCCAGCCGGTGCTTTACGATCACTGGTGCACCTTGTGCCTGCTTTCGGCGCTGATCGCGATCATCATGGTGGGCCCGTCGATGGATGAAGTGCTCGCCAGCATGCAGTACCTTAAACGGGTCAAAAAAAATGAACCCCGGGAGTTCTGGCCCGCGTTTTGGGGGAAAAGTGTCCGGCCGGTCACTTTCTCCATTTTGCCCCGGCCGGAAGAAAATAAACTTCTCGTCTGGCCGCTGTGGATCTGCATGGGGGCAAGTCTTTGGCTCATGGCACTTCCCGATATTTATGCTTACAGTAATTTCGCCGCCAACGTCCATCATATCCTGGGGCCGCTTGTGTTCACGTTCAGCTGTGTGGCCCTGTGGGAAACGAGCCGCCCTTTACGTTATTTGAACATCGTTGCCGCCTTTTTGCTGATGGGCCTGCTTTGGGGGCGGATGACGGCCGGCGAGAATTTTTCAGCCAGCATGGCGGCGGCGTGGATCATCATCATTTTCTCGCTCATGCCGGTCCCGTATTTCCATAAGTTCAGCGGAGGATGGCGTGCGCTCCTCCGAAAGCGTTCGCGGAATTTAAGCCAAGCCAGGATCAAAGCGGAAGCCAAACATGGATAGCTGGTATCAACGACTGCCCGCACAATTTTACGATCAACTGATCGCATTCCTTCCCAAGGCCGCCGCCGGTGTTCTTATTTTTACCGCCTTTTGGATCTTCAGCATTTTCATCCGGCTTATTATCACGGGGCTGCTCAAAAGGACAAACACCGACAGATCGCTCATCGCGCTCTTGAGCAAATCCGCCGGCATCACGGTCGTTGTGTTTGGCGCGGTGACCGCCCTGGGGACGGCCGGTCTCGACGTCGGCGCTTTGATCGCCGGGCTCGGTCTTTCCGGTTTTGCCCTGGGTTTCGCGTTCAAGGACGGCCTGTCCAACATTCTCGCCGGGATTTCCATTCTTTTTTACCGTCCTTTCCGTATCGGCGATTATATTGCGGTAAGCGGCCTGGAAGGACGGGTCACGGACATCGACCTGCGATATACGACGCTGGCGACCAAGGATAAAAAGCTGCTTATTCCCAACTCAAATCTGCTGGTCAATCCCATTCAGGTCTTTGATCTCCCTCCGGCATAAAATACATTCAGATTAATTTTCTTTTAATCCTGCCTTAATCTGAAAAGTGGACAATATAGATTAGAAATCCCTTCTTAGTTTTTTAATCAGCATATTCTGACGGCTAGACATCCTTTATCAAGGAGGCGACTATGGCGACTAAAAATAGAAAACGCAATAGACCGGCGCAGGCCCAAGGCCAATCCCGGACCAACCGAAAAAGAAGGCAGAGCCAGACGCAGCAAAGAGACCTCGGCGAATCCATGCCGGTCGAATAAGGCTCTTTAAGATGTGAGAATCACTTTTCCGCCCTGATCCATCAACCAGTGACTAAAAAGTCCTAGGAGGTGAAAGAAAAAATCGCGAGAAATCCCTGATAAGGAATTTTCCCGATTGACTTTTAACTCTTAATTGGCTCGATAGACCAGGGCGGAAAGTGATTCTTTCTATGCTCAAAAAGGAGAATGCCATGATAGCCTTTAATGATGAGGGTGATCGTAGAAACAAATCCGGCGACGATGACGAGCTGGATGACATTAAAAGCAGCCAGATGGAGCCGGATGAAATCCAGCTTCCCGGCCGAAACAAGAACCCGGTCAAGAACGACCCTTACCGGCCGAAGGCCAAGGCAAAAGGCCCCAAAGCCCAAAAAGGGCATACGCGTTCTTCGCAGGGTCCGACCTATTCTTCCTCCCAGACCTCTTTAGGAACAAAGGGTTTTATCGAAGCGGAAGCCTCGGCGGCCGCCCAAAAAGAAGGGAAAGGCACGAGCGAATCCCTTTCCGACGATAAAATCGTATTACGCCAGATCGAGACCGCGATCCAGGAAGAAGAATCTATCTCGGAGAATTCCAAGCACGTGCAGATCGAAGTCCATGACGGTCAAGTGAGGCTGGAAGGCATTGCGCTTTCCGAACAGGAAAAAATGACCATCAGCGACAAGGCCGCGGCGGTGGTGGGTTTCGGCCGGGTCAAGAATGAAATTCAGGTCAGGAGGTAGTTAAATCGTATGATCATGCGCAGTCAAAAGGTCCGGTATGCGGTGGTGGGGATGGGCTGGATCGCCCAGGAGGCGGTCTTGCCCGCGTTTGCCCATGCCGGAGATAATTCGGAATTGACCGCGCTTTTTTCCGACGATAAGAAAAAACTTGATGAGCTCGGCCGTAAATACCGTGTGCCGCATCTTTGTCTCTATGATGATTATGATGAATTTTTACGCGACGACAATGTGGATGCCGTCTATATCGCTTTGCCCAACAGTCTGCATCACGAGTACACGATCCGCGCGGCGCAGGCCGGCGTGCATGTCCTGTGCGAAAAACCTTTGGCCATGAGCGAGCGCGAATGCGTCGAGATGATCCATGCCTGCCGCAAGCATAAAGTAAAATTGATGACCGCTTACCGTCTTCATTTCGAAGAAGGGAACCTCAAGGCCATGGAGCTGTCCAATGCCGGGAAATTGGGCGATGTAAGGACATTCAATTCGCTTTTTGCCCTGAATGTGGCGGAAGGCAACACCCGTTTGAGCGTGGACCTCGCGGGCGGACCCCTCTACGACATCGGCATTTACTGCATTAACGCGGCCCGAACGGTTTTCCGGGATGAGCCTCAAGCGGTTTATGCCATGAGCGTCAAAGGGACCGATAAACGTTTTAAAGAAGTGGAAGAAATGATAAGCGGTTTGTTGCATTTTCCTGGAGAGCGATTGGCAAGCTTTACCTGCAGTTTTGGCGTTGCTTCCGTTTCAACCTTTGAAGTACTGGGCAGCAAAGGCCGCCTGCGTGTTGACCCCGCCTTTCATCACAATGAAGAAGTAAAGCACTTTCTCAAAGTCAATGGACAAGAAAAAGAGTCTGTTTTTCCCGCCCGCGACCAATTTGCCCCCGAGATCGTTTATTTTTCCGACTGCATCATCAAAGACCGTGATCCGGAACCTTCCGGTATGGAAGGGTGGGCTGATGTGCGCATCATTGAGGCCTTATTGCGCTCAGCCAAGGATAAAAAGACCATTTTTTTGCCTGATTTTGATAAGACCAAGTGGCCCTCTCTCAAACAATTCATAAAACGTCCCAAGCCGTCTAAGCCAGAACTTGTCCATGCCCGCCCCCCCAAGAAGAAATAAAGCAGGAATGTAAGCTTCTTTAAATATTGGGCTTGCATTCCAAAAAACTTGCATAAAAATCGCAAGATATTTATAATAGACTGCCTTTCGTTAGTATACCCGGCCACGGCAATGAAAGGATAGTGCATGCAAAAAGGCAGAAAAAAATCGCGAATTTCCCTTCAGAGAAAGCGACGACCTCTAAATATCCCGTCCGGAATGAGTCATGCCGCCGCCATGGAAGCTGTCTCCCAGCTTCTTAACAGTTTTTCCGTTGAAAGTATAGCGGGACGCCACCGTGCCGAAGTGGCTCTGCAAGAAAGCGAACTTCTCCTCAAGGAAGTCCATCACCGCATCAAAAATAATCTCCAGGTCATTATAAGCCTCCTGAACCTCCAGGCGGATGCCTCGGATGACGATAAAATAAAAGAGTTCAGCCGGGTCAATCAGGCCCGTATCCATGCCATGGCGCTTGTTCATGAAAAGCTTTATATCTCTGTCGACCAAGCCTTGGTCGATATGCAAGAATATGTGCAGAGCCTCGTCGATCAGCTGTATATATCATTTGGTGCGCCCTCCAATGTTAATATTGAAGTCTCTGCCCCCAAGGTCTTCCTAAAAATGGATTTGGCCGTCTCCTGCGGACTGATTTTGAATGAACTGATCTGCAATGCTTTTAAACACGCCTTTAAGAATGAGGAGAAAGGCGAGCTTTTGATCAAATTGACGGTCAAGTCGGGAGATTTATTCCTGACCGTTGCGGACAATGGATGCGGGATTCCTGGATTAATGGAAATAACCAAAAAGAAAACTTTCGGCCTGTATCTGGTCGCACAGCTGGTCGAGCAGCTCAAAGGAAAATGGTCTGTTGACGGGAGTTCAGGGGCAAAAATAATTGTTCAAATCCCCCCCTTAGAGAAAGCGTCGTATCATGACAAAGATCCTCATAGTTGAAGATGAGCGCATTGTGGCCGAAGATATCGCCTCGACCTTGACCCGCTCCGGTTACAGCGTGGGAAGTGTCTGTTCCGGCGAAGAGGCCTTGAAAAAGGCCAAGGAGGACTGTCCCGATCTTGTATTGATGGACATCCGGCTGGGAGATGGCGGGATGGATGGTATCGAAGCCGCTCAGAAACTTTTGAATGAATTTAACATTCCGGTCGTTTATGTTACGGTCTTGGGCGATGAAGAGGTGATCGCCCGTGCCAAATTGACTAAACCGTCGGGTTTTCTGATCAAGCCGCTCGAGATGCGCACGCTTCTGGCCACCGTTGCCACCGCTCTATTCAAAAATCAATCCGAAAAAGCCGAGCAATGGAAAACCTCGCAGCTGCGCAAACTCACCGAGGCCGCGATTAACTTACAGATTAATTCCAGCCCTTCCATAGAAAGTGTCCTGAACATCATCACGGAAGATGTCCGGGAACTGATCGGCGCCCATCAGGGCGCTACCATCCTGACCCTTGAACAAGATTGGGCCAAGGCTATTAATGCGTTTTCCTTCTCCGATAAATACGCGGATTGGCGCAAGCCGGGATTGCGGGTCCATGATTCCGGCTTATATTCCTTGGTCTATCGCGACAATCAGATTGTGTGTTTGACGCAAAAAGAAATCGAATCCCATTTAGAATGGGCCGATCTTTTCCGGGAGAAAAAAGCCCCGCCTTTGCGCGGCTGGCTGGCCGCCCCGCTGACCGGAGCGGACGGCAAGAATATGGGGATGATCTATTTGAGTGACAAATATAACGGGCAGGATTTTACAGAGGAAGACGCCTCCACCCTTAAGCATCTGACCAGCTTATCCTCCAGCGTCATCAACAATGCCCGCCTTTTTTGGGAGACCGAGGAGGCCAAGAACAGGATCCAGGAGTCGGAAAGCAAGCTTGCCGAACTGACCGAGGCGTTACTGCGCTCCAATAAAGAGCTGGAACAATTTGCCTTTGCCGTGGCCCATGACCTTAAAGAGCCGCTCAAGATCATCAACAGCTACACTTATCTTCTTAACAAAAGATATAAAGATAGACCCTTAGATGACTCGGCGGAAAAAATGCTCCACAATATGTCCGAAAGCGTTGTTCATATGGCGGAGTTGATCGACAGCTTGCTGGCTTTTTCCAGATTAGGTGAGTCGGGCAAGGTCTCGGACGAGATCAGCTTGACCGCTTGTGTGGAAAAGGCCGTTAAAAATCTGGGAGTAGTGATCGAGGAATCCGGCGCGTCCGTGACCTTTGGCGACCTTCCTTCGGTCCAGGGGAACGGGATCCAGCTCACCCAGCTTTTTCAAAATTTGATCGCCAATGCCATAAAATTCAAAGGACAGGAGCCGCCTTTTATCCGCATCACGGCCGAAGCCGGGGAAGAAGAGTGGGTCATTTCGGTCAAGGACAACGGTATCGGGATCAAAGAAGAGCATTTTGACCGGATCTTTGGTTTTTTAAGCCGCTTGCACAGCCATTCCGAATACCCCGGAAGCGGCATCGGTCTGGCCATGTGCAAAAAGATCGTGGAAAGCCACGGCGGCAAGATCCGCGTGTCCTCGGAGTACGGGAAAGGCTCCACTTTTTCCTTTACCCTGCCTTCTAAATCTTAATCTTATTTTAATCTTATTTTAATGTTGCTTAATTTATAATTAATCTGTTCTTAATGTTTTAACTTACCTTAAATGAAAAATTATAGAAATACCGCACCCGTGAATCCGCCCAAACCCAGTGTATTGGAAGCCAGGACTGTGAAATTCCCAGCACATTTTTTCGAAGGGTCATCGGCCCAGTTCATTCTGGACAATGCGCCGGTCATGCTCTGCCATTGCAGCGCTGATTGCCGGTACTTATTTGTCAATCAGACGTATGCGGCCTATTTCGGGGTACAGCGGGAGGATGTCATCGGGAAAAAGATCCCCGAGTTTTTGGGTGAAGAGGCCTTTAAACTCATCACCCCTTACATTGAAAAGGTCCTCAAGGGTGAAAGGGTCGAGTATGAGCTGGAGGTGCCTTATGCACGTGTCGGCAGGCGGTTCATGCATGTTTCCTATGTTCCCGACCGCGATGAAAAAGGGAGTGTCCGCGGGTTTTTGTCCGCGATCAAGGATATTACCGATCTCAAAAAATCCGAAATAAAAATGCGGGAGAGCGAAGAGCGCTTCCGGACCTTGACGAGCCATGCGCCGGTGGGTATTTTCCAGACCGACATTAAAGGCGACTGTCTTTTTGTGAATGAAAACTGGTGCAAAATGGCGGGGATGACGCCTGAGCAGGCTAAAGGGAAAGGCTGGGTCAAGGCCCTTCATCCCGAAGATGCCGACCGCGTGGCCATGGAATGGTACGCGGCCGCCGAAAAGCGGGTGCCGTTCCGTTCCGAATACAGATTTTTGCGTTCCGACGGGAAAATTACCTGGCTGCAGGGGAGCGCCATTGAAATGTGCGCCCCCGACGGTACCGTGGCCGGTTATCTGGGCACGATCGCCAACATCACCAAGCGCAAAAATGCCGAAAAGCTCCTGCAGAACAGCGAGGAGCGTTACCGTGCCTTCATCAGCCAGAGTTCCGAAGGGATCTGGCGTTTTGAGGCGGCTGAACCTATTTCGATCGACCTTCCGCTGGAAGAACAGATCGAACAGATATTCAACCAGGGCTATTTGGCCGAATGCAACGATGCCATGGCCCGGATGTACGGTTTTGACCGGGCCGAGGATATCCTTGGAAAGAAATTGCGTGATTTTATCCCTCCTTCCGAACCGCGCAGCGTCGATCTTGTAAAAGCGTTTGTTAAGACCGGGTACCGCCTCAACGAGGTGGAGGTCTATGAGTTCGACCGCTACGGGAACAGCAAGGTGTTCCTGAACAATCTCGTCGGAACAGTTGAGAATGGCAAATTATTGCGCGCCTGGGGTATGCAGCGGGACATCACCGAGCGGAAACTGGCTGAGGTCACTTTGCGCGAAAGCGAAGAGCGGTTCCGTATTCTGGCGGACAGTGCCCCGGTCCTGATCTGGGTCAATGGGCTTGAGGGCTGCGAATTTGTCAACCGCCGGTACCTTGAATTCTTGGGCGTAGAGGCCGAGAAAATCGTCGGTTACGGCTGGAGCGAGTTTGTTCATCCGGAAGACAAAGAAATCTTGATCAAAAAATATGAGAAGGTGTTTGAGCGAAAACAATTCTTCGAAAGTCAGTTCCGTTTCCGCCGTCACGACGGCCAATACCGCTGGATGAAGACAGCGGCCTGGCCGCGCTTGGGGGCCAACGGCGAATTATTGGGCTATGTCGGTTCGACCATTGATATTACCGATATCAAATATGCGGAAGAGGCCCTGCGTGAAAGCGAACAGCGCTACCGAGGGCTTGTGCAAAGCCTCCCTGTTGCCGTCTATGCCTGCAATGCCGAAGGCCGTATCACTCTTTACAATGAGGCTGCCGTGGAATTGTGGGGGCGCAAACCGAAGCTGGGTGAAGAAAGCTGGTGCGGTTCGCACAAAATATTCGACCCCGACGGCACGCCTGTTCCTCTGGACGAGTGCTTTATGGCCAAGATTTTAAAAGGCGGACAACCGGCGCGGGGAAGTGAAGTCATTATTGAGCGCCCCGACGGGACCCGCCGCAATGTCCTTCCTCATCCGGAATCCTTGCGCGACCTTTCGGGCAAGATCATCGGCGCCATAAACATCCTTGTTGATATTACGGAACGAAAGCAGGCCGAACAGGAATTGGTCAAAATGGCGGCCATTGTGGAAAGCTCCGATGATGCGATCATCAGCAAGGATACGAACGGTATGATTATGAGCTTTAATCCCGGCGCCGAGCGGATATTCGGTTACCGGGCCGATGAGGTCATCGGCAAGCACATTTCCATTCTGTATCCTCCCAATAAGTCGGATGAGTTCCCCGTCATCATGGGGCGCCTGCAGCGCGACGAAAGGGTAGACCACTATGAATCGGTCAGGCGCCGGAAAGACGGGACGCTCATCGACGTTTCGATCACGGCTTCGCCGCTGTATGACGTCAACAAGCGGCTGATCGGCGTTTCCAAGATCGCCCGTGATATTACCTGGCGCAAGCGCGCGGAAGTGGAATTGGCCATCGCCAAAGACGACCTGGCGACTCAGGTCAATGTGCTTACTAAGTTGCACGATCTTGCCGTCAAGCTTTCCGCTGAAAATAAACTGGAACCTGCTCTGGAGACTATTCTTAATACTATAGTGGAGATCCACGGAGCGGATTTCGGGCTTGCTTCCCTCTATGATCCGGCTTCAGGCCTGCTGTATGAGGGCGCGAGCATCGGTTTTTCCAAGAAGCCGCTTCAGGAGCTTGCGCGGATCAAACCGTCCCATGATGCCGCCTCAAGCGGTACCGCTTTTGCCACAAAGAAACGTGTTGTTATCGAAGATATTGAGACCGACCCGCGTATGGAAAATTATCGCGAAGTGGCGCGTGATCTGGGGTTCCGCGCCGTTCACAGCACGCCTATTTTGACCCGTTCGGGTGACATTCTGGGCGTCCTGTCGGTCTATTTTAAGGAGTGTCAGAAACCCAGCCAGAGGGAAATGCAGTTGGCCGATCTCTGTGCCCGGCACGCCGCCGATGCCATCGAGACCATCCGCAGCCAGCAGGCCTTGCGCGAGAGCGAGGAGCGTTTACGTCTGGCCATCAGCGCCGGAAAGATCGGGACCTGGGATTGGGACATACGGGGCAATAATGTGACTTGGTCCGAGCAGATTTATGAGATTCACGGATTGAATGAGGAGGAATTCGGCGGGACAGTGGAAGCTTTTGCCGGCCTTGTCCATCCGGATGACCGGTCGCGCGTAGAGTATGCGATCAAGGATTCTATCGAGAATTTCAAACCCTATAGCGTGGAGATGCGCATCATCCGTCCCAACGGCGAAGTGCGCTGGATATCGACCAATGCCCGCGTTATACCCGGGGCCGACGGCAAGGCCAGCCGCATGCTGGGGGCGACCGTCGACATCACCGAGACAAGGAACATCCAGGAATCCCTGTATGAACAATTGCGCATACACAAGGAGATGGAAGAGGAGCTTTCCAAATCCAACCGCGAATTAGAGCAATTCGCTTATATCGCTTCGCACGACCTGCAGGAACCCCTGCATATGATCAGTTCTTTTGTCGATCTTTTGTCGATACGCTGCGACGCCAAGCTGGGGGAAAAAGAAAAAGAATATCTGAATTTTGTCAAACAGGGTTCAAAACAGGCCAAAACACTTATTGAAGAACTGTTGGAGTACAGCCGTATCGGAAAGCGTGGAAATCTGCAGGCGGTCGATCTGCGCGCCGTGCTGAGGGAAGTCGAGTCGAACCTCAAGATCTCCATCACAGAATCCAGGGCCAGGATCCAGTATAACGGCCTTCCCGTGCTCAACGCCGCACACTTGGAAATGGTCCAGCTTTTTCAGAACATCATTTCGAATGCCATCAAGTACCGCGGCCGGAAAACCCCGGAGATCGAGATCGCTTCGCGCCTCGAGGACGATAAATGGCTCTTTTCCGTCAAAGACAACGGCATCGGCATTGAACCCCAGTACCAGGAGCGTATTTTTGGTATGTTCCAGCGCCTGCACTCCAAGTCCGATTATTCGGGGACCGGGATCGGTCTGGCCATTTGCAAAAAGATCGTCGAGCATCACGGAGGAAGGATCTGGGTGGAGTCCCAGCCGGGCAAGGGATCGACATTCTTTTTTACGATCAAGCAGTTTGAATAAAGGACGCTAAGCCCATCATGAGAATTCTCCTGGTAGAAGATAATAAGGGCGACCAAGTCATTTTGCAGGAAGCATTCAGTGAAGCCGGCGTTTCCTGCGATTTAAGTATCGTCAATGACGGCGTGGAGGCCATGGAGTTCATGAAAAAGGAAGGCCGCTTCCAAGACGCCGCGAAGCCGGACATGGTCATCCTGGACCTTAATCTTCCGCGCAAGAACGGCCATGAGGTCCTCGCGGAAATGCGCAAGACCAGAAACCTGGAGCATATTCCGGTCATGGTGCTCTCGAATTCGCGCGCGCCCAATGATGTCTGCACAAGTTACGCCCTGAGGGCCAATGTCCATGTCAGAAAGCCTTCGGGGTTCCAAGGATTCGTGGACCTGGCTAAAATCATAAAAACGTTTTGGATAGACCTCGCTTGTTACTGCTCCCATTAAGTGGAAGGGGGAGGAAAGATGGACCCAATCAAAGTCGTTGTGATCGACGATAATATCGCGTTCCGCAGCATCATCAAAGAAGTCATTTCCATGGAAGACGATATCCAGCTCGCCGGTGAGGCGGATAATCTGGAAGAAGCCAGAGAAGTCCTTTTGCAGAACCATCCCGACGTTGCCCTGCTGGATATTTCTCTCGACGGCACGGAAGGGGGCCTGCAATTTCTCAAGACGGCCGACGATTTTCATGTGGATTTCATCATTCTTTCCGCCCATAATGAGAACCTCTACTCCGCCAAAAGCCTCGAGGCCGGCGCCAAAGGGTATGTCTGCAAGGACAAGACCGTGCGCTGCCTGGCCGATGCCATCCGTTCCGTCCACGCGGGCAAAGAATTCGTATCTTCGGATTGTTGAAACGCGTTTCGTCATATATAGTTATAGGTATAACCACCTTTGACTATTTATGGCCGCTACAGAGAACCCATCTTCCCGTAACCTGTCCATCGATGTCTTCCGCGGTTTTGCCGTCGCCAACATGGTCTTTTTTAACGACCTCGACGGTGTCAGCAATATCCCCTGGTGGCTCAAGCACGCCCCTCAACATTCCAATATCATGACTTATGTGGATGCCGGTTTTCTCGGCTTCCTTTTTATCATCGGCCTATCCATCCCTTTTTCGATCAAGTCCCGGCGGAAAAAAGGGGAGTCGACGCTCCGGATCTGGCAGCATATCCTGGTGCGGAGTCTGTTGCTGATCGCTATCGGGGCGTTCATGGTCTTTGCCGAGCAGGACAACAGCGAGCGCGCCATCGGTATGTCACGATATCTGTGGGCGCTTTTGATGTATGCCGGATTTATCCTGGCCTTGAACCAATATCCTCAAGGACGGTTTTGGAAAAAATGGACGCCGGCGTTCCGTTGGGTGGGCGTTATTCTTTTGGCGTCACTTTTTGCGATCTATTCCATCGGGTATCTCGGCAAAGATGTTTTTCTTCCCTGGCCGGGCATTTTGGGGACGATCGGCTGGTGCTATTTTTTTGCCGCCACTGTTTTTCTTCTGGTGCGCCCCTTTTGGGGGCTGGTCCTGGCCATGATCGTTTTCCTGCTTTTTCATCAGGTGCTTCTTTGGATAAAGCCCGTCATGACCTTTTTTAGTTTTGATTTCTTGCCGTACACCGCGGGCATTGTGTGCGGCAGCCTGGTTTCTTTGCGGCTGTTTGATGAACGTTATGCGAAAAGCAGCATCGGGGACAGGATCAGATGGCTTCTCGTGTTCTCTTTTATGCTGGCTGTCGGAGGGTATGTGACGGAGCCTTTCTACGGCATCTCGATCATATGGGCCACGCCGGGAGGGATCCTATACAGTTTATCCATGGCGGTCCCGGTATACCTGTTCTTCTACTGGATCGTCGAGATGCGCCATGCCGTCCGCTGGGCGGACTTTCTTATGCCGGCCGCGGTCAGTCCGCTGTTCCTTTATATATTTTCCGAGATGATCTATCCGTTCTTTGATCTGTTCAACATCGATTTTCATTATGACCATTTCCGGTCGGGCGGGCCGGGGATCATCCATTCACTGGTCTTTACCGTTGCCGTCATTTTTGTGTTCAACACATTAACCCGCTATGTGCGGTTGAAACTATAAATGCGCATCGCTTCGATCGATATCTTCCGCGGTTTGGTCATCCTCAGTATGATATTTTTCAATCTTCTGGCGGGGGCCGTCAATGTTCCCGCCTGGATGCTGCATGCCCCGGCTGAATTGAACCACATGACCGTTGTTGACATCATTTTTCCGGCGTTTCTTTTCGCCGTCGGGTTGTCCATACCGCTTGCCCTTGAGCGAAGGAAGAGCGCCGGAGAGCCGGCCGCTGTCACCTGGAAACACATCATCCAAAGAAGCCTGACCCTTGTCCTTATGGGTCTTTTTTCCGTCTACGCGGAAGCGCATAATGAATCCGACGGGCTTTGGATCGCGCTGGGGACCATAAGTTTTATTTTGATTTGGGCGCAATTTCCTGCGCCGGCCCGGACACGGTCGTTTTTAAAGTTTTCCGGGATCGGCCTGCTGCTTACACTCTTGGTTTGGCATGTCTTGGACAATGGGACGGTCAGCCTGTGGCCGGGGTGGCCCGGCATTCTGGGAATTATCGGATGGTGCTATCTTTACGCGTGCGCGATCTACTATCTGTCAGCGACGCGGCTCCCGGTATTGATGGCCGGGCTCATGTTCTTTTTGGCCCTTTATCCGCTCATCGCTTTTTCCAGAAAAGCGTTCCCCGACATAAGTTTCGACTATATAACCAGCACCTTTATTATTTTGTGCGGGACGATCACGTCGATCCTGTTGTTTGCTGGCCCCTACAGTTCTCGGCCGTCCAGCCAGCGGTTCATCCGGCTTTCGATATTTTTGGCTCTGCTTTTTGTCGCCGGAAATGTGTTCTATCCCTGGCTGGGCATCTCCAAAGATTTAAGTACCCCGAGCTATGTTTTACTTACATCAGCCTGGTGTCTTTTGGCCTTTCTGCTGGTCTATTGGCTCGCCGATGTCAGAGGTGAGGGGAGATGGTTCAGTCTTTTGGTTCCCGCCGGGAAGAACGCGCTCTTGGCCTACATACTTTCCGAAGGGCTTGCGCGGATCATACCTGTCCCATGGTTGGACAGCCCTCACGCGCTTATCGCCGTTTTGGGAACGGCAGGCTACGCCGCGGCGATGCTGATTTTGATCGCCTGGCTGACGCGCTGGAATATCCGCATGCCGCTTTAATATTTTGCTTGGCAAAATGTTTAATCTGATTAAAATACCATCATGTTCAATTTGCTGAATCAATCCCCCGAACTGTTCCTACTTATCGCGGCGGGTCTTTTGTTCCTGAGCGTGGTAGCGAGCAAGATCTCCGACCGTTTCGGGATCCCGGCCCTGCTTTTATTTTTGGTGCTGGGCATGCTGGCCGGTTCCGAAGGGATAGGAGGCATCCATTTTAATGATCCCTTTCTGGCCAGATCGCTGGGTATTATTGCTCTTATTTTTATCCTTTTTGCCGGCGGCGTTGAAACAAAATTTGAAGATATCAGGACCGTGATAGGGCCTGGCATCCTTTTATCCACCGCCGGCGTTCTTTTAACCGCCTTGATCGTCGGTTTGTTTGCCACCGTCGTCCTGAAATTTTCCCTTCTGCAGGGGATGCTGCTCGGCGCCATCATCTCTTCCACGGACGCGCCGACGGTCTTCAGTATCCTGCGGTCCAACAATGTGAATTTAAAGGGACGGTTGCGCGCCCTACTTGAGCTGGAGTCCGGCAGCAACGATCCCATGGCGGTCTTTTTGACGCTGGGCTTGATCCGTCTGCTGACCGTAGAGGATTTTAAGATCTGGTATCTTGTGCCGCAATTCCTTATTGAAATTTTGGTCGCCGTCGGTATGGCATATCTGATGAGCAAGGTCATTTTATTTATCATTAACCGGTTGCAGCTGGCTTACGAAGGCCTTTATCCCGTCCTCACCATCTCGCTCATCATCTTGACCTATGCCTTGACGGTCGTCCTTAAAGGCAACGGCTTTTTGGCGGTCTATCTGGTCTCGCTCATTCTGGGGAATTCGGAATTCCTGCACAAAAAGGTCTTGATCCACTTCCACGGCGGTCTGGCTTGGCTGATGCAGATCGTAATGTTCCTGGCGCTGGGCCTGCTTGTCTTTCCGTCGCAGATCATTCCTTTTATGGGTGTTGGCCTCCTCATAGCGGTCTTTTTGATGATCGTTGCCAGGCCGTTGAGCGTTTTTATTTGCCTGCTTTTTAACAGAATGAACATCAATGAAAAATTGATGATTTCCTGGGTGGGCTTGAGAGGGGCCGTGCCCATCATTCTGGCGATATTCCCGATGACCGCCGGCATTCCCAATGCCGAGATGATATTCAATATAGTCTTTTTCATTGTTTTGACTTCCATCTTGCTCCAGGGGACTTCCGTTCCCTGGGTCTCGCGGCTTTTGAAAGTGGATGTTCCTTTCAAGGCCAAACGGAGTTATCCTCTGGCATTTGAACAAACAGGGGATATAGATGCCAGCTTGGAAGAATTGATCGTTCCTTTCAATTCAGAGGTTGCCGGGAAAAAGATATTTGAGATCGGTCTCCCCATGGAGTGTCTGATCGCCTTATTGGGGCGTGACGATAAGTTTTTTATCCCGAGCGGTGCTACTGTTCTGGAGGAAGGGGATGTGCTGATGGTCCTGGCCAGCAAAGAGAATATAAGCAGATTGCAGTCTATTTTGAACAGGCAGCGTCCGGCTGGCAGTTAATTCCGACGGGACTGCCAATATCTCCAGGACAGGACCGCCAGCGTGACCACAGTGAGCGGAATGAAAAAAAGAAGCATCGCCCGGTCGATCACGGCCAGGCTGTCGTGGTGGGCGGCTTTCAGGCAAAGATATGAGACGTAAAAAAGATAATAACCGAGAAACAAAAAACCCTCCCACCGGGATATGCGGTGTCCGGTAAAGAAAATAGGAAGGCAGGCGATGGCCACGCCGAGCATGACCGGCAGGTCGAAATACAGGACAGCCGGTGAAATCTCCAGCCCCTGATTGAGCAGGGACGAGACCCCCGCGATCCCCAGGATATTGAAGATGTTGCTGCCGACGATATTGCCGATGGCGATATCGCGCTCTCCTTTAAAAATGGCCAGCAAAGATGTTACTACTTCCGGCAGGGAAGTCCCGGCCGCGACCAGGGTCAATCCGATGATGAGTTCGCTGACGCCCAGAGCGCGCGCGATATCGATCGATGCCCCGATGAACCATTTCCCGCCCAGCACCAGAAGGGCCAATCCCAGGACGATCAAAACCGCATTTTGCATGACGTGTTTTTTGTTGGCTTTCCGCGGGCCCAACTCCTTTTCGTATTCCCGGCTAAGCTCCCGGTTTCCGGAAGGTTTTTGCCGCAGGACAAAAACGGTGTAGCCGGCCAGGACAGCCGTGAGTACCAGCCCATCGAAAAAACTTAAGCGCCGGTCCAGGGACTGGATAAAAATCATGAGCGAGGCCGCGACCATGATGGGCACATCGACCCGGATCAATTTTTGAGTGACGACAAGCGGTGCGACAATGGCGCAAAGCCCTAGGATGAAGAGGATGTTAAAAATATTGCTGCCGATAACGTTGCCCAGTGCAATGTCCGGCTGGCCGTGAAGGGCGGCTTGGACGCTGACGACCAATTCGGGTGAACTGGTACCGAAGGCGACAATGGTCAGGCCGATCGCGAGGGGGGAGATCCCCAGGGCCGCGGCAAGGCGCGAACTGCCGCGCACGAGCCATTCGCCGCCAAGTGTGAGCAGGCCGAGCCCGGCGATAAGATAAACAATGGTCATGTTTCCATGATATAGAATCGCGGGGTTGCTGTCGAGATGAAACGATAAATAATCATTGTCGGTCATTCTTTAAATAACTAAAATACTCTTTATGCGAAGAAGTTTTCGGGACATTTTTGCGTTAATTATTTTGGCCGGGGTCATCGGCTGCACGGCCGCGCCGCGCCCTTCCGCCTATGAACTCGCCCCCAGCCTGCTTCCCCACACCACTCGCGCCATGAAAACGCCCGGCTTCTGGGTCAGCCGCCACCCGGTGCCTGATCTGGTTTATATGGAGCCCGAGGAGATCGTTCAATTCAATCAGGCTGTGCGCGGCTCGGAGCTGACCAAAGACATTATGGCCACGCCCAGCCTGTTTTCAGGGAGGGTGCTTAAGGAGGAACTCGAAAAGAACATCACGGCCATCCGGGAAAAAAGGTATTTTGACAATGCGGGCAAGGTAGCACCGGAGAAATTTTTCGAGGCGATACGGCAAAAGATGGCCTTGACGGAGATCCCGGATCAGATCAATACGCGCTACGGTTTTATCGTGCGCTTCAGCGACCAGAGATTTTTCCCGACGGAAGAGGGCCTTTACGGTAAACCGGGCGATGTGGATTTCGATGAGCTGCAAAACAGCGATCTTGACCCGGGAACGCCGGCCGTGGTGCTGCACGCCAGTCAAGACGGCGAATGGTATTACGTGCTGACCGATATCAGCGACGGATGGGTACAAGCGGAAAACGTGGCGCTCGGTGATTTTGAGGAGATGAACGCATACTTCATGGCGCCTTCGTGGGCGGTCGTGGTTTCCGCCAAGGCCGATATCTTTTGGGATGCTGAAAAGACGCAGCACTACGATTATGTGCGCATGGGCAGCCGTTTTCCCATCGAGGAAACAGGGGAAGAGACGGTCAAGATACGCTTTCCCGGACGCGATGCGGGCGGTCAATGGGAATGGAAAACAGGGTTCATGAATAAAAAGGACATCCATGAAGGATACTTAGCGTATACGCCGCGCAATGTGATCAACCAGGCTTTTGCATTGCTCAATGAACCCTACGGCTGGGGCGGACTGCACGGTGAACAGGACTGCTCGCGTTTTCTCCATGAGATATTTTCGACGTTCGGCATCATTCTGCCGCGCAATTCCAAAGAACAGGCCCGGGCCGGGAAGATCTTAGGGAGATTCACGGAGGATTCACCCCCACCGGTCAAATTAAAAACTCTCGAAGAGCAGGCCGTCGGCGGGATAACGGTCCTGGGGATGAAAGGCCATATCATGCTGTATTTAGGATGGGTCGAGGGCCGGCCGTACGCCATTCACGCGACCTGGGGCTACCGTGTTCCGGCAGGAGATGAGGACCGCGTGTGTGTGGTCAACCGCGTGGTGGTCAGCGATCTCAGTTTGGGCGAGGGGTCCCAGCGCGGTTCGCTCCTGGAGCGCATCCATTCGATCGTTCTCATGGCCAAATGACATGCCTGCTTATCTGAAGAACGTCTCTGTTGCTCTTTTACGCCGGCCGCTCATCCAGCCGTTTCGCACGGCCCTGGGCGAGCATAAGATTTTGGAAAATGTCCTGCTGCGGTTGACCTTTTCCGACGGGACAAGAGGTTCCGGTGAGGCGGCCATCGCCACGCATATCACAGGTGAAACGGCCGGGCAGACCATCCGTAACCTGAAAAAACTGGGCGGTTCATTCCTCGGCCGCGATCTTTCGGATCATTGGAAAGTTTCAGCCGAACTGCACGAACGTCTGCCGGACAACAAAGCAGCGCTGGCAGCTTTTGAAACAGCGCTCGTGGACGCGCTGACCCGGCAATGGAAGATTCCCTTGTGGAAATTTTTTGGATTCAGACATCAGCGTTTGGCGACCGACATCACGGTCGTGATCGCGGACCTGGAAGAAACAGAAAATTCCGTACAGAAATTTTACCGCCAGGGTTTCCGCGCTTTTAAAGTGAAGATCGGCCGTGATTTCGATCTGGACATCAAACGCGTGCTGGCGGTCAGGCGCCTGGCGCCTCAAAGCGCCATTTATTTGGACGCCAACCAGGGTTATTCCAGCACCGAGACATTAAGATTTTTGAACATTTTAGAAAATAAAAATATCCGTCCGGTGCTTATTGAGCAACCTGTTCCGCGAAAGGACCGGGACGGTTTGAAAAGAGTAACGCGTTCGACCAAGGTGCCGGTGTGCGCGGATGAGAGCGTGCGTTCGCTCGCCGAAGCCCGCCGGGTGATCAAAGAAAAAGCCGCCGGGATCATCAATATCAAGTTGATGAAGACAGGGATCTTCGAGTCGCGGATGATCGCCTTGGCCGCCCGCTCGGCCGGCGTGGAGCTCATGATCGGCGGCATGATGGAGACCTCGCTGGCCATGACGGCTGCCGCGCATCTGGGGGCCGGGCTGGGGTGTTTCAAATATATCGATCTGGATACGCCGTTTTTCATTAAAGGTGAAGTGGAACGTAATCCCTGTTTGAGCACACAAGGGATCTATGACCTGGCTAAAGTAAAATTCGGAATAGGGATCACCGTATGATACAGCATCCGTTATTGATCGTCGCGTTTCTTCTGAGCATAGAGATATTGATCTTTTATCTCGCCGAACATCCGCGTTACAAAAGGTTTTTCCGTTTCCTTCCGTTCGTGTTCTGGATCTATTTTCTGCCCATGCTTTCTTCCAGCCTGGGATTGATCGATGCCAAAAGCCCGGTCTACCAGCAGATCATCAAGCATTTTTTGCCGGCCAGCCTGCTTTTGCTTCTGATCCCCGTCGATATCAAGGCCATTGTGCGCCTGGGGCCCATGGCGCTCATTATGTTTTTTGCCGGGAGCTTGGGGATAATGATAGGGACAGTCGCCGTCTTCGCGGTCTTCAAACCCTGGGTGGGACCGCAATTCTGGTCGGGGTTCGGCGCGCTTTCGGGATCCTGGACCGGAGGGAGCGCGAACATGATCGCGGTCAAGGAAGCGATCGAGACACCCGAGAAAGTCTTTGCGCCGATGGTGGTGGTCGACACGATCGTGCCGTACGTCTGGATGGGATTTTTGGTCGCGATGTCGGGGGCACAGGCCATCTTCGACCGCGCGAACCGCTCCGACCGCACGGTCCTCGACGACTTAAGTGAGCGGATACGCGGGGTACAGGCTTCCAAAGTAGAAAAGAGCCATTGGCGCATCACCCTGGCGCTGCTGGCCGGCGCTCTGATCGCGAGCCAGGTCGTCCAATTTGCGGCGCAGTATTTCCCTGTCATAAAGAACGCGATCAGCACCATGGCCTGGACGATCATCCTGATAACGCTTTTAGGTATCAGTCTTTCGTTTACAAAGGCCAGGGAGCTGGAAAATTACGGCTCCGACCGCATCGGATATTTCCTGCTTTATTTTGTGTTAACGGCGATCGGCGCGCGGGCAAGCTTGGGCGATCTTCAGGCGACATTTATGCTACTAGTAGCAGGAATGTTCATCGTGATCTTTCATGCGGTTGTACTGGCGCTTACGGCGCGTTTGCTGAAGGCGCCGATGTTCCTGATGGCGGTCGCCAGCCAGGCCAATGTGGGCGGGGTCGCCTCGACGCCGATCGTCGCTGAGATCTATCAGCCGGGCCTGGCCTCGGTCGGGCTTTTGCTTGCGATCCTGGGGAACATTGCCGGAACGTATCTCGGCATCATCACGGCACAGGTCTGCCGCTGGGTGGCGGGGGGATAAAAGAGCATGACCACGACCAAAGAGAGCCGTTTTTTTCTGCTGGGCGGATTTTCACTGATCCTCTTTGCTTACCTTCCCATATTCTTTTTTGATTACGGACTTAATAACGATTACCTGCTGCTCAACGGCTCTTTTTCCGACCGGCCCATTTTTCTGGAATCCCCCAAGCTGGTCTTTGCCGGAAGGGCCTTGCAGGCCGTCATCCTGAACATGATAAGCGGTCAGCTCAAGATCGTTTCCGATCTTGCTTATCTGCGGTTCTTTTCTTTCTTCCTTATGGCAGGGTTCGCCTTCTTGTTCTGGAAATTCCTTAAAGAACGGCTTGGTCTCGACAGGTTCTGGGCCGCTTTGACCGTGCTGGCGGTCATCGCCACACCGTCGAGCCAGATATTCAACTTGTGGGCCGCCCAATTCGCTCCCGGATATCTGACCGTGTTCTTATCCATGATCTCTTATCTTATGCTCGATTCCGCCTGGACTTTTCGCCCAAAAACGGGCCAGAGGCTTTTACGCGGTCTTTTAGCCGCCATTCTTTTTATCGCCGCTTTGCTTATTTATCCGCCGACCGCCCTGCTCGTTTTTCTTGGCAGTTTTACGAAATTATTTTTTGCGGTAGACCCCAAAACGGCAAGAAAAGAAGTTGCCGCCGAATCCGTATTTTATATACTGATGATACTGGTCTATTTAGTGCTGAATATATTCTGGATCTTTCCTTATCCGCCGGTGTGGGCGAAGAAATATTTCGAAGATCTCCCGCTTTATGACTTTGAGATCGGCGGGATGATCCATGCCAAACTGAGATTGATCAAGGAAACTTTTTGGGTCGCGTTCTCGGGAGCCTGGCACAGTCTGTGGAGTGATAAGGGCGGACTTATCAATCTGGTGCTTATGGCGTTTTGTCTGGCCGGTCTGATCCTTTCCGGAAAAAAGCTGCGCCACGGATTGACGGCGGCGGCGGTCTTCGCGGTTTTTTTTATTCTGATCAACTCCGCGGCGATCTTTGCCAAAGGCTGCACGGCTTTTTTGGGTTACCGCACCATTTTTCCGGCCGCGGCCCTTCTGATGGTCGCGCAGACCGGATTGTG
>CAZCLW010000019.1:0-24811 GCA_964499685.1 uncultured Planctomycetales bacterium
CATCCACCGAATTGGTCAAAAGCTTGCCGAAATAAGTATCATAATTCTCAAGGATCAGCACCTTGATCACATCCTTGTGGTCGTTGAGCCGGTCAATATGGTCAAGGATCTCATCGATATGGGCCGCGCCGATATTGTCATTGGGGTGCGCCTTCCCCGCCAGGATGATCTGCATGGGGCCGACATCATAAGCCAGCTTGATGATCCGGTCGATATTGTGAAATATAAGCGCCGGCCGTTTGTACCCGGCAATACGCCTGGCCCAGCTTAAGGTGAACACTTCTTCTTTGAGCTGCCAGCGCTTCAATATGTCGATCAGTTTCTGCTTGTTGGCTTGATGCGCGAGGAATAAATCCCGCCGAAAATTGGTATCATGCCGCAGGGCTTCGGCCTTGACGAGCGCCTCCGGATTTTCCCGCCAGTTCCCAAAAACTTTTTCGTAACGGTCAAACAACTGTTGAAAACTTTCCGAGACCCAGGTATGGAGATGAACACCGTTCGTGATCGATTTTATTTTGTCGGCAAAATTAGGGAACTGCAGGCGCATGACTTCCCCGTGCTTTTGGGCGACCGCATTGATCTTGACGCAATTGTTGAGCGACATAAATGTCAGATTGACCTCGTCAGACTCGGGGCGTTCTTTGCCGAAGATCTCGGCGGCTTTCACATATTCGTCGCCCAGAAGCTGGGCCACATCGTGGACCTTGAAGCGGTCATGGCCGGCCGCGACAGGCGTATGGCAGGTGAAAATAAATTTATCGGTGATCTCTTTAGGCTTTTGGCCCGGCGAACTGATGTACTTTTCAAGAATGGCAAAAGCGGCGTGACCTTCGTTCAGATGGTAACAATGGATATTGTATCCCAGGCTCGCCAGGGCCTTCATTCCGCCGATTCCCAGGATGGAGCGCTGAAAGATCTTCCATGAAACATCATCGCTGCGGTAAAGCTGGTCGGTAAGCTTGCGAAAATGCGGACTGTTGCTCTCAACGTTCGAATCCAGCAGGATGATCGGGACCGCATGCTTCTTATGGTAGCTGTAAACATAGTACTTCCAGAGCCGCAGATGCAGCGGGCCTTCTTTGGTCTCGATCGTTACGGTGTGCTTCAAAGGAATGAGGCCGGGATATGAACCCGGACCCCACGGAAGCTCCTGCGGGACTTGGCCGTGCTTATACCAGAAGTTCTGCTTGAAATACCCCTTGTTCCAGAGAATGCCAATGCCCACCATGGATAAGCCCAGATCGGCCGCGCTCTTCATCGTGTCCCCGGCCAGAACACCCAAGCCCCCGCCGTAAATGGGGATGTCGAGCATCTTATCAATTTTTACTTTGAACAGATAATCGCAGAGCCAATAATTGGAAAAAACCTGATGGGTAAAAAATTGATTCTGGGTCTGCAGCGGCTGGCGGAGTTTAAACGTATTGTAGATGCTGGGGGCTATGCCGTACTCCATCGAAAAATAGGCGATGGATTTTATCTTCTCCGAAAGAAGATTTTGCTCGGCAACAAGAACGGCTTCCAAGGGAAAACCGAAATACTGCCCGTCGCTGATATCATCCTTATACCGGGGAAAACCATCGATGTCGGCGGTAAATTCCTGATAACCGAACTCTTCTTTTGTCTTTTTGGCAGACACGCCCAAAACATTCTCCATTTTTCGCCTCATTTCTTCAATAGGCGGACTTCATTATAACAAAAAAATTTTACTTGAATAGTGTTTTACCGCGAATTTTGGATCGATTCAGGCGGAAGTTTATATCGCGGGTAATTTTTGCTCTCAAAACGGCTGGTCTGCCCCTGCTCCTGGGTAAGAACCATGCTGGCCCAATCTTCGCCAAACCGGTCGATCAACTGCTGACCGCGCGCCGGATCAAGGACACAAAGCGCGGTGGCCATGGCATCCGCCTCCAGGGCCGTAGGCGCAATGATCGTGGCGCTGGCGACCTTCTTTTCCGGATAACCGGTCGCCGGATCAATGATGTGGGTGAATTTTTCCCCCTGGATCTCGAACGTCTGCTGATAATTACCGGAGGTGGAAACCGCCAGGTCGCTGATGTGGACCACCTCCATGATCCTGGACGGGTCAGCCGGGTCCCTGACAGCGATCCGCCAGGCCTCTCCATCGCAATTTATGCCGCCGGCATAAAGGTCGCCGCCCGCGTCGACGAGAAAGTTCTCGAATCCATGCTGACGCAGGATCCGGGCCGCCTCATCCGCCGCATAACCGGCCGCGATGCCCCCTAGGTCCACTTTTGTTTCTTTATTCAATACTTTGACCTGAAAATTCGGCAACAGTCTCACTTGGCGGACGCCCACCGCTTTTCTGACCTTGGCCAAATCCGCATTAGAAGGAAGCTGATTTTTTTGAGCGCTTTCTCTCCACAACGAAAGCAGCGGCCATACTGTGATGTCAAAAGCCCCGGAAGTCAGTTGGCTGAAACGGATCGCCTCCTGCAGGACGAAATACGTATCCCACCCTACCCTGGCCGGCTTCCGAAAAGAATTGTTCACCTTGGCCACGTCGCTGAAGTTATCGTAGACATTCATCCGGTAATGGATATCCTCCCAACGGCTCCAGACGTCCTTAAGCGTTGGCCTGACTTTCTCTTTCTGGTCCCTACCGTAACAGACATCCACCTGGACCTCAGTCCCGAAAAAGAAACCAGACTGACTGTAGCGCCTGATCTTTTTGGGCGAAGAAGTCAATAAAACGGACAAGGCGACCAAAGCGCACACGGCCAGTAAAATACGGTATTGCAATTTTTTCTTCTTCATTTTTTGGATTATTTTCTCTGAAAGTCAGATTTATTTAGGGTATAATATGGACTTATTATAAAGGAAACCCTCTTAAACCGCCATGTCAAAAAAAGTTCACTCTGCCCCCATCAAAACCTGGTCAGAATGGTTCGAGCGCGCGGCTAGGCACTATAAAGACCACCGCATGAAAATGTCCTATTACCGTGACGCCCAGACGGGCCGGCCCGTGCCCTTCACGGTAATGAAACGGATCTACCGCGATATCTGGAAAAAGCTAAAAGCGCGCAAGCACCATTCACTTCTGGAAGTCGGCTGCGGTGTGGGATATTTTTACCGCGATTATCAGAAAAAAGTAAAACGCATGACCGGTACCGATATTTCGGCCAAGATGGTCGAGGACGCGCGCCGTGTGAACCCGCGGGGAAAATTCTTTACCTGTGAATCACACAAGCTCCCTTTCCCCGGCAACTCCTTTGACCGGCTGCTCTGCTTCAGCGTTTTCCATTATTTTTCAAGCCTGGCGTACACCCGAAAGGTCCTCAACGAGTTTGACCGCGTGACGGCACCCGGCGCGATCATTCTGATAGGCGATCTTGTTCTTCCGGGCTCGGATAAAAAATCGGCAACACATAACGGTGCAGCAAAAGCATGGTGGCCGGATTTTCTGAGCCACCGTCTGAAAAAATTGCGGTTCAGACCTGATTTCTTTAAAAAGTATTGTCGGCAAAAGGGGTTTAAATGCGAGATCCTGCGGCAGCGCATCCCGGGACGGTTTTTACCGGAAACGCGTTATGACGTCCGAATAACCAAAAACAAATAAATGCCCTATTCAAAATTTTCCTTCAATCTCCTGCCTCACATGTATCCGCACATACGGATATCGCCTTTTATCCCGATGGAATGGGAAAAACTGCTCGAGGCGAAGGTCACTTCCGCCGGCCGCACGACCGACCGGCCTTCCTTCTGGTTAAATGGGGGCCGAGACCTCCGCTATTTTGCGAACGGCCGCAGCGCCCTATTGGCCTACTTGCATCATCTAAAATTAAAGCGCCGCGATGAAGTCTTGATCGTCAAGACTTTCGACGGGCCTTATATCACCAGCTGTGTGACCAAAGCGATCGAAAAAATTTGCCGCTGGTCTCAAAGGCCTAGTGTTAGAACAAAACTGGTTTTGGTCATTCATGAATTCGGCTTTCCCTGTCCGGAATGGAAAGTCGCGCCGTTTAAAAAGAACGGAATTCCTGTTCTGGAAGATTGTGCTTACGCGCTGGGTTCACGCGTGGAAGGCGCCAAGGTGGGCACGTTCGGCGATTTTGCCCTCTACAGCCTGCCGAAATATTACCCCATTCCCTTCGGAGGCATTTTGGCCTCAAAAACAAAGTTCAAATCTGCTCATGAGATCCCGCTTAGACTTTCCGTTCCGGAGGAGAATCTCCTCCGTCACACGGTGCAAGCGGCCCATCCGCTGATGCGCCAATGGAACACCATCCGCCGGCAGAACTGGAACCGTTTTAGCTACGGCCTTGCCGGCCATGGCGTTGCCCCCTATTTTCCGCTCAATAAGCATATCGTACCGGGCGTGTATCTCATGGCGGTCCCACCCAAATTCCGGGGAGAAAAGGTCAAAAAGAAATTAAATGCAGCGGGTGTCGAATCGACCCAATATTATCGCCAGGGCGGATTTTATATCCCGGTCCACCAGTTCCTGACGATCTGGGAAAAAGATTACATCGTAGAGAATTTTCAGCAATAAAAAAAGCGCCCTTTCGTAAAATAAAAGGGCGCTTTAAACTTAAATCTAATCTATTTATTCCGCAGCGCGCTCCTTCGTGTACGTCAATTCCATGGCCTTCATTTCTTTCCCGTCGGGACCGGCCATGTACATGGTAGTCATGCGGCCGCCGTCTTCCATGAATTTGGTTTCTGAACGATAGGCCAGCGGGCCATCCGCAATAGGACATGAGAATTTCCCCTCTTCTGAAAGAGTATGGGTCGCCTCATCATAGCTTCCCTTTGCCTTCATGATGCCGGTACTCATATTATCCATCCAGATCGATACATATTCGTCTTTGACATTGTCATAACCGACAAAACCAATGCCTTCAAAAGGCTGGCCCATGGCGGTGCCGTTGACCTTTTCTTTCACGAAGCGGCCGCCCAGGATCCATTGGGCCTCGCTTGTGCCGGTCGATATTTCAGGCTCGGCATTCGGGTCCTTCCACCATTTCATGGAATAGGTCCACTTTCCGATCAACGGCTCAAGCCTTTCATGGCCCTTGCCCGGGGTTGAGGCTTCCTGCATTTTAGCCATCATATCCGCTTCCTGCTCAGCTTTTTCTTTCGCGGTCAGCGCCTCAACGACCGGCGGGACCATCGGCGCCAAGTCTTCGGTCTTTTTCTTATTGTAAGCCGCTTGTCCGACCGTGCAAAAACTTAGAACAACAACTGCCGCCATCCCCGTTCTCCACCAATCTGCTCGATACATAGACGAACTCCTTTTTAAAATTGCTCTGTTAAAAATATTCTTCTTTCGTCAAGTTACCTTTCTCATCATAGATCTTGCGCCACTTTAATTTTCCCTTATCGAAAAACATAAGGGCCCGCAAACGGCGCTCGTCGTCATACTCGCGGATCTCGCCATCCAACGAATTTTCGACGTCAACGCTGCCCGCCATTTGAGTGGCGATCGCACCGCCCTCATTCGCTTTAATGATCGCCCTGACCACGGCAAACACGATGACGGCAGCGATCAAGGTGATCACGCCGACCGTTATAACACTTTGCTTCACCTTAAGATTTATCTGGGCCTGGGTAAGGCCGGTCCCGACGGGGGCGCCTCCCGGTTTCGGCGGGGCAGCGGCCTCCTGCTTTGGCAGGATGATCGTATCTTCCGAAAGAGTTGTTCTGGACAGCATGGACTCGATCTTGGCGCAAAGGTCTTCGGCCTTGCAGGGCTTGGAAACAAAATCCTTAATGCCCATGGCCGCAAAGGAATCTTCCATCATCTTACGCCCGGTTTGCACCAGGACCAGTAATTGGGCGGTCTCCTTGTTCCGTTTGAGTTCCTTAAAAAGCTGAAAGCCGTCCATTTCCGGCATGAGAACGTCGGTTATGACCAGGTCCGGTTTCTGCGCTTTGATCTTTTGAAGCGCGACCACGCCGTTGATGGCCACATCGACCTCATATTCTTTTTTGAGTAAAATTTCCGACATCATGACTAATGTCGTTTTATCATCGTCAACCACTAAAATCCGCTTGGACATCTCATCTCCTTTAAGCTAAATATGGATAAATAATACTGCTTCCCCACTTGGTGACGGCATCCGGCACCCAGCGCTGCGTAAAAAGCTCGGTCATGATGTTCAGGATGATCTTGCGGCTGAACTTATAGTCCGGCGGCGTAAAACCCAAATGGGTGATCTCAGACTTTGTCGTCCCGGAAATGATGTGGTCTTTGAACCAGACCAGGCTGTTCTGGAAATAGCCGCTCGAACCGAGGTCCATGAATGTAAGACCGCGTTCCCGGGCGAACTTGATACCTTCCCAGATCAAAAGGTTGCTCGGCCGTAACTGCAGAGAATCCTGTCGCGAGGTGCTGAACTTATAATACAACGTATCTCCGCAAATCAAATAAATATTTGCGCCGATCATTTCATTCTGCTTGTTGTAGGCCCCCAGCAGGACGCCCATCTCTTTAGTCATGAACTGGTCCCAGACGTCCGAAAAGAACTTGTACGGCTGAGCGAACAGGCGGTATTTATCCTTGCGTAACCGCAGATGCATTTCATAAAAATCCCTTAACTCCGCTTTACCGCAGCGGCGAACCTCAAGACCGCTATTCATCGCGCTCTTACAGGCGCCCTTAAAATTATTGGAGAGCCTTTTCCAAAGCTCATCAACGGAAGCGTTGAGGTCGATCAGATGATGATATTCCTTGCTCAAGACCTCAAAGTCCCCGCTTTCGCGTACGGTCTTATCGCGCAGATTACGGACCGCGATGCGGTAGTCGGGATAATCCTGCCGGATGGAATTGAAGAATATATGCCAGTCTTCGGAACTCTGGACGTGACAGTCAAAATAATCGCAGTAGGAACAAATGCAGATCTTCCATTCCAAGATATTGCGCACAGCGGAATAGACGATGTAACTCTCCACTTCACCGTTACGCTCAATGTATTTGACGAACAGCTTAAGGCCGTAGGTCGTTTGCAGGACCTTCAGCCAATCCGGCGAAGAGAACAAGTTGTCCTGCAGTCCGGGCAGCTTCAGCTGTTGCAGGGCCTGATTGAACGGCAAGGTTTTGACGCTCATCGGCCCCCCGCCCCGGAAAGCCGGGCGATCGCCTCCAGACATGTCGCGATGTCATACACGCGCAGAGCGCCGAACCCTTTATCTTTTTCGCTTAAGAATCTCATGGATTGCAGCAGGTTTTCGTTGTGCTCGAATACGAAGCGTTCCAGGACAGCATCGTTGAAATGCGGGAATGTCTTAAGCGGCCTTATATGCTTCACGATAAAATCCGCATAATTGACCAATTCCGTGTCAAACCGTTTGCCGCTTTCCGTGAACGAAACATAGGCCTGCGGGTCAATGACCAAAAACCGGTAACCGCTCGCGTAAGCCTGCACCATCTTAGCAAAATCCGGGCGAAAAGGCGAGACCTGGCTTCGGCTGGGGGTGAACAAGTTCTGGACATGCGGCTGGGTAGAGATGAACCCGGCCTTCGGATCAAGGCGCAAAATAAACTTTGCGGAACTTTCGTAATCGGACTGGGCGGTCGCCAGCGCGAAAGACTTGAAGAACATGGTCGAGAAAAGCAAAAGCGCGATCAGCCCCGAGACCGTCCTCGCTTTTTTTCCCTTTTCCCAGAGTTCAACCATTAAGAGGCTTATCGCCAGGGCCACAAAAGGTAGGCCGATGCACAAATACCGCGCACCCTTCTCGAACGGCAGGCTGAAAACAACCATCATCACAATGACCAAGGCAAACGGAAAGGCCTTCGGCCACTGCCGCTTGATCAAGAAATAAATGTTGGCAAAAAATAAAGCGCCCGCGAAAAAACTGTCCAACCGGAACAGATAATACGGATAAGAAAGCAGATTGTACCATTCAAACGTGCCGTGGGCCATGTTAGCCTGATAGAATATCCAACTGAATGTCGTATACGTATTCAGGCCGCCCTCCATGTTCCCCACTAAAACGATCGCCGCGGCAAAGACAAGCGAATGCCAGACAAGTTTTCGGACGTCCGGCCGCTCGCGCAAGGTTAAGCTCATGAACAATTCAATAAATCCCACAAAAACCGGGGCAATGATCAGACGGTAATTGGTAAAATACACGCAGGCGAATAACAGCCCCGACACAAAAGTCCTCCAGCCGAAGTTGCGCGGGAAAAAGTAGAAATAAACACCGGCGATGAAAAAAAACGTGCACAAGGCCTCTTGAAAAGCCAGCCGCGAATAAAACACATGGCTGGGATATACGGCCAAAACAGCCGCCGCCCCCCACGCCGCCAGCCGGGAATGATAGAGCCGTTTAGAGAATAAATAAACCATACCGAGCGTTGCCAGGCCGGCCAACATCGACACGCCCCGCGGGAACCACCATTCCCTTAACGCGCCCCCAAAAACGCGCGCATCAACGATCAGGAACCACAGGGCCTTGCCTGTGGCCAGCGAAAACCGCATGAGGCCATGGAGCGCCTGCCAAAAATCCTGAAAACCGGTGAAGTTGTGCCCGTCGATAAGCTTTAAGAACCGCAGATTATAATTAAGATAATAGCCTTCATCATAAAGAAAGAAGTTCGCTTCCGCGATCCGCCATAGACGCAGAAATATCCCTGCAGCCAAAACGATCAGTACGAAGATAACGGCCGCCCCCCGGCCTTCGGAAAAATGTTTTTGAATAAACGTGCGCATTATTTCTTTATCCGTAATCCCAGATAGATGAGCGGCCGCAGAATGCTCCACCAGCCGCTAAAGGGTTTCATCTTGGAATAACCTTCATGGGCCCGAGGATAGATCTTGGTGACCGGCACTTCTTTGACTTTATATCCAAGGGTGATTGCTTTAAAAAAGAGATACGGTTCAAGTTCATATTTGTCCAGCCATTCCTGGCGCAGATCGATGCGCGGATCATCCAACAGGCTCATCCGCACGGCCCTGAACCCGTTAGTACTGTCCGTTATCCTTCTCCCGGTGATCATAGAAAACAGCCAGGGATGAATAATGCGGGTCGCCACCTTGCGGTAGGCAGGCATGCGGGCATGTCCGCCGCCCGGCAGATACCGCGAACCCTGCACCAGATCATATCCCTCTTCAATCGCATCTTTTAATTTATACAGGTCCTGCGGATCGTCCTTGTCGTTGCCGGAAATCAACAGGACCGCCGCATATCCTTTAGTTTTGGTGTAATCGAATATTTCACGGATACAATACCCTGCCCCCTTTTGTTCGGAATGCCGTATCACGGTGACCGGAATGCCGGGGGTTATTTTATCCAGGGAACCGTCGGTCGAGCCGTCATCAATGACCAGCATGTCATACCAGGCGTAATCATGGCACTTTTGAATGACCCTTTTGATCTTTCCGTTTTCATTGTAGGCGCAACTGGCGACCAAATATTTTTTCATGATTTGCTTCCCTTAATCCAAAAAAACAACGACATTCCCAGAAATAAAATAAGGGCAACCAGGCTGAGGTTCCGGGTGAGATAAAAAATTCCCGGCGCATAGACGAACCTGACGCTATGCCGGCCGGGCTCGACCGCGACCGCCATAAAGGTATAATTCGCCAAAACGACCGGTGCTTTTTTTCCGTCGACGTACGCCTTCCAGCCAGAAGAAAAGGTCTCATTAAATAAGAGAACGGCTGTCTTTCCCCACGGATTATCGACCTCGGCGGTTACCTGATCGGCTGAATTTTGATTCACCCTGACCATGACGGTCTTGCTTCTGCCGGCCGGCTCGGAAACAAGACGTTCGTTCAAAATAACGGCTGAGGAAGGATCAAATCCCGGGTCCTTGAGGCGCGTTAAAATTTCCGTATCGTTTTGTATCACTTCAAAACTAGAAAAAAGGTTCATGCGGGCCAGCGGTGCCGGCCTGGTCTCATACTGTCCACGGTTTAAAAATTTATACTTTACGGCGCATAAGTCCAAAAACCGCTCATTGTCCGTCGACTCCGAGGGATAAACAAGCACGGTCTCTTCAGGGTAGCCGAAATTGACCAGAAAATCCGAGAACCGTTTGGGCATATGGCCCATGATCCCCGAATAACTGGGGACCTTAAAGATCAGGTTTTCGTTGGCCTGCAGGCCGGCCTGATGCAGATAGTGCGCGCGGTAATTGGACAAGTCCAGCTCGCGCTTGACCGGCGGCTCGATATCCCGGTAAGGATAAACAAGCGGATAAAACGCCTTTCCGTGCGGACTGGGCGCCACGACGTTATCAAAGCGCGCATTAAACCCCAGCAGGTCGATTAGGGTCACAAAGAACAAGATCCCCCAAAAGGCACTCCTGGAAAGACGGTTACGCCCATAAAGAACAAGCAGGCTCAAAAATATCAGCACAACTAAAACAAACTTGCCTTCGCCGAAAATAAAATCGATAAAATAATTTCTTTCGGGGGCAGCCAATGCCCGCAGCCAATCTTGAAGGGCGAAAAAGCCGAAAGCAAGGGCCAAAAAGATCGCAATGAATCCCGATAATCCGGCCAGCCTCCATTGCTTTCCGTCGCGGAACGGGATTAAGTAACCAAAAAGAACCTGCGCAATGATAAATAGAAAAATAAGCGTCGGTATATTTAGAAGCGCCATGACCTCCCTCTTCTTCGGGATCGGCTCCATAAAGAACGCCGTGGTCGCCGCCAAGACCGCGGCAAAGACAACGCTCGAGACAATGAGCAGGCTAAGGCCAAAAAACGCTTCCTGCCATTTGACATTGTTCTTCTTCGCGTATCTGTATACCAAATACCAAACAGCCATGACCAAGAAGGCAATACGGCTCACCGAAGCCAGCCCGGGAAAAAGATAGGTCACAAAAACCAGCGCATAGGCCTGGACGAGCAGGATGACCAAGATAAATACGGGCAGTTTCGCCTCCAGGTCCTCTTTCTGTTTTTCGATCTGCATCCCGGCGTATCCCAGGAAAGCGCAAAATCCGATAGGGATGATCACGATGTAATAGCTGTAATGATTGAACGGGAAGAAAAGGATATTAAAGATGCCCCAAAAAGGCTGGAACATCAAGCCCAGCGCGAGCGCGATCAAGGCATAGATTATCCAAAAACGGCCCGGACCGGGCCGTTTGAGAAAAAGCCCAAATAAGAATATCAAGGCCGAAACAACGCCGAAATAGACAAAAAAAGTGTTCTGAGAATTGGACGGAAGATCGATGCTGCGGAAGATGAGGTTCAAATTGGGTGAGGTCAGGGCGTTGAGAAAGTCATGTCCGAGCCATCCCACAATTTGGGGGATAAAAAGCCGCAACGCCATGGCCAGACGCTCATGGATCGTGTAAAAATCCTCGACCAACCGGTTGCTCCCCGCCACCCCAATCACACACGGAATGATGCGCACGGCCGCTATCAAAAATCCGGTCAATAAACCGGCGCCGACGGTCAATCCCGCTTTTTTTCTTTCATTCAGGCGCAGGGATAATAAACGATAAAGTGTTAAGGTAATTAGGACCAGCCCGCCGTAAAAAATAAAAGCCATGTTAGCGCTGGTCAGGAACAAGATAACGCTTAAGGTGATATAAAAATAATTCCCGTAAGGTTTCCGGGTGTCCATGGACCACAACAGATACAGATAAAGTGTCAGACAGAACATGAGCGCGGTCACAGGAAAGATGCTGAAAGTAAAAATAAGCATCGAGCAAAGCTGATACACGACCGAACAAAACAGCGCCCAAGAGTTATTGCCGAATTCCTTCCGAAAGATCTTATAAGAAAGCACGCCAAGCAAAAATGTCTCAGCAAGCGCCCGCAGCGTAAGGCCCCAGAGCAGCCATTTTTCCGGAAGAAAAAAAAGCGGCCAGTTCAAGGGATAATAGGTCATATTCCAGTGATTGGAAAAGAACGGCAGCCCGTTATGGCTGTAGGGATTCCATAAATTGCCCCCCAAACCGTCGAGAATGTTCCAAAAGTTATGATAAGAAAAAATGAACAGTGGATAGATCTGGCCGAAATTGTCTGAACTGGAAACTAGGATATCCCCTTTTGTCCAGAACGGCCAAAAGATGAATAAGGCTGCGACGAGATGCCAAGCATAAGCAGCCAGAGGATTTTCTTCGCATTTCGCCAGGAAAGCATAAACCTTTCCTTCGCGCCGTAAAGTGTTGAAAAAAGGCGGAAGATAAAATACGGCTAGGGCGACCGCAAAGATCAAAAGCCCGGCCGCAAAGATAAACGCATGAAATTTCTTGTGCCGTACCGTCAGGGGCTCGAAAACCTGGGCATTCGCGTAACGGCCGCTTTTGTCCTCAATGACAACATCTTTAAAGACCGTCGGCGGAAATCCCACGGATTTGCTCATGAGGCCGATCTTCCCTGTTCGCACCGGCGCTTCAACCGCCGAATGGAGCCGGCCGTTCAGGAACAACTCCGCTCTATTATCAACTCCTTTAAGTAGGCAAAGGACAACCGGCGTAAACTCAAACTTTACTTTCTTTAGAATGGTGTATTTATTATCCCTTTGGGCACCCCAAAATACCCAGGAATTTTGCGGTTCAAAAATAATAAAATCAAAGTTCTTTTTATCCTGATAGTTGTATATAAAAGCGGAATCGCGGGGATCAAAAATCTGGGTGGAAAGAACAAAATCTTTCCAGGAGCGCTTGGTAAGAAGGATGTCCTCTATGTTACTTCTGGTCTCCCAGCGAAAAAGATGGCCGTCGCTCTGCCGCCAGGAAACATTCTCGGCCAAGTCAAAAAGTTGGCCGCTGAGGCGGGCGGCTTGAACGGCAAAGTTCCGGTAGGAAACCAATAACAACAGGACAACGGCCCCAAGGGTCAGCCATGCAAAGGGCCGTTTTTTGAAAAAGAAAGATTCCGTCATAACGCCTTGCGGTCGTAGATACCGCTTTTACCGCCGCTCTTATACCGGAGCATCACATCGGTGATGATCATGGACTTATCCGCCCATTTCATCATGTCATAGATGGTGAGCGCCGCGGCGGTCGCGGCCGTCAAAGCCTCCATTTCAACACCGGTCTTGCCGATATAGACTACTTCAACGATGACGGTGATAGCTCGACGGGTTTTGTCGATCTGGAAATCGACTTTGACCTTCCCCAGCTCCAGAGGATGACACAGCGGAATGATGTTTGGCGTGGACTTTGCGGCCATAACCGCCGCCACCTTGGTCGTTTCGAGAACATCGCCTTTCGGTGAGCCGATTTTGATAAAAGCATTAAAGGCGGTCTTGGACATACGCAGCACCGCCGAGGCGACAGCTGTGCGTCTGGTCGTGTCTTTGGAGCTGATATCCACCATGCCCTGACCGTGTTTATGCGTCTTCTTCTTTGCCATACTTACCATGCAACTTTCCGCCGGCCGGACTTTTTCTCGGAACGGAAACGCTTTTGCTCAAGCATCCTTTCCTTGGCGGCCGCCGAACGTTTCCGCTTCTGCCGGCGCAATTTTTCCTTTTGATGAACGAGCGCGGCCTTTGCCCGCTTTTCTTTTTCCTCGAGCATTTGGGCCAAAAGCTTACGCGCTTTAAGCCGGTTAAGCCCCTGAGAACGCTCCGTCCGGCACTTGACACGCAGACCCGTGGGCCGATGATAAAGGCTCACGCAAGTGGCCACTTTATTGACATTTTGACCGCCCGGACCGGAGGCGTGAATAAAAGTCTCCTCAATATCCTCTTCCCGGAGACCAACCTTCTCCATTTTCCGCTTAAGGCCCTGCTCATTCATGATTATCTACGCTGAAACAAGACAGCCGTCCATTTTCTGCCCTTACAAACTTTCAGACAGCGCAAAGGCAGTCCGCGAAAGGCTTTTTGCAAGACCGGAAGGTTCTCCCGCGAAATACCCGAGACCGCCAGGTATTTTCCTTTCCTGACTAAAGCGCAGAGTTTGCGGCGGAACCGGATCAAGTCCTGCGAAATAAGGTTTGCGGCAATAAAATCAAATTTCGCTTTTGTCTTCAACCGGGCAAAATCAATGGCTTTAATTGTATCAAATTTAAACCCATTCGCCGACAAATTTGTTTTGGCAACATTCAAACAATTCTTGTCGATATCGATCGCCTCAACGCGGGAGGCGCCGTAAACAAAAGCAAGGGCCGAAAGAATGCCTGTTCCCGTGCCTACATCCAGAAAACTGTCAAAACGTCCGCGGCATCGCTCGATGAATCTCGCCATATACCGCGTTGTCTCATGCAGCCCTGTGCCGAAAGCCAAAACAGTGTCGATATAGATGATACGCCGGGGAGAGCGATAATTTTTTTTATGCCATAAGGGGGCGATATCCACGAAGCGGGTAAGCCGGAAAGGCTTGAAGTCCTCTTTCCATTTATCCTGCCAGTCCTCGCTTTCCAGAGGCCGCAGCCGAAAATCAATGTTCTTTAAACGCATGCGGCGCAATTTTTCATGCAAGGACACGGCCCGTTCTTTGCCGGCAAAGAAAACGGACAAGGACGCCTTTCCGTCGATGAGGGATTCACTGATATCTTCTTCCTGCAGTCCCGCGCGCCTCAGGAAATTACGCAGAATGCCGATCGAAGCAGCCGTAGAAGGACGCGGGGAAATGACAAATTGATAAATTCGCTTTTTCATACTTATTTTTCTCAAAGTTTTTTAGGATGAAATAAGTATAATTACTGATTTCCTCTAAAAGATTTTATGAAAAAATCAGTACATATAAAAACACCTATCTCATAAGAGACAGGTGTCGACAAGACCGATCTTTTTAATTTTAAATCACTATAATTTTACGACGTTACGCGCTTGTTCGCCTTTTTCGGTGGCCACGATCTCGAATTCCACTTCTTGGCCTTCGTTGAGCGTTTTGAACCCGTCGCCCTGGATGACGGAGTAATGCACGAAAATATCCTTGCCGTTCTCCGGAACTACGAATCCATACCCCTTTTTGTTGTCGAACCACTTGACCTTTCCTCTAACCATTTTGGCTACCTCCTTGAAATAGTTAGGGTGGCAGAAAAAAGACCGTTGGGCCTTTCCGGCCCGACGGTCTTTTATGTTATTCCGAGGGTAAAGGGGGATTCATTTTGATTTCATTATACTGAGCGCCTTATTTTTCTGTCAATGGATTTCCTGTTTTTTCATCGAGAGGCTATAAAACCACGATGCGGTTGCGGCCCTGCTTTTTGGCCGCATAAAGGGCCTTATCGGCCTTCATGATAAAGTCCTTCACCTCCCGTATATCCTTGGATGGATAACCGCAGATGCCGATGCTTAAGGAAAGTTTGACGCGCAGGTTTTTCCGGACCGGGAACTGCTTTGTATTAAAAAGCGCTTTAAGACGCTCGGCGGCGATCTTGGCGTTCAAGGCCTTTGTTTCCGGCAAGATGATCATGAACTCATCCCCGCCGTAACGGCCGATGATGTCGACCTGCCGCATGCTGCCGCGCAGGGTTTGCGCCACTTTGCGGATGATCATATCGCCTTTTTGATGGCCATACTGATCATTGATGTTCTTAAAATGGTCCACGTCGATCATCATGCAGGAAAGGCTTGAACCATAACGGCGGGAACGCAAAAGCTCCGCGTCAAGCCGCTGCTTGACCGTGCTGTGATTGTACAGTCTGGTCAGGCTGTCCAGCTGGGCGATCTTGCGCAGGTGGCGTTCCAGTTTCTTCTGTTCGGAGATATCCTGCAGCGTGACAATGGCGCGGCTGAAACTGTGTTTATACTCGTCAGGAATGGAAACCTTGAGCAGGATGTCATGAATCCTCCCTCTGGCGGTTTCCATCCGGAATTCAGCTTCAAAATAATTTTTTCCTTCAAGCAGCGCCGTAAATTCACTGACAATAACATCCATCATGTGAGGATTGACGGTTTTACCAAAGCCGGAAATCAATTCCTTTTTACTTTTTGATCCATAGAGCTTTAAGGCCGCTTTGTTGACATCCAGTACGCGGATGCCGCGGAAGATTTTCAAAACAAGGTCCAGATTGTTGACCAAATAGGTACGCACGTTCTTTACGCGGCGGGCGGTCAAATGCGTTTTTAATTTATACAGGGCCGAGAGATCCTCTTCCCAAATGGCTATGGGCGAGTTCTCAAAGATCAGCCGGAACCGCTCTTGCTGGTAGTGACGAGACGGTGGTGCCATGTGGACTCCCTTGATTTTCCTTGATTTCATCTCGATGAAATCAAGAGATGTACTTGCTCAAATACAAGGAAAGCAAGTACTCCTTATGGATGATGATTGTATTCTTTCGATGCGTAAAATATATTTCCCGCCTATTCCCTCGCCGATATCCTGGATGCGATAACGGTCGGCGGCGATCTCCTTAAGCTTTCGGACATCGCCTTCCTTAAGAACGGCGTACGTGACAGGCTGCTGGGCCAGGAAATCCATGACCTTTTCGGGCGTATTAAGAAACGGGATCGGATGAGCAGTAAAAAATCCCTTTCCGTTTATATCGATGACTGCCATTTTGCGATCTGTATAATAGCGGATCCCGCGCACGTAAAACTTGCTGGCCAGCACTGTAGAACCGTCATCCTCGATCTGTTTGAACTGGTCCGTTATATCCTTACAGGAAACCCACGGTTCAGCCGAAGGGCGGCCTGTAAAAAGTACAATCAAGATAATGACCGTAATCGAGAGATTTGAAACGATAAACGGATAATACCGCCGTTTGAATGTAAAAAAGAGCAGTGCGCCCGCACAGATAAGCATAAGACCGCTGGCAACGTAGACCATTGTAAAATCCGGCACAAAATCGTCATATTGGCGGGCAAAAATAACGGCGGCAACGCTTCCGCCTAACATCATGGCGGTCAAAATCCCGCCGATGACCTTTTGCGCGAAGACCGCCTTCTTCTCCAGGATTTGGTTCAAATAATACCCGATACATATGGCCAGGGCCGGATAAACCGGAAAAATATAACTGGCCAGCTTGGAATGGGCCGGCTGCACGAAACTGTAGACCGACACGACCCACCACAACAGGAACATGAACGCATCGCGCTCTTTTTTAAGCTCAACCACCGCCTTATAACCGCGCCCTAAGGCGGGAATAAGGAAAAAGCTCCAAGGCATGACGCCGGCGAACATCAGCCCCATATAAAAATACCAGGTATCATTTCTGGGGTGCTCTGCCACGAATATCCGCCGGATGTGGACATTGTGCCAGTAATCATCAATGAAGGTTTGTCCGTAGCGTTGATACATAACCCAATGCCAAGGAACCGCCACAGCGCAAAAGGCCAGAATGCCCCAAAGGAGAGCGGGGGTTTTTAAAAAGCGCATCTCTTTTTTATAGAGCAAAAATCCCAAGACAGCAGTCAATGGGAACAACACGCCCAACAGCCCCTTGGTCAAAACGGAAATGCCCATCAGTACAAAGAACAATATAATGCCGATGGTCTTGTACCGGCGCTCGTAATACGCCCATAAAAAGGCTACCAAGGCCATCACCACCCAAATGGAAAAAACCATGTCGGTCAAGACTGCCCGCGATAGGGCAAGATAAATAAGGCTCGACATCAACACAACCCCGGACAAAAAAGCTATCCGCTTGTGACGAAAGAGCAGCCAGGCCGCGGCATAGGTCACCACCACGCCAACCATGCCGAAAAAGGCCGGCCAGAAACGCGCCACAAACGGTCCTTCGCCAAAAACCTTTCGAGCGCCGGCCAGCAGCCAGTAGAAAAAGACGGGCTTCTCGAACTGCGGCCAGTCAAAGATCAAAGGCGTCAGCCAGCTGTTGTGCGTAATCATTTCCTTCGCGGTCTGGGCATAGAATACTTCATCAGGATGGGTCAGGCTGATGATGCCGTTACCGAGCATGAGGAAGAAATAAGAAAGGATAAAAAGGATCAGAATAAGATGGCTATGCTTGGCGCGCTGAAGAAATGATTCAAGCATGGAGCATCTCCTCCACCGTGACGACCTCAAAGCCTCTTTCGCGCAGCCCTTTGACCAAGGGTTCAATGGTCAAGACCGTCTGCATGCGGTCACCGCCTTCGGCCGTAAGCACATTTCCGCTGTCATGGAACAAAATAATATCCCCGTTTTGGATGTTTTTAAGCAAATATTGAACAATCAGCCGGTGGTTGAACCTTACCCAATCCTTGGAATTCAATGACCACAGGATCGGTTCATATCCCATAAACCGGATCTTTTCCTTGATAACGTCGGGCATCCAGGCTTTGGGCGGACGAAAGTATTTCGTCGTATATCCGGTCACGTCCCTGATCACCAGTTCGGTGTATTTTATCTCCTCTTCGATCTCTTCGGGCGTATAGTACAAAATAACGGTGTGGGCATAACCGTGGTTCCCGATCACATGCCCTTCCGCGGCCACCCTTCGGGCGATCTCCGGATATTTCTTCGCATGATGACCGATCATGAAGAACGTGGCCTTGGCACCGACTTTCTTCAGCTCATCCAGGATCTTCGGCGTCCAGACCGGCGAGGGCCCGTCATCAAAGGTCAAGGCCACCTGTTTATGCTGGGTCCGCGCTCTATAGAAGGTCCCGCTGCGTGTCAACACCGCCTGATCGAAAAAAATACAGAACCAAATAACAAGAAGAATGAAAATTAAAAGAGCGAATAAAAAAACTCCAATCAAAGTCATTTTTTACCCTGATTGGCCACGGCGTTCATCGCCTTTTGGATAGCCGCCTGGTCACCCAGGTAATAATGCTTCAATGGGTTCAGATCCTTGTCTAATTCATAGACCAGGGGTATCCCGGTGGGAATGTTCAGACTAATGATTTCTTCCTCTGATATTTTGTCCAAATGCTTGACCAAGGCACGAAGGCTATTGCCATGAGCTGTGATCAGGACCCTCTTGCCGGCCTTAACATCGGGGACAATGGTCTCTTTCCAATAAGGTAGAAAACGCTTAACAGTAGATTCGAGGCTTTCGGTAAGCGGAATGTCTTTGGGGTCCATTCCCGCATAACGCGGGTCGCGCCCCGGATAACGTTCGTCGGTTTTTTCCAGGGCCGGCGGACAAATATTGTAGCTGCGGCGCCAAATCTTGACCTGTTCTTCGCCGAATTTTTGGGCTGTTTCTGATTTGTTCAAACCTTGCAAAGCCCCGTAATGACGCTCGTTAAGCCGCCAGGAACGATGAACGGGAAGCCACATAAGGTCCATTTCATCAAGGACGATCCACAGCGTCCGGATGGCTCTTTTCAAAACGGAAGTATAAGCCACATCGAACGCATAACCTTCTTTTTTAAGGACTCGGCCGGCCTCCTGGGCTTCTTGCCGTCCCTTTTCGGAAAGGTCTACATCGGTCCAACCCGTAAACCTGTTCTCCTTATTCCATGTACTCTCGCCATGCCGGAGCAAGACCAGTTTAAAATGGCCCATTAGACAACCTCCTTGAAACACTTGTTATGCATTTGAAATTGGCTCCATTTTACACAAAAAAGCCAGCAATTAAAACTCTTTTCGCAAATATTGATTGAAAAAGGAATTTATAAAGTGAAGAAAAAAGGCACTACTTTTTAAGATAGGATTTAGCTTTTCGCTTTTTAGGGGAGGGGGCGGCTTTCGCGGGCTCTTCTTTTGTCTTTTGCTTGGGAAGGTGATAATCCATCCAGGCCTTGGAAAAACGCTTCAACCAGTCTTCGGCCGCAGTCTCAAAGCCGATATCGCGGCCGACTTTTTCGCTTTCGATCCATTGGTGCCGGGCGATCTCTTCTAAGACCTGACGGTTGTTCAAAAGTTCTTTGTGGGAAGCATCGTTCATTTTTTCACCTAAAATAGTATAGGCGCGGAAAGGATTTTTTGTCAACACAAACTATTCCCGCTCCTCCTCCATTTTAGCTATGGCTTCTTCTTCGAACTTATCCACGATCTGCTTGACTTCCATTTCCGCCTGTTCGATCTTGGCCTTGCAGAGCCTGATCAACTCCACAGCTTCTTTAACGCGGGCGGAAAGGTCGTCGACATCGATCTCTTCGCTTTCAATGTTACTGATGATCTCCTCGAGCCTTTTAATGGCTTTTTTATACTTTGCCTCTACCACGTATCATTCCTCCTGTTTTTTCAATCACTTGACTGGGAATGGAACCGCCCAAGACCTCCGTCACCATCTCATCACCCTCTTTCACGTCGTTGAGATGGCGGACTGTTTTCCCATTTTTTGTACGCGTGATGGAAAATCCGCGCTTGAGGGTGTTTTTGGGGCTCACCATGTCGATGAGCTTCGTGTAATGCTTTATCTTGGTTTCCGTATTGGCCAGCGCATTTTTAAGCGAACGCAAAAAGATCCCGCGCTGACTGACGAGGGTCTTTTGTTCGGCCGTTAATTTTTGCAAAGGGACATGTCTTACCTGCGAGGCGAATTGCGCCAATACCTGGTCATGCTGCCGGAAAAAATCTGTTGCCTGCTTCTGCAGGCCCATGGCTAAAAGACGCAACTGTCTCTTTTCGTGCAGGATCTTTTCCTGGACAATATCGAAGAGGCGCTCCACTTTTTCGTCGAGCTCGTTGAGCGATCTGGTCACGCATTCAATGAGAAACTGGGCGATCGCTGTCGGCGTCTTGGCATACGTGTGCGCGGCAAGGTCCGTGATGGTGACGTTGATCTCGTGCCCTATTCCGCTCAGGACCGGAAGCCGGCTGGCGGCTATCCTCTCGGCGATCACCCGGCTGTCAAAACAGCTCAATTCGGCGATCGAACCGCCTCCGCGCGTGATGATGACCACGTCTACTTCGCCCGAACGGTTGAAACGATCCAGGGCTGCGCAGACACTTGCCTCGGCGTTTCTTCCCTGCATCAGGGCATTCATCAAATGAACGCTGAAACCTATCCCGCTTCTTTTTAACTCTGAAATAAAATCATTGTAAGCCGCCGAATCAAAAGAAGTGATCAGACCAATACGCAACGGCAGGGCCGGCAGCACCAAGGCTTTATTTTTCTCCAGGATGCCTTCTTTACGCAGAAGTGCGATCAACTTCTGGCGTTCCTGGGCGATCTTGCCCAAGGTATAGACCGGATCGATGCCTTCGACGATCAGGCGCATCGCACCGTGCGGCGGATAAAAATCGATGCGGCATAAAAATTTTACTTCAATATCATCTTTGAGCTGAAAGGCGTTCTCAACGCTTTTCAAAGTTTCTTCGATATAATTCTTACGTCCGGCAAAGATGACCAACCCGATGCGGGCCACAATGTCCTTGGCTTGCGGGTCTTTCTCGCATAATTCAAAAAAGATATGATTTTTGTGCCGGTTGCGGTCAAAGCTCTGGATCTCCCCGCAGATCCATAAAGCGTTGGGGAAACCGTAATTGACCACTTCCTTGATCAAACCGTTGAGCTCGGAAACAGTAAAAAATTCTTTCATAAATACTTACCTCTTCTTGGCGAGCAATTCCGGGCTGACCAGCCAAACAATTTGCCAACGTCCCTCCCTATCCCGGTACATGGCCAGGACCGATGAGGTAGAAAAGCCGATCACATTCGCGCTTTCATCTTTTATCACCAGCTTGGCGATCAGCTTAGGCAAAAAAGGCAAATGGCTTACGATCATAAGGTCTTGTTGACGCCGCACCAACTCGTCAATGAGCCGGTCGGTATCGTCGTTGGGAGAAACGTCCTTGACGGTCATTTTGGCGGAAGGCTGAATGGCAGATTTAATGATCGCGGCGGTTTCCTGCGCCCGTTTTAAGGGACTGTGGTAGATTTCGTCGACCTTTACACCGGCTGTCTTCAAGAATTCCGCGACCCTCCGGACATCTTGCGACCCCTCGGGGCTGAGCGGCCGCTCGGAATTTTCTCTTTCTGAGAGTGCTTCCCCATGTCGGACGAGATATAATTTCATTCTTTTTTCCCCAATGAAGAAAGTGTATGCACGGCTTTCTGAATCTGCTCGACGGTCCCCGTGTGCGACTCTATGACTTTGACATGGTCGGCTTTAATAAACGGGACCACTTTAAGGATATTGAAGTCCCCCTCGAACGGCGCGTGGTGGTCTTTCAGGGTTTTGACGCCATGGATATGCCAGCCGATCATGCGCGGCGAATATTTTTTCAAGTAATCCAAATGCATGGCGATGCCGAGGCGCTCATTGATCTCGGCGTGACCCACGTCATGCCAATAGAACATACCCTGATCATGATATTTATCTAATAGGATGCCCACTTCATCGCAATTCGGGATCTCATGCAAATAGTAGCGCGTCTCGAGGCCTATCTTGACATTTTTCTGCCGCGCATAGGCCATCACTTCATCCAAAGTCTTTACGAGGGCCTGAAAATAAGCGGGCTGTTTTTCGCGGCGTTCCCGCAACAACTCGGCGCGCACGATCCGGAATTCATCCGTGTCCTGCCTTTGTGCCCTGTACATCTCCAGAAAATTCTTCAAACGCGCCTCGTCCATTTCGACCGTTCCGGCGTGGATGACCACGACATCCGCTTTGACGCGAAGGGCCGTGTCGATCGAATTCTTGGTCCAATGCACGGCCTTATGACGCTCCTCTTCTTCCAAAGCCGAAAGCCGGTAATAATTGGACGGGTGGCGCGGGGAGGGGCCATCACAGGGCACCGGACAAAAATTATGGATGCTTCCGACTTTCAGGTTGATTTCCGGAAGAAAATCGATAATGTCCTCTAATTGGGACCTGGTCACCCGATAGCCAAGCTCAATAGAATCGACCCCTGTCTTTTTGATCTCCGACAAAAGGTCGCGGACATTGATGTCCTCTTTGTAATTCCAGGCGGTCGAAAGTGAAAGCATTGTTATCCTTTAGCTTAATCAACTCTCCGCTCTTCCTTCAGGATCCCTTCGGCGCGCAGCTTTTCGCCGAGCTCCTTTTTAAGCGGCTCCACCACGGCCAAAAGCCCTTTGAACTTGGCGGCGGCTGTCTCACGTTTGGAATGCAGGACGCGGGCATTCTCGGTCGTCTTATTTTTTATATCCGATATATACCATTGCTCAAAAATGCGGAACTCGTCCATGCTGTGGTTGTATTCCGTGAATTTCTTCACATACTCCCCGAACTTAAGATTGGCATTGATACGGACATCCGTCCTGACCGGCGCATTCGCCTCCAATTTGAATTTATCCAGCACGTTGCGCTGATGCATGACATGCCAATTCTCCCAATTCTGAGCGACCTCATAATACAGATCCAATAAATTCTGATCGGCCTTCTTTTGAGCGGCTAATTCTTTGAAAAAACGCAACATTGTCTCTCATCACATTGATTTTTTTTGACTACGCTGACCGGCCAACTTTTCGGAAATGATACGGAAATTGCCCAGCACGGACTCCAAAAGGATACTCCAAATAATCTGGTGGGTATTGTCGTAATAAATGGAATTGGCGACGGACTGCCCCTGGACCGAAGAGATCTTTACGCCGGCTTCGTACATTTTCTTGTCCCGGCCCCGGCCAGAAAGAGGGACGCACCAGCGCACCTCTCCTTCCATCACCAAAGGACCTTCACTCTCAGGAAGATAGATTTCGACATACAGCCGGTCCTTCTTTGATAATTCTTTTGACGAAATGAAACTCAGGCCCTCGGCGCTGACATTGCGGCTCACCGCCGGATATTTGCGTGCCGAGAACCTACCCCGGTCATCCTTTATACGGAATTTGACCTTGGTGGTAACGTCATATGCCACCCGGAAATATATCTCGACCTTCGTATCATAGCGTTCATATTTCCGGCGATCGGCTGGGGTGGACATGATTATTTTTCCTTATTACTTTTTTTCTTCTTGTGGGAGTACTTCGCCTTATTCTTGGCCTCTATTTTTTTCATAATGACGCGTTCCTGCTGCCTTATCTGCTTTTGTACCTTGGCATCGCGGGACCGCCGCTGCTTGCGCAAGCGCTCTGCCCTTCGGTCCGCCTTGCGCTGTTTGATGACCCTTTCCTTCTCTTTCCCGGATTTTCCGAACGTGGCCAAACTGTCGGTGATGTTATTGAAGAACGTCTGCCGGTCGGCGTCGCTCTTGGGCAGCTGAACATAATCGGCCTGCGCAGAGACAGGGCCGGCCGCTAAAAGGAGGCTAAGACAAACGGCGCAGGCTTGTATGAGACTTCTTTTCATATAAGGCTCATCATAATTCAATCGCCTGCGAACGGCAAGTGTTTCTTGAAAGATTGGACGAAAAAGATCAGTCTTTCGACTGATATAAATGCACATCGCGCTGCGGGAACGGGATCTCGACCCCGCCTTTTTTGAATCCATCAAAGATGGATTTATTGATCGCAAACAAGGCGTCCCAATAGTCGTCCTGTTTGCACCAGACGCGGGCATAGATATTCACGCTGGAATCGCCGAAATCCGAAATCCCAATTTTGGGGGCCGGCATGCGCAATACGCGGGAGTCGCGTTCAATCACGGACCTGACGATGTCGATCGCCTTGTCAATGTCGGCTTTATAACTGACACCCACTTTTATATCCAGAAGCTTGGAATCCGTAAAATTCTGGATGATCTCACCGATAATGTGCTTGTTCGGCACGACCACATGTGTTCCATCAATGGTCTTCAGGATCGTCCGCGGAAGTGTTATGTCCTCCACTTCACCCATCACATTGGCAACCTCAATAATGTCGCCTACGCGAAATGGTTTGGTGAAGATCAAGCTCGCACCGGCCGCATAATTGGACAACGGTCCCTGCAGGGCAAAGCTGGTCCCGAAACCCACCACGCTTAAACCTGCGATGAACGGCGCGATTTCTATGCCGAACTTTCCCAAGGCGATCAAAAGGGCAAAGGCCATGATGACCAGCCGTGCGGCACCGACCAGGAATTTGGCCACCGTGACATCCACCTTGTGCTTGGCCAAAAAATCACGGACAAACTGGCAGACAAATTTACTAATAAACCATCCGGCCCCCAGGACGATGATGCCGCCCAAGACCTGAAAACTGTATTTTAC
>CAZCLW010000019.1:24821-32497 GCA_964499685.1 uncultured Planctomycetales bacterium
CATCGATAAATTTGGTTATGGCCGAGGCGGACGGAGTTTCAACGGCCGATTCCGGCTGGGCCCAGACCGGAGATGGAACTAAAAACCAAAAAACAGACAACACGATGCGTTTCATATTCACCTCTTGGTTGAATTTTTCCACAGACCGCGCTTGTTCAACTGCGCCTCCGTGAACAATTGTTTAAACAAACGTGAATGCTTGATATTGGGCGGAATGATGACGGGGCTGGCATAACCGGACTTAACGATGGTCGCATTAACAAAAATATCCGTGGAACTCAAAAAATATTCGGCTTCTCCTCCGTCCTTGCCGGGAACGGATGTCATATACACGTACGCCCAGATCTTTCCTTGCTCATCGATTTCCAGAAGGTCATATTCCAACCGCACCTGCTTGCCTTCGACCAGTTTCTGCGCGAATTTCTTTGCCTTCTTGCCCACCGCCAGGATCTCGGAGAGCTTTTTACCGCTGCGTTCGGCAAACATCTTGGCGCGGGCTGTCGAAGTACTGTCGGGAGCATCAATACCGATCAGATGCACAGTCCTCCCATCGGATAACTCTAAAATATCGCCTTCAATGACCTTTTTGACGGTATAAATCTGCGCAGAAGATTCGGCGGGAAAAAGAAGTATAAGGCCAATAATGACACAGAAATATTTTTTCATATCTGAATCTAATCAGCTGCCGGGACCCGAAGCACCTGCCCGACATGGATGCTTGTTGTGGATAGATTATTGATCGCCTGCAACGCTTCGACGGTGGTCTTGAACCGGCGAGAAAGAGAATATAACGTGTCCCTTTCCTGCACCGTGTAAGAAACATCAGCCGGTTCTTTTTTCGACAGAACCCGCGTATGGGAAAGCCGCGTTAAACGCTCTCTGGCCTCTAAAACGGGGGATCTTTCTCCACTCCTACGCAAAAGCGACTTGGCATAAGTGATCGGGACCGCAAAATTCAAATTTTGACCGTTATCGAACGAAGAGGTGGTGATGCCGACCACTTTTCCGTTCAGATCAAACAGCGGCCCCCCGCTGCTTCCGGGCGAAAGCGGAACGCTTATCTGCAACAATTTTGACCCGTTGTCCATCCGCCGGACAGCACTGATCAGTCCGTCCGAAACAGTATTTTCCAGGCCCAAAGGATGCCCAATGGTCACGACCCGCTGACCGACGTTCAGCCCGTGACTGTTCCCCATCCTTACCGCCTTGAGGCCGTCCGCGGGGACAGCAAGCACCGCCAGGTCGTGGGCCGGGTCGACCTTAATGATGGTCGCCGGATACGCCTTATTGTTCTTGAATTTTACAAAGATGTTTTGTGCCTGATGGATAATATGATAATTGGTGAGAATAAGGCCTTCCCTGTCGACCACAAAACCGCTACCCATTTTGGCCCCGTCTTTTCCTTTGACGCCGATATAAACGATCGCTTTGGAATAATCGGAAACGATCATCTCGATCTTCTTATCGGAAGAGGCCGCAAGGACTTGATCGGCGCCTGCACATAAGGTCAGCCAGCCAAACGCGATGAGCAATAATTGGTTCCGCATAGATCAAACACTGAAACGGAAATACGCCACGTCTCCGTCCTGCATTTCATAATCTTTCCCCTCAAGGGAAATACGGTTATTTTCCTGGAGGGCCTTGTACGAGCCTAATTTAAGAAGTTCCCCGAATTTATAAATTTCCGCGCGGATAAAGCCGCGCTCAATATCGGAATGGATCTTTCCGGCGGCCTTCACCGCTTTAGTGCCGCGCTCGATAAGCCAGGCCCTTGCTTCCTGCGGTCCGGCCGTGAAGAAACATATCTGATCAAGAAGCTCCTGTCCGGCCTGGGCGAGTTGACCCAAGCCCGGCGTTGTGATCCCGGCCGACTCATAATAAACCGCCCGCTCTTCCGGCGGAAGCTGAACGATCTCGGCTTCCAATTTCGTGCACAGCACGACGACACGGGCCCCTTCTTGACGCGCCCTGACCTGCAGCGGCTCGATGATCTTGGGATCGACAGGGCCCTCATCGGTATTAGCCACATACATCAAAGGCTTTGAGGTCAAAAATTGGAATTCGGCAAGGACGGCCGGAGGCAATGTTTGCGCCCGCGCCGGTTTTCCGGCGTTGAATCCAGCGGCGATCTCTTCAAGCAGCACCAGTTTCTCCTTGGCCTCTTTGTCCCCGGATTTGGCCGGTTTTAAAATACGCTCGATCGCTTTTTGGCATTGCTGGATATCGGCCAGCAACAGTTCCGTCTCAATGATCTCGGCCGCCTGCACCGGGTCCAGACGGTCCATGACGTTGACCACATTATCGTTGGAAAAGCAGCGGACCACATGGGCGATCGCATCCACAGCGCGAATATGCGAAAGAAATTTATTGCCCAGACCTTCGCCCTGACTGGCACCTTTGACCAGCCCCGCGATATCCACAAAACGCACGCCGGCCGGCGTCATCTTCTGGCTGGCAAATTCCTGTGCTAAACGCATCAGGCGCGGATCCGGAATAGGCACCACCCCCACGTTAGGCTCGATGGTCGTAAACGGAAAATTTTCGGCGGCCACGCCGGCACCGGTCAAGGCATTAAAAAGAGTCGATTTGCCGACATTGGGCAAACCAACGATACCGATTTCCATCGTCTCTCAGGCTTCCTTATATATAAATGGATTTATAAAGCGCCCTATTGTAGCGTAGAATGAAACCATTGTCTATTCCACGGAACGTATAATAAAAAATTTTCTATCCCCCGCTTTTAAGGTGATATTCTCGACAATCGTCTTTTGGGCTCGGACACTGTCAAAACGGACAGAAGCCGCGGAAAGACGGTAGCCCCCCGGCGGAAGAAGAAGCCGCGCCACGCTGATCCGGGCGGGGAGCGTCTGCCAGCTGCGCAGATCGGCCTGCTCCGAAAAAAGATTAAAGATACTGCTCGCGCCGCGGAATGCAAAAGCCGCTCCCTCCCCATGACTTTTTTCTATCTTGTTCTCGATCCCTTGCTCCACAATATATTTGGCAAGCGGCCGTAAGCCGGATTTGGTATAAATCTGCACCTTGCGGTCATTGAGGCTCTGTTCGGCGATCCTCTCCAGATTCACGCACGGCTCGGAGTTCGCTTCAAATGTGCGCCCGTTAGCGGTGGCGATAAGGACCAATGAAGTAATACCGTAATGGCGCTTTTCGTAAGTCGGAAACGAAAATTGCGTGGCATATCCTTCCGGCAGCGGCACCGGGATATTGACGGGATGCTTGATGGGCGAAAGACCGCTGTAATGGATCAAATAGACTTCAGCCTTGCCCAGTTTTTCTTCAACGGAAGAATAGGCGATATCCGGAAACTGTTTGCGTAATTCCCGAAATTCCTCCTCAAACCCCAGATACTCGGCGGTTGCCAAAAGATTCTGGATGAGCAAGCGCGGAACTTCGACTTCTGTTTTGCTGTGAAAAGCGTCCTGATAGATTTTCAACGCGTTCCGGTAAGCGATAAAGGCATCATTGGTATCCCGGCGGTTACCGCGGCTTTCATACAGTATCCCGGCCAGGAAACGCGCAAAGGCATCGTCGCGATAAATGTCATATTTGTTATAGCGGAAAACATCGTTCAAGACGGTAAGTTTCCGGTCGGCAGCGCGCATTTCGACCAGGGCTCCGGCAACGTCGTCTAAAGCCGCGTAATTGAGGGCCTGAAAAATATTGATGAGAGTGTGTTCGAAATATTCACCGCGGTAAGGGGCGCGGTTATCGTTGACCAGCCAGGTGGTCGCTATATTGCTGATCGAGCGGGTGTAAAGTTCATCCAATTTCTTCTGGGCTTTTTCAAACGCAGCCATACTCTCCCGGTAACGGCCGGCCAAGTGCAGCACATAGCCTTTATCCAGCAGGAGTAAAAGTTCATTTTTGGGCCCGTAGGCCGGCTGGCCCATCTTAAAGAGCTCCGCCGCCTCCTCAAAGCGACCGCTGACCACGAGGGCGTTTACCTGAGGCTGCGAAAAAAGGCGTACGGGCTTGGAGGTTGAGGCGCAGGAAGCAAGGAAGACAATACATCCCCAAAGACAAATGAGGCGGGATAACATACGCTTGAAAGGATTAAAGCGAATACTTGGTCTTTTTGACCAGTTTCTTGAGCTCGGTCTGTTCCAGCCATCTGACCCGGTTGGTCGCCATATCGATAAGCTCAAGATTGACCTGATACAGGATGACATACTTGCCGCTGGTGTCGTCGGTCACGGTGTTGATGCTGCCACGCAGCATAAAGTCAGCCCCGACTTCTTTGCCCATAGGCTTGGCGGTTTGCGGATCGGTCCATTCGCCCTGCTGATCAACACGCTCTTCACGGACTTCCGGACGTTCCGTCTTAGAGGCGACAAAATCGACTTTCCCGGATTTGATAAGCTCGGATTCAAGGCTTTTGACAAAAACGTCGGCATTGATGTGCTCACTGCTGCGGTTGTCCACGGTGCCCACGATAACGACAGGATTGCGGCCATTCTCTTTAAGAAAATTGGTCAGCCATTGCGCATTCAGGCAGTCTTCGATCATTTCCTTGGACACCATGCGCGCATCCGAATCGTTCCAGCGGCCGCTATAGTCGACCGTCTTTTCCACGTCTATACGCTCCACCTTGGTCGTGCTGCAGCCGATCAAAAAGACCGCGACCATCAAAGACAACAATCTTAGGTTCATAAGGACTCCCTTTTTACGTCGTAGCGACGGATTCGATCTCGACTAAAACATCTTTGGGCAGGCGCGCCACTTCAATGGTGCTGCGGGCCGGGGCATTTTTTGCATCGAAAAACTCGGCATAGACCGCGTTCATGGCGGCAAAATCATTCATGTTCTTCAGAAAGACCGTGCACTTGACGGCCTTTTCCAGGGACGAACCCGCACCCTCCAGGACAGCCTTTAAATTTTTCAAGACCTGTCGGGTTTGCTCGGTTATACCGCCGCTGCAAACTTGATTTGTTTTGGGGTCAATAGGGATCTGCCCGGCCGTATAGACCAAATTACCGACAACCACGGCCTGATTGTAAGGACCCACGGGGGAGGGCGCCTGAGGGCTATTGGCGATGATCTTTGACATAGACTTAGTATTCCAACTCAATATCCAATGGGATCTCTTGTGACCCGGAAGGCACCGGGGTCGGAGGAGTCGCCACAGGGATCTCTTCCGGCATGGATTCTTGCACAGACAGCTCCCGTTCCGGCTGCGGAAGCGCCTGGGTTTCCGGCGCGCCTTGCGGCGGCTGATATTCTTTTATTTCCTGCCTGATCTCTTGTTGACGCTGCTCATATTCCTTGATCTTCTGGTTCAGCCTTGCCTCTTCTTCCTGATAAATTTCAAGCAACTTTTTGTTAAAACTTGCCTGGCCGCTGTCGATTTCCTGACGCAAGCGGTCCTGCACCTCCACCTGCTGGTCGTAGAGTGCCTGCAGCTTAGCATTTTCTTCTTCCTGCTTTTTGTATTCCGCGCTCAGCTCGGTCCTTGATTGCTCCAGCTTCTTGATATTTTCCGCACGCTGAACGTTCTGCTTGGCCAGATGATCATATTCCCAGCGAAGCTCATCGTAGTGAGACTTGGCCTGCATCGTCTCTTTGCGCAATTTCTCCGCCTTTTCCTTAAGCTTTGTATTCTTTTTCTTCCGGTCCTCGATGTGGATCCGCAAAGCATCGGGATATTCCTGCAGCTGCCACTCTAAAAGCTCCTCTCCCGATAAGTCTTTAAGCTCTGCATGGGAAACGCCCGCAATTCCTAAACATATGATGATGCTGATAGAGATATTTTTCCACATCTCTTACCACCCCTTTCTGTCCTGACGGCTAAGTAATATTTATTTTTAAACTATTCGACGGGCTTTGTCAAGGAGCAAACCTTCTTAAAATAAACAGGCAGGGTCATGGCCAGCACGATCAAAAACAAGGGATAGATCAGATCATAAAACAGATATTGCCTGGAGGAAAAATACTGCCCCTTGGAAATGACCAAAGCATTAAAAACCGGAGACAAAAGATAAAGGATGAGATAGGAAAGCGCAATGACCGTCAAAGGCCGCAGGGTCCTTAGTCTATATGCAAACAGGATCGCGGTTGAGGATAAAATGGGCACCATTTCTTTGGTAATCCAAAAATGATAGAATTCACGGTAATACTGCTGTGCCTTGGCAGCATCATAATCATACCCCGACTGTTTGGAGATGTAGTACAAACATATCAGCACCGGAAGTGAGAATTTCTTTAGAATGTCCAGAACGATGCCGGCCGGCTTCTCCTTGTTGATTATCCGGGTAATAAAAACAGCGGCCATTAAACCAGCCATCTGAAAAATCGCGCCGCTGGATGTCAAGCCAAGCAACACCAAAAGTACGATCAGCACTCTGTTAAAATGACCGTAATAAATATAGCCAGCAATCACCAAAAACCAAAGCGCGTTCCAGAGGGCATACGGCCGCATTTCGAGAGAGTGCTGAAAATTAAAATACCAGAAGTAATAAAAAACCAATGCAGCCAGTAACAAAAACGCCTGCATTAACAAAACGAAATAGTTTTCGGTATTTTTTCCGGCTTTCCGGAAAAGCCAAAAAACGGCAATAAGACCCGAGAAAAAATTGACCGAGACAGAATGCAAACGGTAGTAAACACTCTCGGGAAGGCTTAAAGCCTTGGTGGCAGGCCGCACATTATCGTAGATTTTCAAGAAAATATAATCCAAAGGCGCGGGGCTCGCCTGCTCTCTTGCCCCCTTGACGATCATATCAGGAATATTGCCTCTACGCACCGTCATCTCAAGAGAATAAGGTTCATCCGCCCAGAGCGGCTTTTTATAAGCCCTCTGAAAGGCTTGATTAAGAAATATAAAGCCAACTGCCAGCGCGCAAAATAAGAAAAATACAATGATAACCCGCTGGAGAAAAGGACTATCGTCTCTTTTGTGGTCAAAGAGATTAAGGAAAGAGATCAAAGGATGCAGTCGCTGCTGAATGAAGTGGGTGTACGGCATAAATAAAGGCGTGCCGCCTATTTAGGCGGCACGCTGAGAAAAAAACTTACCGGCGTCTGGCTCCGCCTTGGCCGCTTCCGCGGCCAACCCCTTGTCCGCGGTCACGGACACCTCTTTCAAAACCGCGATGCGACCCGCGGTCACGCCTGTCTTCCTTCCGGTCACGAAAATCCTCCCGGCGGTCACGGCGGTCTTCTTTGCGATCACGCACATTCTCACGACGGTCGCGGCGATCTTCCCGTCGATCGCGGACATTCTCGCGTTTGTCCCAGCGGTCTTCACGTCGGTCACGGACATCTTCCCGTCTGTCACGAACATCCTCGCGGCGGTCTAAACGGTCTTCAATCCGGTCCCAGCGCCCGCCATCATGACGCTCATCGCGGATATCTTCACGCCTGTCACGGACATCTTCCAGCCTGTCCCGGCGGTCTTCCCGGCGGTCACGCAGGTTTTCCCGGCGATCGCGTCGGTCTTCCCGGCGGTCATATCGGTTTTCCACTCGGTCACGGCGGTCCTCTCTCTGGTCGCGCACGTCTTCACGGCGGTCGCGCTTGTCTTCGCGACGGTCGAATCTGTCCTCTAAACGGTCTCTGATCTGACGCCTACCCCGCGCTCTGTCCGTGATACGATCGCTCTCATCAACGACAGCTGGGACCGGAGTCACGCTATCAGCCTGCACATCGGTCTCTTGTGCCAT
>CAZCLW010000020.1:0-31132 GCA_964499685.1 uncultured Planctomycetales bacterium
CGAAGTCAGCCCGCGCAAGAAAGCCAAACCGTATAAGTCGGCGATGTCGATGCTGAATTTTTATATCAACCGTGCCGGCAAGCAATTGCCGGCCGATCAGAAACAGGTCCTGGAAGAGGCCAAGGATGAATTAAGGGCGCTCTTCGACAAGATACCCCACAAGAGTTAAGGCCAGGTGCGCCATGAAAAAAATTATTCTATGTTCGATCCTGTTGTTCGGCTGTGTATGCGCCCCGGCTGCGGCCGGCGAATCTCCGGAAAAGCCGCCCGCCGCCCAAGAAGGGAAACAGCGTCTACCGGAAAGCAAAACGCCTGATTACCGGCCGCCGGAAAGCGACCGCCGTGCGGAAATACCCGCACTGCTCGCCCAACACAACAATAATTATGGCCCTTCGGCCGGTGGACCAGCCGTCGGGCCGTATTCATTTTAAAAAAGGATAAGACTATGGCTAAAAAGAAAAAAACCGAATCTTTGGACACAGAGATGCAAAAAGACCTGAACCGTTCGGAGAACGAAGGCTACGCCATCATGTACGACTCCGAAAAAAAGGAACAGGTCGACATTGCCAAACACGCGGAAGAAACGGAAAAGAAAGAGAGGGCGCCTATGATGCAGATCAAAGATATCATGACATTTGATCCGGTATGCTGCATGCCGGACGCCAACTTGAAGGACGTGGCGAAGATGATGCTCGACAATGATTGCGGCGAGATCCCGGTCATTGACGGCGAAGAACGGCCTATCGGGGTCGTGACCGATCGTGACATCGTCTGCCGGGCCGTGGCCGCTGCACGCAATCCTCTTGAGATGAAGGCCTTTGAATGCATGACGCAGCCGTGCATTACGATCAGCGAAGAGGCGTCCATCGAAGAAGCCTGCGAGCTGCTGGAAGAACATCAGATCCGGCGCGTTCCCGTCGTGGATGACGAAGGCCGCATCTGCGGTATCGTGGCCCAGGCGGATCTGGCCACGCATGACCTGCGCGACCAGATCGTGGAAGTCGTCGAGGAAGTCTCGCAGCCGCGCAAAAGATTTTAAAAAGTCCGCTTTTAAAGAACGCCACGGGAAAATTTCCCCGGATGTTGAAAAACGTCCGGGGATTTTTTTCGGCAAAACGCTTATTAATTCTAATTTAATCTTCCTTTCATTTGAGTTCGTTTAAGATGAAAGCGTTTTAAAAGCGGTTCTTCAAAAAATAATAAAGATATCCGGCGATCTTTTCCGGTTTGAGACATGTATGCCCATTTCGTATCTGACACAGTTTGAAAAAAGGAATTTTATCACAGAACAGTTTCCCCAAACGATCGTTATCTTCCGGGCCCTGATGCTGGGTGACCTTTTGTGTACGGTGCCCGCGTTCCGCGCGCTGCGCCGGGCCTTCCCGCAGAGCAAGATCACGCTCGTCGGTCTTCCGTGGGCCGCGGGTTTTGCGGAACGTTTTTCCCATTATTTCGATGAATTCATCGAATTCCCCGGTTATCCTGGCCTGCCCGAACACGTGCCTGACATCCAGAAGGTGCCTTTATTCCTCAAAAAAGTGCAGAGCCGCCATTTCGACCTGGCGCTCCAGATGCACGGCAGCGGTTCGTTCGTTAATCCCTTGATCGCCCTTTTCGGCGCCAAATTAACCGCCGGCTTTTATGAAGAAAATGACTATTGTCCGTCCCATGAATGGTTCATGCCGTTCCCCCGCGACCACGAGATATTCACCTATTTACGGTTGATCGAATTTTTGGGCATCCCGCTCCAGGGGGTCCATCTGGAGTTCCCCTTGAGCGCAAAAGAGGAGAAGGAGCTGGAGGAAAGTCCCGAAACTTCCGCCGTTCTCAAGAACGATTATATTTGCGTGCACGCGGGGGCCCGATTGGCCACGCGGCGCTGGTTTCCGGAGCGGTTTGCGGAAGCGGCCAACGACCTGGGCGAAATGGGCTTGACGATCGTGCTGACCGGCAGCGCGGCCGAGACCGATCTCGTCGAAGAAGTAAGCCGCCGCCTGCGTTATCCGCACCTTAATCTGGCGGGCAAGACCGGTCTGGGCGCTTTGGGCGCGTTGATCAGCCGGGCGAAATTATTGATCAGCAACGACACGGGTGTTTCCCACATCGCCGCCGCGCTTAAAACCCCCAGCGTGATCATTGTCACGGGCTCTGATCCCAAGCGCTGGGCGCCGTTGGACAAGGACCTGCATCGTACCTGCCTATACGACGTGGGCTGCCGTCCGTGTGGGTATAACCGCTGTCCTTTCGGTCTGATCTGCGCGCACGGTGTCGATACGGAAGATGTTGTCCTGCAGGCCAAGGCTTTATTGAAAAAGAAGATCAAGAAGCCGATCGCTTTTCCCTAGGAGAAAACATGAGGCGTTTAAATATATTGATCTGGCATGTGCATGGCAGTTATTTGTATTATCTGACCCAGGCACCTCACGAATTTTATGTCCCGTTCAAGCCGGAGCGTAGCGGGGATTATATCGGGCGCTACGGCCATATCCCCTGGGGCGAGAACGTGCATGATATTTCGGCCGAGGAAGTTAAAGATCTTAAGCTCGATTGCATTATTTTTCAGCGGCCGAACCAATATCTGCTGGAACAATATGTGATCCTTTCTCCGGAACAGCGGCGTCTGCCCAAGGTCTACCTGGAACACGACCCGCCTTCCCAACACCCTACCGACACGAAGCACTTTGTCGACAGCCCCAATGTGGTCGTCGTGCATGTGACGGACTTCAATGAATTGATGTGGGACAACGGTGATTCGCCTACACGGGTGATAGAGCACGGGGTGCGTATCCCCGAAGGCGTGTATTACACCGGCGAGCTGGACAGAGGGATTGTCATCATCAATCACCTCAAACAGCGTTCGCGGGCCCTGGGGAAGGATATATATGAAAGGGCTTTGAACGAAGTGCCTTTGGACCTGGTCGGTATGGCGGCCGAACAAATGCCCGGCGGCTTGGGCGAGGTCCTGCACAAGGACCTTTTTATTTTTGAGTCCCGGTACCGTTTCTTTTTCAATCCGATACGCTACACCAGTTTTCCGTTGTCCCTTTGTGAGGCCATGATGATCGGATTGCCGGCCATCGCCTTTGCTACGACGGAAGTCGCCATCGCCATCAAAAATGATGTCAACGGCTATGCCGATACGTCTCTGCCGGCGCTGATCCGGTATATGCAGGAGCTGATCCGTGATCCGCGCAAGGCGCGGGAGCTGGGCGCGCATTCACGGGCCTATGCGCAGGAACATTTCAATATTGAACGCTTTGTCGAGGACTGGAACAGGGTCCTGGGATTCTGCACGGGTTTTTATTCCCGCGGCATGAGCCGGGCCGTGAGCCTCGGTCCCGTTTAAATATAGAGGAGGTCCGTATGAAAATTGCGCTTATCAGTGAACACGCTTCGCCGCTGGCCTGCTTGGGCGGAGTAGACAGCGGCGGTCAAAATGTTTATGTCGCGCAATTGGGCCGTTATTTGAATTCCTTCGGCTATGAGGTGGACATCTTTACGCGACGGGATGATCCCTCCCAAAGGGAATGCCTAAAATTGCGCGATAATCTTCAGGTCATTCATGTCCCGGCTGGGCCGGCCGAATATGTTCCCAAGGAAGGCCTGTATGAGTATATGGATGAATTTGTTTCCTATATGTATCGCCATTTCCGTCAAGCGGAAAAACCTTATGACCTTGTGCATGCCAATTTTTGGATGTCGGCTTATGCCGCGATGAAATTAAAGCGTCTGTTCGATGTGCCGTTTGTGGTCACCTTTCATGCCTTGGGGAAGATCCGCCGGCTTCATCAAAGGGAGACCGATGGTTTTCCGGAAGAGCGCCTGCAGATAGAAGAGGAGATCATGAGAGAGGCGGACGGCATCATTGCCGAATGCCCGCAGGATGAGCTGGACATGATCGAATTGTATAAAGCGCAGACCGCCAAGATCCGTATGATCCCCTGCGGTTTTGATCCGCGGGATTTTGCGCCCATCTCCAAAGAGATCGCGCGTAAGAAATTAGGTTTGCCGCCGGGTGAAAAGATCCTGCTGCAGCTCGGGCGACTGGTGCCGCGCAAAGGCATCGACACGGTGATCCGCGGGATGGCCAAGTTTCTCAAAGACCAGAAAGGTCCGGCCCGCACCCGGCTCCTTATCGTCGGCGGAAACAGCGAGCATCCGGACCCCATCGCCACGCCGGAGATCATGCGTTTGCGCCGCATCGCCTTTGAAGAAGGTGTCCTCGAAAGGGTCCAGTTTGCCGGACAGGTCCGCCGGAAGATATTGAAATACTATTACAGCGCCGCGGATGTTTTTATTACAACGCCTTGGTATGAGCCGTTCGGGATAACGCCGCTCGAGGCCATGGCCTGCGGCACGCCGGTCATCGGGAGCGAAGTGGGCGGCATTAAATATACGGTCCAACATGGTATCACCGGACTTCTTATTCCGGCAAAAAATACCAACGCTTTGGCCGATTCACTTAATGAGCTTTGGAAAAGCCCGGAAAGAATCGCGGCCATGGGCAAGCGATCGCTTGAACGGGTCCGCGATTTTACCTGGGGGAATATAGCCCGGATGGTCAGCAATCTTTACGAGGAGGTCGGTTCAAGTTATGTCCAGGCGGGCAGTGTTTCTCGATAAAGACGGGACATTGGTGGAAGACGTTCCTTACAATGTGGACCCCCGCTATATCCGTTTTGTTCCGGGCGCTTTTGAAAGTTTGCGGCGTTTGGCGGAAGCGGAGTATGAGTTCATTGTCGTGACCAATCAGCCGGGAGTGGCCCAAGGGTTCTTTCTGGAAAAAGAACTCCGGAACGTGCGCAGCTTCTTTGAGAACGAATTCAGGGCAAATGGTCTGAGCTTGCTGGATTTTTATTATTGTCCGCATCATCCGCACGGAGAGGTCCCGGAATACACGGCCGTGTGTTCCTGCCGCAAGCCTGCGCCGGGGCTTTTGTTCAAGGCGGCCCGCGAACACGGGATCGATCTGACACAGTCGTGGCTGATCGGCGATATTCTCGATGATGTCGAATGCGGCCGGAAAGCGGGTTGCCGCACCGTCCTGATCAATAACGGCCATGAAACCGAATGGCAATTAAGCCCTTTACGACAGCCTGATCTCATGGCCCATAACATGGAAGAGGCGGCCGATATCGTTCTTTTACTTTCAAGGCAGTACATATGAAAAAGTGGGATGAATGTAAAAAAATATTGTGCGTGCGGCTCGACAGCATCGGCGATGTGCTGATGACGACACCGGCCTTGCGCGCGTTGAAAGAGACGGTCCCTGACCGGGAACTGGTCTTGTTGACAGGCTCAGTCGCCGGCCAAGTCGCGCCCCTGGTGCCCGCCATTGACCGTTGCCTGGTTTATGACGCACCCTGGATCAAGGCGACCGCTCCCAGGATGACTCAGGTCGAAGATTTTGTCATGATCCGGCGGCTGCGCGAAGAACAATTCGATGCCGCGGTCATTTTTACCGTTTTCTCACAGAATCCGATGGCGTCAGCGCTTTTATGTTATCTGGCAGGTATCCCTTTGCGGCTGGCCCATTGCCGGGAGAATCCTTATCAACTGCTTACCGACTGGGTCAAGGATCCGGAACCCGAGACCGGCATCCGTCATGAGGTCAAACGCCAGCTGGATTTAGTCGCCGCGATCGGTTGCTCTACCTTTGATCAAAGATTATCGCTTAAGGTGCCGGCGGCATCGGAGATCAGTGTGGCCCGGCTCTTAAGGGAAAAAGAAATAAACACATCCGAGCGTCTGGTGGTGATCCACCCGGGCGCGAGCGCGCCGTCACGGCGCTATGATCCGCATAAATTCCGGTCAGTCGCCTCGGCCTTGGTCAGCGATCTTTCCTGTCAGATCGTTTTTACGGGCCAGGACAATGAGAGGGCGCTGATCGAAGGGATCCAAAATGATCTGGACGTGCCTTCTGAAAGTTTTATCGGGACATTGGAGCTGGCGGAGATCGCCGCCCTGATCGGCCGGGCCGATGTCCTGGTCACCAATAATACCGGACCGGCGCACATTGCGGCGGCCGTGGGCACGCCCGTCGTCGATCTCTATGCCTTGACCAATCCCCAGCACACGCCGTGGCAGGTGCCGAATAGGGTTTTGTTCCACGACGTTCCCTGTAAATTTTGTTTCAAGAGCATTTGTCCTGCCGGCCATCATCACTGCCTGGAGCTGGTCGCCTGGCAGGATGTGGTCAAGGCGGTCGAAGAACTGCTTGAAGCTAAAATATCGACATAAATTTTCTACAAAAGGACTTTATATGTATACATTAGGCATTAATGCGGTTTACCATGATTCCTCGGCCTGTTTGGTCAAGGACGGCCGGGTGGTTGCCGCGGCCGAAGAAGAGCGCTTTACCGGCATCAAGCACGGCAAGCGGCCCATTCCGTTCTCGACGTATGAATTACCCTTTCATGCGGTCCACTATTGCCTGAGAGAAGCCGGCATTCAGCTCAAGGATATCGACCATATCGCCTATTCGTATGATCCGGATATTTTCCCTTCGGAACTCAAAGAGGAAAAAGTTACGCTGCCCATGACGATCGAAGAGGAGTTGGGCCTCCCGGAAGGCCAGTCGGTCTGGGACCCGCTGTTTATCCTTTTTGTCAAGCATGCCCCGCGCTATCTCCTCGACGGAGTACCTCACCATTTGGCCAAACTGTTTTCCAGCAAGGGGCGGAAGTTCCAGTGGCATTATGTGCCGCATCATCTGGCGCACGCGGTGAGCGCTTATTTTCCGTCGCCGTTCGATTCCGCCGCCGTGATGACTTTAGACGGCCGGGGCGAAAGAACGACCACGAGCTATTATCTGGCCCAGGACGACCATATGGAGTTGGTCGATGAAGTCGGTATGCCGCATTCTCTGGGACTGCTTTACGAAGATGTAACACGATATCTGGGGTTTTTGCATTCCTCCGATGAATACAAGGTCATGGCCCTGGCCTCATACGGCCAGCCGCATTATTTGGAAGAGTTCCGGCGCGCGATCAATGTCAACGGGGACGGCCAGTACCGGATCGAAACGCTTGATCTGCCGAAACTATTCGGCCCGGCCCGCAAAAAAGGGGAACCGTTTGAATTGAAGCATTTTGACATCGCCCAATCGCTGCAAAAGGTGCTGGAAGAAACCGTCATTAAGCTGGCGGGGTGGTTATATAAAAAGACACGGCAGGAGAATCTCTGTCTGGCCGGGGGCGTTGCGCTCAACTGCGTCTTGAACGCGCGTCTGCGTCAGGAAGGGCCTTTTAAAAATATCTGGATCCAGCCGGCTGCCGGCGATGCGGGAACCGCCCTGGGCGCGGCCCTTTGGGTCGACGCGCGGGAGAAGAAATTTCCGCGGGCCAATCACCGCCGTGTCTACCGGATGAATGATGCATACCTGGGTCCGCATTTTTCGGATGCGGATATCGAAAAATTTTTAAAGTGGTCCAAGGTCCCTTACACGCATCTGACCAACGTTCCTTACGAAACGGCCAAGCTGTTGACCCAAAATAAAGTCGTGGGATGGTTTCAGGGCCGGATGGAGTTCGGTCCGCGCGCGCTGGGTGCGCGTTCCATTCTGGCATCGCCCATCCAGGCCAGGATGCAGAAACGGCTCAATGAAATAAAGGACAGGGAAGATTTTCGTCCCGTCGCGCCGGTTGTTCTCGAAGAAGAAGCCGCCAAGTGGTTCATTGATGCCGGCCATTCGCCTTTTATGCTGTTTGTCTACGATATCAAGCGGGAAAAGATCCCCGAGATCCCGGCGGCCTCCCACGTGGACGGCACCGCCCGCATCCAGACGGTAAGCCATGACCAAAACCCGTTGTATTACGATCTGATCAAGGAATTTCATAAAATGACCAATGTTCCTATCCTCATCAACACATCCTTTAATACCCAGGGCAAACCGATCGTCTGCACGCCGCGCGATGCGCTGGAGTGCTTTTGGTCTTCGCCTCTGGATTGTCTGGTAATGGGTTCATTCTTATTGGAAAAGGAGGGGTCCCGTGATCAAAGTCTCCGTAGTTATTCCCACGTTTAGGCGGCAGGAATCCTTGGAAAAGTGCCTGCGGCGTTTATGCGGCCAGGACCTGGACGCGCGCTTTTATGAGATCATTGTGGCGGACGATGAGAACAGCTGCTTGACCGAAGCGCTGGTAGAAGGTTTTAAGCGGGAATTTCCTTTCTTAAGATTTCAATATGTGTTTGTCAGCGGCCATCACGGACCGGCCGCGGCCCGTAACAGCGGTTGGCAAAGGGCCCAGGCGCCGATCATCGCTTTTACCGACGATGATTGCCTTCCGGAAGAAGACTGGCTGTCCAGGGGCCTGGAGGCTCTGGACGAGAAAACGGATGCGATCTGGGGGAAGGTGATCGTCCCCTTATCGGAAGATCCGACGGATTATGAGCTCAACATGGCGGGCCTCAGCAAGAGCGAATTCGTCAGCGCCAACTGTTTTTGCCGGACACCGGTCCTCTGGAAGGTAGGCGGCTTTGACGAACGTTTTTCCCGGGCCTGGAGGGAGGACAGTGATCTGTATTTCAGCCTGCTCGAACAGAACGCGCGGATAAAATTTACCGAAGATGTCAGGGTGGTGCATCCGGCCCGGACCTTAAAGTTCGGAACCAGCATTCTCATGCAGAAAAACAATTTATTTGAACCCTTATTGTATAAAAAACATATACGCCTTTACAGGGAGCATGTGCATTTTCCCATATTGAAGATATTTTATATGATCGGTGTCTGCTTTGTGCTTCTGGCCGTTTCATTGGTCGTGGGATTGGCCAAGCTGGCGGCCGCCGCTTTATTCGTGTGGTTTGCGTTGACCGTTTATTTCATTACCCAACGCTTGAGGCAGACTTCGCATGACCCCCGGCATGTATGGGAGATCATCGTCACCTCCGTCTTGATCCCGCCCGCGGCCTTGTATTGGCGTATCGTGGGTGCCTTGCGTTTCCGCGTGCCCTTTATTTAGCTTGAGCCCTATGCCAACAACACATTCTCCTGAACGCCGGCATGAACATGTCGAAGTCTCGCAGGAAGTCAACAGGAGTCTGGACGCCTCCGTAAAAGAAGGAGTCGCGGCCCAGATCATGATCGGCATATTCGATTATTATCTTATCCCGTTGGCCATTTTTTTGAATGCGACCACGGTGCAGATAGGTATTTTGGTCTCTGTGCCTTCATTATTGTCCGCTTTGTCCCAATTATTCGCCGTCAAAGTGGTCCATCTCGCCGGCAACCGCAAAAAACTTATCCTTTCGGTCATTCTCTGGCAGATCATTTTTCTTCTGCCTATCCCGATCCTGGCCGTGGTTACGCTGCCGCGGAGCGTCGAACTGCTGGTCCTGCTGGTCATTATGTTCAGAGTGCTGGGGAGCATCATGGGCCCGGCCTGGGGGAGCATGGTGAGCGACTATCTGCCTGAAAACCGCCGGGGGAAGTTCTTCGGCTACCGGGCCCGGATCATCGCGATATCGGGGATCGTGGGGGTCGGGTTTTGGGGCGCCTTTCTTTCCTTTATGAATAAAATTTCCGAAGCCTGGGGGTTGTTCGCGGTTTTTCTCTCGGCGGCGTTGTGCCGCATGATTTCTCTGTATTACATGAGCCGGATGGTCGAACTGCCGCATGTGTCCCGCCGGGAGGACCATTTTACGTTCTGGATGTTTATCCGGCGGTTCAAGGAAAGCAATTTCGTCAAATTCATCCTGTTCGTGGCCAGCCTGACCTTCGCCACTCAACTTTCTTCCGCTTATTTCAGCGTATATATGCTCAAGGAGCTGCATTTTGGTTACATTGGGTATATGTCCGTGCACCTGGCATCCGTCCTGACAGGGCTGCTTTCATTCCCGGTGTGGGGAAGGCATGCGGACCAGGTCGGCAATGCCAAGGTGCTGAAATCGACGAGTTTTTTGATACCCCTTATTCCCTTATTCTGGATATTCGGCCGGGATGTTTTTACGCTGATCGTTATTGAGATGTTCAGCGGCTTTGTCTGGGGAGGCTTTAACCTCTGCGCGACCAATTTCATTTATGATGCGGTCACGCCGTCCAAAAGGGTGCGATGCCTGAGCTATTTTAACCTGATCACGGGTTTTGCCTTGTTCGGCGGGGCGTTCCTGGGCGGATATCTGGCCTACCGGCTCCCGACCATCGGTGATTATTCGCCTTTGGTGACACTGTTCATTATTTCAGGCATCTGCCGGTTCCTGGCACATTTCATTCTTTCGCGGCATTTCCAGGAAGTGCGCGGCTCTTACACAAAGGTGCGCAGCGTAAGACTGTTTTTGAGCGTGATCGGGGTGCATTCCATCATCGGCCGTAATATCGAATGGGGGCCTTTTCCGATGCTGCGGCGTTTTATCATGCGCAAGACTTGAAAAGGCCGCTTAAAAATTAATTTAACTTTAATGTTGTCTTAATGTTCGGTTCTCTATATTAGGCTCGTGAGATTGAGCGGAGTTATTAAGAAAGGAGCGGCTGGATGATCAAGAAAGCAACGGGTGAGAACGGAACAGTCGGCATGAAGCAGATGGTGAAATTGCCTCCTAATAATTTCCCGGTCTACGAACAAAGGTTTTTACCGCGCTGGGAGACGCAGAGCAAGGCTTACTACAGCATGGGCAACAAGCATGGCCTTACCACCGAGACCAAAGACCTCAGTATGGGCGGGATGTGCCTGCAGGTTGCTCCGGAAGTACATGCCAGCCAGAATTTGAGATTGAAGATCTATTTATCAAATGACGTGAACTTTGAAGCGGAAGGCACAGTGGTCTGGAAAAGGACTACCTTGGACCACCGCTGCCTCGCGGGGATCGCCTTTGAGCACCTGTCTGAAAGATCGCAGCAACTGATTTTGGCCCACGCGTTTGAACTAGGTTTAAGAAAGAGCAAGGATACCTGACCGTATCTTTGCTTTGGAAGAAAGGGCTTGCCAGGGGCCCTTTCTTCCGACTCTTGATAAAAAGGTAAGGGTACTGACCGTAACCTTGCCTTGGGAGGAAAAGGCTTGCCAGGGGCCTTTTCCTCCCGTCTTTTTTTAAAACCATCCCTTTTAGTCCCCAATTCGAACCTGCTTTTAGCGGGCCTCGCTCCAATGGAAAGCACGCCATTTTTTATTTTTCTTTTTATTCATCTGGTAGGCCTCATTCTGGGTTTCGGATCAGTGCTGGTGACCGATCTTTTCGGACTGCTCTGGATTTTTAACCGCATTCGATTTCCGCAGGTTGTGCGTGTGGGCGGAGTCACAGAGAATTTTATCTGGTGGGGATGGGGCTTAATGGTTGCGGCCGGCATTCCCTTGATTTTCCTGAAAGGCGAAATCGATAACCTGATGATCATCAAGCTCTTTTTTGTCGCCCTTATCGGTATTAATGGTATCCTCCTGCACCGGCTTCAGAAGAAACTAAAAGATTACAATCAAGATGACACGGTCCCTAATATCGTGATTTTCCGTTTGACGACGACCCTTGCGGTGTCCCAGCTGGGATGGTGGGGCGCGTTCACGATCGGGTTTCTGCATCGCCACGTGCAAAGCGTGATCGAATGGCCTGCGCATCCTGTCCTGGTTTGTGCGGGGATTCTCGCGGCCATTTTCATCATTTGGATTGCCGGCGAAGCATCGTTTGGAGAAAAAGTGGGCGCGAAGTTGAAGGCTTAAGCGCCTTGCTTGTTTTTCGGCAGAGAAGTTCTATCAGTTTTGCTTTCCTCCTCAAAGTCTTTTGTTATAATACATTTGAAATTACAGCGACTTTTAAAAATGGGAGGGAATATGCGAACAGGAAATCCAGCTCTTACAGAAAGCGCCTTTGCCGCGGCCGGCGCGTACGGCCAGGGAATGACGGTCCAGGGCACCGTCAATAAGACCTTTGTCATGCTGGCCCTGTGTGTCTTGAGCGCTTCCTGGGTCTGGGGCAACCCGGGCTTGACGCCGCTTTATTTCCCGGCCTTGATCGTCGGGTTTATCGTGGCTATGGTCACGATCTTTAAAAAGGAATGGGCACCCATCACCGCGCCGATTTACGCGTTGGTCGAAGGCGTTGTCTTGGGCGGGCTCTCCGCGATGTTTGAGCGCTCCTATCCGGGGATCGTGATCCAGGCGGTCGGGCTTACCTTTGGGACGCTTTTTGCCTTATTGACCGTTTATAAAGCCGGTTTCATCAAAGTGACCCAGAATTTCCGCTTCGGCATTATGGCGGCAACCGGCGGGATCGCCATATATTACTTCATCAGCATTGTTTTGGGTTTTTTTGGTATTCAGGCCCCGCTGATCCATGACAGCGGTCCGATGGGGATCGGTTTCAGCCTTTTTGTCGTAGGTATTGCCGCCTTGAACCTGGTCTTGGATTTTGATTTTATCGAGAATGGAGCGGAACGCGGCGCGCCCAAATACATGGAATGGTACGGCGCCTTTGGCCTTATCGTGACGCTTATCTGGCTGTATCTCGAGATCTTAAGGCTTTTGGCCAAGACCCGACGCCGGTAAGTCCGAAAGTGATCTTATGAACGTACTAGGCACGGTCATCATGGTTTTTGCTTTTATCCTGACCGGTTCCTTTTCTGCCGCTGCGGACGAAGGTCGCATCAACGACTGTTCACCCAAGAGTATCATGGGAAAGGTCTCGCAGATCAAAGAGCGCAGCAACCGTCTTTACGTCATCGACAATTTGACCGAAAGGGAATGGGATTTTTTTGTGCATGACAATGTCTTCAAGTCGGTCAAGACGGGGGATTATGTGCGGGTGTATTTCAATTGTCCGCGCTTCCCGGCCTTGAGCGTCCAGAAAATGACCCAGGTTGAGTACGCGCCGGAAGGAAAGAACAAGGGTTATCTTTTAAAACGCAAGGAGGAAAAATAAGTATGGGCACGAGACTGGCGGTGCTGTGTTGTGTATTCAGTTTGATCCTTAACCTTGGTGTCGGGTTTTCCGCCGACGAAAATACGGATATGACAAAGGAGAATGCTATGGCTAATCAGGGAACGGTCGTGGTCCTGGAAACCAACCGCGGCAACATGGAAATCAAGCTTTTTGACGATGTCGCGCCCAAGACCGTCGAGAATTTTAAAGGCTTAGTGGAAAAGGGCTATTACAACGGACTTATTTTTCACCGCGTCATCAAGCAGTTTATGATCCAGGGCGGCGACCCCACGGGAACGGGGCGCGGCGGCGAGAGCCTCTGGGGCGGGAAGTTCGAGGATGAGCTTAAGCCGGATGTTACGTTCGACCGTCCGGCCTTGCTGGCCATGGCCAATGCGGGGCCCAATACGAACGGCAGCCAGTTTTTCATTACCACAGCCACCGCTCCCTGGTTGAACATGAAGCACACCATTTTTGGCGAGGTCACCAGCGGCTTAAGCACCCTTTACGCCATTGAACAGGCGCCCACCGGGCCCGGCGACCGTCCCGTCGAGGAACAAAAGATCCTTAAAGCATACATAAAAAAATAGCATGAAAAAGATCCTGGTTGTCGACGATGAAACCGAGATCCTGGAGTTGATCAAAAAAAGCCTGGAGCGGACCGGAGAGTTTCTGGTCACGACAACCAGCGATCCCAAGGCTGTGCACGATCTCTGTCGAACGTTCAGCCCTGACCTGGTCGTTCTGGACCTGGTCATGCCGGAGATGGAAGGTACACAAGTCGTCCGTGCGCTCAAAGATGATCTCAAGACCGCCGGTATCAGGATCATTATTACCAGCGGCCTGGGCGAGATCGTCTACCACCAAAAAGGCGAAAAATGGAGCTGGGAACCCAACCGCAAGATCGTGGCCCAGCGCAGCCACGATATCAAGCATGAACGCAGCGCTGAAAAGGCCGCGGAAATTTACGGGGTCGACGATTATATCGCCAAGCCGTTCTCGGCGGCAACGCTGCTCGCGGTCATCAAGGATGTTCTGGCCCGCGTCCCGCCCGAAGAACCGCCCCCCGGGGAAGAGGAAAACGCCTCATGAATTTACGCAAGATCTTCGATGAGATCGATCCGCACATCGTGCGGTGGATGAACGCGCACGGATATATCTTTTTAAGATTTTCTCTCGCGGTCATTTTTATTTGGTTCGGCGCCTTGAAGCTCTTCGGAATGAGTCCCGCGGATGAGTTGGTCCGGCGGACCGTGTACTGGGTCTCTCCGGATGTTTTTATCCCGGTGCTCGGGTGGTGGGAGATATCGATCGGGATCTGCATGCTGGTCCGCCCGCTCATCCGGGTTGCGATCCTGCTCTTGTTCCTTCAGATGCCCGGCACCATACTTCCGTTGTTTGTCCTGCCCAAGGTGTGCTTTACGCACATTCCCTTCGGCCTTACCCTGGAAGGTCAATATATCGTCAAAAATCTGGTGATCATCAGTGCGGCCATCGTGATCGGCGGCACGGTCCGACGGGACGTTAAGAAATAGGGGGGACTTCCTGGGGGACTTCGGTCTTGGGGATGGTGAAAACGAATTTCGCGCCTTTCCCGGGATCGCTTTCCACGTAAATACGCCCGCCATGCAGTTCGACCAGGGATTTGGCGATGCTTAAACCTAAGCCTGTGCCCTGGGCGCCAGGTCCATATTCGCGCTTGAGCTGACTGAATTTTTGGAAAAGATTGCCCAGGTCCCTTTGGGCAATGCCGGGGCCGCTATCTTTAACGGAGAATTCAAACAGCGTCGGCATGTCGTTGACCCGTATTTCCACTTTACCGCTCCTTGGCGTGAATTTGAGGGCGTTGTTGATGAGGTTTGAAATGATCTGCAGGAAACGGAGTTTGTCCACGGACAAGAGGATGGGGTGTTCCGGGACAAACAGGACAAAATCGATCTCCTTCTTTTGGGCCTGCAATTTATACCCCCGGTAACAGTCCTTGATGATATCGCTGACATCATAAATCTTCTTATCCAATTCCATCTTTTTGGCTTCCGTCTTGGAAAAATCCAGAATATCGTTGATCAGCACGCCCAGACGGTCCAGGTGAGAGGTGCAGATGGCGGCGATCTCCCGCTGTTTTTCGGAAAGTTTTCCGACGCGCTCGCGCATAAGCAGAGACAATCCTTCCTTGGCGATCGCTAAAGGCGTGCGCAGCTCATGCGAGACCGTAGAGGTGAATTCATCCTTGATAGCCAAGGCCCTGCGGACCGCTTCCTGGGCGTAATGGCGTTCATTCAGGGCGGTGATCAAGATCATCCCCGTGATCGTGATGACGCCAATGAAGGCCTCCAATAAGAGAAGAGATTCATTGAGCGTGCCGCGGGCAAAGGCGCCGAAGCCGTTGACCGTTCCCAGGATGGATAAAATGGCGATAGATATCAGGGTGGCGCCTGCCCCGGCCTGGCCGTAGCGTACCGCCGCCCACAGGACCCAAGGGAAAAGCAGGTGGGCTACCGGATAATTGCCCCGGCTCAGCTCCGCTCCGCCGCCGAAAATAAGGAGAAGGATAAACAATAAAGAGGCGAAGAACACGATGAATTCCGGCGAAAGCCAATGGCGCTGGGCAGGGGAAGGCCGTTTGTAGCGGGACAAAAGCAAGGGAGCAAGGACCAGGACACCGGCTGTGTCACCCAGCCACCAGGTGAACATGACGGTTTGCAAAAGCTCCCAGGGCACAATGCCGGTCAAGCAAAGGATGTTGGGCCCGATGGTGGCGCTGACCAGGCACATCATCAAAGCTGTCCCGATCAATAAAAAAACATCCCGGATCCGGTCGAAGGGATTATTCTCGCCGACAAGATGCCGGACCATAAAAACACCCGTGACCGCTTCCAGGGTGTTCCCGATGCCGATATTGGCCGAAACAATGAGAGTGGTCAGAAGATCGGCCACGCCGTTCGTCATAAAAACAACCGTGTTCGCAAAAAAAGCGCCGAGAAAAATTCCCGGCCAGAGGCGATAGGAAAAAACAAGCAGGGCGGCAAAGCCCAGCCCCGACGGGGGCCAGACCGGTGAGGCGTTCGTCTGCTGAAAGGCCAGCGTCAGGCTCAAGCGCGCCGTGAAATAATACAGCACCGCCAGGATAAGTGTTGGCTTCAGCCATTGTCCGCCGGCAAGGGGTGTTTCGCTCCTCATGGGCATTTATTATACTAAAAAACTCCGCGGGAAACAAAAATGAAAATAATAGTTGACAGTGTGCACCCCGATGCTTATACTTGAGACGTTGTTATGAGAGCAGTACTTGAAGGAGAGGAAATCGGAAGCCGTAAGGCGCAGAACTAATCGCCTTGCGGTTTTTTTATGTACCATAGATTTGACATACGGATTTAGAAGGAAGCGGCCAAGCCGCTCCGCTCTAAAAATTTTGAAGAAGGAGGTTTTAAAACAAATGGTTAAAGGAACAGTAAAATGGTTTAACGACCAAAAAGGTTATGGTTTCATTACCCCGGAATCAGGCAAGGATGTATTCGTTCATCACAGTGCGATTCAAGGCAGCGGTTATAAATCGCTCGCCGAAGGACAGCAGGTAGAGTTCGAAATTGTTGCCGGCCCTAAGGGTGAGCAAGCCACCAACGTGGTTAAGTTATAAACCTGACACAAAGGCCCGTTCCGCCGAAAGGCGGGACGGGCTTCATTTCAATTCAGTCCGCAATATCAGATTTCTTCAAAGAATTTCCACTTGCTTCAAAAACAAGTCTTGTTGTATCGAATTTTTTCCAGAAACTGAAATTAGGTAATACCCGTTCATTCGGAGTGCACCGATTGCGTATATCACAACAAGGAGTTCATTTTGGAACAAACACAGTATAATTTTTTCGGTTTAGGGATCGCTCCCAAGATAACCGACATATTAACCCATCTTAAATTTCAACACGCGACCCCCATCCAGCACCAGGCCATTCCGTTGGCACTGGAGGGCAAGGATGTCATGGGCATCGCCCAGACCGGCACCGGGAAAACCATGGCGTTTGCCATCCCGACCGTGCAGAGGCTCGCGCAGAGCCGCGACCGGGCCTTGGTCCTTGTTCCCACACGGGAACTGGCCGTCCAAGTCGAGGAGAGTTTCCTGAAGATAGGCAAGGCTTTCGGCATGCGGACCGCTGTCTTGATCGGCGGCGATCCGATCGAAAAACAGATCCGCGCGCTGGCCCATCATCCACGCGTCCTGATCGCGACCCCCGGTCGTTTGATCGATCTGATGGAACAACGCAAGGTCCATTTGCGCGACATCAAGGTCCTGATCCTCGATGAGGCGGACCGTATGTTCGACATGGGTTTTGCGCCTCAGATAGAGATCATCTTGAAGGCCGTGCCGCATGAGCGCCAGACGCTGCTTTTTTCGGCGACCATGCCCGGCAACATCATTTCGGTGGCCAAGAGGCACATGCGGATGCCGGTCTCCGTTGAGATCGCGCCTACCGGCACCAAAGCCGAAAACGTCACGCATGAGCTGTTCATCATCAAGAATGAAATGAAAAAAGCGCTCCTGGAAAAGCTTCTGAATCAATTCCGGGGTTCTGTCCTGCTTTTTTGCCGGACCAAGATCGGCGCGCGCCGGCTCGCCTCGGTCCTGCGCCAGCGCGGTCATCGCGCGGCGGAGATCCACTCCGACCGTTCGTTATCGCAGCGCCGCGAGGCCTTGGAAGGATTCAAAAGAGGTAAATACAGGATGCTGGTGGCAACCGACATCGCCGCCCGCGGTATCGACGTTAAGGGGATCGAGCTGGTCATCAATTATGACCTGCCGGAGGATGCGGAGAATTATGTCCACCGCATCGGACGTACCGGACGCGCGGGGTGCGCAGGCCATGCGATCTCCTTCGCCACGTCCGATCAAAGGGAAGACGTCGCCAAGATCGAAAAACTGCTCAAAGGCGCTTTGCCGGTCTCAAAACATCCGGAAATCCCTCACGCGGAATTTGATCCTATCCCTAAACAGTCCTATATGCATAAACCCCGGCGCTGGGGCGCCAAACGGGTTTATAGACCCGGAAGAAGATAGGTCAATACAGCTGGCTGACGACCTTGACGTCGTCGCGGAAGGGCGCTTGGGGGCTCGGCGCCTCCAGAGCGACCGTGCGGTCTTCTTCAAGCAGTTTAACGATGAGTTTTTCGGCAACTTTATCATAGACGATCCAGCCGTTCTGAAGATACGGACGGGAAACGTTCCGACGGAAGCGGATGACGTCATGCTCGAAGATCATCTGCCGGTTCGCGTCAAAAATGTAGGTTGAACGGTCCTTCTCATTGAATTCGATCGGCACGTTGGTCCAGCCGTAATTGTCCCGGGAATAGAGCGTGTGCCCGCCCTCGCGGACATTCATGTACCCTACGATGTTCTCGCCGCGGCGCAGGCGGTAAAATTCGCCGGGGCGCACGATAGAATCCCTGTAATACTCATCCTCGATCATGTCATCTTCCTTTTCGTTTCCGGGTTGATTATACAGAAAATGCCCCGGAAAGGAAAGGCGGCCCGAATAAATCCCTTGTCGGCACCAAAACATGTTTTATAATACAAAGAGAAACGAAAGGAGAGTTGTTTTATGGCACAACAAGTTATTACCTTTCATTATGAATTGAAGAACGAACAAGGAAAGACCGTTGAATCTTCCCGCCAGGGAAACCCGCTTTCTTTTTTGGAAGGCGTGGGGCAGATCATCCCGGGACTGGAACAGGAGCTGCTCAAGCTTTCCGAAGGGCAATCGCAGGAAATATTTGTTCCGTACCAGGAGGCTTACGGCCCGTATGACCAGACCCTGGTCGTCGAGGTGCCGCGCAAGAATTTTCCCGTGGAGAAGGTCAAGAGCGGTGATGTATTCCAGGTCGAACGCGGCGGTCAGGCCCGGCTGGTAACGGTCGTAGAGGTCAAAGAAGAGACCGTGACCGTCGATGCCAACCATCCGATGGCGGGGAAGAATTTAGCTTTTTCCGTGGAGGTCGTGAAACGCCGCGATGCCACGCCCGATGAGATCGCCCATGGCCACAGCCATGACGAGCACGGGGGGCACGCGCACTAAGCAGGGTGGGTCAATGAAGAAGAATCTGACAGGGATTTTTCTTTTTGTTCTGGCGGCGGCGGTTTTTTCTCAGACGTCCGCGGCCGGCTACCGTTCCCCGATCTCCGTCGAGATCAAGATGAAAAAAGCCGTCTTCGAGCTCTATGAGCCCGTGGAAGGCGAAGTGGTCCTCAACAACCGTTATCCCGCAAGCGTACCGGTCACCCTTCACGTCAAACTCTACCGGCAAGGGGAACTGCACTATCAAGGCTTGACCAACGTGGAAACTGTATTTACCGGCACGACCCGTGTACCCTTAAAGAACATGGGGATCCCGGATATCAACGATAACCCCGATGCCGTTGGACGCTGGCATATTTCCATCCTGCAGCAGAACGTCGACCCTTCCCAGGCCGCCCGGACTTCCTTCAAGATCAAAAAATCCAAGAATAAACCCGCGCCGGACAAGACCGGCCCTCATACAAGCCGGTATTAAACTTCTCTGATTCTCAATTGACCTTCAAGGGCGGATTGATATAATTTCAGATATGAAAACGCCCGAAAATATCGTTTATTTCGCGCACGGGAAAGAGTCGGGCCCGTGGGGAACGAAGATAACGGCCCTGGCCAAAATCGCCCGGCACTACGGATACAAAGTCGAAAGCCCGGACTATTCCTCCACGATGGACCCCGATGAGCGGGTTAAAATGCTTCTGGCACTCAAACCCGCCGCGCGTGAAAACCTTCTTCTGGTCGGCTCCAGTATGGGCGGATATGTCTCCGCGGTCGCGTCCAAGACGCTCAAGCCCAAGGGGCTTTTTTTGATGGCCCCGGCATTTTTCATCAAGGGCTATAAGGTCCATGACCCGGCACCGCATGCGCAATTCACTCTCCTTGTCCACGGCCGCAAAGATGACCTGATCCCGCCGGAGTATTCCATCCGCTATGCCAGACAACATGTCTGTCAACTGGCTCTGGTCGACAGCGACCACCCTTTGACCAGCGCCTTGCCTGTCATTGAGATCCTGTTTACCGCTTTCCTGGAAAAATTCCGCTTGCGGAAATAGGTATTTTTTATTATAAAAGGCTAGATGAAACACTATTGGAAGATAGTCCCCGTTGTTTTTGCCGCCGTTCTGGTTTGGCCCTCCGTCAGCGCCGCTGAACTCAATTTAGACAAGCTTTCCGAAACTAATATAGAGAAGGTAAAGAGCTTGATGGACAAGCTCGCCCCGCTCATTGCTGAACGCGATAAAAAACAGGACCTGGCGCGCCTTACTTTTGATGAGCTTTATGCACCGCTTTCCGTAGAAGAGCGGGCCTTTATGGAGCAGTTCAAAAATCTGGACCCCAAGGCCGTGGGCGTCAGTATCCCCTTCCGTCAGATCGCGACCGGCAAAGAGGACTTGGTCGTGATCACGGGGCAGGTGATCAAGGACCGGGAAAGCAAGGAAGAGGGGGCGATGAAGGAAATCCCACCGCAATTCCTGCCGCCGCCGGTTTATCAGGCGTATCTTAAAATGATGGACGCCATGGAAGCGGACATCGGAAAGAGGCTCCTGATCGAATCCGGTTACCGTTCCAGCGCCTATCAGCTGTATCTTTTTGTTTATTATCTTAAAAATCACGAGTATTCGATCCGCGAGACCGCCAAGTTCGTCGCGCTGCCTGGTTTCAGCGAGCACGGCTCGCCGGCGCATCAGGCCATTGATTTTATCAATGTCGACGGGATCAACGGGGAAGATGATCCGCAGGAATTTGAAGACCTTGCGGAAAACCAATGGCTTTTGAACAACGCGGAAGAATTCGGTTTTGTCCTGTCCTATCCCAAAAATGCCGGCAGCGGTATAACCTGGGAACCGTGGCACTGGCGTTATGAGCCGCAAAACAAGGAGGCGGAATGAAGCGACTGTATCGTGTCGAATCTGAGAAGAAGATCGCCGGTGTTTGCGGCGGATTGGGCGAGTATTTTGACCTTGATCCCGTGCTTTTCCGTATCGCCTTTATTCTTTTGGCCTGCATGGGCGGCTTCGGGTTTTTGCTGTATGTCGTTATGTGGTTCGTTGTTCCGGTCAAAGGAGGAAGTCTTTAGACGCATGAGTGTGGTCACCGAATATATCCAACTTTCGACCAAAGGCGACACGGAGATCGTCGATATCACCTCGCGCGTGGCCGATAAATTGAAGGGAAGCAGGTTAAAGAACGGCATCGTCAATATCAATGTCTGCGGCTCGACCGGCGCGGTCACGACCTGCGAGTATGAACCGGGCCTGGTCAAGGACCTGAAAGAATTTTTCCAGAAAATTATCCCGCAGGGAAAGACCTATTATCACGATGAGGCCTGGCACGACGGCAACGGGCATTCCCATGTGCGCGCCGCCTTGATCGGATCTTCGCGCAGCTTCCCGTTCAATGACGGGACGCTGGCCCTGGGCACATGGCAGCAGATCATTTTTATCGATTTTGATAACCGTCCGCGGCAGCGCAAATTGATCCTGCAATTCGTGGGCGAATAAATATTGACCGCCTTTTAAAATTGATGTAGTCTATTGTGCGTATCCCGCCACATAATTTAGAGTAATAGGAGCGCTGCTTTTGTTTCGACTTCACCTAAAGTTTTTTACTCTATTCAGCTGTCTTCTTTTTTCTTCCGTTTTATTTCCTGCTCCGGTTTCCGCCCAAAAATACGACGAAAAGACCCTTCAGTGTTCAGCCACGCTGTTCGGTACGCTTTCCAAGGATGATTGCGAAAAGATTTGTAATCCGCCCGGCCGTGCCAAGCAGACCGAATACGCCTGCTTCGAGATCCCTTCGGCCGAAGGATGCTATAGTTGCGCGCGTGATCAATACTGTGCTGATCTGGGGTTTATGACGATCTGGGACTGCGGCCCCTGCGATGCCAATCCCTTGACAGAATGCGTTCCGGCCGGAGTGACGCTTCCCTTTGGAGGGGGCACGATCGGCGGCAAGACCTGGAGCGGTGTTCAATGTTATAAGTGCCAGGCTAAACCTGACCGCTGTAATCAGCGCTGGCCCGGCAGCTCATGGCTCGCCGCGTGCCAGGCCAATTGCGCGGCACCGGATGTCTGCATGTTTCAGGGTATTCATCAGGGCAATGCCTGTTTCAAATGTCAGAAAGCGCCGAAAACCTGCAAAGATATGGGCCTTTTGACCAAAGCCCAATGCGGTCCTTGCGATAGAAATCCCGACACCCAGTGTATCTGGGCGGGGTTTGATGAAACAGGCCAAGCCTGTTTTCAATGCGTTAACAAAAATGTTCCGCCGCCACCGCCCCCGCCGCCCCAAACCTGTCGCGAAGCCGGAATGTTCGATAATTGCAACCCCTGTATTAGAGAAGGCAAAAATTGCAACATGGTCCCGATCGCGCCGGGAGTTTTGTGCGCTCAATGCACCGAGCCGCCGGCCGAAAAACGCTGCAAGCCGCCGGATCTGAATGCCTGGGAATGCGCCGATTGCGTCAAAAGAGGAGGACAATGTATCGCCCGGACCCAGGTGCGCGGGGAACCCCCGTGTTATACCTGCTATATGCCGCCGAAACCCAAGACCGGCTGCGCCAAACATTCTTTATTTGAAAGTTGCACGCCGAATCCTTGCTCGGGTAGCGAGGAGTGCGTGATTATCCAACCCGAACCGAATCTATCCTGTGCGGCCTGCGAATATAAAGAAATTCCCTACGACCCGACCTGTGAAGAACGCCAGATGTGGCCGGATTGCGCGGCCTGTTACCGCGCGCAGATGGCCTGCCGGCAAACGTTCCTTCCGGATAAAAATATGTGGTGTGCCCGCTGCTACAGTCCTTATGAGGAATGCCGCGACGGTGAATGGCCGGGGCCCTGCACCCAGAGCAGCTGCCCGTCGGGACAACAGTGTTTCGATACGAACAATAACTGTCACCGTTGTGAGGGCAAAGGAACATGCACCGAACGTGGATATTTAAATTGCCAGACAGACTGCGCGGCGTGCGAACAAGATCCGGCAATGTTTTGCCGTAATGCCTGGTTCACAAAAGATGACGGGAACTGCTGTGAGTGCGCTCCGCGGCCCATCGGCATGGAATGCGATCAGGGAACGGCGCCTGGATTATGTCCGGGTTCCTGCACCAGTCAGCAGGAATGTAAGGATGTGGGCAAGCATTGCCACGCCTGCCTGGATAAAAAGGATAAATGCGAAAATTACGGCGGAGTTTCTTCATGTCATCCCAACCCATGCGATCCCGAAACCCAGGTCTGCGACGTTATGCGCCCGGATCCTAAGCCGGGATTGTATTGCTATGCCTGCAAGACCAAGGCCGAATGGTGCAGTAAATACGGCGATTATTTCCCGAGTTGCGATCCCGATCCCTGCCAGCCCGGCGAGCGCTGCCAGATGACCGGCGTCACCATGAGCTCGATCGAATGCGCCAAGTGTATCTCTAAAGAAGAAGACGAAAAGATGTGTGAAGAATTCGGCTATGCCGACGGTGCCTGCACTTCATCGACGTGTTCATCGGGTTTTGACTGCAGAGATATCAATATTTACGGGAACAAATGTCATAAATGCGAGTGTGGGGATGGGACGTATTCAGGCGGGTGCGCCGGAGATTCCTGCGGGGAAGGTGAGCAATGCGTTGAGACCGTTCCGGGAAAATGCCACCGTTGTGATTCCGCCGGGACCTGTCGCGAAAATAATCTTTATGCCTGCGAGACCGAATGCGGGGATTGTGAAAAATACGGTGATAAAAAGTGCGTTCCCGCCGGTATGACTAAAAGCGACGGTGCCTGCTGTCGCTGTGTCCCGCGATACGAAGAAGACTGTAACCAACAAGAGGCATTGCCGGGCCTGTGTCCGGCTGGATGCCGCAGCAATGAAGAATGCCACAATGTCGGCGATCAATGTCATGTCTGTTTGAATAAAAAGGAAACCTGCGAGCAATACGAAGCCCTTTCGTCCTGTCATCCTAATAACCCCTGCAATCCGGAAACCGAAGTATGCGACGCGTTGCGTCCCGGTCCCAAGCTCGGTCTTTATTGCTACGGCTGCCTTTCCAGGGCCGATTGGTGCAGTAAATACGGCGATTATTTCCCGAGCTGCGATCCCAATCCCTGCCAGCCCGGCGAGCGCTGTCAGATGACCGGGGTCACGATGAGCTCGATCGAATGCGCTAAATGTGTTTCGAAAGAAGATGAACAACAAATGTGCGAAAAGTATGAGCTCATGGATGGGATTTGTACTTCCTCGAGCTGTTCGGCGGGCCTCGAGTGCCGCGATGTTGCTATTTTAGGCGTTAAATGCCACGAATGCGAATGTGAGCACGGGACGTATAGCGGCGGCTGCGCTGCAGATTCCTGTTACGAGGGAGAAACATGTATCGAGACCGTTCCGGGAAAATGCCACCGTTGCGATTCCGCCGGAACATGTAACGACAACAATTTACTAAATTGTGAAACCGATTGCGCCCATTGCGAACGATATGGGGATAATAAATGTGTTCCTGCCGGTATGAATAAAAGCGACGGCGCCTGCTGCCGGTGCGTGGACCGGCTCATTGCCGAATGTCCGAAAGGGGCTGAGCCCGGTGTGTGTCCACGCGGATGCCATAACGATGAGATTTGTGTCGATGTGGCGGACAAATGCCACCAATGTATTAAGAAATCCGCCGAGTGTCCGCAAGGAACGACCAAGGGCGCCTGCACGCCTTCCGCCTGCAGCAGCGATCAAAAATGTGTTATGGCCGGCGACAGCTGCTATACGTGCCAGCCGAAAGATTGCGCTGACTTGGGCCATTTAACCAGCTGCATTATCTGCGATGTCGATAATCATGATTGCGAAGAAATTCACCCGCGGCCCGACCTTACCTGCTATGAATGCATTAATAATCCATGTTCTCCGAATTTAAATAAAGATCAATGCGCGGAATGCGAACGCCAGGGCGGTATCTGCCAATCCTTGAGCGGTGGCGGGACCCGCGAACGCGGTAAACCGGAGTGCTTCCGCTGTGTTCCGAAACCGCCGGAGTGTCCGCAAGGAACGGCCCAGGGGCCGTGCACATCTTCTTCCTGCAGCAGCCAGGAAGAATGTGTTGCCGCCGGAGAAAATTGCCACCGCTGTCAGAAGAAAAAGCAATCCTGCGAGGACATGGGGATGTCCGACGGAGAAACATGTACAAAGACTTGCCAGGGCGGAACGTGCACGCAAAAAACCCAAGATGATTATGGAACTTGGTGTTGGGAATGCAGTAAGCGGCCGGTCATTCAACCGCAGTGTGACCAGGGTTATCAGTCTGGTACATGTCCGGGAAATTGCAGTTCCGATCAGAACTGCGTTCAAGGGGATAACAACTGTTATTCGTGCCAGGAAAAGCCGCGGACAGCCTGTCCTTTAGGGATGTCTCAGGGGACCTGTCCGGGTCATTGCGATACGTCGACGATGGATTGCATCAGCGACCCGCAAAATCCTCATTGTTACATGTGCGATCCCAGGCCGACGTTCACTCAATGTCCGCAAGGCCAGATGCCCGGGACCTGTCCGGGAAGCTGCAGTTCGCAGCAGGAATGTGTTCAGTCGGGGAATTGTTACAGCTGTCGCGCGAAAAAGAAGACCTGTGAAGATCTTGGCATGTCCGATGGAGAGGCATGTATGAACAGTTGCGTTCCCAAAGGCGGACAATGTACGCAGAAGACCCAGGACGATTACGGCACCTGGTGCTGGGAATGCAGTCTGAGCGCTGTGCAAGCCTGTCCGCAGGGCCAGCAGCCCGGCAACTGTTTGCTGAATTCTATGGCCTGTCCCATGGGTTCGCTTTGTCATCAGGAAGATAATAATTGTTATACCTGCATCCCGATGGACACAGGTCCCTGCGCCGGTAAAGGCATGCCGGGCCCATGTCCGGGGTATTGCAGTGAAGGAGAAGAATGTGTTCCTGTCGATAATGAATGCCATTATTGCCGCGAAAAACCGAGGACAACGCCTTTGTGTAATACCGGCCTTAATCCAGGGGGATGCCCGGGGACATGTCAGCCGCATCAGGAATGTGTTTCACCGATGTGGAATCCGGAATGTCATTACTGTCAGACCAAACCGGTCACAGAAGGCGACGGCGGAACGACGGGTTCTCTGACCGGCGGCGGGACGACGGGTTATATTCCCGGCGGCAGTTTGGGTTGGACACCGAAGGGTTATGGCGGATATTTGGACGGCGGCGGGTTCGGTTATATCCCCGGCGGCGAAACGTCGCAGGGAAAAACTTGTGCGGAACAGGATCTTTTGCCGAACTGTGTTCCATGCCAATGGCAGGGATTGGAATGTATTCCTGCCAGCAACGGTTGTTTTAGATGCGGGCAGCATCAGTGCGGAGAAAATTACCGCCCCGAAAGCTGGTGTGATGACTGCGAAGATGACGGCGGTTATTGCGTTCCCGCTCCCGGCGAGGCCCAACGGCCGGGCGGTCCCCGATGTTTCGATTGTGTGGACTGGGAAGAGTGCACGGATTACGGTCTGGTCTGCAGCTGCTCGAACTGCATTTTTGGTGGCTGTGTTCCGGTTATGACCATTGAGGGTCAATACGGCCTCCAACAATGTTATGCCTGTGTGAAAACCATCCCGACGACTTACGGGATTTTGATCATTGAACCGCCGTATCTGCGTCATGTCCTTAAGAGCGCGCCGGATATGGGTGGGTTCAATCCTTCCTCGGTCATGGCCCTGGTCAAAGTGGATCAGGAAAAGCTTTCCCAGATCCAAAAATTAACGCAATTGGCCAAGGGCGGCATCAAAGGATTTTCGGTGGGAAGCATTCAGGAAGTCGCCGGAATGCTGCAGGGGATGGGCAAGAAAAAGAATTTCGGTTCAGATTGCTTCAGCGATTTCGCAGAGGCCCCCAAGGACAGCGATCCGCCGCCGGAAAGCGCGGGCGGCAAAAAAGACGCGTCCGGCCCGTCTTCCTTCGGCAAAGAAGAGCAGCAGGAAGAACTGCCCAATGCCCCGATCGTGGCCTGCGGTAAAGAAAACGGTAAGGATGTCTTGAACATATTTGATGCGAGCGGCGCCAAAGTGGCTTCGCTCCTTAAGGATCAACTTGTCGGGAGCAATGCCGTCCTGGGTTCATTGAGCCAGGCCCAGCAGATGAGTGATAAATTGACCCAGATGGCCAATGCCGACCCGAAAACACTGGCCATGCAATTCGGATCGAAATTGGTCGAAAAGATTTTTTCACCGCGCAAAGCCGATCCTAAAAAAGAAGGCAAGCCGACCCCGCTCGAGCCCAACGATCCTCTATATTATACAGATGACGGGAAACCAAAGAGCAAAGTAAAAGAGCGCATGAAGGAAGTCGCTGGTTCGGTTTTTGATTCGGCCTTTGGGTTATCGGTCAAGGACAAGAAGGGCCCGGACATCGAAGACCAGTGGGGCATCCGCCGCGTGGGCTATTTACCCAAGTCCGATCCTGAATCCGCCTGGAACGTTGTCGACGGGCAGGAGAAAAACGTGGTCGTGGCCGTCATCGATTCAGGCATGGACATGACCCATCCGGACAGCCCGCAGCATATCTGGATGAACTCCAAAGAAATTCCCGACAACAAGATTGACGATGACAGGAACGGTTTTATCGACGATGTCCACGGATGGAATTTCCTGCAGGAAAACAACGATCTCACCGATTACAAAGGGCACGGCACTTTCGTGGCCGGCATCATCGCGGCCAAGCGCAACAATGGGATCGGTATCGCCGGCATCAATCCGGGCGCGGTCATCATGCCGCTTAAAGTCGCCAACGGCGAGGGTGAAGCCAACAGTCTCAATATCTACCGCGCCATCATGTACGCGGTCGACCACGGGGCGCAGGTCATCAACGTGAGCTTGGGCGCACAGGGTGTTTCCGAACTGGAAAAGAAAGCCATCCAATATGCCAAAGACCGTGGCGTATTCGTTTCGGTGGCCGGCGGCAACGTGGGCGAGAACATCGGCGATCATGGGCCGGCTTCCGCGCCGGGTGCGTTTGTCGTCGGAGCACTCGATTATAACGATAAGATCAGCCCGATCAGCAACTGGGGCGCCAACAACGGTTTGATCGCCCCGGCCGAAAAGATCTGGTCGCTGCGTTCGAAAGAAACCTATATCAAAGGAAAAGTCTTGAGCCAGTACGAATACTATTATCCGCAGGACGGGACATCGTTCTCCGCGCCGATGGTGGCCGCAACGGCTTCACTCCTTCTGGTCAAGAATCCCGGCCTGACGCCGAAACAGATCGAGGATATCCTGCATGCCTCCGCGGATGATATCAGCCGCGAAGGCTGGGACGGTGAATCCGGCGCCGGTGTTTTAAACGCCGCCAAAGCGTTGCGCACAGACCCGAAAGGGTTGATGACCGCCAAAATAACGCGCCTGCGGGTCAACAAGGACAAAAACAATAAGATCGAATCCGTGGACGTTTTCGGCACGGTGCGCGGGGCGTTTGCGGAATATAATGTCCAGCTGGCCAAAGGAAAAGACGGAAGCGGTTTTAAGCCCATGACCGGAACTTTCCGTCAGGAAGCGACCAATGACTGGCTGGCCCGTATCGATTATGATGACCTCAAAGGAAGCAGCGACTGGACCGTGCGTATCGCCGTCAAAGACAAGCAGGGACAGATGCGCAATGCGGACTCCGTGTTGATCATCGAGAAAAGATCCGGATCCCAGAAACACGAGGACCTTTATTATGGCCGTTAAAAATAAAATCTTTTTGACCGTCGCATTTTTGTTTATAATGGTATCGTCAGTTTGGGCCGGAACGTTCACACTGGACCCCAAGTACACGTCGATCGCCTTCCGTATCAAGCACCTCATGGGCTACACCACGGGTTATTTCCCGAAATTCGACGGCAAGATCGTCTTGAACAAAGAAAACAGGGCGGTGACCGCGATCGAAGGCACGATCGACGTCACGGCCATTTTTACCCGCCTCAAGGAACGCGACGATGACCTGCGTTCGGAAAGGTTCTTCTACGTCGAGAAGTTTCCCGAGGCGAAGTTCGTATCGACCAAGATCACGAACAGTGAAGTGACGGGCAACCTGACGCTGCGCGGGGTGACCAAGCCCGTCAAATTCAAATACGAATTCTGGGGCACGGCCTACGACCAGTTCGGCAACACCAAGACGGCCGTGACCTTAAAAGGCTCAGTCGACCGCAAGGACTTCGGTATGGATTATAATTTGAAGACTGAAGACGGCACCATGCTCTTGGGCGAGGACGTCGAATTCACGATCGAGCTGCACGGTATCCTTCAACGATAACTTTCCTGGCTTTCTTCTGTTTTTAATCGAGGTAAATAGTGATGGCTTCCATTAAAGAAAAGATCGCTGTTGTCACCGGCGCCAACCGCGGCATCGGTCTGGAGATCTGCCGTCAATTGGCCCAGAAAGGCATTCTGACCGTGCTGACCAGCCGCGATGAAAAGAAGGGACTGGCCATTTGTGAAAAGCTGGTGCGGCAAGAGCTGCCTGTGCGCTTTCATCAGCTCGATGTCGACCATGCCGCCAGCATTGAGGCATTGAAAAGATTTATGGAAAAGGAATTCGGCCGCTGCGATATTTTGGTCAATAACGCCGGCATTTTTCCCGATGCTTCGAGCGCGGGCAGCGATACTTTTCCCAGCGCTTTAAACACATCGCCTGAGACGATCAAAAAAGGCATCGTCACCAATGTCATCGGGCCGCTCCTTTTATGCCAGGCGTTTGTGCCGATGATGAAAAAGAATAATTACGGACGCATCGTCAATATGTCGAGCGGCATGGGGCAGCTCTCGGACATGAACGGCGGCTATCCCGCTTACCGCATTTCCAAGACCGCCCTGAACGCCATAACCCGGATCTTGAGCGACGAATTGATGGACTATAATATCCTCGTCAACAGCATGTGCCCCGGCTGGGTCAAGACCGACATGGGCGGCCCCGGCGCGACCCGTTCCGTCGAAGAAGGGGCGGACACGGCCGTGTGGCTTTCCGCCTTGCCCAATAACGGTCCCCGCGGCAAATTTTTCCGTGACAGAAAAGAGATCCCCTGGTAGTCTTGTCCGGATGAAGATCTATCCTCTTTCCAAGAAAATAATCATATTCCGCAATAATGCCGTTGAATTTTTGAGCGGTCTTTCCGCCAACAGCATGGACAAGGCCCAGAATGCGTTTACCGACGTACACGGGCGCTTGATCGCTGTCTTTGACCAATCCGTCATAAGCGAAGAAGAGGTATGGGCCGTTATCGATGAATATACGCTCAATTCCGTCTTGGCCCATCTGGAACGTTATGCTCAGTTGAGCGGAGTTAAGACGGAAAAACGAGACGACCTTCGTGTCTACTTTGATCTGGACGGGACCGCCCCGGCCGAAGGGTCTATCCCTCAGAAAAAAGGGCGCCTCATTTGGACAAAACAGGAGCTAAAGCCCAACGTCTCTGACCAAGAATTCACGCTGTTCCGGCTCAGGAACAATATCCCATTGCAGGGTATCGATTTCCAGCAGGGTGAATTTCTCCTGAATATCAGCGAGACTGACCATGTTTCCTATAACAAAGGATGTTTTCTGGGGCAGGAACCGATCGCCAAAGTCCACAACCGTTCCAAGCCCAGCTGGAAGCTGATCGTTAAATATGAAGATGAATGCAGCGCCGAAGAAAAGTTGAAAATGACCTCAAAGACGGCCGAACCGGCAAGCAAGCGCATCCTTGGATTTGTATTTGTGAGTAACCAAAAATAATGATATGATATGCTCCATTTCAGGAGATAAAAACCATGGCAGATCTACGCACAAAAACCGTTCATACCGGCGTCTATAAAGACAAGACGTTCAACTCGGTCACGACCCCGATCTATCCGACGTCGACCTTTGCCTTTGAGGCCTTAGGGAAGAACAAAGGGTATGATTATACCCGCAGCGGCAACCCGACCCGCAGCGCCCTGGAAGAGAACATCGCTTCCCTGGAAGAGGGCGTGGGCTGTTCGGTCACGGCCACGGGAATGGCCGCGATCGCCGCTGTTTTATTCATGTTCAAACCGGGCGACCACATCATCACCGGCGATGATATCTACGGCGGTTCCTACCGTTTGTTCAAATATGTGTTCGAGCCCCTCGGATATCAGTTCTCGTTCCTTAACATGAGGGACGTTAAAGCGGTCGAAAAGGCGGTCAAGTCCAATACGAAGATGATCTGGATCGAGACCCCGTCGAATCCGCTCCTTAATATCGTGGATATCGGCGCGTGCGCCAAGATCGC
>CAZCLW010000021.1:0-30404 GCA_964499685.1 uncultured Planctomycetales bacterium
CAATTGTCTGGAGCAAAATCAGGGAAATTTTGTCTATAGCGATTTGTATGTTTTTTATAACGATGACCTCCATCAGGCCCAAGTGGTGTCGCTGCCTTCTTCGAGCGAGCTTAAGAAAGCCAATTGCGTGCGCGCCTGCTTCATGTATACCCGAAAAGTCATGGAAACCGTCGGGGGATATGATGCCGACATGGAACTTCTGGAAGATTATGATTACTGGATAAGGGTCCATAACAATTTTCCTATGCTGCATATCGCGGAACCTTTGTATTACTACCGGCATCATCCGCGCTCTTTGTGGACTTCGCGCAACCGCGAGATACATGTGGCTGAGTTCCTTTTTAAGTTAAAGCATGGTTTGGCCGACGACCGGGAGACTGTGTGGCGGCTGGTCAATTATTCGGTACGCCGCCAGGATGCCCTCCGCGTGATCTTTAAAGCCAAGGCCAAATTGTTTGTCCAGAGCCGTATCGCCAAGATCGTCGAGCGCTTTCTTAGACAGCAGATAAATTTCACTCAGGCAAGGCTGGAGCTTAATGCCATTATAAATAAATAGAGATGAACTCAAATCATACAAAACATATATTATTTATTCGGCGCTTAGCTACCGGCCGGGGCTGGGGAGGACTGGAAAAGCTCGTGATGGAATGGTTTCATCACATTGATTTTCAAAAATGCCGCGTTACCCTGGCGGTCAATGCAGGCTGTGCGATCAGTTACACCGAGCGGTTAAGCAAAGGCCGTTTTCCGGTAAAAATTGTCGAATATCCTTTTTTGCTGGAAGGCGACTCTTGGAAAAAGTTCACAGGGAGCCTGCGCTTTTTTAAAAGCATGCGGCCCCACACAGTGGTTTTTTTGCAAGGCGCTTTTACCGATTTTTCCCTGGTCCATACCCTGGCCGCTTTTCTGGTGACTGGCGGCCGGGTCTATATGCATGAAAATCTGGGCGCACCGGTGACGCCGGAACGGCACCCGAGGACATATTTCGGCTTTATTCCCAGCCTGGAATTGTGGCGGAAAAAACGGCTGTTAGTCAGGAGTGGACGTTCATTTTTGACCCAACAGATCCTGGTTGTCAGTCAGGAGATCAAGGACCGCATGGTGAATTTATGGGGTTATCCCCGGGATAAGGTCAGGGTCATGTATCATGGCGTGGATACGGACCATTTTTGTCCGTCTCCCGAGACACGGGCAGAAATGCGCCGGAAAATGGGAATAGGGGAGAAGGACATGGTGATCATCAGCACGGCCCGGCTGTCTCCGGTCAAATGCCTTGACCGGCTTATCGATGCCTTCGACGCCGTCTGGAAGGATCATCCCCGATCATGGCTTTTAATGGTCGGCGGAGGCGTTTTGGAAGAAGATCTTAAGCGGCTTGCCGCAAGCAAGACCGCCAAGGACAGGATCGTCTTTACCGGACTGCAGCAAGAGATAGCCCCGTACCTCAAGATGAGCGATATTTTTGTGTTGCCCAGCGATAATGAGGGTTTAAGCCTGGCGCTTTTGGAAGCCATGTCCACGGGCCTTATATGCGTTTCGACGGACTGCACGGGCTCGGGCGAGGTCATCGTCGACGGTCAAAACGGTTACATTGTGGAAAAAAATACGGCCGCCGTCCTGGCGGCATTAAAGAAAATCCTGGCAATGCCTGCCGATGCGCGTCGCCAAATTTCCCAGAAAGGCATTGAGTTTATCCGTAAGAATTTTGAAGCCAGGGACCGCATAAAGGCGGCCCTGGACACTCTTGAGATACCCACTCATTTGAATTGAGACATGCTGAAGCTGAACATTGTAATCGCGACGTGCAACCGGGCTTCTTTGCTGAAAGATTGTCTGGAAAGTATTTGCCGGCAGGAATCCGGCGATTTCACCTTCGATGTTATCATTGCTGATAATAATTCGACGGATGATACAAAGAAGATCGCGGAAATATATAAAACCAAACTAAGCGGCCGGCTGCAGTATTTATTCCAGCCCGTTCAGGGAAAGGTCAATGCGCTCAACCAGGCTGTACAGCACGCCCAAGGCGACATTTTGATCTTTACCGATGATGATGTGACAACCGACAGCCGGTGGCTTATTAATATCGTTGAATGCTTTAAAAAATACGATTGCGACGGCGTCGGCGGCAGGATTTTGCCTTCCTATCCTCCGGAAACACCGGAATGGGTCAAAAAACATGCCAGGCAGCTCGCCGGCCCGATCGTGCTTTATGACCTGGGCGAAGAAGTCACGCAATACGTAAAACCGCACCTTGAATTTTTGGGCGCCAATTTTGCCTTTAAGCGACAGGTTTTCAGTGATTGCGGGCTGTTCCGGACGGATATCGGACCCGGGACGGGGGCGATGGGGGAAGACACGGAGTTCGTCAACCGTGCTGTAAAGGCCAATAAGGTCCTTTATTATTCGGGAAAGGCTTTGGTCTGGCATCCTGTTGATCCCCAGCGGATGACCTTGAGATATTTCGCAAAATGGTATATGTCGTTGGGGCGTTATCGTTTTCTCGTTGATGAGAAAGGGCTCTTGGACACGAATCTTCCTTCTTATTTCGGTGTCCCGCGTTATCTTATCAGGCAGATATTTGGGCATGTCATTCTTTTAGCCCTCAACGTTTTTAATAAGACGGTATTCTTGAGGGAATGGAGAGAATTGACCATCAAGTTAGGAAGGATGCAGGCCATGCGGCAGAGCCGCTTGGCGGAAAAGTAAGTTATGATTCTAAGCATTATCATTTCCACTTATAACCGGTCTAAAGCTCTAGCCAAGACGATCGAAAGCATTCTTGGTCAACAACCGAGCGGCCGCTTCGATTACGAATTATTGCTTATCGATAATAATTCGGCGGATGACACCAAGGATGTTATCGAAAAATATGCAGCTGGCGCAGGGGGGAAGATCCGGCACTTTTTCGAACCGGTCCCGGGCAAATGCCATGCCCAGAACATGGCCATTAGGGAGGCGAAGGGGGAAATTCTTGTTTTTACCGACGATGATGTAATCGCTGACAGCCATTGGCTGGAAACTATTGGCGAGTGCTTTTTAACACAGCCCTGTGACGGTGTCGGAGGCAAGGTGCTCCCTATTTTTCCGGAAAACACACCCGATTGGGTCAAGAACAATGCCGTCAAAATGGCCGGCGGCGTTGTCATTTATGATATGGGTGAAGAGAGCAGGCCTTTTGATAATAATACTATGGAGCGCTTTATCGGTGCCAATTTTGCCTTTCGAAGAAAGGTTTTTGAGGAATGCGGTCTTTTTCGGACGGATCTCGGCCCCGGAAAGGGCGTTATCGGCGAAGACACGGAGTTTTTTTATAGGCTGTTGAATATGAACAAAAAACTCTATTATTGCAGCAAGGCCGTTGTTTGGCATCCGGTCGACTTGAAAAGATTGCATCTTAGGCATTTGGCCCGCTGGCACATTGCGCTGGGCCGCTTTTCGGCCCGGCGGGAAAAGGAAGAAACGAAAGAGAAGTTCGTTTATTATTTCGGTATTCCGCGCTATCTCTTGGCCGGGGTTTTCCGCGATTTGGGCGGCATGATCGTCCATTGTTTGGACAGGATACAATTTTTCAAGCATTTCCGGGGTTTTTTCCGGAAAGTGGGCATGATCGATGAGTATCGGCGGATGCAGGAGAATGGTAAAGGAGAATATCGCCGTGCCTAAGGTCAGCGTTATTATTCCCACACATAACCGCGAAAAGTACATTTCCCGCGCTTTAGAGAGCGTTCTGGGACAAACTTTCCGGGATTACGAGATCATCGTCGTCGATGACGGTTCGACCGACTCAACGCCGGATATTTTGAAGAGCTTTAACGGACGGATCAAGTATGTTTGCCAGCGTAAACAGGGAAGCGGCGCGGCCCGCAACCGCGGTATCCAGGAGGCGAAGGGGGAATACATTGCCTTTCTGGATTCCGATGATTATTGGGTGCCGGAAAAACTCGAAGAACAGGTCAAGGTCTTAGATGCCCACAAGAACGTGGGGATCGTTTACGCGCGCATGCCGATCGTCAATGAGAAGGGAGAACGCCTGGGCACAAAACCCGCCGGCGTTTCGGGGAGGAATTTCAAAGAGCTCCTTGAGGTTTGGGGGGATATTCCCACTTCCACGGTGTTGACCCGCCGGGAATGTTTTGATAGGGCTGGAATGTTCGATACGACCCTTATCACCATGCAGGACATCGACATGTGGTTGCGGATCGCCCGGCATTACGATCTGCATGAGATCGAAAATAAGGTTTTGGCCTATTATTTCCGGCACAGCGGACAAATAACCCAGAACCGGGTGAAAGTCTATCTCGGGTTGGTCAATATTTATACCAAACTTCTTAATACATACGATGATATACCGAAAGAATTGATGATCAGGCGCATTGCCTCCAATCAATATACCTTAAGCCGGGAATATTATTTTGAAGGTATGTATGCGGATTCGCTCAAAAACGTCGCCGGCGCCATTAAACGCCATCCGCTGGTCGGCGCATTTTTTATTAATAAAGATGACGCTTTTCCGACAAAGATATTAAAATTAATCAAGCCGTATGGATTTCTGGCGGTTTGCTTTCTCAAAAATTTATCCACAGGGTTTAAAACGAAAGCTGTCTGATCATGAATATTTCCATCGAAACACATTTATTAAATAATTCTCGACGGGGAGGGCTCATGACCTACACGGAGGGTTTGGTCAATGGCCTTCATCGGCATGACCATGAGAACGATTATAAGCTTGTGTATTATTCTCTTAAGCGCAGGGCTGATATGATGCCGGGGCCGTCTAACGGAAGATTCTCCAAGGTCGTCCTGAGAGTTCCGGATGATGAGTTCAGGGGCCGTCAATTTTGGGTCGACAATATAGCCCTGCCTTTTTTCTTTCGTCAAAATAAGATCCGGATTTTTCATCGGGTTGCCGGTTATACTATGCCTTCGACTGAGGGTATTTTTAAGGTCCTGACCATCCATGATCTGCGTACGCTTACGATCGGGGACAATACGTATAAGCAGGACATCAAGCGTTACCGGCGGACGGTCGAAAGCTTGGACATGTGCGTTGTGGTGTCCGAATGTACCAAGAACGATGTCATTAAGCATTTTAATCTAAGCGAGAAGAAAATCAGGGTGGTTTATTTGGGTGCTGATGAGCGGTTCAGGCCGGCGAGCAAGGAAGCTGTTCAAAGAGTATTGCAAAAATATGATTTGAATGAACCGTTCCTTTTATCCATCGGTTCCGTGCCCCGAAAAAACATTGAAGGTATTATCCGGGCATTCTCAGAATCGGCTTTTAAAAATCGATTTTTGTTGGTCCTGGGCACATTTATGGAACTTGAAAAACATAGGCAATTGATCAAGGAATTGGGGTTGGAGCAGAGAGTGCGCCTATTGGATAAACTGCTGGATGAAGAGGTCCCTTCGCTTTATTCAGCCTGTCACTGTTTTGTTTTTCCCTCATTGTACGAGGGTTTTGGTCTTCCGATCGTTGAGGCCTTTCAGTGCGGCGCTCCGGTCATTACGTCCGACATCTCCTCTTGTCCGGAAGTCGCAGGTGATGCCGCGATCCTCGTCGATCCGCACAATATCTCACAGATCGCGGATGCGATCAATCAGGTTTGCCGGGATGAGGCCTTGCGCAAGAACTTGATCGCTCAAGGGTATGAACAAGCCAAAAAGTTCAGCTGGCAGAATTTTGCTTTGGAAATGAAGAAAATTTATGCAATGGCTTAGAAGCAAAAGGAGTATATTCTATTTTTTGGTAGATATATTGGGGATCAATGCCTTATTCCGGTTCATCAATCGTCGTGCCGCCATTGTCTTGTGGTATCATGGGGTCTGCGATGACGACTTTACGCTTTTAAAAGGATACGATGAGCGCCACATCCCCCGGGCGCTTTTTAAGAAGCAGTTGGAGTTCTTGAAGAAGACTGGACACCGTTTTGCGACCATGACCGAGATGACGGACTTGTTAACAAGGAAGACCGTTGACGGCAGGGTCGTGGTCTTGACTTTTGACGACGGATTCAGAAACATCGTCCAGAACGCCTATCCGGTCATGCTGGAATTGGGGGCGAGGGGCTGCTTCTATGTCGTTTCCGGCTTGATCGGCCAACAAAAGCCATTGTGGACGGACCATATTGAAATGGTGCTAAGGAATTTAAAAGAGACAGATTTTTCTTTTTATTTCAAAGGTGAGGTCATTTCTTATCCGATTGACAGGAAAGATTTGCTGGAAAAGGCCATGAAGGATATCAAGGGCAAGCTCCGTATGCTTCCGGACCAGGAAAGAAAAGAGCATTTAAAGCAATTTGACAACCGTCCCGCCTTGGATGTAGAGGAATTTTACTTTTCCACGTGGGAGCAGTTGAGGCATCTTGATCGAAGCGTGCTGGAGATAGGTTCACATACCAAGAATCATCCTAATTGCGAGAATCTGAGCTCTGAAGAGGAATTTAAGGAAGAGCTGTGGGGATCCAAGGAGGAAATAGAGAAGCACATAGGCTATGAAGTCACGAATTTTTGTTACCCGGCTGGATCATTTAACGATGAAGTGATCAAACAGGTCAAGCGGTATGGGTATAAATCAGCCACGACCATTATCCCGGGGTATAATTTTTTCGGTGACGATCTTTACAGACTGAAACGGATCTCCGTCGAAGAGGACCTTCTGCTTTTTAAGGCATTGATCAGCGGAAGCTATTTCTTCTTGAGCCGTTTGTACCGCATCCTTAAAGGTGCTTAGAATGAACATTGTGTTCTTGTCGTCGGAATCATCGCACCATTATTTTTTGATCAACGAGATCAACCGGGCCTTTGGTGTAAAAAAAGTTTTCTTTCAGACGGTCCATGAGCAGCGCAAACCGTTCGGGAAAAGGTTAAAGCGATGGGTCGATCCGCGTCAGTTCGTCTCGGTGGCCGATAGGTTTTTGTACCGCCTTATTCTGGGGGGCGAGGCCCAAAAACAGGAGGAATTCGAAAGAGATTATTTCTGGAAAGGTGAGCGTTCGCGCCTGGAATCATCGATACCGTCAGAAAGGGTCAGCAGTTTTAATGAACCGGCTGTTGTTGGCCGGGTACGCGCGGAAAATCCTGATTTGATCATTGTTTTCGGGACCGAAGTCCTGAAGGGAGAGATGCTCAGTGCGGCCAGACTCCATATGTTCAATATTCACCGGGGGATCCTTCCTGAATACAGAGGAGGCGGTATTATGACCTGGATGTTCTTAAACAATGATTTCGATCATGTAGGAGCTTGTGTCCATATTTGTTCCGCAGGGCTGGATGCCGGAGATATCGCCGGCCAGAAGCGTTATTGTTTGCAGAAAGACGATAAGATCTATATGCTGCGGGCAAAGACCACGGTTTTGGCCGTCGAGATTCTCAAGGAAGTGATCGAAAAGGCCGGGAAGGGGACATTGCGTCTTGAAAAACAGTCGGGGAGCGCAAAGACCTGGTCCGCCAAAGAGTTGACTACCAGGAAAGAATTGATCGCAAGAAGGAATTTCAACCGGTACATTAAATCATTAAACGGGAACTGACATGTTCGATAACATCAAAGCAGACATTAAACGATATCTCAAAGATCCTGACAGTCGAAAGAGTATCTATGTGCTTTTTGAACAAGGCCTTTGGGCAATCATGGTCTACCGGTTCGGACGATGGGTAAGGACGGTAAAGGTCCCGGTCGTTTCGTTTCTGCTTAAAATTATCGCCTTCTTTTTATTTAAACTTATGGAGATCGTGGCGGGTGTTTCGCTTCCGGCCAGTGCTGTTATCGGAAAAGGTTTTTATGTCGGTCACTTTGGCTATATCGTCCTGCACAGTAACGTCGTCATCGGGGAAAATTGTTCCGTGGTCTCGGGTGTCCTGATCGGGACACGCGGACTGGGCAATACCGGCACTCCCGTTATCGGAGACAATGTTTATATCGGGGCCGGTGCCAAGATTTTGGGAGGAATCAGGGTGGGTCATAATGTAAAAATAGGTGCCAATGCGGTCGTTTTGACGGATATTCCGGACGGCGCCACGGTTGTCGGGATCCCGGGCCGGGTCTTGGAGCAGAAATAATGGGTCTCGGCATCCTTTCAACTATTAAATCATTTGCACCGCTTTTTCTCTATGTTCTGGGCGTTGTGCTATTTTTCCGGGCCCTGACCGGCAAGGTCCATCACACGCTTTTATTCGTTGTTTTTCTCCTTCCTCTGCGCAACGTTGTCGAACGCCTTCACGGATTCCCGCTTGGAGAAAAATTCCTCACCATGCTGATCCTGGGGATGATGATCGGCTGGTTCCTCTTGGGGGCTTCACGCAAGATCAAGCTCATGGAAAATTCACCGCTGAATGTGATCTCATTAGTGCTCATTTTTTATACTTTTGTCTCTCTGCAGATCGGCAATCAGTACCTGGGATTTCCGTTCTTTAACACGGGTGATCCCCGCGTTCAGGATTGGAAGAATTTCTGTCTTATGCCGCTTTTATTTTTCATTACTTTCAACACAACGCAGGATAAAAAGTCTGTCTGGCAGGTATTCATCGCTATGTGTGCGGCCATGTTGCTTTCCGCCTACTATACGTCGACCCAGGTCAGTTGGTTCTCAGCGCTGGTTTCCCGCGCGAAAATCACCGGTACATTTAACTTTTTGGGCCCCAATGAAGTCGCAGCTTTTTTTAATCAATATACGATCATTTTGGCCGCCGTCTTCTACTCGCTCAAAAGAGGATTGGCCAAAACATCCTTAATGGCTTTGATCGCTTTGAACTTGTTCTGCGTGCTGTTCCTCTATTCGCGCGCCGCTTATCTGGCCATTTTTGTGGGTTTAAACATCCTTTTTGCCCTTAAAGATAAGAAATTACTGGCTGTATTGATTTTTGCCGCGCTTTTTTGGCAGATCGCCCTGCCCGCAAAGGTCCAGGAGAGGATCTCGCAGACAACCGATGAGTTCGGTGAATTGGCCGACGTATCGGCCGAGCGGCGGCTTTCCGTCTGGTCGCTCAGCATGGAGCTGTTCCAGGACAGCCCTATCACAGGGCTGGGATTCGGTGTCTTCCGGCATTTGGGTTTTGATTTAGGCGACACGCATAATATCTATATCAAGATCCTGGTTGAGCAGGGCTTGATCGGGCTTTTTATCTTCATTATCCTCATGATGTGTTTTTTGAAGGAAGGCTTTATTTTGTATCAAAAGGGAGACGACAATCTCAGTAAGGGCTTGGGATTGGGGCTCATGCTTAGCATTGTCGTGCTTTTGATCAATAACTTTTTCGGCGACCGATGGAGCTATCTTGAGCTGGGTTCCTATCTCTGGATCTTCGCGGGATTGGTTGCCCGGCTGAGGGTCATCAGCCTTCAAGCCCAGACGCAAAAAGCGCCCTTCGCCAAAAGCAACAAGTCTGTTAAAACCATCAAAAAAGCCAAGCCGCATTTCTACAAGTAACTGCACCCATGTCCAAGTTCCTTGAGACCATAGCCGCATCCTGGATCGCTCTTTTGAATTATTTTGCGAACCGGAAATGCGTATTCGTCCTGATGTACCACCGGGTCAACGATAATCTTCCGCCGAATGACCTTATCATGCCCGTCAGGTTGTTCCGTGAACAAATGGTCTATCTTCAGAAATATTGCCATGTCCTGGGAGTGGAGGAGCTGGGTGATGTCATCAGCGGTCGCTATCTGGGAAGACAGCGAAGACCGCAAGTCCTTATCACCATCGATGACGGTTACCGTGACACATTTCTCAATGCCTATCCGGTTCTCAGGGAATTAAATCTTCCGGCGGCCGTTTTTCTTTCGACGGGTTTTATCGGGACGGATAAAGCCATGGGCCGTTATGAGCATATGCCTGTTCCAGACATGCTGAACTGGGAAGAGGTCGATATCATGCGCAAAGGCAATATTGTTTTTGCCGGCCACACGGTCTCGCACCCGCATTTGACCGCGTTGACCTATGAGCAACAAAAGGCCGAGATCGAAGGGAGTATCAAGGCGGTCTTTGAGCGTACCGGCGCACAAGCCAGCCGCACTGTTTTCTGCTATACGTACGGCGAATATAATGATGATACTTTAAGGATCTTGCGGGAGCTGGGCGTTAAGACGGCTTTTACGGTCTGCCCCGGCGTCAATACCGTGCGCGAAAAGCCTTTGGAATTAAACCGTATTGCCGCTGACGGCCGCCATGGCATGTTCCATTTCATCATGACTTTTGCCCCGCCGATCATTGCCGGGCTTAAATGGCGGTTGCAGATGAAACGCAAAAAGGAATATTACGATTAGATGAAACAAGAGCCGCGAAAAATCAATGTGGTTTTTCTTACCGACTGCCTGGAGACCATGGCCGGCGGCGCGGAAAAACAGATATTTGAACTGACCAAGCGTCTGGATAAATCGCGTTTTTCCGTTACCGTGGCCAGCCTGGAATGCCAAGGGCAAGCCTCGCCTAAAGTCATTGAATCCGTCGGAGGAAAGCTTCGCGTTTTTCCGGTAAAGCGTATCTATGGCGTTTCCGGTTGGCGGGAAGGGTGGAAATTCCACAAGTTCCTTAAAGAAAATAAGACCGATATTCTGCAAACCTATCATTTCAGCTCCGATATCTGGGGGGCGTTTTGGGGGCATCTGGCTAGTGTTCCGGTCATCATCTCGAATCGCCGTGATATGGGGTTTTGGCGAAAACCCTGGCATGCCCTGGCTTACCGGCTCGTTAATGGTTGGGTTAACAGGATCGTGGTCGTGGCCAAGGCCGTCAAAGAAATGGTCTGTCAGGTAGAAGGCGTTCCGGAATCAAAGATCACAGTTATTTATAACGGCATTGAATTGCCTTCCGTTGGCTCTCCATCCATGGAATTAAGAGAGCAATTGGGAATTAAAGAGCAGGACAAGGTCATTGTGCATGTCGCGAATTTAAAGCCGATCAAGGGGCACGCGTTTCTTGTGCAGGCCATGAAGAAGGTCGTTAAGGAAATTCCTCATGTGAAAGTCCTTCTTATAGGTCACGATGAACTCAATGGTGCCTTGCAGGATCTCAGCAAAGACCTGGGATTGCGTAACAATATCCTGTTCTTGGGAAAGCGCCGGGATGTAACTGATCTCCTTAGGCTTGCAGACATTTGTGTCTTGCCATCTTTGAGCGAAGGGATGTCGAACGCTATTTTGGAATATATGGCGTGCGGCAAGCCCGCCGTTGTCACGGATGTGGGCGGTAATCCGGAATTGGTCGAGCAGCGCGTTCATGGCTTGGTCGTTCCCAAAGAGAACGCGGATGAGTTAAGTGCTGCCTTGATCGCTTTACTCAAAGATCCGGAGCTGTGCCGGCGGATGGGGGAGAACGGGCTTAAAAGGGCGCGGGAAGAATTCTCGATCGATAAAATGGTGAAAAATTATGAAGAACTTTTTTGTGATCTTTTTTCTTCCAAAAAGAAGGTCCTGCATTTGATCAGCAGCGGCGGGCTTTTCGGGGCAGAGAAAGTCCTGCTTACCATCGCTGATTGCTTTCAGAATAACGGTTTTAAAGTCCATGTGGGGACCTTTCAGGATGCCCGCAACCCGCATATGGAGGTCATGGAAGAGGCGCGCAAGCGCGCCGTGCCGACTTTTGTTCTCCCTAGCAAAGGACGTTTTGATACCGGGACCATATTGGATCTTAAGAGGTATTTAAGCGATAACGGGATCAATGTCCTGCACACGCATAATTACAAATCTGACATCATCGGTTTGCTGGCGGCGAAATGGGCCGGGATCTCGATCGTGGCGACCGCGCATGGTTTTACGGACATGAACCGGACGGTAGGTCTTTATGAAAAGTTCGATAAATTTGTCCTGAAGTTCTTCGATAGGGTTGTCCTGATGACCGATCGCATGCTGCCGCGCATGCCTGCCGGCCGCAGTAAAGTGATAGCCAACGGGATCAATGTTCAGGTCTTCAATGAAAAAAGGCGTCTTCGTGATGAATTAAGGAAACATTGGAAGGTGGAGAACGCCGCGGTAATCGGGACCATTGGGCGCCTAAGCCCCGAAAAAAATCATGCCATGCTGATTGAAGCTTTCCGGCAAATGACGCACCCCGCAAAAGATTTGAAGCTGTTTATTGTAGGGGAGGGACCGGAGTCCGAGAAGTTGAAATATCTGGTCGAGCGGCATGGTCTTGGGTCCAGGGTCATATTTACAGGATTAATCGCCGATATAGAGAACATTTATCCGGTTTTTGATATTTTTGTCCTCAGCTCCCTGACGGAAGGAACGCCTCTGACCATTCTGGAGGCCATGGCGGCGGAAGTGCCGGTGATCGCCACGGCCGTTGGCGCTGTTCCGCAGATGATCGAGGACGGCCGCACAGGTCTTTTGGTCGAGCCTGATGATGCAACAGCCTTAGCGGAAAAGATCCAAGCGTTGATGAATGATCCCGGCCTACAGGATGCCCTTCGCCGTTCGGCCCTTGAGCACATAAAGAGGAATTATTCGCTTGCGCGCATGTGTGCCGAATACCGGAAAATTTATGAGGAGGTCCTTAACGGATGAAGATCCTGTTCTTAGCTCCCCGCTTACCCTTGCCCGCTGATACGGGAGGAAAGATACGCACTCTCAATATCTTAAAGCAATTGGCTAAAAGGGCACAGGTCCGGTTAGTTTGCTTTTCATTCGAGGCCAAGGACCGTGAGATCAAGGAGGACTTCAGAAAATGGAATGTTGACGTTTCCTTGGTCGGTTTATCCGAGACCAGCGGACTGCAGAAGGTTGTCAATGTCATGATCAATCCGATGCCGCATTCCATGGCCAAATATGCCTCGACTGATATGTACCGTTATTTATTGTCTTTGCGGGAGAAAGAAAGGTTCGATGCAGTGCACGTGGATCATCTGCATATGGCCCATTACCGGCCATGTTTCGCCGATATCCCCGCTGTTCTTGATGAGCACAATGTCGAATTCATGATCCTTTCGCGCTGTGTTCCGGTTGAAAAGAACATTTTGAAAAAGCTCGCCTTTCAAGACCAGGCGGGCAAAATGAAGAAATATGAAAGCGAGCACGTGAAGCAGTTCGCCAGGTTCCTGGCAGTCTCGGACGATGACAAGAAGATCCTTCATGATTTGTGCGGTGGGAAGGTGAGAGGGGAGACTGTTCCCAACGGCGTTGATACAGATTTTTTCAAATCTACAGTTGGAGGCCGTCCATCTGCAGAAGAAGATGCGCTGGTCTTTACCGGTTCCATGGATTGGCTTCCCAATGAGGATGCGGTTGTTTATTTTTCAAAAGAAGTGCTGCCGTTTATCTGGAAGAAAAAGCCGGATGTCAAATTTTATGTGGTCGGAAAAGGCGCGAAAGAGACGGTCATCGCCTTGGGCCGCAATGATAGCCGTATCATTGTCACCGGCCGCGTGGACGATGTCCGGCCGGTCATGGAAAGATCAAAGGTCTTTGTGGTGCCCATACGCGTAGGGGGCGGGACGCGGCTCAAGATCCTGGAAGCCATGTCCATGGAAAAAGCCGTTGTGTCGACCACGATCGGTGCCGAGGGCATCAGGCACACGGACGGAAAAAATATCCTGCTCGCCGATGATCCGGAAGGCTTCGCGCAGAAAGTCTGTTCTCTGCTCGATGACCCGTCGAAAGCCGGGAATATGGGCCGCGCCGGCCGTGATTTAGTCTGCAGTTTTTATGACTGGAATATTATCGGCGAACGGTTAAACACGATTTATCAAGAGGTCGCGCATGGTCGGTAAAAACAATGAAAAGATCATTTTTATTTCCATCGGCATTATCTTAGGGGTCCTGGCGACATCCATGGCCGGAAAGATACTCTTTAAAGCCGTTCGAAAAGTGAAAACCCCGCAAAGATACAATGCCCAAAAGATCCCTTTGATTAATGGAAAATCGTATGGTGTCGTTATCGCTTCCAGCCTGGACCGTATATTCAAAGACGGCGAGACCCTGGTTAAGCCGGACTTTAGGCAAGAGGCCTCTATTTCACTGGCCAAGAATGAATACGAATCCTTTCAAATCGCGGTGCGCTCAACATCCGAAGAATTAAAGGCGGTCAATTTAGAGATCGCGCCGCTAACACATCAAAAAAGCGGCATGTCCTTAAATGAAAAAGACGTCTCCTGGCGGATTGTCGGATATGTTCCCACCAAGCAGCCGTACTATCCGGTAAAATATGTCGGTCTCTGGCCGGATCCATTGTTACCGCGCGCCGAAACCGATATTCCGGCTCAGACGGTGCAGCCTTTTTGGGTGACTGTTTATATGCCTGCCGAGGCCCCTGCGGGCGAATACCATTCTCTGATCAAAGTACGCAGCGGTGAAAAAGTGCTGCGGGAGATCCCTTTAAACGTACGCGTGTATGATTTTATCCTCCCCAAAGAGAATACGTTCAAGACCGCTTTTGATTTTTATGGCCACCACATGAAGGACCGCTACCGGCAGGGGGACAAAGAAAGCAGTGAGGCCTATCAGGCGCGGTTAGGCACGCTTAATGACAGATATATCATTGAGATGCTTAGATACCGCCTGAATCCTATTTTAAACATAGACCCCACGGTCCAGGCACACCTCGGCCGGGTAGACCGTTACCGGTGGCACGGGTTGAACAATTTTTCCATCGGCCGTTATGGCGGGACCTACAACAATAATTGGCCTAATGATGATGCCAAGATCGATAATCTGGAAGGCCTTTACCGGACCTATGGCGAGATCCTCAAGCTCAATAAGATGCTTGAATATACCTATATATATACATGGGATGAAGGCGCGATCGGCAACCCAAAAGTGGCCAAGATCTGTTCGATGATCCACCGGGCCTATCCGGGATTGAAGAACATGGTCTGCTATCACGGGTTCTGGGAACCGGAAAAACATCCTGATTGGGGAAAAGACATCGATATATGGTGCTTTAATAATGACAATTTTGACGAAAAAAAGTTGCGTGCGATGCAGGAGTTAGGCAAGGAGATGTGGATGTATATTTCCGGCCCCAGCGGCCTGGGCGGCCCTAATTATGCCATTGATTTTGATTCTCTGGATTACAGGATCCCGGTCTGGATCGCCTGGAAATACGATATCCGCGGGCTTTTGTATTGGTGTGTCAACTGGTGGCCGTTCGTGGATCCCTTTAAGAGTGCCGCCAACACAAAATGGGAGCAGAATGGCAACGGTCTTTTGTTTTATCCGGGAGAGAAAGGCCCCATCGCCTCGCTGCGCCTGGAGATCATCCGCGACAGCATTGAGGACTATGAATACCTGACCCTGCTCAAAAAACTTGTCACCTGGATCGAGAAAAAAGGCATCGTCGATCAGTTTCAGGAACAGTATTTCAAGGCAAAGGAGCTGATTGGTGTCGGTTCCTTGATCACGTCCATGTTCCATTACCGGCGCGACAATCAGGGGTTATTAGAACACCGTAATAACGTAGCCAACACGGCAGAAGCCCTTATCCGCATTATGCGCCAGGCCCAAGATGAAAATTAAAGAAAGACTATTTCTTATCATTATCGGATTTATCATCGGAGCACTGCTTACCGCGGCGGTGGGAGCGGGTCTTTATTTTCTTTCCCAAAAAATGCCTCTGATCAAGAAGATGAGCAAAAAGCTTTCCTCGGTGTTTGATTTCAATATTAAACTGGGTGGCGCCAATCAAGTCGTGCATGAATTCGCGGAAGACCTGCCGGTCGCTGCCGGGAAAAGTTTCGGCCGGTATAACCAGTTGACCTTTGAACTGTTTCGCGGCGGGACCTTTGTCATTGATAAAAAATCCAAGATGGCTGTCCAAAAATCCGACCATTACGGCGATGTGGCGCTGATCCGCTCAACACACCCTCTCCCGAAGACCTATAAAGTAAGCGTGGTTGTGGGGGAGATAGACTACGGCTTGGAAAATATCGAAGGTCTTTCCCCGGATCCGGACTATTCGGAAGGCCCTTTAAACGAGAACGGCTGTTACCTTTTGGCGATCACCGATAAAGAGCCTTCGGGGCATCATACCAATACCTGGTGGCATCAGCACCGCAAGGCGGTCATTGATGTGGACAATAACGTCTGGGGGCACGGCATGCCCAACCCAATTTTTATGGTCTATTTTGACAAGAGCAACAGGTTGAGGGCCTTTGACGGCACATCGAATTCCTGGGGGTCCGAGTGGCAAAAAGGATTTACCTATGATCCTCAGGAATGGTATAAGATAGAGATTGAAAAGACCTCGAAGCATTTTATTCTTAGGGTGTATACTGAAAGAGGGAAGCTGTTGAAAGAAGCGAAAGCGGACCTTAAAGATATCTGGCATGAAGACGAATATCATGCCGATTATTTTGTCGTGGGCGACCCGCACGAGAATTATTATCGCGGGTCAATGAAGATCAAGTCAATTTCCATGCCGGTACGCAAATAATGGAAAACAGCAATCAAAGGATCATCCTTATGTATCACGGGGTCATAAACGGCCCTGCCGACATCCCGCCGGATCGTGAGATTGGTTCAGCCCTTTATGATGTCAATGTAAACGCCTTTCGCGAGCAACTGGCATTCCTGAAGGACAATAGCAGTTTTATTACCACCTTCGATAAAGAAAGGCAGTTGCCGGAAGGCCGCCGTATCATTCTGACCTTCGATGACGGTGAACAAAATAATTATACAGGAGCTTTTCCGGTCCTCAGAGAATTTGGGTTTTTAGCTTATTTTTTTGTCACGGTTAACCGGATCGGGAAAAAAGGCTACATGGGGTGGAAGGAGCTTATGTATCTGCGGGATGCCGATATGATCATCGGTTCCCATGGTCTTAATCACCGTATCCTCACTCAGCTGAAGAAAGAGGACCTGGAGCGGGAGCTGCGGGATTCTAAACAGGCGCTGGAGGACAATCTTCAGGTGCCTGTGAAAGATTTTTCCGTGCCCAGAGGCTTCTATAATAAGGAAGTGATCGATTCTGCCCTAAATGCCGGATATGAAAGGGTTTTTGTTTCTGAGATACAGGAAAACCAGATCGAAAATTGCTTTTCTCGTACCGCGGTAATGGGAAATTGGTCCATGTCCAGGTTCCAACAGGCGCTAAACAATTCTATCCCATTGCAGGAGAATATGTTCTGTCTGTGTAAGAAAATCGTAAAGAGCGTTCTGGGAAGCCGTGCTTATGATTCCTTGCGGTCTGTTCTTATACGAAAATAAGAACTGTTTACTTTTTTAAACAAAAGTTTAAGAATTTTACCATGGAGGTCTTGACAAGCATTTGCACCCATGTTATATTTTGTCTCGGTTGTGTATATGGCCTGTTGAAAAGGTAAACCATCCGAAAGGATGGGGCACAAAGCTATAGGGCCCCGACGTTGGGGTAGCCAGTTGCCAACAGCAGCAGTGAGATACTTCTAAAGCGTGCAAACCTATTCTTTGTGTTAGTTTTTTTAACCCACGGAATAGGTTTTTTTATTGCCCACAACAAAATATTGGATGAAAAGTAAAATTTCGGGTAAAGTGAAAGAGGTGGAAAAGATGAAAAACACGGTCAAAATTTTTCTGGCAATGCTGTTCGTCGGGCTTGGCGCGATGATCAGCAATGCGGACGCCGCCACGACATATTATGTGCGGACCGACGGCGGTACCGCATCGCAATGTACAGGTACGGTCGATGCGCCATATCCGGGAGCAGGAAGCAGCCTGCCTTGTGCATTCAACCACCCTTTCTGGGCCATTTCTCCCATCGGTAATAATCCGACCAAAATGGCGGGAGGCGACACTCTTATCATTGATGGCTCTAACGGTGCCCAATACAAGATGGGTTTAGGCGCGCCGAATACCAACGATACCAGCCAATGCCACTCCAGCTGGCCGTGGAACTGTTATATGCGGTCGGTCCCATCGGGACCTAGTCCCACGCAGCCCACGCGTGTTCTGGGTAAGGGGTGGAACACTGGTTGCACCAACCCTCCGCAGTTGTGGGGAAATGAAAAACTTACAACTGTCTTAAACCTTCAGGGTAGTAATAATGTGGAAGTGCAGTGTATTGATGTCACGGACCATTCTGCCTGCCAGCTCCATGGGCCGGTCCCTTGCAACAACAGTTCGGCTCCTTATGGGCCGTGGGCGACCAATGGTCTTAAGGCCTCTGACAGCACAAATGTCCTCTTGAAGAACCTCAAGATCCATGGCCTGTATCGAGGCGTGCATGCGGGCCGCTTGACTGACTGGACCATTGAAGATACTCAGATTGTAAATAATTCTTTCGTAGGATGGGACGGAGATATCGGAAGTTCTTCTAATTCCGGGACCATCGCTTTTATTAACAGTAAAATTGAGTATAACGGCTGCGGAGAAACATATCCTGGTCTGCAGCCTTATAAATGTTACAGCCAAGACCAAGGCGGTTACGGCGACGGCTTAGGGACCGCCTCCACCGGCGGGAACTGGGTTTTCAATAACGTGGATTTCAGCCATAATGTTTCTGACGGTCTGGACCTTCTCTATCATAACGGTAACGGAACAGTCACGATCAAGAGGTCCCGGTTTGAAGGTAACGCCGGAAACCAGGTTAAAACCAAAACGAACACGGTCATCGAGAATTCCAAGATCATCGGTAACTGCGGTTATTTTGCCAATAATCCGATGACGCATAATCCGGGTACGTTCAATAACTGCCGGGCAGGCGGCGACACGATCGCCTTGTCTTTCCATTCAGGGAAGAACGTCAAGATTAGGAATTCGACCATTGTTTCAAACGGTAATGTCGTGGTCCTGTCGACCGGTTCTAGCTGCAACGGTTCCGAATTTATTGAGGCCAAGAATAACATTTTCTTGGGAGGGACCGAATGGTTCGATCACCAGGATAAATCTGCTTTATATTACGCAGATGGCAGCGGTGCTTGCGGTCAGATACCGTTCGATCATGACTATTCCGTTGTTTATAATACCAAGAATTTCAGCACCGATTGCGTCGGTAGTCCGCATTCGATTTGCGCCAATCCGCAGATCGAAGAGAGCGCCGAGTTCTATACGGGCACCAATTACGATGTTAATTTAAAATCCGGCAGTCCGGCCCGGAATGCGGCGCTGGTCATCGGAGGTATGTCGAATTTTGATTTCAATCTGTTCGACCGCGAATCAACCTGGGATATCGGTTCCTTGGAGTATGGTTCACTTCCCGGGGGTGGGCAGGCTGTTTGTGGCAACGGTGTTTTAGAGCCGCCGGAACAGTGTGATGACGGTAACACCAGCAGCGGGGATGGTTGCAGCTCGACCTGTACCATTGAAGCCCCGCCTGTCTGCGGTAACGGCATCGTCGAGGGTAACGAGCAGTGCGATGACGGTAATTTAAGCAATGGCGACGGCTGCAGCAGCCTTTGCCAGATCGAGACTCCGGCTGTCTGCGGTAACGGCGTCGTCGAAGGAAATGAAGAATGCGATGACGGCAACACCAGCAGCGGCGACGGATGTTCATCCACCTGTACGCTTGAACAGCAGCAGACAAATTATAGTTTGATGCTGAGCTATTCCTCTAACCGTTCGGGTGCCGTGCAGTTTCCGGCACAACTTAATCCGGTCAATATGTATGCCTTTATTTCACCGACGACCGGTGTCAGCCAGGTGAAATTTTATCTGGATGATCCTGAACGGACCGGATCTCCGATCCAAACGGAGGGTATTGCTGAATATGACTTTGCCGGAACGGCTTCCAGTGGGAGCGCCAATCCGTTCAACGCGGGCAATCTTTCTTCCGGGGCCCACACGATCACGGCCGAGGTGAGAAGGACCAATAATACGACACAGATCATCAATGCGCCGTTTACGGTTGCCTCGGGCGGCGGCGGGGAATATGAGCTGATGCTGAGCTATTCTTCCAATCGCTCAGGCGCTGTGCCGTTTCCTTCACAGGTCAACGCGACCAATATCTATGCCTTTGTTTCGCCGGTGACCGGTGTCAGCCAGGTGAAATTCTATCTGGATGATCCGCAACAGAACGGAACACCGATCCAGATCGAGAATCTCACGCCGTATGATTTTAAAGGAACGGCTTCCAGCGGGAATGCTAACCCGTTCAATGCGGCAAGCCTCTCCTCCGGGCAGCATACGATCACGGCTGTTGTCAAGAAGACGGACAATACCACTCAGGTGATCAATGTCCCGTTCACCCGTGTAGCCGGCCCTGTTACGCTTGAGGCGGAAAACTTCTCCAGTAAGCCCATCGGAGGAGCGATCAGCGGCGGTTGGAATATCTGGTCCAACGGATATATCTCCAACGGCGTCACGCTTACCCCAGGGAATTACCGCATGGATATCGTGGCCAAAGGTCAGTTAGCCGGAAGCCAGCTGCCCAATATGCGGATCAGGATCAACGGAGGGGTTGTCTCGAATACGTCGGTGGGAGCCACCAGCTGGACGACTTATTCGGTGAATGTCACCATCACCCAAAGTTCGAATAATCTCGAAGTTGGGTTTACGAATGATTATTATAATCCTGGCAAAGGCCAGGACCGTAATTTACACGTCGACAAAGTCACTTTTGTTCCGCTATAAGCGACGTATCAATCCTGATCAGGAGAATGGAGGAGAGGTATATGCAATATATGCCTCTCCTTCGCTTTTTAGGGCGAATAGAAGCATGCTCCGAAATTTATCTTGATAATCACAGTAGGTTTGAGGAAAATAAGCAACTAAAACAGGATCGATATGGTTTTACTAAAAAGACATAACGGAAAACGGGCCATGACCCTGGTCGAACTCATGCTGGTGGTCTTCGTCCTGATGGTGGGCATCGTCAGCACGTTGTTCTTCTTTTCCAGCACCATGCTTTTGACCGGTGTGGCCCGGGACATCACCGTTGCCACCACCCATGCCGAATATATCCTGGAAGAGATGTATGCCCGCAAAGGGTTTTCCAGCATCCTTAATACCGACTGGCCACAGTGGGCCCGGGATGAACAGCTGAACACTCTTCCGAATGAGACGGTCGAAGTCGACTTTATTAATCCCGGATCTGATCCGCTCGACGTCCATGTGCGGGTCAGCTGGACCCGGCAGAATAAACCGAACAAAGTTGACCTCTATACGAAGATCTTGCGCGATGAAAACAACATCTAAAAAAGCCTTTACCTTTACGGAACTTATGGTGACCTTGTCTATTTTTACGGTCATCATGGCCGCCATTTATACGACCTTTATCGTGGGGAACCGTTCTTGGGTCCTGTTCAATACCCATGCCGTGCTGCAGCGGGAAACGCGCGATTGTATGATCCAGCTGACCAAAGAACTCCGCAAAGCCAAGGACATATTGATCATCCGGGACGCGGAAAGCCTGCGGGTGAATTTTATCAGGCCGACCTTGGGTTCGGTGTCTTATCTGTGGAGTTCGGCCGGGGAGAACGCCAATAAATTGATGCGTACGAATCAAGGAGGGACGAGGGTCTTGGCCAATAATGTCGCATTCCTCTCGTTGGAGCAGACACAAGATTCCATTGTGATCGATCTGACCACGGAGATCCGGAACAAATCGGGCGAAAAGGCGACATTCCGCCTTAAAGAGAAGGTGGCCCGCAGGCGCTGATATGAACCGCTTAAAGAACAACAGAGGGGCCGGCTTGATCGTCGCTTATTTTTTTCTGGCGGCCTTGGTCACTTTTTCCGCCGCGTTCTCCATATTGACCTTCAGCGAGATCAATCATTCCTCTCGTTATCGTGATGGTGTGGCTGCGTTTTGGCTCGCCGAAGCGGGGGTAAATCATTTTGTCAAGAATCCTGACATGCTCGAAAATACCGATTCATCCACAATGTCCTTCGGGGAGGGGTCGATCCATCTCACCAAGAAAGATTCACATTTATCGAAGCGTTTTTTATTCTCGACAGGCCAAGTGCGGGGGGTCAAAAGGACCATCCGGGTCGAATTTCCCGCCATTCCGCCGGAAATTTTTAATACAGCGGTCAATGTAAGCGGGGATATCGTCATTTCGGGCGGGAAATCTACGGTCACCTTTAATGATAAAGTGCGCATGAGCGGAAAAGTGAAGAATGAATCCAAGCATTCCACGGTCTTCTTTGAAGACAAAAAGGAAGATCTGCACGAGGGGTGGGTCTCTTTGCGTTATCCGGACCAGGACCGTAATGGCAAAGCGGATGAGTTCAATGATTTCGTGGCCGTGAACAGGAATATCATTGCCGGTTATCCGAGCGACCAGGTGCTGTATCTTAAAGAAGAAGGGACGGTGACCGTCATCCCTAACGAAGCCCTCTCGGGAAAAAAGATCATTTACGTGGAAGGGGGCGAAGGAGAGGGGAATGTCAATATCCAGTTCAACGGCACCTGGGAAGAGAATCAGAACCTTACCATCATTTCGACCGGAACGGTGACCTACAGCCAGGCCAACCCTGCGCCGACCAATTCGCGTTTGAATATTATCGCTTGGTCGGGATATCATGAGTCGGCGGCCCTTCCGGGCAATCATCAGGGTGTTGTCTACACGCACGGTAAGGCTGTCTTTGATGATGTTCATGATGCATCAGTCACGAACGGCATCATCATTGCGCGCGGCGGTATCGAGATCAAGGAGATATGGTCACACAAGACCTTTAATTACGCCGACCCCAGGGTGGATGGAAATCTTCCGCCGGGTTTTGAGGGGCTGATCGGCTCCTCTTTTTTGGGATATGAAACCAATCCCGTTGGATGGGAGGAAATATAGTGCATAAAAATCCATTGGCTATTGTTATTGCGGCGAGCCTGGCTATTTTCGCTTTCATTGCCGTGCTCAATGCCCGCGTCAGTTCTTCCTTAAAAGAGAAGTCTCTGGAAAGTGAAAAAAAGCCGGCCCGTATCCGGCCTCTGGAGCGATCCCAAGAGACCGTCGGGGAGGCAGATAAAAGATCGCCGAACAAGGTTCCCGAAACCGGTGAAGCGCCGGGAATCTACGTACAAGGAGAAGAGAAGGGTTTCTGGACCGACGCGGCCTGGGACGCTTATGTAGGAAAGAATTTCGAGGAGGCCAATCTTCTGGACAAAGAACCGGACAGCAGGCTTTTTAAAAATATGCAGAAGACACCTGAAAATTTTAAAAAACGGCTTGAGTATGTCAATCTTAGGATCAAGGACCTTGAAGAGCAGAAAGGGAAGGATCCGTACAGCATCGAGATCCAGAAAAAGTTGGAAAATCTGTATGGGCTGCGATCGACCCTGCTGGTCCTGGAAGATAAAATCACGGAGACGCCCGCCGAGCCCCGTTAAGAAAAAGATGAAACATTTGATATTTAAAAATGAAGTTGGTACAATTCAGCTATGTCGGAAGCGCTTTTTTGGATCGCTTTATCCCTTATTGTTTATTGTTACTTTGTATATCCTTTATTGCTTAGTGTTTTAGCCCGCCGTTTTACCCATCCTGTCCGCAAGGACGTTTTTGAGCCCACCGTCGCTGTCCTGATTTCCGCCTACAACGAAGCCGGTACCCTGGAACGAAAGATCAAAAACCTTTTGGCTGTCGATTATCCGCCCGCCAAGTTAGAGATCTTTATCGGTTCCGACGGCTCAACCGACCAGACCGAGAATATCCTGCGTTCCGTCGGGGAACCGCGCGTGCACAGCCTGATCAGCCGGGAGCGGCAGGGGAAGGTGCACACGATCAATGAATTGATGAAGCAGGTAACGCAGGAGATCGTGGTCTTTAACGATGTCCGTCAGGTCCTGGCCCCCAATGCCATAAAGGAGCTGGTCAAGAATTTTGCCGATCCGCAGATAGGATGTGTCAGCGGAGAGCTGATCCTGTCGCAATCCGAAACGCAAACCGGCAAGGGGGTCAATCTCTATTGGAATTATGAAAAGTACATCCGTAAGCAGGAAAGCCGTATCCATTCCATGCTGGGGGCGACCGGCGCGATTTATGCAATCCGAAAAGAGCTTTTTTCTTCCATCCCGTCCGCGGTCATTTTGGATGATATGTGGGTCCCTTTAAGGATCGTCCAGCGGGGTTTTAGGGCGGTCTTTGACGACCATGCCCGTGCCTTTGATATGGTGGCGGAGAAGCCCCAAGAAGAATATCGGCGCAAGGTCAGGACTCTTTACGGAAACTATCAGTTATTCACGTCCATGCCGGAAATCCTCAATCCCCGGCGTAGCCCTGTGGCTCTTCAGCTCTTTTCGCATAAATTCTTGCGCTTGCTCGTTCCGTTCCTGATGATTCTCATTTTTGTCATCAATGCCTTTTGGTTAAGAAAAGGGATATATGAAGTGTTTTTTATTTTGCAGGTCGTTTTTTACGGAATGGCCGCGATAGGCGGCTTGGCAAAACAAAGCCACTATGGTATGCTAAGGCCGCTTGTTAAGGTATGTTATGTACCTTACGTTTTTTGCCTGTTGAATTTTTCGGCGTTGATGGGATTTTGGCGGTTTATCCTGGCAAAACAGGACGTGCGTTGGGAAAAGGCGCAGCAAAAATAAAATGGCGAACTTCTTGAAAAAGAACATACAGGAAATCATCGTCGGAGGATTGATTCTTTTTACCTATTTCCCGACGGTGATATGGATGTGGGACCGGTGGTTTGCGCGCGATTCGTATTACACCCACGGCTTTTTGATCCCGTTTGTTTCCGTTTTTTTCATTTGGCAGCAAAGAAAAGAATTGGCCAAGTTATCCCGGCGTACTTCCCCGGCGGGAGTTTGGTTCATGGTTCTGGGCATTGTCGTTCATGTCCTCAGTTCTTTTTTTCGCGTTTATTTTTCCTCAGGATTTTCCATTCTTCTGGTCTTGGCCGGTTTTGTCCTGCATTTTTACGGGAAAGAAATTTTCAAGAAGATCTGGTTTTTCATTGCGTTCTTGGTCTTCATGATCCCCATTCCGCTATACGTCATAACTGTTATCAGTTTCCAGATGAAGATTTTTGCGGCCCAGATAGCTGAGGTCGTTTTGAGGGCCATGGGTTTTGTGGCCGAGAGGGAAGGGAGCGTCATTAAAATGTCCCGCACTTATGTTGTTGTGGATGATGTTTGCAGCGGCCTCCGGTCACTCATCTCGTTAATGGCCTTAGGGAGTGTGTTTGCCTATTTTATGCGGGGCCCCGCGTATAAACGCCTCATCTTGTTTGCCGCAACCATTCCTATTGCCGTCGTGACCAACGTCGTGCGCATTATCTTCCTTTCCATGGTGGCAGACATTTGGGGTGCGCGAAATACCGTGGGGTTTATCCATGATTTTTCGGGGTTCCTTGTTTTTGCGGTCGCGTTTATTTTACTTTTCACGGTACGGAGGTGGCTGGAATGAAGAGGGGCAAAGGGAGCTTTTATCTTATTGTATTTTTTCTCCTTCTTTCCGGAGCGGCTTCCTGGAATCTGTATTATAGGGGCTATGTCAGTGCGGATACGGTCGATATAAAGACCGTGTTTCCTCTCGAATTTAACGGGTGGAAAGGGGAGGAAATGCGTGTCTCGGAATATGATATGGCGCTTTTGGAAACACGCAATCTGTTCTTGCGGCGCTATAAGAATACCGAAGGATCCGAGGTGTTTTTATACGTCGTTTATTCTCAGAGCAATCGGAAGGTCTCCCATCCTCCGGAGATCTGTTATAAGGGCAGCGGTGTCACAATTGTGGACAGCACAAACGAACAGCTTTCTTTGTCCGGCAACAGGAACCTTATGACCAGACGCCTGGTGGTTGAGGGCTACAATGATCAGCAGTTGGTTTTGTACTGGTTTAAAGTGGGCGATACTTTTACTTCCAATTACTGGAAACAGCAGATGCTTATTGCCTTGAAATCCTTTCTCAATGAGCCGGCCAGCAGCGCTCTTATACGCATTTCAACCAAAATAAAAGGGCAAAGTACGGCTCAAAATTTGCAAACCCTGAAGAATTTTGCCCAGGAAATTTCTCCTATCATTCTGCAGCAAATTCCCTGATTCTTGTTTATTCTCTAAAACACTCGTTTAAATTTATAGTCATATAGTTGGGTATGCTTGTCCGATCATGTCCTGGTATATCCGGGATAATGATATTTTTCGGTATTTCGTGTACATAACCTATTTATTATCAATTATTTATGAAAATATTATTTATGTCTACGCTAGCAGACTTGGCACGGAAATTGCTATATCTCCTATGTCAGAGAAGGCGAAAGCGCTTTCAAAAGGCATAAGAGATGAAAAAAGTAAGAAATACATTAAAGAGTTTAATAATTATTGCATGCGTTATATGGCTGTGCGCCGCGCTTGTTACCACGGCGGGTGCCGCGCTGAGCCTTATCCAGGTTGAGCAGGAAGATGGACGGCCGGTTATCGCTGGTGTAGAGGAGGGCTATGCTGTAGAAAAAGACAGGTCCCGTGCCCCTGAACCGTCCACGCTTGCTTTATTCGGAAGCGGTATTTTTGGGATGATCATGAGCTTTATCCGCAAGACCTATGAACGGGTTAAGAGGGTCTTTGATATTGTTATTGCTTTGACAGCTTTTGTTTTGCTGTCTCCGCTGTGTCTTCTGGCCGCTTTGCTTATTAAGCTTACTTCCAAGGGGCCGATTCTTTTTAAACAAACGCGCGTGGGCAAGGACGGCAAGCTGTTTGACATTTATAAATTCCGCACCATGCGCACAGACGCGGAAAAGGAAACAGGCCCTGTGTGGGCGGCCCAAAACGATAATCGGCTTATCCCGGTCGGCAAGCTTTTGCGAAAGAGCCGTATTGATGAGATCCCGCAATTTATCAATGTGTTAAGGGGCGAAATGAGCGTTATTGGTCCTCGTCCGGAGCGACCATTTTTCGTCGAAAAACTGTCGCAAGAGATTCCAAGCTATAACAAAAGATTGGCCATAAAACCCGGCATTACCGGTTTGGCCCAGGTACGGCACAAATATGATGAAACGATAGCTGATGTTAAGAAGAAGGTAAGATATGATCTTGTTTATATCGAAAAGATCTGTTTATGGATGGATTTGCGGATTATGTTCCGCACCGTGAAAGTTGTTCTTACAGGACAAGGAGCGAGATGAGTTATAATCGATTCCCCCTGGCCTACGGGAAAGAAAGGGGTAAAGCCATGATTAGGAAAAACATGTTACTTGCCAAGATCGCGTTGTTTGCCGTTGTCTTGCCGTTTGTTTACGGCTGTCAGGGCGGCGGCGGTGGCGGCGCCAGCTTGCTGGGCGGGGGAGCCTCAGGCTTGAGCGGTGGTGGCTCAGGCGGCGGCGAAACACTTGCCGGCGGCAGTGGCGGACTGGAAACCATTCATAATCCTGAACCGGCAAGTCTCTTACTCTTAGGCGGCGGGATGATGGCCATGGCCTTCTGGAAAAACAGGATCAAATAAGGCTTATATATAGATGCCTACGGAGAATTGAGAATAAGGCAGGTTCGGTAATTACGACCTGCCTTATTTTTTTAAATGCTCGGCCGAGGCATGTTGTCCGTTCTCATCATGGCAAAAAAGACAGCGTATACGCAGCCTTTGACTTTGCTCAAGAGCGCAAGCAACAGCGTGCTCAATCACCCAGTGATCTTGTTGCCGTTTGCCACGATTGCTTTGGTTCAGCTGTTGATATTGGAGATACTGTATTTTTCGGTCAGGCAACCGTTGGTCAGTTTTTTCGGTCCCGTCATACGGCGGGCGGGAGAAGCCTATCTTCATTATCCGTTTAATTTTGTTTTTCTCCCTGAATTGTTCCAATATTTTCAGGTCCCGATTTATATTTTTATCAGCAGTTTTTTTACCGGCACTGCCGTTCTGATCATCGCGGATATCAATAACAACAAGAACGTGGAGTGGGCGGCCAGCGTTAAAAGGACACTTTCACGCTACGTCCATCTCGTAACGGCTGCGGTCATCGCCTGGGCTGTGTTTTATGGGGCACAGGTCTTTTACGAATACTGGTTTGTGACTTATTTCGGAATCACGCAGGGGAGGGCCATGGCGCACCTGTTCATTGGGGTGGCCGTGACCGCCTTATTTGCCTTTGTATTCCCCCTGATCATGATCGAGAAGAAGAAGGTTTTTTCCGCGCTCTTTGACAATCTGAAGGGTTTGTGGAATTCTTGGCCGAGCATCTTTATCATTGTGCTTTTGCCCACTTTGTTTTATATTCCTATTTTGCTGCTAAAGGGCAATGTGATGAAGGTGATCGACGAGACTTTCCCGGAAATGGTGTTCGTCCTATTGATCATCGGCATTTTTGCGCTGATGATCATAGATGCGATCATTTACACGGCCATCACTACTTTTTATTTATGGCGCCGCGAACAGGCATAAAAAAATATCTCAGCGCATACGCCGCGGTCCTTGCGGCGGTGTTCCTGATACTTTCTCTGCTTGATAAAGGCGGGGATTATGCTGTGGAGCGCCGGTTATGGCAAATAAACCGGAAATACACCCATGCGCTTAAGGACCCGCGAACGGCCTCGCCGTATGTCTTTGACGAGATCGTCCGGGCTTACCGCAAGGTGATCGCGCAGTATAGCCAGGCGGAGTCGATACCGGGTGTTTACGTTCTGCTCGCGCGTATTTACATCGTTCGAAGCGATTTTGAAAATGCCCGTGAGACCTTGAGTGAAGTCATTAAGCTCCACCCCGACTATGGGGAATTGAGCGCTGAGGCTGTATCGCTTATGGCCAAAACGTACGAACTGGAGGGGGATTGGCCGAAAGCCAGGGAATTGTACCAGAAGGTCGTGGAACAGTATCCCCGGACAAATATAGGGCTGACTGTTCCTCTCTATATCGCCGAGTACCATCAGCGCCGGAACGATTTTCGCAATGCGATGTCCAGCTATGCCAAAGCCATTGATTTTTATCGGGAGATGGCGGCTGCTAATCCTGATTCCAGGCTGGAGTTCGAGAGCCTGCGCTATCTGGCCAATTGCTATGTCGCCCAAAACCGGTGGCAAGAGGCGGTAGAGACGCTCAAACAGATCCTCCTGAAATACCCGTCGGATGAGTATTTGGACCGGCCGAAGGCGGATTTGATCATAAAAACCATAAATACGATTGTCACGACCCAGATTCGCGATTATGATATGGCTATTGCTGTATACCGCGAATTTATGCAAAAGCATCCCGATCATTCCCTGAACGACACGTTCAGCTCCTTGGTAGAACATTTCGAGAAGTTAAAGAGGACGGACACCATGTCCAAAGACAAACCTTAATGACCGATACGCCCAACAATTTATTGGAAAAGTCCCGTTCGGAATTGTTTCAGCAAGTTGGAGACCTCTGCTCGGCGGTGACCACGATCATTTCGCCGAAAGAATTGCTGGAGATTTCCCTGCGCAAGACTGTGCAGATCTTCGGCGCTAAGCGGGGATCCATCTTTATCCTTAACGAAAGGACGAAGAACTTGACGCTTAAAAGCGCGGAAGGGATGGAGCTTTCCGAGCAGAAGCAGATGGTCAAGCGCTTGGGGCAGGGCATTGTAGGCCAGGTCGCGCAAATCAAGAAGCCTCTGGTCGTGGATGACATTGCCCGCGACAGCCGGTTCCGTGATTACAAGGCCCGGGGCAGCTATACGACATCTTCGTTCATCTGTGCGCCGCTGTTACTTAAAGATAAACTGATCGGTGTTATCAATGTTTCCGATAAGGTAAACGGCGAACGGTTTACGAACGATGAGCTTCAACTTCTGGACTTCTTGTCGAGCCAGATCGCCCTTAATTACCGGAGGGTCCAGCTCTACGCGAAATTTAAGAAGGCGGTCCGCGAGTCCAAAAGCCTGAAGAGCCAGCTGGGAAAATCCAGCGATGAAGCCAGGGCGCTCAAAAACAAGATCGTTGTGCAGGAAAAGTTGGCCACGATCGGTAAATTGGCCGGCGGCATAGCGCATGAGTTCAATAATCCCTTAGACGGTGTTTTGCGCTACACGAACCTTTGTTTGGAACAGGTCAAGGATGACGAAGTCGTGCGCGGATACCTTCTGGAGATCAAGCACGGGCTCAATCGCATGGTCAAGATCGTGCGCAGTCTTTTGGCCTGTTCGCGCAACACAGCGCCATCGTTACATGAGATTGATCCCAATGTGGCAGTCGATCAAGCATTAAACGGGATCCAAGCGGAAGCCTTTCATAAGAATGTCACCATTGACAAGGACCTGGCGGAAAAGCTGCCATCGATCATTGATTTCGGTATTGAACGGGCGCTCGTCAATCTGTTGCGTAACGCGGTGGACGCGGTCGATCAAGGCGGTAAGGTTAAGGTCACAACGGCCCATGTTGACGGTCAACTCATTATAGAGGTCATCGACAATGGCCAGGGTATTTCCAAGGAGGCGTTGGAAAGGATATTTGAGCCGTTTTATACGACCAAGGACATCGATAAGGGATGCGGTTTGGGCCTGACCATCGTCAATGAGATCGTAAAAAGTTATGAGGGCGCGCAGATTAAGGTCGAAAGCGAGCCGCAAAAAGGGACCAGATTTATTTTAATGATCCCGGTGAAATGACCATGGAGACTCAAAAAAAGAATTATTCTATTCTCGTCGTGGATGATGAGCC
>CAZCLW010000022.1:0-10570 GCA_964499685.1 uncultured Planctomycetales bacterium
GCCAGGATAATAATTTATCACAATTAAATTATTTATATAGCATAAGTTATTGATATAAAATAGTTTATGATAATATTATTTACAAACCACCCTTGAGCTGGCGAGGTTAGCTTTAGGCGGGTGTTTAAAATAATAGACATACTTGTCATAGACATACCTGGACAAATATGGTAAACCTAGGAAATTCATTCATTTAGGAATATGTCCACATTTTGCATCATGCCATTTCACATAATGTACCGGTTTATACCAGGACATCCGGTGCCTAAAAAAACGCTTGAAAAATTTTAATATATGGTATACTTTTTGCATGGCAGCAATGAAAATTTCCACTCAACAGACCCAAAAACAGATCATGGCCCCCTCCATGCAGCAGTCTATCGAGGTGCTCATGCTTCCCTTGATAGACCTGCTGGCTACGATTGATCAGGAACTGCAAAACAACCCGCTGCTGGAAATAACCGAAGAGGAAGACGCCGCTCCTCCCGTGCTGGATGAGGAAATGCGTAAGCAGCTCGAGCGCTACGAGAACCTTCCGGAGGCATACAATTCTCCCTTTGGCGAAGAAGAAACCATGGAAGAAAAGCCATTCAAAAGAGAAATAGGGATGGAAGAAAATTTATTACGGCAATTGCGAATCGAAATTTCTGACCCTCTGGATTTGAAAATCGGTGAATGGATAATCGGCAATTTGGATGAAGACGGGTACATCAAGGCCAGCCTTGAAGAGATTGTTGATGAACTAAAGATTAACGATCCCGGCCGCATAGAAAAAGTCCTTCGCATCATTCAAAATTTTGACCCGATAGGTATCGCCTCACGCACCCTGGAGGAATGCCTTTTAACACAAATTCAATCTAAAAGCGGCCAGAACAACGCCTTGATAAGCCGTATTGTTACAGAATGCCTAGAAGCGCTGGGCGCAAGAAAATACCCTGAGATCGCGAAAAAATTGGACGTTTCCATTGAAGAGATCAAACAAGCGGCCAAGGTCATCGCCTCTTTAGATCCAAGGCCGGCTCGGAATTTCCGCCCGGTCAGTCCCCACATTTACATTAAACCCGACGTCTTTGTCACCCATCGTGAAGAAGCCGGCTATCAGGCTTTTATCAATGAAGAAGGCATCCCTCCCTTGCGCGTTAATCCTACCTACAAAAACATGCTACAGCAGGGGAACCTTGATGTCCATGAACGGGAATTCATCAAGGAACGCTTGCGTAACGCACTTAACTTCATTAAAAGCGTGGAACAACGAGGACAGACTATTCGCGGGATTGCCGAGTACATACTGGAAAAACAAAAGGGGTTTTTTGAGCAGGGGCCTGCAGCCTTGACGCCGATGTCGTTAAAGGATGTCGCGGAAGCTCTGGGCCGCAATGAATCGACGATCAGCCGAGCCGTGAACAATAAATATATCGACACGCCCCAGGGGCTGTTTCCGCTCAAATACTTTTTCTCTCAGGGGATCGCCGAGCAAAGCAATGGGATAAACGGCACGGTCGCTTCACGCAGCATTAAGGAAGAGATCAAAGACCTGATCGCCTCGGAGAATAAGACCTCTCCTCTTTCAGACCAGGACATTCAGGACCATTTCAAACAAAAAGGGATCACGATAGCCCGCCGCACAATCAGCAAATACCGCCAGAACCTCAACCTGCTGCCTTCTCACCTGCGCAAGAATTAACTACTTGCGCTCGTAATCATCCTGAAACCGGACAATATCATTCTCGGACAGATAATCCCCGCAAGCTACTTCAATGAAGACAAGCTTTACGTTCCCTGTATTACCTATGCGGTGGACCGCTTCCAGAGGAACATCCACGACAACGCCCGGCTTGACGGGTATTTCCCGCTTGTCGATGACCGCAATACCTTCTCCGGCCACAATGATCCATTTTTCCGATCGGCGGCTGTGTTTTTGCAGACTTAACCGCGCCCCCGGCTTCACCTCCACGCGCTTGACCCACACCCCCGGCTCCTGAAAAAGCTTAAAATACGCTCCCCATGGCCGTTCGACAAAGCTGGCGGTTTCTTGATTCAGGGTATGTTCATCCATCGGTTTTTTTTCGTCTGCCATGTGGATCTCCGTTTAAAGGTATTTTTTCATTGAGGTTAAAATGGCCTCAGATCGGGCCTGATCGCCAAAAACACCCACCCGAATCTTGACCTTGGAAGTCCGCTCGGTGATCGCGGTAATGTCTATCGTGACATCTTTACCATCAGAATATTTGGAGCGAATCCTGGCATGGTGTTTGTCTTTGTCTTCACTGGTAATAGGCAACTCCAACTTTCGCAAACCACGGATGGCCGCGCTATGAACAGTGGAAACAGGTGCGTCAAAATTCACCTCAAGATCGCCGTTGATCCAGGCCGCCGCACCGGCCCCGGCCGCGGCTCCGACCATAAGAGGAACGCATCCGGACAGAGCCGGAACGGTGAGCATAAAAATTAAAGCTAAAGTTGTCAATGTCTTACTCATGGCACGCTCCTTTCACTAAAAAAACTCTTTAATGCCGATGAAAGTTTGTTGAGGTCGCTTTTTGTGTGAACACCGGAGATAAAGAATGATTCCAGGTCCGCCGGCGGAAAATAAATACCCGCTCGCAAAAGGTGCTGAAAGAGCCGGGCATATTGATCCTGATCAGAGGCTTGTCGGGCTTCTTCATAATCAAGGACATCCCGGGATTGAAACCGCAGGCTCAACATCGAACGGTAATGGGATAAAAAGGCGGAAATTTTTCCTGCCTTAAAAAAGCTGTTCATGGTCTCGGCGAACCCTTCGGCTTTACGGTTTAAATTATCATAAAAAGACTGATTGAGCATCTTCAAGGTCGCTAAACCTGCGCGCATGACCACAGGGTTTCCTGAGAACGTCCCGGCCTGATAAACACCGCCCAAGGGGGCCAAATGTTCCATGATGTCTTTGCGCCCCCCATACGCCCCGACGGGAAATCCCCCGCCGATGATCTTGCCTAAACATGTCAGGTCCGGAACAATCCCGTATTCCGCCTGCGCGCCGCCGGTATGAGCGCGAAATCCGGTGATAATTTCATCAAAAATCAGAACGATCTTATATTTCTTGGTCATCTCCCGTAAGGCTTTCAAGAATTCCTTGCGGGCCGGAATAACACCCATGTTTCCGGCGACCGGTTCAACGATGACGCAGGCAATGTCGTCTTTATACTGCGTCAATGTCTTCTCCAGAATTTCCGCATTATTATAAGGCAAACTTATCGTATTCTCGATATGGTTTTTAATTATTCCCAGACTGGAGGATTCCTTGAGTTTGGCAACGCCCGATCCGGCCTTGATGAGCAGATCATCAAAATGGCCGTGATAGCATCCGTCAAATTTGACCAGAATGTTTTTCCCGGTAAAACCGCGCGCCAAACGGATGGCGCTCATCGTCGCCTCGGTCCCGGAATTCACGAAGCGCAGAAGTTCAATGGAGCGGATGCGCTCGGTGATCAGCCTGGCTATTTCGACTTCGGCGGAGGTGGTCGTTCCGAAACTTATCCCCTTATTGATGCGCTTGCGGGTCGCCAAGACGACATTACGGTGGGCGTGACCAAGGATCAAAGCACCCCAGGAAAGGCAGTAATCGGTATAACCGTTCCCATCGGCATCGAAAAACTTCGGCCCCTGCCCGGATTCGATCAAAAGCGGATTCCCGCCCACGGAATTAAACGCACGTACGGGGCTGTTAACCCCGCCCACCATGACCTTCCGGGCTTGCTGGAATAATTCTTTAGAACGGTTAATGTTCATGGATAGAGATCAGGAGATCCAATGCAGGGCATCTTCAGCATGATAAGAAACAATAATATCCGCTCCGGCACGCCTCATCGACAGCAGGCTCTCCAAAACAACTTCTTTTTCGTTAAGCCACTTCTTTTCACCGGCGGCCTTGAGCATGGAATATTCGCCGCTCACGCTGTAAGCGACGATCGGCACCTCGACCTGGCATCGAAGCATGGATATAACATCCAGATACGCCAAGGCCGGCTTGACCATGATCATATCCGCGCCTTCGGCCACATCCTGCTTGGCCTCCTTGAGCGCCTCCCGCGCATTCGCCGGGTCCATCTGATAGGTGCTCCGATCGCCGAAACCGGGCGCCGAATGGGCCGCTTCCCTAAAGGGACCATAGAACGACGAAGCATATTTCACGGCATACGAAAGGATCAGAGTATTTTCGAAATGGTTTTTGTCCAGTGCCGCGCGAATAGCGCCGACCCTGAAATCCATCATGTCGGAAGGCGCTACGATGTCGGCCCCGGCCTCAGCATGTGACACAGCCATTTTCCCTAATATAGGCAGGGTTTTGTCATTATCCACCTCTCCGTTACGCACAATGCCACAATGACCATGGTCGGTATAGGCGCACAGACATACGTCGGTAATGACCACAAAATCCGGGAAATTTTTCTTCACCGCGGCAACGGCCTTTTGCACAACACCGGAATCAGAATAAGCCTGCGTAGCCTGGGCGTCTTTTTTATGCGGAAGGCCGAAGAAGAGCCCAGCCCGGCCGCCGGCCTTATGAAATTTTTCCACGGCCTTCAACAAACGGTCGGTCGAATACCGGTGAATGCCCGGCATGGCGGAAATATTTTCCTTCTTATTACGGCCTTCAACGACAAAAAAAGGCTGCACAAGGTCATCCTTGGAAAGATGTGTTTCCCGCACCAGGCGGCGGATGCCTTCGCTCTTACGCAATCTTCGGAAACGGTTATTCATAAATAAGGACCTCGCTCGCATAGCCGCGTTCCCGGAGAGCTTTTTGTGTATGCGGCCCCTTGCTCAAGATCTCCCAGGAAGCAGGTATTGTACCATAATCCTCCAGGAAATTTCTAACCGTTGAAGGACTTGTAAAAATGATTTTTTGGACCGCATTGTGAGGAAGCGGCCGCTTAGGAGGCTTGGAATTACGGTAGATCACGATCTCCCGCACAGCAGCGCCTCGTTTTTCAAGCTGTTCCTTTAAATACGGATTGGGCAAAGAGGACCGCGGAAAAAGCACCTTCTTTCCTTTTAATGCATATTGACGCTCGAGGGCTTCCGCCAATCCTTCACTGGTCTCTCTGGCCGCAACAATAGCAGGTTTTATGCTGTACATTTCAAGAACATGGCGCGTGTCATCCCCGATAACGGCAAAATCGGAATGCGCAAGGCGCGCCAATGGATAATGATACTTTGAAAGCAGGCCAAAAAAATAATGGACGGCAAACCGGCTGGTTAAAAGGATAAGCCCGTACGCCGGAAGACTGTCGATCAGCGCGGTCGCCTCTTTCTCAGATATCTCCTGCGGGGCTATCTCAATCATAGGAAAGTGAATAATCTCGCCCAGTGGGCGGTATTTTTCCGGATTTGTTCCTAAATAAAGCAACTTCTCGCGGCCGATTGTCGGTTTTTTCCAGAAATTGATCGTATCGCTGACGATAATAAGGGCGGGCGGCGCTAAAGGCTGTCTTTTCACCAGCTCTTCGATAGTGGCAATTGTTCCGTAGATAATTTTTTCATCGGGACGGCTCCCCTTGGAAACGACCATCATCGGCTTATCGTCCGGCCATCCTGCTTTTTTAAGCGAAGAAACAATGACATCCAATTTGGTCAGGCCCATAAGAAAAATGACGGTGTCGGCATGCGGGATCTCAATGGGACGGTTTTCCTGGCTCACTTCCGCTTCCCCATGGCCGCTCACAAAGGCGACCGACGAAGAGAGCCCACGCGCGGTCAAAGGTATACCTAAGCTCGACGGGATGCCTGTAGCGGAACTCACACCCGGCACCACCTCAACACGGATATGATAAGCGCTTAAATATTCGATCTCATCGGCCCCGCGGCCGAAGATCAAAGGATCGCCGCCTTTTAATCGGACTACATTCTTCCCTTCAAGGGCCTTCTGGCGCAGCATGCGGGAAAGTTCTTTTTGGCCAAGGGCATGCTCGCCCTTTCTTTTTCCGACGTAGATTTTTTCGGCTTTGCCGGCATAAAGCAAGAGGTCGGGATGGCTCAAATAGTCATAAAAAACACAGTCGGCATCCTGCAAGGCCCGTACGCCTTTGACGGTAATAAGCCCGGGATCGCCGGGGCCGGCACCCACCAAAGCAACTTTTCCATACCGGATTCTCGCATCGATCGCTTCAAATATTTTCTGGATCTCTCTATCACTTTTTCGCCCCACGACTGCCAGCTGGCCCTGCAAAGGCGTTGCCTCCCAGGAAAAAATATCTTTGATTCTCTCGGCTAGACCGAGGCGCTTAAGGGCGGCGGTGGCCACAACGATACCTTCGCACTGTCCTTTCTCAAGCAGATTCAAACGTTCTTCTATCGTCCCGCGAACCTCAATGGTCTCTAAATTCGGGTTGAGCTCTTTAATGGATTTCTGGCGGAGCAGGCTGCTTGTCCCCACACGGTCACCGGGCTTTAACTGTGCAAAGGGAACGTTACCCACGAAGGCATCGGTCTCATCCAGCGAAGCGGTCAAGGCGAAGATCACAAGCTCCGCGGGCATGTCTTTCGGCAGGTCTTTGGCGCTATGGACGGCCACATCGATCTCGCTATTCAAAAGCGCATGGTCCAGGGCGTCGGTAAAAAAATCATCCGCGGCACCGGCGGTCAAGGGCGTCTTTTTATCTATGTCTCCTCCCGTCTTGTAGGTCTTGTGCTCAACGCTAAGCACAACGCCTTTCTTGGCGAGAAGAGCAAGCACTTCCTTCACCTGCAGTTTGGCCAGACGGCTTTCCCGCGAACCGATCCGGATTTTCAGGCCTTCTTCTCTTATATTCTTTTCACTTGTTTTCATATGATTCGATTTCTCCGTGGGCACAATCGCGATGGACGCACATAAGCGGCAAAACAATATCGCTCATGCAGCAAGGGATCATGACGGAAACGATCGTCACCAGAAAGATCGCCCCCAGCAAGTGCACCCAATCCTGGACCCCGAAGGAAAGTAAATAAAGAAGCGATGCCATGGAGCTTACCAGGACATGACCTGAATGAGAATACTGTATGGATTTTTCAACCGCTCCGATGATAAAGAATCCCGCGGCCAGCCCCACAAACCCAAAAGGCAGGACGATCCCCGGCTCTTCCAGAATACAGATGTGCATATCCATACTGACACCCAGGATCTTTCCGCCGAAAAATGGAAAGAAAATATCGCTTAACGTACAGATCACAAGGGAGCCCAGCAGGCCGACGGCGGCGGCTTTTAATACCCTTTTTTCATGCTTCCAGAATACCGCCGTGGTGACAACCGTACTCAAAAGGACATGACTGGCATGGGCCACATGGAACAGGTCTTCCGAAGCATGGGCAAAAACATCCTGCGCCTTTAGAAGCACCGTAAAAAAACTTAATATACCGACAAGAAAGATCGCCATCGTGACACCGAAGATCGAGTAAGGCAAATGATAAGCCAATTCAGTAAGGATGTACTGCGCGCGTGTTGGTTTACTCATAAGTTCCCCTTGTTTGATTGGATGGTTCTTGGCAATGAAGGCACAAGCCCTCTAATTTTATGTCGATCTCCTGTTCCTTAAAGGCCTTGGCCAACTTTGAGCGGATCGTCCCCTTAACGTTCTTGAGGTCGATGCCGTTCAGGCATTCCATCTCTCCGCAAACGCGGCATATGAAATGGGGATGCGAAGGATTGTGTTTTTCGCAGATGATCTCGTAGCGTAACGGCCCCTGAACAGAGGACAGCCGGCGCAACAGTTTTCGCCGGACCAGAAGGTCCAGAATGCGGTAAAGCGTGACCTTGTCCATAGACTTTTTCCGACGGACTTTATCCAATATCATCTGCGGGGTCAAGGCTTTGCCCTGACAACTTAAGATGTCGAGGACGCAAGCGCGGTGCGATGTATAGTCGATGCCCGCCTTGCGCAACAAAAATTTACTATCACAATGGGTCAACATATTTATTTTTCTCAAAAATTATTTAGGTAGAAATATGTATTGTACCGATTTCCTTTAAACCTTTGTGGAAAAATCAGTAAAGGGAAAAAGGATTATACCATAATGCAACTAAGTTGCAAAAAGATAATCCTGGAGAGGATCAGGCTTTCACAAGGTTCTTAATGGCGGGAAGAAGACGGCGGGTCGCTTCCTCTCCCCTTTGAATAAGTTCATCGACACGATAAAGCTCAAACCAGTTGATCCCGGTCAGGTCAGGTTCGATCAGGATACTGGCCCGCTGGGCGCTTTGTTTGGCGATGACGTATTCGGTGGCTTGAAGTGTCCGGACGATGATGTCCGCGACATTGGGGGAGAATGCTTTCCCTAAACGCAGCCCTAAATAGTGAAAGGGTGACTTCCAAAAAGGAATTTTCCGTTCTTTTTCTGTCTTTTTTAATTCCATATCATGTCCTTTGGACGCCGCTTCAGGCGACTGCAAGACGTTGATGGCAATGATCTTCTTTATCCCGTAGGAAATCAAGACATTCGTCGGCAGAGGATTCAGGACTCCGCCGTCAATGATCACTCGTCCATTCTCCTGTACGGGAGGAATGACGCCCGGAATGGATATACTGCGCCGGACCGCCTCCACCAGCGAGCCCTGGTCGATGATCAACTCTTCCCGATGGATGAGATCATACGCAACGACTTTCAAGGGCCGAACCGTGTCATAAAAAGTCTTATCCCCTAAGCGCGATTTTAACCAACGCCTTATCCCGTGGCCGCCAACAAGACCGGCCACATTGACGGGAGGGTCAATCAGCTTGAAGAGGTCCTTTTTTGTGGTAAACTCCCGCGCCAATTGTTCCAATTCCGTAGAATTCTTCCCGATCGCCCAAAAACTGGCGAGCAGTGCGCCCATACTGCTTCCCGCAACGATATCCACGGGGATATTCTCCTGTTCCAGGACGCGGATGACGCCGATGTGGGCGATACCCAAAGCCGCACCTCCGCCGAGGACAAGGCCGACCAGCACTCCGCTCACCCGCCGGGCAATGCGCGTAATGGCCTTGGCGTACTCGCTTTGCGGGTCCGGAACCACGACCGTAATGGCCGGCGAAACGACGGTCTCGGTCAGATCCTCGCGGTTAATATGCGGCAATTTGGTATAAACGGAATATTCAATGGCCTTATTGATTTCATCGAACGAAAGATAGAGCTTATACTGGATCCCGCTGATAATGACCTGAATATTTTCCGCCCTGAACGATTCTTTCAAGTTATCGCGAAGATGCTTGATAACATGCCGCGCCAGACGCAGATCCTCTTCCCTGTCGAGGATGACGAGTTGAATAAGATCGGATTGTACCAGGGTCTGCAGGACCACATCGTCCATCTCGTTCGGAAGATCGACCACGACGAAATGATAGTCGTCCGTCAGCACGCTCACAAAATGACTGATCTCGCGGGTCAGATTAGAATCATTGGGGTCAAAAACAGCGTTGAGAAGATCGATATTCAACTGCCCCTTGATGATATGTTCTTTGACCCGGACATAGGCGGATATAAAATCTTTTAAGTGGATCGGCTTTCGCTTCCATTGCGGCGAAGCCTCGCCGACTTCCGACGGAACAGAGGAACCACGCTTGACGTCCGGATTGATGGAAACAAAGATGACCTTCTTGCCGCTTTCCCGCTGTAAACTGAGCGCCAGATTGACCGCATATGTCGAACTGCCCGATCCCTTAGCCGGGCTGTAAATCGAAATGATGGTACTGGCCTGATGTATCTTGCTTTGCATGACATTTTCCCGCACGCGCTGCGAGAGGCTCTGGCTGAATTCGATCGCCAAATGCGGGATCGATTTCAAAATGGCATGAAACTCGCTTTTAGGGATCTTAAAAACGCTGCAGTCATTAATGACCTCGAAATTAAGAGAATGGCTTTGTCCGGTCAACAGAGAAATAATGCCGAAATACATCCCGCGCTGGATGTATTCGATATTCTCCTTTTGTCCGCTGGGGCCCAACGTATAGGCTTGGACCCGGCCGGCGATAAGGCAATAAAAGGCATCGGGCGGATCGCCTTGCCGACGGATAATATCGCCTTTTTTATGATCTTCAATGACCGCGTGACGCGCGATCTTGCGGATCTCTAACCAGCTTAATTTACTGAAGACGGGGATTTGACGGGCGATGTTAAAACGGTTGATAAGGGAAGGCAGGCCGACCATTTTTGATTTTAAGACCTTTCACTAGGTTATAATATCATTTTCCAGCCAGGTATATTCACTGGCCAGCAGTTTACGGGCCACACGGACTTTTTCGCGGTCATAGTTCGAGCCGCTTTCCCTGAACATGATTTCGATGCGGTCACGGGCCTCTTTGCAGAAAAGCCCCGCCAAATCAAGGGCATTCGCCTTATGGTCGCCTGATTTGACCAGATTATCGGCGTAAGAACAGACCGCGCAAATGGCGAACAAGTCAGTGCCGATATCCACGGCCCGGTTCAGGAGGCCTTGCTTGGCTTCGAGCTTTTGTTGATAACGGGCCATCAGGTAGAACAGCAATCTCGCCAAACGCTTGCTGGCCGACTGAACATAACTCATATGAGGACGAAGTGAAGGATGCAGCTCGCTGAAATCACTGCTGATCACGGTGGGAAC
>CAZCLW010000022.1:10580-30304 GCA_964499685.1 uncultured Planctomycetales bacterium
TTAGGATACCACACGGCGTAATAGCCCATCATTTTCCCTAGCGCCTTGATCTTATCGGCAGGGGCCATTTTAGGGGACAGGATCGGCAGCATGCGGCTCAAGTGCGGGTCCAGGGCCTCCCGGGCGATAAAAAGATGCATGATCTCGGTCGTGCCTTCAATGATCAGGTTAATGCGCACATCTCTCATGACACGCTCAACCGGCCAAGCTTCCACGCCGCGGCCCCGCAAGGAAGAAGCCTGTTCATATCCCTGACCCCCTCTTATCTGCAAAGTCTCATCAACGATCTTCCAGGTATGCCACGTGCAAAAATGTTTGGCAATGGCCGCCTCCAGACGGATATCTCTTTTCTTGTCATCCGCCATGGCCGCGGTGAGCCAGCTCATCGCTTCCATCGCAAAGGTATGACTGGCAATATAAGACAGTTTCAAGGCGATGCTTTCATGTTCGCCGATCACATGGCCCCATTGCTTGCGTTTGGCCGACCACTGTCTGACCACGCTCAAACACCACTTGCTGATCCCGGTGGATGCGCCCGGCAGAGTAAGACGCCCTGTATTTAAGGTCATAAGCGCAAGCTTCAGACCTTCGCCCTCCCCTAAAAGAATGTTCTCCCGCGGAACCTTCACATCTTTAAAACGCATCAAACCATTCTGTATCCCGTGGAGCCCCATGAACTGGCAGCGGTGAACATTTTCAATGCCGGGGGTATTTGTCTCGACGATGAAAGCGGTTATCTGTTTGCGTTCTTTACCGTTGACGATCTTGGGCGGTGTTACGGCCATGACCACGATCACCCCGGCAATGAGCCCGTTCGTACACCAGAGTTTTTCGCCATTGAGAAGAAAATATTTTCCTCCTTCAACAGGAGTGGCCGTTGTGGACATGTTGCGGGGGTCAGAGCCTGCTTCCGGCTCCGTCAAAGCAAAGGCCGAGATCACCCCTTGGCCGAACATCGGAAGATACTTCTTCTTCTGCTCGTCTGTTCCGAACAATTTTAAAGGCTGCGGAACACCGATGCTTTGATGGGCGGAAAGCAGGACAGCGGTGGACCCGCAATAACTGGAAACAAGATGGATGGCGCGGTTGTAATTCACCTGGCTTAAGCCCAGGCCGCCGTCTTTTTTTTGGATCTTCATGGCAAAGGCCTTCATCTCGCCGAGGCCTTTGTAGACTTTATCAGGGATAAGGCCCGTACGGTCCACTTCGTCCGGGTCCAGATTCTCCTTGAGAAAACGGCTTAATTTCTGCAGAAAAAGGTCGCCTTCTTTTTTATCTTCATCGCTCTGACGGGGAAAGGGATAAATGAGAGGCCAATCGACCTTACCATGAAATAATTTAAGGGCAAAACTTGGGTATTTCCACTCTTGCTCCCGCGACTCTTCGGCGAGCTCAAGCGACGCCTTCTTTTCGGCGCTGATGTTCTTATCAAATAAACTCATCAAACCCTCCTTGGGGCAGGTTTTAGCTTCTTTTCTAGGGGCTGCATGTAATTTTAATTATAAAGACTTCCGAAGGGAAATCAATGAAACTAATGACTTTTTAGCAAAACCGAGGATAAAAGCGGGGTCAAGGTTTCAAATACTTTTCAGCAAGGCTGGGCACATCCTCCGGGCGGACGCCGTTATACCAGACATTATCCGGATAAACCATGATATTGGTACCTATATTGCACTGACCAAGACATTTGGCCTGGGCCACCCGTATTTTGGGGTGCAACCCGCGTTCCTTGGCGATCTTTCTTAATTCCTGGAATATTTCCGTACCCTGATGGTCGCCGCAGCTTGGCTTTTCGCCTTTTTGGTCGTTCGTACACACAAAGATCTGTTTCTGATAGGGGATATTCTGTTCTTTCATTCCGGGTTCCTTTCAAGTGCGACAAATGTTTCCAAATGCTTCGTCCGCGGGAAGAAATCGAATGGACTGACCTCTCTTATCTGCCAGCCGCCTTTAAGTAAAACAGCCAGATCCTCGACCAATGTTTCCGCATTGCAAGATAAATAGTATAAAGAATCCAATCCGCGGCAGAAAGCCAGGACAGAAGCCATCTGCCTCAAGCCGGCACGCGGCGGATCGATCATCGCCGCCTTTTTACCTTCATAAGCCTCCAGCGTTTGAGCAAAAACCTCTTCTACTTTGCCGGGAATGATGTCGATATTTCCCGTGCGGTTATAGGCGACATTATACTCTGCGGCCTCGATCGAAGAACGGTTCTCCTCGATCAGGACCGTCTTGGGCACGAGATCGGCGGCAAATAATCCGAAAAGCCCCACCCCGGCGTAAAAATCGAAAAAAACATCCGGCCTGACGATGTCGATCCGCGAACGGACATGCCCGATGATCTCAGGCAGTATCGAACGGTTCGCCTGAAAGAACGTGTCGAGCGCATAAAAAATCCTTTTTCCGTCGATATCGACCCATAAATAATCTTCTTTTGCCTGTCGCAGGGACCTTTTTCCTATCCCGCCCCAGCATATCCGGTCATCGTCACCCATCTTGACGACCAGATTGGCCATGCGGTATTTTTCAGTGAACTTAGGGATAACCTGTTCTTTAAGCCGGGGAAGAAAATCCGAGATCGCTCCCAGGGCGATCGGGCAGGACTCGACAGGGACCATTTTCTTGTCCGAGGAAAAGCCCATCAAGATGCCATGATGCCGCGTCCGCTGGAACCTTAAGTCGAGTTTATTACGGTAACGGTAAATCTGCGGAGAGGCCACAATGGGCCTGAAAACTTCCGGTTCGACGGAAAGCCTTGAGCGGAATAATTGCTTTAGATAATCTTCCTTGAGTTTCAGTTCATCCGGATAGGAAATGTCCTGGTATTGGCACCCCCCGCACTCTCCAAAGACCGGACAGGGCGGCTTGACGGACTTTATATCGAGACATGGATCGACTAACATATCACTTCAATTGAAAGGAGCTGACCATCCTGTTAAATACATCTTCATATTTATCAAATTTTGTCGTCAGGGCCGTAAAGGTCAACTGATAAGCCAGGTCACCCTTCATGCAAATAATATGAACGGCCTTTAAGTTCAACGCCTCGGCATTGGGATTCGCGCCTTTATACACCAGCTTGTGGCCGGTCATGCCCGCGACCAGCACCGGTCCGGAAAATTCAACAGCGATCTGTTCCTTAAAAAACCCTTTGATCTGCATTTCCGCCGTTTGGGCGTAGATCCTCAAGCTCATAGGGTTGAGCGAAAGGTCCTGGACGATGACCGTGAGATTCTCCTGAAAAGTATCCAGGGCCGTCTCGCGAGGGGACACAAAACCCACAATGACGCCCCCGGGAAGATTTCTCTTCACTTCCCAGCTGGCGGGATAGCTGATGCGGATCGCATCGGTCTCAAATGTTTTGAATTGATTCTTGGAAAAATACATAAATACAACAACGGCTATCAGGATCAAACCAAAGGCCGCTATTAACGTAAAAATCATGGTCTGGCGCTGACGATTCCCCATGCCTATTATACGGCCAAGAAATTGCTGAAAGAAGTTCATTTGTAAAATCTCTGCCCTGTTTGGTTAAGCTTGAGCAGATACCCGCTCGGCTTGAAACGGTCCGCCGAGAGTTTCTCAGCAAACCCGTTCATTTTCTCGACGATCTTTTCGATCCCCATCCGGTCGGCATAACGCAGCAGCCCGCCCCGGAACGGCGGGAAACCGGTCCCCATGATCATCCCGACGTCTACGGCCGCGGCCTCATCCACAACGCCTTCTTCCAAACAACGCGCCGCTTCATTGATCATGGTCAGCATCATGCGGTCGACCCATTCTTCCGAAGAACCGGCCGCGCCCTTCCTTACGATCATGCCCGCTATTTCAGAATTCGGCGTTAGATTTTTTTCATGCACATAAAACCCTTTCCCGGCTTTTTTGCCCAAAAGGCCCTTGGCCGTGACTTTTTCAAAGATGTCGACGGGTTTGAACCGCTCGCCGAAGGCATCATGTAAAATATGCAGGACTTTTGTGCCGACGTCCAGGCCCACTTCATCCGAAAGCTCAAACGGGCCCATCGGCATCCCGAATTGGGCCACACGGCGGTCGATCTCCTGGACCTCGCCCCCTTCCTCCAAAATACGGCCGGCTTCATTGATATAGCTTAACAAAATGCGATTCACGAGAAATCCCGCGGAATCCTTGACCACGATCGGGGTCTTTCCCAACCGCTTGGCCAAACCGGTCGCCGTGGCCAAAGCTTGCGCGGAAGTGAACTTTGTCGTAATGATCTCGATCAATGGCATACGGTGGACAGGATTAAAAAAATGCAGACCGATCACGCGGGAGGGATCTTTTGTTTCTTTGGCCATTTCCGTCACCGATAATGCCGACGTATTGGTGCACAAAATCGCATGGGACGAAACGATCTCGCCGAGCTCTTTAAACACCTTCTTCTTGACCTCCATCTTCTCGACGACCGCCTCAATGACTGCATCCGCATGGCCGAAACCGCTGTAATCGGTCGCCCAGCTGATCAAGCCCATTTTTCGCTCGGCGTCATATTTCTTCATCCGCCGCCTTTTGACCGCCCCTTGAAATACCTTCGCAGCGGCCTGCAAACCCTTAGCCACGGCGTCATGGTTAATGTCCTTCATCCGGGCAAAAATATCGTTGGCAGCTAAAATTTGCGCGATCCCGCCGCCCATGACCCCTGCGCCCAAAACCCCGCACTTACGGACCGGGGCCGGCGTCACGTTCTCGGTGCCGGGTGGAATCAATTTCTTATATTTTTCCGTAATATAAAAGACATGTACCAAATTTTTCGAAATATCCGTGACCGCCAGTTTACTGAATTCCTCGGCTTCCAGTTTAAGGCCACTGGAACGGTCCATATAAAACGACCTTTGCACAAGGTCCACCGCCTTAAGCGGCGCCGGATAAAACCCTTTTGTCGCCTTCATGATCGAATCCCGCGTCATCTTGAAAATAACAAGATGTCCGAGAGAATTGCGGTCCAGGAACGCTTCCATCCCCTTTTTGCAGGTCCGCTTTTCTTTGCGTAAAGGACGACCCTTTATCTCGTCGATAAATTTATGGATCTGCTGTTCCAGACCTGCCTGCGGATAAAGCCGGTCGACTAATCTGATCTTGAGAGCTTGCTGTGCGGGGATAGGCCTGCCTGAGACGATCATCTTTAAACCTTCGGCCAAACCGACCGTCTGCGGCATGCGATACGTCCCGCCGAAGCCCGGTACAAAGCCCAAATTCACTTCCGGAAGGCCGATCCTCACCTTTTCATTGAAGGTCGCGATGCGGTAATGACACGCCAGGGCCAATTCGCATCCGCCACCTAAAGCGACCCCATCGATAACCGCGATGACGGGAATCTTGAGATCCTCGATCTTGTTGAAAATATTCTGTCCGGCCTGGGCCTTGGCCACGCCGTCAGCCGGTTCGGTTATACCTTCTATCTCTTTGATATCGGCGCCGGCGATAAACACATCTCTTTTCTTGCTTATAATAACGACGGCCTTTAGGGAAGAATTCCCGCCGACCTCATCAACAAGACAATCGAGGCCTTTCAGGACCTCGGCGGTCAAAAGGTTGACCTTGGAGTCAGGATGATCGAATTCAATGAATCCGACATTATTTTCGATGCGTAAAGACGGGTTCATAATTTAAGAACGTTCCAGGACCGCGGCCGCGCCTTGTCCGCCGCCGACGCACAAAGATATCAGGCCGGCATTTAAATTATTGCGCTTAAGGTGTTTCAACATGGTCAGGATGAGCCGCGTGCCGCTTGTTCCGACGGGATGGCCGAGCGCGATCGCCCCGCCGTTCACGTTCAAGCTGTCCATCGGGATGGTGCCGGTGTAACCTTCATAACCGAAATCTTTGGCAAATTTTTCCGAAGCAAGCGCGCGCAAACAAGCCAAGACCTGCGCGGCAAAAGCCTCATTGATTTCAAAGGCCTGGATGTCCTTCATGCGCATGCCGGCTTTTTTCAAAACTTTGGGAATAGCGTGGGCCGGCCCGATACCCATACGGTGCGGCTCAACTCCGGCAAAGGCATACGCGCGTAAAAATCCGAGCGGTTTTAAATTCAATTCCTTCACGCGGCTTTCCTTCATGATCAAAAGCACGGCAGCCCCATCGGTGATCTGGCTGGAATTGCCCGCGGTCACGGTCCCGGACTGACGGTCGAAATACGGTTTTAATTTCGCGAGTGCCTCCATGGTCTGGTTCTCGCGCGGGCCGTTATCATGCTCGACAGCCTTTTTATATTTGGGTCCGGGGATGACCGGCACGATCTCTTCTCTTAAAACTTCTCTGCCCTTGATCGCCCGCTGATGGCTCTGCAAAGCGAATTTGTCCTGTTCTTCCCGGGTGATGCCGAATTCCTTGGCCAGGACTTCCGCGGTCTGCCCCATGTTCAGGCCGCAAACAGGGTCCGTCAAACCAAGTTGCAAACCGATCCGTGGGGACAAATACCCCATCCGCAATTGACTTAAAACGCCTAATTTTTCCGGAAATGTCTTGGCCCGGTTGAAATTGGTGATGATCTCCTGCAGGCGTTTCGTCAGATAGAACGGAATATTGCTCATGGATTCGGTTCCGCCGGCCAAAATACACTGGGCGTCATCGCTGTTTATCTTGAGCGCGCCCGAGACGACCGATTCGACACCTGAGGCGCAGTTGCGATGCACGGTGTACGCCGTCATTTCCTTCGGTAAACCGCTTAAAAGCGCAATGACCCGGGAAATATTGGCCGCATCCGCAGGCTGCCCGACGCAGCCGAAGATGATCTCGTCAATGAGACTGGTATCGAAGCCTGTCCGCTCGATGAGCTCACGGGTCACGATGCGCCCCAGCTCTTGCGCGCTTAAGTCGTTAAAATCGGTCCCCATCTTGCAAAAGGGCGTACGGACTCCATCAATGATAGCTATACGTTCCATATTTCTCCCTGCCCCGCCTTGACGGGGAATTAATGTTTCGGCCGTGAATCCAGGATCCTTTTTTCTTTGGAAGCCGTTTCTAATTGCAGACGATTGACGATCTCTTCAAACGACACAAAAACAACGGCATTCGGCGTGACTTCAGTCGCGGTGGCGATACTGCTCTTGATATCTTTTTCCAGCTTGGTCTTATCCGCCCCGTTTTCCGGACAGACATAGACAATAAGCTCATCTATATCGTGCGGGTCATTGTTCTTTTTACGCAATTCAATCTGCCAGTCCTTGATCGTCTTGAATTCACTCAAACACACATCAAAATTGTTTAGATTGACGAGCTGTCCCTTGATCTTAGAAAGGTCCAGGTCCTTGATGTCTGAAATGCGGGTGATATCGCTCGAGAGCCGTGCGACGGTCCTTCCGCAGTGCGGACAGGGCTCATGCGTAATACCACCTTTGACAAAATCACCCGTGCGGTAGCGCAGGACAACGCTCGCCCGGGCATCGAGCGCGGTATAAACGATCTCGCCGTCTTCTCCCTCGCCTTTGACCTCTCCGGTCTTAGGATCAACGACCTCAAAGATCTCCTTGTCCGGATAAAGATGATATCCGCTCGAAACACCCGGTTTTGTGGGACACTCCACCCACGCGGCGCGCGCCTCGGTAAATCCGTACGTCCCGAAAACATTGACCTCTTTAGCGCCCATGTCCGCCAAGTCGGCCCGCACGCGTTCTTTAAATGCTTCAGTGACACGGCCAGCGCCTAGCACGACCTTTTTGACGGAATCAAGCTTCTGCCCCTTTTCGTGCGCCATGCGGATGACATGATAGACATAGCTGGGAACGCCCAAGATAACGGTGGGCTTCATCTTAAGGATCGCTCCGATATTGCCTTCGGTACCCATGACTTTGCCGCCGCCAGTGCTAAGGATCAAAACGCCTTTGGAAAGTCCGCCAAAAACGACCTGCCAGAAGGCCAAATGCGGCGCGTACGGAAACATGTTTACAATGCGCTCGTCGTTCTTTATCTGCATGGCCTCTAGCATCCGCGCCCCGTAAATATGAAGATTTTTTATATCATAATTACTATATAAATAAGAAATAGGTTTATTGGTGGTTCCCGTCGTGAAGGTCATGAAACACGGCCGGTACTCGTGGCCGAGCTTATCTTTCACGAATTCCTCTCCTTTGAGGACCTTAGTCAGGGCCAACGAAAGCATCTTACCCTTGGGCCAAAACTTCCGTATCTTCTCGGCATCCGGCTGCAGGACAAATTCGATCGCCTTCTGCTTCCCCGACACTTGGGGATCATCCACAAAATCAGCTTTAGAGGTAAAAGGAATGCGCTTCAGGTCTTCAACGGATCGGATGCTTTGCGGGTCTATCTTGTGTTGATCAAACAGTTGACGGTAATGCGGGCTGAAAGGGTAAACCTGGGTATTGATGAAATTATGTAACGTCTTATCTTGTAAGGCTTTAATATCTTGCCGCGAGAGACCGGCTATATTTTCCCATGAATTGGACATAGGGTTTATTATAACACTGAAGGTCGGGCAGACAAATTAAAATAACCCAAATTTAGGCGGGAACAGAGGCTAAGCAGACTATTTACCTAAGCGTAAGCTGGGCGGCCTTCTTTTCAATGGCTTCCATCAGGGCCACGAAAGACTTGTCAAATGCGGCAACCCCGTCTTCCAGGAGTTTTTGGCAGACCTGATCGATATCAATACCAAAATCCTTCAGATTTTCCAGGACAGCCTGAGCTTCTCTAGAGGAACCGGCTGCCTCTTTGACTTTACCGTGGTCCATGAAGGCGTCCAGAGTGGAAGCGGGAATGGTATTGACCGTCTGTTTGAGGATCAATTCGGAAACATATTTTACATCGTTGTAAGCGGGATTTTTGGTAGAGGTCGATCCCCACAAGACACGCTGAATATTGGCCTTGCGCTGGACCAGCTTACGGAATCTTTCCTGAGCAAATAATTCTTTGGATTTTTCATAGACCAGCCGGCAGTTGGCGACCGCGGCTTTGCCTTTGAGGCCTTCCAAGCGCACTTTCTCGCTGTCTTTGGAGACTTGAGCAATCTTATCGGCAAGCATCTTATCGATCATGGTATCGATCCGGCTGACAAACACGCTGGCTACGGAACGCACTTTGCCCAGATCGCCGCCTGATTCCTGCAAGCGCTCCAAACCTTTTATATATGCATTCACTGTATCGACATACTGCTGCATGGAAAAAATCAGCGTGGTGTTGACGTTGATGCCGCTGGCAATGAGCTCTTCGATGACCGGGAACCCCTCGGCTGTTGCGGGCACCTTGATCATGACATTGGGCCGGTCGACTTTCTTGAAAAGCCGCTTTCCTTCCTGAATGGAGGCATCCGTTTCATGCGCAATCTGCGGATTGATCTCCAGGCTGACATATCCGTCGAGACCGGCCGTCTGCTTGTAGACAGCTAAAAAGATATCAGCCGCATCCTGAATGTCTTTGATCGTCAATTCATCATAGATCTCGAATGTCGGCTTGCCGGCTTCCTTTAACTGCACGATCTTTCTGTCATAATCGTTGCTGCCGCTGATCGCCTGATGGAAAATCGACGGGTTGGAAGTCATCCCGCGCAGGCCTTGACCGATCAAATTCTTGAGCCTGCCGCTTTCCAATAAAATACGGTCAATATAATCAAGCCACACGCTTTGTCCCAATTCGGCTAATTGCTGTAAGGTGGTCATGCGGTTCTCCTGCCCCGCTTTGGCGGGGCTTATGTTTTTTTCTGTTTACGCTGGATGGCTTTCTTGGCTGCGGCGACAATATTAACGTCTTTTAATTGATATTTTTCCAAGAGCTGCTGTGGGGTACCTGTTTCGCCGAACGTGTCCTGGACCGCGATCATCTCCTGCGGGACAGGGAAATTCCTGGCCAAAACTTCGGCGACCGCGCTTCCGAGTCCGCCGTTGATCTGATGTTCTTCAGCGGTGACGATCGCTCCCGTTGCCTTGGCCGAATCCACGATCATGGCAGCATCGATCGGCTTGATCGTGTGCATATTGACGACCTTGGCGTCAATATTCTCTTTCTTCAAAATTTCCGCGGCCTGTAGGCATTCATGGACAAGGATGCCGCAGCCGATCAAGGTCACGTCTTTTCCTTCACGTAAAACATTAGCTTTCCCGATCGTGAAGGGGTCGCTTTCTTTGGTCAAAACAGGGAACGGCGCGCGACTGGTGCGCATGTAGGCCGGTCCGACAAATTCAGTGATGGCGCGCGTGGCTTTTTTCGCTTCGATCGCGTCGACGGGACAAACCACGATGATGTTCGGCAAAACCCGCATGATGGCCAAATCTTCCAGGCACTGGGCCGAAGCGCCGTCTTCGCCCACCGTCACGCCCGTATGTGAACAGACGACTTTAACGTTCGTATTGTTATAACAAACATCCAGCCGCAGCATGTCATAGGCTCTATTGGTCAGAAAGACCGCGAAAGACGTGGCAAACGGGATAAAACCGACCAAGCTCATTCCGGCCGCGGTGCCGACGACATCCTGCTCGGCAATACCCAGATTGAAGAACCTCTCGGGAATCTCGAACTTAAAATATTCAGCGCGGGTCGCGTCTTCCAAGTCACCGGATAGGACAACGATCCTAGGATTGGCTTTTCCTAGCTCAACCAATTCTTTTCCGAAACCGTCACGCGTGGGGATCATCTCAGGCGGCATTGCTTTGCTCCTCGGCCAATTCTTTTAAAGCCTCTTCAAGCTGTTCCTTGCTGGGGGCTTTCCCGTGCCACTTGGACTCACCTTCCATGAAGGAAACACCTTTCCCTTTGATCGTATGTGCTAAGATCACATACGGCTTTTCTTTAACTTGGCCAAACTGGTCTAAAGCGCTGATGAGGGCGCTGAAATTATGTCCGATCACTTCCTTGACTTCCCAGCCGAAACTGCGCCATTTGTCCGCCAGGGGTTCAAGATTCTTGATCTCATTAGTGGGGCCGTTCTCCTGCACTTTATTGTAATCGACGATCGCGCAGACATTATCCAGCTTGCAGTGCGAGGCCATCATAGCCGCTTCCCACACGGAACCCTCCTGGATTTCTCCGTCCCCCAAAAGGCAATAAGCCTTGAATTTCTTTTCCAGCAGGCGCGCACCTAAAGCGATCCCGTTGGCGACCGCCAAGCCATGACCCAGCGAACCGGTATTGAATTCAACGCCGGGTACCTTAGAATGCACATGGCCCTGCAGCATAGAACCGAATTTGCGGTATTTCTTCAATTCTTCCTTGGGAAAGTAACCGTAATTGGCCAAGGCAACATAAAGACCTGCGGAGGCATGACCTTTGGAGACGATCAGCCGGTCGCGGTCTCCCCATTGCGGTTCCTGGGGACGATGGTTTAATTTATGCTCGTAAAGACTGATGAGGATCTCGACGGCAGAAAGCGAACCGCCGGGATGGCCTGATCCTGCAGAGTTGAGTATTTCTAAGATCTCTCGACGAAACTGGCGGGCTTTGACCTTGAGAGCGTCAATATCAACCGTTTTAGAACTCAAAACATTACTCCTGTCCCGCTGTGGACGGGTTGAACTTTAAACATGGGCCATGGAGGACTCGAACCTCCCACCCACTGATTAAGAGTCAGTTGCTCTACCAGATGAGCTAATGGCCCGTAATTACCTTAATTTATCCAGAACGATTACGGGCCAATACTGATTACCTTAAAATTGTCAGCAAGATCAGTATGGCCCTGACCTATGATCTAAAGATTCTTTTCTTCCTGGATTTAAAACTGAGTGCTTTATTATAACATTCCATTTCCATTAGGCAAGCCTAAAAACGACCTAATGAACAGTATCTAGTGCGGGCTGTAATTTTTACGGTTGAGCGTCTTGCGGATAGCGCTCAAAAGCCGTGCGTTATGCAGCGGCTTGGCAAAACCCTGATAGGCGCGGCCGTCGACCTCGATTGTCTGGTCGCCCTTATCCAATTTCAGGTCGATACAAACCGTGGTGAAAATGATCGGGATATTTTTGGTGGCCGGGTCCGCATGCAGGCGCCGCGCCACGTTTTTGCCGTCCATGTCCGGCATAATGATGTCCAACAGGATAAGATCCGGCAGCTCGCCCTTGGCTTTTTCGAGACCGCTGTGCCCATCAAAGGCCTCAACCACCTGATAATTGGCGACGCGCAGCCATTTCTGCATCAGTCTGATAAAACTGTAATCATCATCGATGACCAAAATTTTCTTGGATATCTTTTTCATATCGCTTCCATCTTACATTCTTATCTTTATTTTATCAACGACAGACTGAAAATTATGCCATTTAAGCGCTTGAAGAATGATTGCGGCGGTATTAGAATGAATGCCATGTATAAATTCCACGCTCTTACCGCTCTGCTTGTAGGGCTTTATACTTTTAGCCCGCTTTCCGGCTTCGCCCAGCCGCCATCTATTATAGAAAAGATCAACACGCTTAAAGCATCGACCGTACGGATAAAGGCCTTGAACGCCGGGCTCTTTCAAGGACAACGGCCGCGGGCGGCCCTGGACAAGCGCACAGGGCGCATTATCGTTTTGCGTAACGTCCAAGGCGGCAGCTATAACCGCTTTGGGGCCGGTGTCTTTGTCCACCCTAGCGGCATTATTGTGACCAATGCGCACACCATCCATCTGGCGGACCGGATCACGGTAACGCTCAACGACAACACAGAATTGCCGGCCCGGGCCCTGTTTCTGGTCAACAACATGGATATCGGCTTTCTTCAGGTGGATCCGCCCTATCCCGTCACACCGGTACCATTGGCCAATTCCGACGAAATTCAATTGCGGGATGAAATCATCAATATCGGCAATTCTGAATTCCTCCAGCAAACCGTCTCCGGCGGACAGATCACCGGCATCGGCAATAGCCGGACACTAAAAGTAAGCCCCGAGAAAAATTATCTCATTCAGACTTCCATCAATCTGTATCAAGGCGACAGCGGTGGGCCGCTCTTCGACCGTCACGGGAAACTCATCGGCCTCGTGACCGCCAAGGAGACGACCGCCGACCATTCCAGTTTCGCCATCCCCTCCAATATCATCAACCGTTTTTTGCAGGAATATCTCCAAGGGCATTATCAGTGACGGCCCGCAAATCATGACTGCGCATCCAAAAATTAGAAAAACTGTTCTTTTTATCGCAATCTTGGCCATCGCCGCCACGATCGGCATTTATCTACGCCTATACACGCTCTTCCATCATATCCCTTTTGAATCCTCCGAGCGGGCCACGCTCTATGTCCTTTCTAACCTCCGCAAAAGCATTACCGACAGCATTAATGCCCAGCATCCCGGTTTAACTGCCGACCAAAAGAACAAGCTTATTAAGCAGCGCATGGACATCATCCTGAAGACCGAAGGAGAGAATATACAAAGGGCCATCCAGAAAGTTTCCGCCGAAGTCGGTGGCGACCGCTCCCTCCTGACCAAAGGACCCTATCTCCTGGCCTCAGACGGCTATTATTACTACAACCTTACGGAAAATATCATCGAGACGGGAAGGATAAGCGAATCGATCAAAGGCAGCAAATACTTCAACCCCATGATGCTTAGCCCCTTCGGATACTGGGAACCTCTGAACCTACATCCCTACGTAGGCGCCCTGGCTTACAAAATTGTTCAATTATTCTCGCCGAATATCGATCTGATGTTCGGGGTAAGCTTTACTCCGCTTTTCATGACATTCCTTATATTGATCGCCTTTATCTATTTGGGCTACATGCTGAATTGCCGGCCGCTGGCCATACTGGTCGCCAGTGTCTTGCTCGCCTGTGCCACCATATTCCTCAAACGCAGCATGTTCGCCTGGTATGATGCCGACGCGTACAATATCTTTTTCCCTTTGCTTATCCTTATTTTCGTTTTGCACGGTTTAAACCACCGTCAGAAAATCCGCACGCGCATTCTGTTCGCTCTGTTGACAGCCGCCACGTTCACCCTTTATGCCCTTTTCTGGCATGGGTGGATGTTCCTTTTGATCACGATCATTATCGGTGGACTGGCCAGCGTCCTGTACTGCCGGTTCATCCTTAAACAAAAAGCAGAGAGCAAATGGCTTATACAGTTCTTTGCGGCGCTTTTGGGGGGCGCCTTGGTCGGCATCACGTTTATTTTCGGCTTGAATGACTTTTTTATTTTGTTTGCCGAAGGCTGGAAAGCCCTTACCGAATTTACCTTGCCGAAACTCTCGCCCTGGCCCAATCTGTATATCGGTGTCGGAGAGCTGGAGAAACCCTCCCTGCCCTATCTCATCGATCTTATCGGTGGATATTTTTACTTTGGCGTTGCGGTATTCGGTCTGATAGCGCGCGGTACGCAGGTTTTCCGGAAGGGCAACAAAGAATCGCTATTGCAATTTCTGGTCCTGAGTGTCCTCTTTCTATCAACTCTTTTTTTGGGTTCCAGTGCTCTGCGTTTTGCCCTTTTGGCCGTCATGCCAACCGGCATTTTCTGTTTGATCGGCCTCAACATTCTCTTCAATCAACTTCAACATTTAATACAGAAACTTTTCCCTTCCGGGAAGATCGGTCAAGTTCTTGCTCTCGCACTGCTCGTTCTGATAAGCGCCTCCGTCATTACTGTCGCCAGCCGGCAGGCCTACCGCAAGACTCCCGCCCTGCTCAATAAGATCTTTAATTCCGCGTGGGAGAAAGCCTTGATCAAGATAAAGCAGGAAACGCCGAAAGAAAGCGTCATCAACACCTGGTGGCCGCCGGGACATTTCATCAAAGCCGTGGCCGACCGCCGCGTGATCTTTGACGGAGCTTCGATCAACAAGCCGCAAGGATATTGGCTGGCCAATCTTTTTATCAGCGATAATGAAAAACAGGCTGCCGGAATTCTGCGGATGCTCAACAACAGCGGTAACCTGGCGGCCGAATACCTGCAGGAGAACGGCTTCAAGCTTTCTGATGCCGTGAAGGTCCTAAAAGAAATCGTCGATATCAATGCAGAAAAAGCCGCCGCGATCCTCTCTCCTTTCCTTCCCCGAAATAAGATCGAACGGCTTTTGGAGCTGACCCACGCCGCACCGCCGCCGGTCTATGTGCTGCTTTACAATGACATGATCGAAAAAAGTATTGAATATAAATTTGTCGGAGGATGGGATTTCGAAAAGGCCGAAGAGGTGATCAACAACAAGGAGATCATGGAGAGACTTCCGCCTAAGAATTCGCCGGCCTTTATCCAACTTTTATGGAAGATCGCTGGAGGGCCTTACCGTTTCAGCGGTATCCTGGGGCAATTGACCCTTTCGGGCGACACCGCCACATTCGAACACCATGTGGCCGTCAATTTAGCGACCAAGGATGTCTTTGTGGCCTCTCCCACCTACGGCAAAGGCGTTCCGCAGAGCATCTTTTATGTCGAGAACGGCAATATGGTCGAGAAAAAACTGAATAACGCTACGCTGGGGTATTCCGTCATCCTCACGCAGCTTGACGGCGTCTATGAATGTGTTTTGCTGGACAGCGCCCTCGCCAAATCCCTGCTGATGCGCCTCTATTTCCTGGAAGGAGCGGACTTACGTTATTTTCGCCCCTTTACACAGGAAATGGACCTTACCCGACGGACACGCATCTATGTCTATGAAGTAGATTGGCCCCGATTCCTCGCCGACCTTTCTGAAGGTCAATAACCTGCGGGAGCCGACGGGTTATCAAAAAATAATTTACCCTTGAGGCGCACGGGAATGGTGGCCTGTCCTTGCGGAGGCGGTGACGGAGGCGGTGCTTTTTGAGCCTTAATGATCGCGGAAGACGGCTGGGAAACAGGGACTTGAACGGTTTGCTGGGATGGAGCCCAGGGCTGGCGGATCGAGCCCTCCAACTTCGAGGCCAAATCGGTCTGCCCCCGGGATTTCAACTCGGTGATGATCTCAAGCACTTTGGCGTGCGTTCCGGCCCGAGAATAAGCAAGTCCCAGGCCATAATACGCCATGGGAAGAGGGGTCTTCTCCAGCACACGTTCAAAATAATAAATGGCTTGGTCCGAGTCGGACTTTCCCAGTAAATAAACCCAACCCAGCGAGTAGACAGCGCTTATTGAATCTGGGTTCAGATCCAGGACTTTCTTGAAATATTTTTCGGCAAGGTCCGGCTGATTGGACCGCTGATACCACCGCCCGAGATTCTCGTTGGCTTCGATAAAGTCGGGATCGATGGCAAGAGCGGACTTAAAATACCAGGCGACCCCTTCCACATCTTCACTGTGCTCCTGATACACTTTCCCTAAGGCGTTATAGGCCGGAGCAAAATTGGGATTTAGCTCCAAGACCTTTTCATACAATTTTATCGCTTCTTGCGACTTTCCTTCCTGAAACGCCCGGTTGGCTTTTTCGAAATATTGGGTGTAATCTTCTTGCGCCCGGCATAAGCCGGCAAAAAGAATAAGCACAAAAAATAAACTTCCGGCAGTCCGGCAGGCAGGATTATTCATTGGCTGGTTTATCCATCAATTTTTCCCAAAGATTTTTGCGGTTCTGGTCCTCTTCAACCTCATCCCAGTTTATGTCCTCCTCATTGATCTGAGGAGCAGCTGTTTCTTTGGGTTTTATCCCCCAAAATTGATTCCATAAGTCCACAATATTGGACACCTTTACCCGTCCCGTTTCTTTAGACGCAGGTAATGGGCGGTCCCCTTGCGGGCCTGCGGCCTGATCCGTTCCTGAGTCCGGACCGATCAGAATATCCTGGCCCGAACCGGCCCCCTGGAGCCTTCCACCACCTGCGGATCCTGCCGTTGCCGCATTATTTGAACCCAAATTTCCCCCGCCGGGTCCGCCGTTGTCCGCACCTGCTCCGCTCCCGGACGGTCCACTGCCAACACCGCCGCCTGAAGGTCCTGTGCCACTGCCCTGCTCTGTTACGCTCCCTGAAGCTGCGCCCGGAACGTTTTGCCCTGTCGCCCCGCCGGATGAAGTCCCGGCCTGTCCTTTTTGCCTTGCCCGCTGGGCCAATTCTCTTTCTGTCCAGACCGCCCGCGGGTCAAAAATGATCTTCACCACAGTCATAGTGGCGGAAACTTCTTTAGCGCTTTGCTTACTGATAATATTCACCTTCACAATCTTGAGAAGGTCCTGAGTGGAATCAACGGCATGCATGAACTTTACGATGTCTTCAAGATTACCGGTGCATTCCAAGTCCGCAAAATATTTTATGAAACCTTTTTTTGCTTCCTCGCCGGAAGGGGCGACCTTGGTCAGATTGATTTTGGCCTCAGTGGCCAGCATTTCGATCTTTTGTAAAAAACTCGCTTTGACCTGGTCCGGGGTCATCGTCTCCGTACTGTAATAGGGGCTGAACGTTTCGCGCTCCGCCAAAATGCGATTCTGATAAGAAAGAAGGCGCAGATCGCGCTTAAGGCTGTTCTCCTTTTGCACGATCTCTTCATCAATGCTCTTCAATCTGCTCGTGACCGGCCCCAGGAACAACAGGTCGAATAAAGCCAGGATAACGGCCGCGGCGGCGAAATAAAATATTTTCTTTTCTTTATCGGAGAGTTTGGAATAAAACTTTTGGATCAATTTATTTTCCCTTTGTTTCTTGGGCGACCGGGGTGGCCGCTTCTTCTTCCACTACTTCGGGTTCCTCTTCATCCGGTGCGCTTTCCAGCCTGAAGGAAATCTCAAAGGCCGAGACATCCTTGCCGCGGTCTTTCTGGGCGCTGCTTGATATCATTTTGGCTTTTTTGAACAAGAAAGAATCCTCGAGAACTGTCACGAAAGCGAAAGCGGTCGAACGCGATTCCGATATTCCCTGAAGGCGTATGGTGCCGTCTTCATCCAGCGTCAGGTTCTTCAAATAGATCTCTTCCGGGATCTTTGAATAGAGCTCGTTAATGACATCCAGGCTCAACATACGGCTATGAAGGTAGTCTTTCACGATTTTGGTGTTCGTCGATATCTCTTCCAACTCTTCCACAACTTTCCGCTTGGATTCATATTCGGCCGTCAGACGCGCCAGATACTGGTTATGAAAATAAATCTTGGCAAAGAAAATAAGACATACCAGCAGGAGCAGCGCAATGACCTTGATGCCGACCTGTACCACCTGGCGTGCCTTATCTTCGATCGCATGCTGAACCTTCACCTCCTCGGGCGTGAGGTCCACCTGCATACTATTGGATTTGGCAACACCGGAAATCGCATCCAAAAAGGATTCATCGTCAAATTCAGAAACGATCTTAAGCATGACCTCCTGGCTCGCCGCAATATGGTCCAGATAAGGAACGATCTTGATGCTGGCTTTTAGCTTCTCCTGCAAAATAGCCGGCAACTCTTTGACTTTGGCATCGTCGCTGGTCAAGATAAAGGTCGCAGGCATTTTATGGATGTCTTCGTTCTGGTAGGCTTCGAGGGATGTTGCCACCTCGGTAATCAATTTATCCTGGGCCGCTGTCCCTTCCTTGATGATCTGGTCCAGGCCCATCGGAATGTTACGGCAGGTCACGACGGTCGTTTTAAACGCGATGATGAAATCGGTCGCATATTTGCCGATATCGATGATCCCGTAGGGGGTTTCGCTTTCCTTAAGCGAGGGAAGCTCCCCATAAAAAGCGGCCTTGCCTTCCGGCGCAAAAACGACCTTTTCAACCTTAAGGCCGGCCTGCTCCATCGCGGCAAGCTGCTTTTTAATGATCTGCCGATTAATGATGATGAGCAGGGTTTTGGTATAATTGCGCTCATGGACGCCGATGTTGATATATCCGACAATGATCTCTTCCCGCGCAAAAGGCGTATGTCGTCCGGCCTGCAGGTCGATGATGGATTTGATCTCCTGGGGATCAATGGAAGGGATCTCGATATTTTTGGTGGTCGTGGCCCCGCAGGGCATGACACAGATCGCCTTGGCCTTGCGGACATTAAAACCGTCTAAGGCAGTCCGGATGATATTGCCCCAATCGTCTTCGGCCGTATCCTTGATCTCCTTCTTGAATACGCCCATGAGGCGGAACGCCTGGGGTGAACCGCGCAAATGCGCCACTTTCAATATGGAATCGGTAATCGTAACGCTAATATAATCCTGCTCAAAAGAGATCATGCTTTAAAACGTCCTCAATAAATTCATTTTTCCCGCCAATAAAGTATTCTACCATTCTCGGGATTAAACACACAGCTTATCGCTCTTTTTTGTCCATAACTCGAGGAAAATCCGGTGCTATGCAGGGAATACAGATTGCCGTGGGTAACAAGCTTCCCTTGCGTGACCAAGTCATCGAGCTGCTGGGCCTCGGGGACGGTTATTTCAACGCTGGAATTGAGCGCCAGAATGATCCTTTCAGGTGCCGTAAATATGAGGTCGTCCTCCGTTGCTTCCAGTTCATCGCGACCGCGTCTGGCAACGACGATCTTTTCAACAAGATCGGGATTGATCCCAAAAGCTATCAATACCGGCGCTGAGGCCGTATTGATGTTGATGGTCCCTTCCCCATAGATCGTGGCAAAGTGGATCAAGCGTTCGAAAAGCGGCTCATTCATGCTTCTGACCAACAAAAGCTCATCGAGGGTCTCAAAAGGCGCGTCTTTGGGTGCATAAGGATACTTTAATTCCTGATAATAATCCTCACTGTAAAAGCCGACGAGCTCCGACATCCCCTCCTCTTTCCAGTCGAAGATGGCACTGGCCACATCGAACGCCGTTTCTTCATCAAGAGCGAGCGCATGCACTAAAAGCCTCCTGATCTGCTCGAGCGTGGCGGTGTTCAAATTCAGCTTGCTATTCTCGTCGATGAAACCGAACCGCTTCACCGACCCCTGCGTCAGATAGGTCAGCTCTCCTGAATATCCACT
>CAZCLW010000023.1:0-29793 GCA_964499685.1 uncultured Planctomycetales bacterium
TAGATAGCCGGCCTTGATGTTCATATTCACCTTATCATTAATATTTAAAGGCTTTTTTTCCTTTGCGCGCTCAAACCCTTGTTCAAGGTCAGCTCCAGTAAAAGAAATGAAACTTAAGTATTTTTCAAAGTAATAGCCAATGGCAAGTGTCTTCTGAACATCGCCCATAGGTTTCTTCTCCTTCATAAATTCTCCCAACGCTACTTTTTTACCAGTGCTTCTCGAATCTTCAGGGATCGAAACGGTGGCGGCGCCTTTCTCCAAGGTGCTTAGTCTTTTTTCAATTGAATCAAGGCGGCTGAGAACTGCCTTCATGTTATTTTCCATAAAAAGCTCCTATTTTTTTTTACCGTTAAGCATTTGGATTACTTCATTAATTTTATGTGCAGAAAGCTCGTATTTGATTTTGCCAATCAAAAATCCTTTGCCTTTAAGTCTCTTAAAGCTAGGATCAATCGTTCCCCGATTTATTCCTGTAGCTTGCAGAAATTCCTGGGCAGTAATCATATCGGAATCGATCAGCTTTTTTAAAGCCAAAAGTTTCTTAGCAAGGGCATAAGCTAGAATCTTTTTTTCTGTCGACAGACTAGTTTCCTTAAAGAAAATCTTATTCGTAGACCTCTGAATAGTAAGGTGTGGTTGTAAGGCCTCGACAGCTTCAGTTTCGTCAAAAGCGCCCCCGTCAGAAAAAAGGGCATCAAGCGCGGTTGTCTTCGTAGTCATAATATCCTCCAAGATTTAATTTAGATATTACTTTAAACATATGTGTTGATTATACACATAAAATTATGATATGCAAGTTTTATTGTTTTGTTGACTTTGCGCCTACTATGACAAATGACTACCTGCAAAAATCCGCGAGGTGTGTGCCCATATTTGAATTAGGTGCGCATCTTCGGTACTCTCGGATCTATTTTATGCTCAGATTATATAAAGATTCGACGGGATTGGTAATATTGAGAAAATGATCCATTGGAGGGTGTTGAGGGATTATCCCTTCGCTTCCCCCGCATTTTTGTTTTTTATTATTACATTCTAGGAAGTTTACTTTTATTTGATGCTTTTACTATTAAACTCACAATTTCAAAAATTTTTGCCAATGAATTGTATATTATATCCCAGTATTCCTTTGGATTCTCAAACTCCACATCACTTTTTAGCAATCTTTCACTAAAAATTGAGTTTTCTTTAGAATTAAGAAAATTTCTATACTTTTGTTTTCCTTTGCATTTTTCTTGTATTCGCTTAACGCGATAGCGGGCATTATTTAGATAATATCCCACTGTCCAATTTCTTGTTTTTTTATCATTTAAATAGTTGATCATATTATCCTCAGCCACTAATTTTATAAATTCTTTGCCATGCACAATTACGTCACTATTATCTCTTTTTGCATCAGTCAAGAAAGCTGCTCTCCAAAGAGAAAAGGCCGCGCCAATTATTAGATCGATCACCGATATTTCGAGATTTTTTCTTTCCATAGCCAAGTTATTCTCTTCAAGCAATATATAAAGCTCACACAGAAGGCGTTGAATATGGGATCTGCTTTTAACTAACCAATTGTAATTTTTCTTTAAATTCATGAGTGTGCTAGACACTTTTTGGAAGATAGGCTGTTGTTCTTTTTGTCTTCATTTTGTATTCGAGAGAAGGTGCACGGCGCCTCTCAGGGGACGCTTTGGGCTCTCCCCCTCTCCATCTCTTTGCGACTAATTGGGAAGTGATTTTTTATTCAGATTTGATCCAATCAGCCAATGCTCGCGCAATTCTCTCCATTGTCATCCTATAACGCAGCCATCTCCCAGCCGTAGGTTTCAACAAATATTTTTTTGACATTCATTTTTTGATCGATCATATGTGAAATTATATTAGGATTAGCCGATAAACGCAAGGCGGGACTCGGAGGTGGATTTAGGGGGCTTAGGGGGCTGTCCCCTGCTGCTGCTCTATCTGTTCGGCGATCTGGTACAGGACACCGGCGGCGAGCTCTTTCCGGGAAAGGAAAAATTTCCTGGCGTAGACCCTGATCCGGGTCAGGTTTTCCTTTTCGCCGGTGATCCGGATCGTGATGTGCGCTCCATAAATTTTTGCCTTCAGAACGCCTTCCTCCTTCTTGTCGGCCAACAGCTCACCCGCGCGTTCGATCACATCGAGGCAGGCCTGGCGGGCCTGTTCTTTGCTGATCGGCCACTGCCCTGCCGTGTTGTCCTTCTTGAGCATGATACCGGCAAAGCTGACCGGCAGGGTATTGACCCCGAAATACGCGCCGGCGGCCTGGAGAGCGACCGACTGCAGGGTCGCCTTGCCCACGCCTTCGAGAAGGACAAGGATGACCATTTGCTCGGGGCTGGTGATATTCCGGAAGACTTTGTTCCTTGCCGGATATTCAAAGACCTTGATGAACGGCTCCTGGTCTTTCTGACGGGTGATCTGGACCAATTGTTCGATGTTCAGCCGTAAAAGGTCGATCTTGAAACGAAATGGATTGAATTTCTTCTTTTTCTTGTCGGCCTCGATCCGTTTGACAAGCGCCAAAGAGGAAACGTTCATTTCTCGTTCTTCGTTGACGATGAACGTGATGGCGCGGATGTCGATGTACAGCAGGTCAAAATGCACCTCTCCTTTGAGCAGCGGCCAGGGGTCGTATTCTATCCTGGCGTTATTGAGCTCAATGAACGGTTCCTTGGCAAAACCCTTGGGATTGTAAACATTTAGCCCTTGGATGTCGACTTCCTGCTCGATCAAGTCAATGGAGAGCTTGTCAATGGTGACGGGCGCGCCGATCACGAGGCGCGCTCCCAGCGCGATCGTTTGTTTGACGAGGAAGTTGCGGAAAACAAAACAAAGGGCGAGGACCAGTACGACGGTGAAGAAAAACTTTATTCTTTTTTTCAGCGGAGGTTTTTTAGGGGGTGGAGAATTATGCATCTGCGGAGCCAGAGGGATCGGCGCACCTTTGTCCCTTTCAGGGGACCGCCGTCTCCTTTTTTTCTAATTCCTTAATCTTTTCAGTGACTTCTGTCAACCCCTGGGCTTCGGCCTCAGCCAGGGGGTCCATCGGAATACGGACGCCGGGATCGGCTCCCTGTTCCAGCAGATAAACGGCGATCTCTTCTTTGCCTTCGTCGACCGCATGCATGAACGCAGTCTTTCCGTAATGGTAAGGGTAAGCGGTGTTGACGTCGACACCGTTTTGAACGATTTTTTGCACCAGGGCAAAGTCCCCGTTCTCGATGGCCTTCATGATCCGCGGTTTGCAATCGAAGAGTTCGGTGTCATCGGTGCAGACCACTTCTTCCACTTTAACGGACAGATCCTGCACCTCATCATCGGAAAATGGTTTGAAGCCCACAAGGTCCAGATGTTCATCAAAACCAGAATGCTGGACTGTGAACAGGAATTTAACCCAGCGTTTCAGGCCGTCCGGCCCGAACCTGCGCAAAAGGATTTTAAGTTCCTGCCGGGTATTTTCTTCTTTCGCTTTATGCGGGGAGTCAGAGATAACGATATATTCCCACGGACAGGGCGCACAGACCGCATCCTTTGGGCACGGCGGGCAGTCGTACAGATCGACCACAAAGCCCGTTATCTGGTACGTCTCATCCGGGCGCGTCGTGACGGTCTGAAAATCCTTTACAGTATAAATGGCGATGTCGGCCTGGCCCGGGCAGCACAAAAGACCAAAGACCGTTACGCTAAGAACAAGACGTTTAAACGCGGGGACCGGTTTCATTCCGCCACCGGCCCTTTTTCGGACACGTCGAGGTCCACGCAAACGACGCTTTGATTTTCGAATTTTTGCAGGAATTCCAGCGCCTTGGCATGCCAGAATTCACGGTCTTCCTGCTCATACCCTTTCCGGATTTCGTAAGCATAGACCACCTCGGCAAAATAAATCGGACTGTACAAATCAAATCTCTTCATGCCCGGAGAGACAATTCCTTTTTTAATTGTCAAATCCTTATAAATCATTTTCTGCGGATCATGGACCTTAAACGTCCTCTCATCCTTGGACTGCAAAAGTTTATTCAAATCATCGAGTGAAAGCTTGGCCGTGCTTAACCCGTCAATTTCAACGATCTCGTCCCCAGGCTTCAGGCCAGCGGCCTTGGCAGGGCCATCCTTGAATACCTCAATGATATGAATTTTTTTTCGGCCTGCGTTAATGTCATAGGCAAATCCGAAAACCGGATCCGCACTGTCCGGTATTTCCACGAGATTATAGCGGTCTCCCAGTAGCCGTCCCTTCCACCTCGGCCAGTTGCATATATTATCCTTGCCGGCAAAGTCATCGGACCAAATACCGGTCATTAAGCCGCTTTCATAATAGCACCGTGCTGCATAATGCTTGGGGCCTGATTGCTGAAAATAAGGTAAATTAAAAAAATCCGGTGAGGTTTGATAAAGTTTTTGTCCTGTGTCCGGACAGGGGATGTCCCGGTAATTCGGAGGATATTCCTGGGCGAATGCCGAAACTGCCACCAGTATCCAGGCGGCCGCAAGGACCGTTGTCCGGGGCGCGCGGTTCAGGATCGGATGCTCATTGTTCATATTTCAGCATTTCCCGGTAGGAATTATAAATTCGGCCTGACCCGCCTTTCCAGCGGCCGTCTCCCATCGGACAGCCGAGATAACGGGTCGTCCCGCCTTTCATGACACAGTGGGTGGGCTCCGGCGGACCGTCTGAAAATTCTCCTTGCGCCGGGCCTCCGGTCGGGCGCGTTGCGGAACCGCCATGGCCGCTGGAACTGCTACCGGATGGACGAGAATATCCGCCCGAGGCGCCCTGATATGTTTTATGCGCGTCGCCCCATTGATCGCCTGATCCGCCTTCGCCGCAGCCGTTGCCGCTGATTTGCCCCATGACCGTGTCATAAGCGGAATTGCCCGTGCAGTTGGAGCCGCCGGAGCTCCCGGAACCTTGTTGCGTCTGCTGCATGGCATCGACAAAATCGCTGACAAAATCCGTAACACCGGAATCGTCGTAGCCGCCGGTATCATAACCGGTGTCGTATCCGCCAGACGTATCATACGAGTCATAGCCTCCTGAATCGTAAGTATCGTAATTTCCATGATCCATGTCGTCATATGTTGGCTCTTGGCGGGCGTAAGTTTTGACACAACCGTCGCCGGAGGGATCCCGCTCGTAACCGCTTATACAACGGCACCAAACTTCTTCTTTCGTCTCGTCCCAATATTTCTCGACGTTGGGCCTGCTTCCGCAATCGGCCTGCGCTACGGCAATATTTGGTTTTAAATGGCAGCCCGTCTTTCCTTTATTCCAGACATAGTCACCGGTGCAGTTGCAACGGGCGACACCTTCTTCGTCGTCCCACTGCGGCACGCTATTGGGATACTTGGAGCAGTCCGCCTTAGCCAGGGCCGCATCCTTGTCGTTGACGCATTTCTTGGCCGTGTTGGACCATTTCCCTTCGGTACAGTTGCAGCGGACCTTTCCGTCGGAGGCGTCCCACTCGGCTTTGGTGCCGGGGAATTTGGAGCAGTCGGCCCGGGCGATCTGGCTCTCCGGCGTTAATTTAACTGCGTTTTTCAAATCACCGAGATCATCCAGGGTCGCGATCTTCCCGTCTTTGACCATGCGCTCGATGAGAACCAGGAGATCATCCTGTGTTGCACCCTCCTGCAGCTCCACTGCCCCGCTGTCCAAAATCTTCATCCAGGCATCCTGGCGTTTTTTAATGTCTTCCAGCTCCTGTTCAGAGATGGTTTTGTCACCGGAAAGTTTCCGGATCAAATCGTCCCAAAGGTTCATTCCGCCGGTCATGGTGTCCTGCACGGCTTGGTCGACGGGTTTGCCGTATTCGCTTTCCAGTGCCATCCGCGTCAGACCATAAGCGCCTTTCCCTGTATAGTACATCCCTGACAAAGCAGGGGCGACGACCATGGCCGTGATCATAACGCCGGCGTCTTCCACCTGCTGAACAGTTTCATTTTCCAGGGCTTCAGCCTGGGCCATGATCGATTCCGCCAGGGCCTCATCGCCGCTTAAGAGCGCCTGGTTGGCCTCATCGTAGAGGATCTTTGCCTTGGCCATTTTATAGCCGATCGAACCGGCTTCATAGGCCGTGCCTGCCACCGCAACGGCTCCCATGGCCTTGGCGCCGGCGGTATTGATGTTTTGACGCAGGCCCGAAGCGTTGGCCGGAAGCTTCCCGACGCCGACTTGCTCTTGGATATAGGTGTCCATTGCCTGTACGCGCTTAAGGGCGTTTTTAAGCCGCGCCTGGCGTTCGAGGCCCGGGCCTGAATCCTCGGTGAGCGGTTCGTATTTTTCACCTTTGGCCGCAGCCTTTTCCATACGCTTCAATTCCAAGCGGTCTTTGACATTGTCCACAAAAACATCTTCCGGCGCTTCGCCGGCTTTGGCTCGGCGGATGATTTCTTTCGGTGTATCTCCCAGTTTTTGTGCGGCCTCGATCTGACTGGAACCTTTTTCGATAATGGATTCCGGTGTCTCACCCATTTTCTTTAATCTGGCGCGGCCTTCGGCGGGTGTGATGTCACCATTGGCGACTTTTTCTAATATTTCCGTTCCTTTTTTGATTTGCGAATGGACTTCACCGCCGCGGGATTCCACGCGCGGCTCGACCTGACGGCTGTATTGTTTGGTGTACTGCCTGGCCTGCTCGAGTTCCCAGCCCTGGGCGTCGGCTTCCGCTGTCAGGCGGATCTGCTTGGCCTCGGCGCCAGAGAGTTTGTTTTCGGCGATGTAGCGCTCGCCGGCGTTTCGAATTTCGGCGGCCGTGTTTCTGGCCATGTTGCTTTTATGTTCCATGACCTCACTGAGCTGCTGAGGGTCGCGCAGGGCTTTGGATTTATCGCCGAGGATGATCTCTGCGCCCTCGGTCATCACTTCATATTTACCGGTGGATTGATTATAGACAAGTTTCTTACCGCCCCCGCCGTAGGCTTCGGGATGGATCCGGTTGGTCACCTCAACCGCCTGCTGGTGGGCGAACTGTTTAGCGGCTTTGGCCGAAGGCGGTTTCTGTCCGTTGGCGGCTTCATAAAATGATTCATGAGCGACTTCCCGCGCCACGTCCAGGGGAACGTCCTTGCCCTTGACGCGGGCGGTGACGTCCCAATCCTGTCCGACCTTGACCTGTTGAGAAGGGTTGGTGGCTTCGAAAAACGTCACCTCGCTCTCGGGAACGCCGTAACGCTGGGCGAGCTTCTGGCGGATCGCGGCTTTGGTCTGTGACTGTACGGATGTCAGTTCCTGATTCAAACGCGTTTTAAAAGCGTCGGACTTTACGTTATTGATCTGGCGCACGGCCAAGGGATCTTTTTGAAGTTCCAGCGCCGCCTTGCGGATGACGGCCGGGTCTCCTGTCTCAAGGGCGGTTTCGTAACCGGAGATCCGTTTATTGGCGTTGGCGATGGCTTGATTGAATTCTTTCGAGCCGGCCATGTCCTGTGCCTGAGTGGAAGAGCAAAGAGACAAAATAATGAGGATAAGGAAAGTTCTTAAGACAGCTTCAGTTTTTTGGGGAAGAGCTGCTCGACGCATGATGTCAGGATTATACAATCAAACGGCAGAATGTGCAACGAGCACTTCTTATTCTGAAGACAAGAAAGCGCGGGTTATTCTTTTAAAATCGGATGAAAGACCTTGGAATAGATCTCCAGAATGCTGATCAGGACGCCTGCCAGAATGGGCCCAAGGATGATCCCTGATATCCCGAAGGTCGCGAGGCCGCCTAGAATGCTCAAAAGGATCAGCAGTTCCGGTACCTTGGCTTCTTTCCCTATAATGAGTGGCCTTAGGAAATTATCGGCCAAGCCGACGACCGCGACCCCCCACACGGCAAGCCCGATCCCGGCCCAGAAGCGTTCGCTAAGGGCCAGATAAATGGAAGCCGGGACCCAGATGATCGGGGCCCCGAGCCCGGGAATGGCCGACAAGACAGCGACAAGGATCCCCCAAAATACGGCGGCTTTGATCCCTAAAAGCAGGAAAGCGGCGGTGACCAAGCCTCCCTGTACCGTGCCGATGACAAACAGGCTTTTGACGGTCGCCCGGATAATGGCCGCGCCTTTCTGGATTATTTCCCGGGACTCTTTCTCGGTCAGCGGCAGATATTCAAAGGCCGTTTTCATCATTCGGTCGCCATAGATGAGGAAGAAGAAAAGGGAATAAATGCCCACAAAGGCCCGGAACAAAAATTCAATGGTACCGGTCGTTATGGCGGTGATCAGGCCTGTGAGGTGGGCGCCGATGTTCTGCAGAAGCTTGGATACCCCTTCCACGAGGCCCGATTGGTATTGTTGCAATTCCTCGACGAAGGGGATTCCGTTTAAGAAGTTCATCCACTGCTCCGGAGGTTTTTTCATTTGCTCCTGAAGCCACGGCGTTATCAATTGAGACGCGTCAGCGGCTTCCTTGGCGGCGACGGCCAAAACCCCCAGCAAAGGAACGCCGATAAATAGTAAAGTAAGGATGATCGTGATCACGGCCGCACCGGTCCGCCGGCCCTTCAGTAATTCCGTTAACTTATTCTGCAAAGGGTGCAGCAGGCCGCCTAGCATGGCGGCAAGAATGACGGTGGTGACCATATGGCGGATCAGCAGGACAAAAGCGGCCAAGGCCGCCAAAAGAAGGACGATAATGAAGGTTTTGCGGAAGAACGCTTTTGATGTGTCGGCGGAGTTCATGGGGTCAGGATTTCGTGTATTCCTTCAGGAACCCTTCGAACACGGTCCGGTGGGATTCTTCTTCGGCCAGCGTCCGGATGGCCAGGTCTTGCGTGACGTAATCCTTGCCGTCACACAATTTAATGATCTTGTTATACTGGATGATGGCCTCGTTTTCGGCATCAATAACGCCCTTGATGACGGCAATGACATTGGTGGTGTCTTTGCCGGGCTGCAGAGATTTCTGTGAAGGCTTAAAGACGAACGAACCCGGGATGGTCCCGCCCAGTTCTTTGATGCGCTTTCCCAGTCCCTGAGCGTGCGCCAATTCTTCGGTTATGTCGGCGGCCAGGGATTTCTTGATCTCTTCGGCTCGGACGCCGTCAAGGTTGACCGAATGTGCGATATAGTTCATGACCGTTTCGATCTCGGACCAGTAGGCTTTAGTCAATTCGTCAATGATCTTCGTTGACATCGTGCCCCTCCCTTCATTGCGGTTGTCGTAATTATTGGCATTATACATCAAATAGCTTGTTTTTTGGGGAATTGGATGATCAGCGTGTCGCCCTGCGTTCTGGTCTGTATTTGCGCGGCATTGGCATCCTGAGGGAGCGAAATGGAACGCGCAAAGGTCCCGTAGCTTTGATATTGCCGTTGGCCTTCGGGGGTCGTTTCCTGTGCGGATTGCTTGGTCTTGCCGGAAACGGTAAGAGTGTCTCCTTTCACATCCACATCAATTTGATTCGGATCGTATCCGGCAGTATCCACCCGTATCGTATAGCCGTTGGCGGTCTCTTCCAGGTCAAGATGGGGATCATAGGACATTTCGGCGTTCAGTATACCGCTGTTGGCCCCGCCCATACGGTCAAAAGAATTTTCCATCATGCGGTTCATTTCCCGCTGCATGCGCTCTATTTCGGTCAGAGGGTCCGCCGTCGGCGCCTGTTCTTTCTCAAGCTGAGCGATCCTTTCTTTTAAGGCTTGAACCTCTTGGCGCAAAGACTGCGCCTCTTCCTGGGCAGAAAGCGGAGATACCCAGAATAGTATCAATAAGAATGTGAACAGGATCGCTTTAATGTTGCGCATATTGACCTCCCCAAGGCGGCCACCGCAGCATGGGTCGATGTTTCCCGCATGCCGCAGTGGCAACTGGCGTCGTTTATTTTTTTATCCGCTCGTTTGCCGGTCTCGCTGGTTGTTTTGGCCGTTCTCCTCGACCCGGGCTTCCAGTTTTTTCATGAACGTATAAGCCCGATGGTCATCGGAGATGGCGCCCACGCGGACACTGGTCGCTGTGTAATCCGGAGAAAGTTGCCGGATGACGATATCAAGCTGTTCTCCGCTTGGGAATTCCGAGTCGATCTTGGCCACATCATTGGTGATCATTTTCCGCAGGATGGGATAATTTTGTTCCTGCAGTTCAGCCAGCGAGGCATCATAGACATCCGAGACGGACGCCTGGAATTTAGTTCCGGATTTGCCTGCGAGCATGGCTGTGGTGCAGCCGGTCAAAACAAAGGAAAAAGCAATAAGTGCAGTATAGATAAATTGTTTCATAAAAGCCTCCTTTCAAGACATGGTACATGGGTATACGGATGCTATTATGATGAGGGGTGCATTAAAGGAAGGTTAAAAAAAGATGAAATCAGATATTATAGTTTTTTTGTATCCAGTATTTCCAGGGCGTCTGAAGTCTCCTCTTTGTTGATCAGTCCGGCTCGCGTAAGCTTTTCTGTGCTCTGCCGGAAGGTATGCATATTCTCGGCCTGTCCGGTTTCCATGTACCCGCGGATCTCATTGATCCGGTTTTGACGGATAATATTGCTGATCGCCAACGTGACCATCAGCATTTCCGAGGCCAGGGCCATGCCGGGTCTGTCCACACGCTTGATGAGCCGTTGGGAGCATATGCACTGCAGGGATTGGGCCAATTGGGTCAGGATCTGCGGTTGACGTGCGGAATCAAAGACATCGATGATACGGGTCAAGGCTTGGACGGCCGAACCGCTGTGGAGCGTGCCCAGGACAAGATGGCCGGTTTCGGCCGCGCGCAGGGCCAGGGCGATGCTTTCCAGATCGCGCAATTCTCCGACGACGATAATGTCCGGGTTTTCCCTTAGGGCGCTGCGTAAGCCGTCCGCGAACGAGGTCGTGTGCCAACCCACTTCCCGCTGATGAATGAGAGAGCGTTGATTTTGGATGACATACTCGATCGGATCTTCGATCGTGACAATATGTTTTTCTTCCGCGCGGTTGATGGCATCGATAAAGGAAGCCAGGGAGGTTGTCTTTCCGCTTCCGGCCGGGCCGGTGACCAAGATAAGGCCGTGCTTTAACCGGGTCAGGTCCCGAAAGACCTCCGGGAGATTAAGGGCTTCCATCGAGGGGATCTGAAGCGGCAGCGGCCGGACCGCCAGGGAAAGCCCTTTATGATGACGAAAAATGTTCATGCGGAAGCGAGAGACCCCTTTTATCTCAAAGCCGAGGTCCACGTCATGGCCTTCGTCGAAGGATTTACGCTTATCTTCCGGCAGGAGCGCATGGATGAATTCTTCCAGGGTGCGATGATCAAGAAGTTTGTCATCAAGTTTTTTGAAAACCCCGTAGATCTTAAGCGTGGGCGGCTCCCCGACGGAAAGAAAAAGATCAGAGGCCTCCTGCTGCACGGCCTGGTCCAGCCAGCTCAAGGCCGGATTAAATCCTTCCAGAGACAGGCCCGGTAGAACCGGTGCCGGCAGATGCGAAATGTTTTTGGACAGAAAAACGGCTTCGCAGGACGCGCAGCAAAATTTAAATACCCTGCCCAAGATCAGCACCTCGCTGGGTCTATCGGTCGTGAGAATTATCTTGGAGCAGAGGTCGCAATATCCGGCAATGGGAGTGTCGGCGAGTGGCATGGCCCTTCCTATTCTTTATTTTTGACCCCAAGCATTATTTTAATCACCAGTGGGTTAACCAGGGATTAAAAAAGCATTAAGGGAAGGATTTCAGCAAGGGCCTCTCATCCCGCGCGATGTCTTTCAATGCCACGTTGGCCTCGGAATTTTCCAGGATGCGGTTGAAATCCTCGAGCCGTTGTTTAAGGTCCAGAAGCTCTTCCGTTTCCTTCACGGAAATATCGCCGTGCCCTTTTTTTTCCAGCCGCTCAATGACGTATTGAATGGTCAGCGCCTCGACGCTGCGCGCCGGCTGGTAACAGCATTCTTCATCAGGACCGGTCTTGATCTCGCTTAATATCCCGCCTTCGACAAGATCATTGAGGATGTTCCGGCTTAATCGCGACGGTATATTTAGCTGCCGGGAGAGTTCGCTTTCGCTTAAGGGTTTTTCACCGTGGATGAAATTTTTGATGCATTTTTCGGTCATCCACAGCGCCAGGATCTTTCTGAGCGAGTAGTTCACGTTGGGAGATGGTTCGGATTCATAGGTCTCTTCATTCTGGTCGGCAAACGACACTTCGGCGCCGAAGAGAACGATGAGCCAGCTCGCCTGCAGCCAAAGCAAAAAAAGCGGCAAAGCAGCGAAACTTCCATAGATCGCACCATATTTGGCCGCCCCCACTTGGAAGAAAATATAGGCCCATTGCATGATCTGATAGGCGGTCCCGGCCGCGATGCCGCCGGTCAACGCCGAGCGCACATTTACTTTCGTGTTGGGGATGTAAATATAAATAAAACTGAACAGGATCCACATGGTGATAAAAGGCAAAAGACCCAAAATAACGAACGTGACCGGCTGCAAGAAATTCAAAAAACCGATATTGGCCATGGCCATATTGATCTTATGGGCGATCAGCAATGTGGTGCTGCTGGAAATGATGAGGAGCAGCGGGCAGATCAGGACAAGCGATAAATAGTCGCTGAATTTTCTCAGCCACCCTCTTTGTGTCTTGATGCCCCAGACGGCGTTAAAGGAAAATTCGATGTGATTCAGGAGTTTAATGACGGTCCAAAACAGGCCGGCTACCCCGATCCCGGCGATCACTCCTCCCTTGGTATTTTCAAGAAGCGTGCGGGAAAAAGTGATGATCTGATTGAGCGCTTCTTGCTGCTCCGTCCATCGGCTAAAAAGATGCCGCTCCAGGACGCTTTCCAGGCCGAAGCCTTTGGCGATGCCGAAGGCCATAGCCATGACCGGAACGATGGACAGCAGCGTGTAAAAAGTGAGCGCCGAAGCCCGTAAGAGGCATTGATTCTCCTGAAAGCCTTTGACAGCCAAGAGCAGGACCTTCAAATACCGGACCAGGATATACCTCTTGCGGGAAAGCTGCCGCTCCTGGATTTTCCAGATGTCGGTCTGCAAGAATCTGGTCCATTTCTTAAGATCGAACATAAAGGCTCTGTTTCTTCTGCTCAATTAATTTTTCATATAACTTTAGATAGTTTTCAGCCATTTTTTTCGCGGTGAATTTTTGCTCGAAGACCTCCCGGCAGCGCCGGCGATCGATCTTTGAGACTGATTTGACCGCCGTGATCGCTTCGGCGGTGTCCTTGACGATGAATCCCGTTACTCCCTGTTCCATCACTTCGGGGACGGCACCGTGCAGGCGGGCAATGATAGGTGTTCCGCAGGCCATGGCTTCGATCATGACCAGCCCGAAAGGTTCAGGCCAATCGATCGGAAAAAGCAAGGCATAGGCGCCGCCGAGAAAATCGTTCTTTTCGGTCTCACCGATCTCGCCGATGAATTCCACATGTGAGCCGTTCAGCAAAGGTTTTATCGTGCTGTCAAAGTAGTCCTTATCTGCATTATCGACTTTGGCTGCGATCTTCAAGGGCATTCCGGTCTCGGCCGCGATCTGGATGGCGATATCGCAGCGTTTTTCAGGGCTGAGCCTTCCGATAAAAGCCAAGTATTTACCGGGACGCTCACGGAACATATAAAGATCTTCCGGCAGTCCATGGTAAATCGTAGCCTGCCAATTGGCCCAGGAAAGAGGCAGTCGTTGATAATTGGATATGGAAATGACCGGGATATCGTCAAATTCGCGGTATAAATTTGCCAAGTTCGGAATATCGAGGCGTCCATGCAAGGTAGTCACATTCGGTATTTTCATCAGCCGGAGCAAAGGATAAGCTAAATAATCGATGTGGGAATGGATAATGTCGAACTCCTCGGATTCCTTGAAGATCCGCTGGCTCAGGAGAATGTGATCCGCGACCGGGTCGACGCTTTGCTTGTCCAGGCGTATCGCCCGCGGGCATATGGGCCGCAGCCGCGCCCGCGTGATCGAATCGCCGCTGGCATAAATGGTCACGTCATGGCCCAGCGCGACCAGTTCCTCCGTCAGGTAAGAAATAACACGCTCCGTTCCGCCGTAGAGCTGCGGCGGCACGCTTTCATATAACGGAGAAACTTGTGCGATCTTCATAGTTATTTCCGCGTAATCACCTCGACCTCCCCATGCCGTTCATAAATCCGTATACCTACATCGTCTTTATGGTATCGGACATCCACGTTCAGCCGGCCCTTTCCGACTTTTAAATTCAATATCCTGAGTTCGTGAATATACGGAGGAAGTACGGGTTTATTAAAGTAAATGACCTGATGTTTGCCGTCGATGCTCAGTCCCAGGCAGGCCTGGATCAGCATGAAAATAGCACCTGAGGCCCAGGCTTGCGGATTACAGGCGACCGGATAAAGGGTCGGTCCTTCCCCTTTACGCCTTTCAAATCCGCAGAACAATTCGGGCAAACGGTTCAGGTCCATGAAAAAGCTGGCATCAAAAAGCGCGGTGAGGATCTTCAACACTCCGGCCTTGAACCCATAACGGTCGAAGCCGGAAGCAATAATGGCGTTGTCATGCGGCCAAATGGAGCCGTTGTGATAGGACATGGGATTGTATTTATTTTCTGAACTCCCAACGGTGCGGATCCCCCATCCGCTGAACATTTCCCTGCCGGTCAGCTGTTTGCATATCAATTCGGCATGCTCTGGGGCCACAATGCCGGAAAACAGTGTGTGGCCTGCGTTGGAGGTGAGGACAGTGCAGGGACGTTTTTTTCCATCGAGGGCAATAGCATATACTTTTTTTTCTTTGCACCAAAAGGCGCTTTGAAATCTTTTCTTTAGGGCTTCTGCCTCATTTATAAGGTCGCCGCATAACGTATAGTTACCCATGGCCTGAGCGAGGCCGGCCATCTGGATTTTGGCCTCATAAACATAACCCTGGACTTCGCAAAGAGCGATGGGCAGTTCGGCCATTTTGCCGTTGACATGGAAGACAGAGTCTTCCGAGTCTTTCCATCCCTGCTGGCTTAAGCCGCCGCCGACGGCTTTTGATTTGTATTCGACAAATCCATCCTTGTCGTAATCGCCGTATTCATCGATCCATTGCAGGGCCAATTTCAACGAAGGCCAGATCCGGCGGATGAAATAAATGTCGCCGGTCTGCTGGTAATAACGGCCGGCGAGGATAAGATAAAGCGGGGTTGAATCAACGCTGCCATAATAAAGACCGAAAGGGATCTCCTCCAAGTTGGCCATCTCGCCGCTTCTTGTTTCATGAAGGATTTTTCCGGGTTCTGCATCTTTCTCGGGCATCAATTTCTTGGCTTGGAATGCCGACAGGTAAGACAGAACCCCTTTGGCGATTTCGGGATAAATCCATAATGTCTGCAGGGCGGTGATGAGGCCGTCACGGCCGAAGACGGTATTAAACCAGGGAATGCCGGCATACGGGTATATCCCTTTGCGGGTGCAGGTCAGCATCATCAATAGATCGGCTTTTGAACGGTGAACCCAATTGTTGAATTGGTTGCTGGTTGTTTCTATGTTGCATCCTTGGACATGGCAATGGTTTCCATTGTGTCCGTTGAAATGAACGGCCCATTGCTTGGAGATGGGCACGCTGTCCTCCGTGCTGGAGCATGTTATTTTCAAGCAGACGTTCTTTGATTCATCCGGCTTTAATTTCATCCTGAACTTTATGAAATTAGGCTTTATTTGCGAAGGTTTAGGCGTGAATTGGATGGTCGTTTTACGGATTATCCGGTCAAGCCCCTGATAAGAAAACTGAAGCTGCTGACTGTCAGATCTCGGCCGGAAGGCCTTTCCCCTCCTTTTCCGCTTTAGGCCGCGCACTTCGAAAATATCGTGATAGTCCGCGTCGAATTCATACGAGAATTCAAATTCCGCTGTTTTGATGCCGTAGTTGGTTATCTGCAGGCGTTCATAAAAGACTTGTTTCTTTAAGTAAATCGAGCGGTGGAAATGAAGGTCGCCTTTGTTGATGAACGGCTTTCCTTCCGGGGAAATGTCGGGGTTGGTCGTATCAACCACCATGAGATGGTTATTTTCCTTGACGATGGAACTAAGCAGCAAGGGATGACGGTTGTCGACGTGGAGAATGAGGCGGGACAAAAAGCGCGTGCCTTTAAAATAAATGCCGTGTTCTTCCAGGCCGAAAACTCCTATGTCACCGTTATGCTTAAAGACGGCGAACATATCCTCACTTTTAAGAACCCGCGTCTTTTCTTCGGCCAGCGAAGACTGGGCCAAAATATAGTATTTATCCTTGATACGGATGACATGTTGCATAGGCCTTCCTTATTTTGTAAAGAAAATCGGCATAAAAAAGGACATCTTGCAAGCATTGCGAGATGCCCTTTTTATTCCTAAGACGGCGCAGCTCTCTTAGCCTTCCATGGCTTCTTGATAATCCCGGTCGATCTCTTCCAGTGAGTTTTCCAGATCCCTTTCGATGCGCTCCCAATTGTCGCCTTCGGTGGCCCGTAAGTCATTAAGTTTGGCCTTGGCCGCGTTATACTTGGCGTCTAATTTTTGGATCTGTTGTTCCAGCTCCAGCTTGCGGTTAGGATCGGTTTCATCCATGGAAACGTCCTTGAGATCGTCGATCTTGTCCTCATAGCTGTCGACGGCACGTTTTAAGCGCCATTCATTGAAGTCCTTGCTGAGTTCCTGGACGCTTTCGCCCAAATCGAATCCTTGGCCTTCTTGAGCATCGACATCAACACCCTGGGCGTCGGCATTACGCTGAATCTCATCGATCCTGTTCTCATATTTTTGGATTTTTTCTTCGACGCGCTCACCTTCTTCCCGGTAATTTTCGCGGGTCTGCTCGATCTTTCCTCTCAGTTCTTCGATCTGCGCGTCCACATCGCTTTGGGCCTGTGCGGGCGGGGCCACGGAAAAAACGGCAAACAAAACAGCACTGAATGCCCCCTGAAGCATAAGTTTTTTACCGATCATAGCGCTCTCCTTTTTAAAGGTTACGTTCACCCAAATTATAGAAAGCGTCACATTAAAAGAAGGTTAAAAAAGAATTAATGGAGTGACAGACAGGGCTGTTAGGTAGTAGGCGGTGTTACTTCGGCAAGTACGCCGCCGGTGCTGATGGCGAATGTGCGGGAGCCGGTATTGGGGCTGACCGGCGTGGCGGTGACTTGATAACTGTAATTGGTGATGGCTGGCGAATAGGTATACCCTGAATGGGTGCCGGTGAAGTAGTCGGAATTGAGGTAAGTCGGTGTGGTCGTCAATAAAAGGTTCGGATCGACCGGATACTCCTGTGTATCGTTGGCATAGGTTTCCAGGGCGTTCGAAATGGTTTTTAAGGTAGCTTGCGCGATCGATTCATTGGCAATAAGCCGTACGCGCAAGATCTGCGGAATGGCGATCGTCACAAGAAGCGCAATGACCATCAGGACGATCATCACCTCAACCAGGGTGAACCCTCTTCTGTGCCGGGCAAGATCAAGGTCCCTAAAATAAAAAATTTTCATGACTTAGAATATCATGAAATCTAAACGAGAAAAAGGGAAAAAGGAAGGTTATTCGGAGAATTGACCTTGGCCGAAACCGGTTTGTCCTATATCGGGGACTGTGCCGCTCCCGCCCGGATCAGGATCGGTGATAACAACCGTGGTGCCGCCGCTGGTCGTTGTGCCAGTGGTCGTGCCGGGATCAGGGTCAGTAATAACGCCAGTGGTCGTGCCGGGATCAGGATCAGTAATGACTACCCCGCCCGTTGTGGTGCCGGGGTCAGGATCAACGATGATGACGCCGCCGGTGGTGCCGCCCGGAGGCGGTTCCGTTCCGCCCGGAGGCGGGGGTGGCGGAATAGTTTGCGGATCAGCTAAAGCCTTTAAAAGAGCAACGGTCGGATTTTCTACAGCAAAGGGGGGTGCTTCGCCTGCAATAGCATAAAGTTTGTTTTGGTTGATTCCCGCCAATAGCGTAGGGTAATCGATAAGTAATTGCGCAGGAATGACTGGCTCGGCATGTACTTCTAATCCCAGAAGCGTCCCTTCATCATGTAAATATTTGGCATAAGCCGCATCGGAATCAGGATAGATAATAAGGACATCATATTCCGGAAGAGGGGCTGTCGTCGTTCCGCTTGTGGTCGTTCCGCTTGTCGTCGTTCCGCTGGTCGTTGTGCCGGAAGTGGTCGTTCCGGAGGTTGTCGTCCCCGGATCACATGGTTCGGTGCCTGAAGATGAAAAGCCATCCAAGATCGCTAATTCTAGAGGAGTCCCTCCTACACCTATTTCTGTTCCGACAACCGGATCAGAGCAAGGATCACTGCTGGTAGTTGTCCCGCTCGTGGTTGTACCAGATGTGGTTGAGCCGCTCGTTGTGGTTCCGACTGTGGTTGTCCCGGACGTGGTCGTTCCGGTGGTCGTAGTGCCGCCGCAACCGGGATCTGAAAAATCCGGGACTGAAACAAGTTGACCATCTATCATTATTGTTGTTTCAGCGCAACCGGTGGTTGTCGTCCCGGCTGTCGTTGTTCCGCTGGTGGTGGTGCCTGAGGTAGTTGATCCGCTGGTGGTTGTTCCGATGGTGGTTGTGCCGATCGTCGTAGTGCCCGTGGTCGTGCCGGTCGTGGTGCCGCAGCCTTCGCCGCCCGTACCATCGAGCATCACTGTTTGGCCCTGGATTGTGACATAAGTTGGCTCGCAGCCCGTCCCGGAACCAATGTCTGGACTTCCAAATCCTTGGTTTTCAGCGGAATAACTGGCTGGAATTATAAGTAAAGCAAGGAAAATAAATAACGAAAGGAAAGAAGCGAGAACCGTGGCGCGGTATACTTTCATGGTTAAAAAATAACATGCAAAAAGCCAGGTGTCAAGGGCTGGAAAATAAAAATTATAGGGCGGTTTTCCCTAACATATAGGCTGTCGATAAGTTAAAAAGACGCACTTTTTGAAAGCGGTTCGATAAATCCGATTTTGACTCAGCAGCGACCCTGATATAATTGTCGGTCAGGCCCCACCAGAGGCCGTTTTTTTTCTGTTCGAAGAGGACATCGTGCACCGTATTGAGTTGGGATTCGAAGAAAAGGCGGCGTTTGCGCTGGCTTAAATTCCGCAAGATCCCGCTGCGTTCGTGAATGACCGCAGCCGGCACCTCATCGCTAAAATTCCGGCTTTTGGCCAGGTGGCGCTTGGAATAGCTGAAGACATGGCAATAATGAAGCGGTGACTGCCGGAAAATTTCACAAGTCGCTTCGAACTCTTTCTCCCTTTCTCCCGGAAAACCGACGATGATATCGGTACCCAGACAGATGCCAGGCACTGTGTTCGCCGCCCACTCGGTAAATTTAACGAATTCGCTGACCGAGTATTTGCGCTGCATGCGTCCCAGGATGCGGTCATCGCCGCTTTGGAGCGGAATGTGCAAATAGCGGCAAAGCTTTTTGGATGAAGCCATCCGTTCGAGCAAGGCAAGCGGGATCGTCGTTGGTTCGATCGAGGAAATGCGGATGCGTTTGATTTTTTCGATATTTTCCAGGGCATCAATGACATCCATCAATCCATTATTTTCATGTTTGTATGTTCCTATATTGATACCGGTCAGAACGATCTCTTGGTGTCCGGCCTCCGCCAAAATCCTTGCCTCTTCTAAAATGTTTTCAAATGTCCGGCTGCGGGCCCGGCCGCGGGCATACGGGATCTCGCAGAACGAACAGAAAAAGTCGCAGCCGTCCTGGATTTTCAAATTCGCCCGGGTATGGGTTGTATCGATGCCGGCGGCAGGCAGCGTGAACGGGTCGCGGTCGATCGTCGGCGTGATGACCCGGGGCGCGGCCTTCTCTTCGGTTTCGCGGATAATGGCGGCGAGATCGAATTTTTTGGCGTTCCCCACAACCCAAAACACATTGGGAAGATCGGTCAGCTTTTCCTTTTGTACCTGGGCCTGGCAACCGACGAGCGCGATCTTCACGTGCGGATTAAGGCGGCTGATCTTGGACACAAGACGCCGGGTATCGGTATCGCCGTTCTCGGTCACCGTGCAGGTATTGATCACCACGATATCCGCAGGTTTTTCAATATCGACAAATTTATACGGATTATCCTTGAAGCTGTTACGGATGACGGCGGTTTCCGCCTGGTTGAGGCGGCACCCGAAAGTATAAAACGATATTTTCTTATCGTTACTTATTTTGATCATTAGCAGTGACTTCCATATTCTCTTTAAGCCATTCCAGGGCCAGGCGCAGGCCTCCGCACGTGGCCTTGACGCGAAGGTCGAATAAAGTATTATCCGTTGAGTCTTTTTCCGCAAATAACTTGACCAGGCGGGCGTTCTCGCGTAGCGAAGGATTTTCCAATACCTCTTCAAGCTCCACGCTGCGGCCCAGGAACGCGGCCGGATCAAAAACGATCTCATTTCTCTTATGACCCCCTTGTGTCGTCCTGGCGGAACACAATATTTTTACTTCCCTTTTTAGCGGAAAGGCCAGCGCGCCTTCCAGTCCGTTGCGGACAACGATGCTTCCGGCGAATCCCGCGCGCTCGGCGATCGTGGTCATCTTTTCGCTGTACGGGGGATGAAAAGCGGAGGTTATGATGATTTTGGCACCGACCGGATTTAAAAATTTTTCCAGAGTGGCAAAGCATGGACGCTTAATGGTCTTGTGCCGCCGCTCGACCCAGCGGTCGATGGGTTTGGAAATATCTTCTTGATTGAAATACCATCCCAAAGGCGGTTTAGCGTCTTTAAGTTCATGGTTGGATTTTACGGGAGAGATGCTTAGTTCTTTGCAAAGTGCCAGAAGATTGTTACCGAACTTGGGGCCGCTGTTGCGTCCGACGAGCGAAATGACGTGATAATCCAGTGTTTGAAGATAACGGGCAATCAAAGGCGTGACCAAATAGGAATGGTCCATGCCGTCAAACGGTTCGGCTAATTGAATTATGTCTTGGCCGGCAGGGGCCGGTGTGCGGAAATCTTTTTCAAGCGATGCCTGAAAACTTTTCAAAAGACCCTCATATTCATCGTCTGTCTCATAGCGGACACGTAAAATGCTGACCGCCAGCCCGCGGCTTGCTTCCCCTGGCTCATCGGAGAGCAGGAATTCTCCGAGGCGGCTTGCCTGTTCCTTACTTAAGGTCTTCCCTTCCAGAAGGTCGGTGCAGAGCGCGCGGATATCTGACGGAGCATCGGCGCAAAGAATTTGGGCCAGGGATCGAGCATCCGCAAAAGCATTTTTGCCCAAAGCCTGTTCCAGAGAGCGCTCTTCGGGTGTTAATCCCTTTAGCCATAAGCCGCCCAAAAAGGCCCCAAGTTCAATGGGGCTGACTTTTCCGGCCTCAATGTCATGGCGGATCTCGGCGATCAAAGAGTTTTCCAGCGCCTTGCTTCCCTTTTTGCCTATGCCGGCGGTCTTTATGCCGCGGGCGATTGCCGAATCGGATATATGTAACATTGTGGTCATTGTCTAAAGATTTTTTTTAAATGAAAATATTAGTATACTGGCGGAAAAATCAATTTGCAACCATTTGAATTATCCGGAAAATGCAGTATAATTAACCTACTTTTATCCGGCAAGGGTTCCATGATAGGCTATCTCATTCTCATTTTGATATTTGCCTGGATCGTGATGGGGCGGCGCACAACAGGCTTTAAAGTCCTGGTCTCGGTGGTGATCGTCCTTCTCTTTCTTTTTATTCTGACGGCCCGCGGCGGGCTGGATAGATACGAACTTATTGACCTGCTTCTTTCTTTTTAAAAAAATGAAGATAGGCTCCTTACAATTTGATAAACCGATTGTCCTGGCTCCGATGGAAGATGTCACGGAGACGGCCTTCCGTCTTATCTGCCGCCGTTTGGGGGCGGATATCGTTTATACGGAATTTACCAGCAGCGAAGCCTTGATCCGTGAGGCCAAGAAGGCTTTAAAGAAGATTCAGATCATTGACGAGGAGCGGCCCGTGGCCATCCAGATCTTCGGCGGATTGGAATCGTCCATGGAAGGGGCGGCGCGGATCGCGGAAGCCCATAAACCGGATTTCATCGATATTAACTGCGGATGCTGGGTCAAGGATGTGGCCATGCGCGGCGAAGGCGCGGGATTATTGCGGGACCTCCCCCGTTTTGAGGCCGTGGTCAAATCGACCGTGCGGGCGACTTCCCTGCCGGTCACGGTCAAGACCCGCTTGGGCTGGGATGAAAAAAGCATTGTTATTCTCGACGTTGCCAAAATGGTCGAGCAGGCCGGGGCGCAGGCGTTGACCCTTCATTGTCGCACCCGCAGCCAAGGACATTCTGGACAGGCGGACTGGACCTGGTTGGAGAAGATCAAAAAGGCCGTCAAGATCCCGGTCATCGGCAACGGTGACATCACTAAGCCGGAAGACGCCAAGGCGATGCTGGAGACCGGCTGCGACGGGGTTATGATCGGCCGCGGGGCGATCGCCAATCCGTGGATCTTCAAGCAGACCAAGCATTATCTGGCCACCGGCGAATATCTGCCTGAACCGACCCTGAAAGAGCGTGTCGATGTTTGTATCGACCACTTAAAATTAGCCATACACTTTAAAGGTTTACGTAACGGCGTCATTGCGCATTTCCGCAAATATTATGCCGGTTATTTCAGGGGTTTGCCGTACGTGGCCAATCTGCGCAATGACCTTATGCAGTTGTGGGAACCCGAACCGATCATCGACCGTTTGTACCGGTTCGTTGAAGAATATCCGTCATTGACGGTCCAAACCGCCAAAACTTGATCAGGGACAGCATGAAGCGTTATGATGTGATCGTCATTGGTTCGGGCGGCGGAGCGAAAATCGTTTCGCCGGCCGCGCGCCTCGGCCTCAAAGTCGCCTGCATTGAAAAGGACAAGCTGGGCGGCACCTGCCTCAACCGGGGCTGTATCCCGTCGAAGATGCTCATCCATCCGGCCGACCTGGCCGTCGAAGTAAAGCAGATCCAAAAATTCGACATCCAGCTCAATCCGCAATTCCGCGTTGATTTTGCCAATTTGGTGAACCGCATTTCGCAGACCGTCGACAAGGATTCGGCCAGTATTGAGGCGGGCTACGGCCGCAATCCCAACATTGATTTTTACCGGGGCGAGGCCAAGTTCGCCTCCGACAAAGTGGTGCGCGTCAACGGTGAAGAATTGACCGCTGACAGGATTTTTATTTCCGTGGGCACGCGTCCCTTCATCCCTTCTGTTCCGGGCCTCAAGGATACCCCGTTTATGACCAGCACAGAAGCTCTGCGCAACACCGTCCTTCCTAAAAAGATGGTCGTGATCGGCGCAGGGTATATCGCCGTCGAGCTCGGCCACGCTTACGGCGCCTTAGGCACGGAAGTCCATTTTTTAGTGCGCAGCCAGTTTTTAAGAAAAGAAGACATAGATGTCGCCCGCGAATTCACCCGCGTTTTTTCCCAGCATCACCGCGTCCATGAGCGCGCTTCCGCCACAAGCGTTGAATTTAAAGACGGTCAGTTCAAAATTTCGTATCGCGACGATATTTCCGGCCATAGCGAGATAACAGCGGATGCCCTTCTTGTCGCGGCCGGGATCGTGCCTAATACCGACACGCTGGATCTGCATAATACCGGTATTCAGCTTGACGATAACGGCTTCGTGAAAGTAGACGATCATTTGCAGACGACGGTCGACGGTGTCTATGCGCTCGGGGATTGTATCGGACGGTATTTTTACCGGCATACCGTCAATTTTGAAGGGGAATATCTTTTTCGCACGGTTTTTTCGCACCCGGTCAAAGAGCCTATTGCCTATCCTCCCGTTCCCCACGCCATTTTCGCCTATCCGCAGGTTGCGGGTGTCGGCAAGACCGAGGATGAGCTCAAACGTGAAAAGGTCGACTACGTTGTCGGGCTGAATCCCTACAAAAGCAGCGCCATGGGCATGGCCTTGTTATCCGATCACGGTTTTTGCAAAATACTGATCGAGCGCAAGACCCGGAAGATCCTGGGCGCCCACATTATCGGTCCCGAAGCCTCGGACATGATCCACATGGTGATCGCCTTCATGAACAAAAACGGAACGCTTGATGATCTTCTTAAAATGATCTATATTCATCCGGCACTCCCTGAGATCGTGCGCAATGCCGCGCGCAAAGCCCAGGAGGCATTCGTCAGTCAGGAAAAGGTCCATGCGTAATTCCAAGATCGCGATTTCCATTAAGAACCTTACCAAGTTCTATAACAAGTTCCAGGCGCTGGACAATGTCTCTTTCGAGGTAAAGCGCGGAGATTTTTTTGCTTTCCTCGGACCCAACGGCGCCGGCAAGACGACGACGATCAATGTCGTGACCGGGCTTTCCAATTATCAATCGGGTGAGGTAAAGATCTTCGGGTATGATACGACGCGCGAATATACGCATACCCGCAGCCTTATCGGTCTCTGCGCCCAGGAATTTAATTTCGATCCCTTTCTGACCATCCATCAACTGCTCGTCTATCAAGCCGGTTATTTCGGCGTTGTACCGTGGAAAGCCGCCCGTCGGGCGGATGAGCTCCTGGAACGGTTCCAATTGACCGAAAAGCGCAATTCCAAGCACCGGGCTTTATCGGGCGGGATGAAAAAGCGCTTGTTGCTTTGCCGGGCGTTGATCCATGATCCGGAGATCCTGATCCTGGATGAACCCACGGCCGGCTGCGACCTGGAATTAAAGTTCCTCATCTGGGATTATCTGCTGCAGCTTAATAAAGAAGGCAAGACCATTTTTTTGACGACACATTATATGGAAGAAGCGGAAAAACTGTGCAAAACGATCGGCATCATCAATCGCGGGCGCATCGTGCGCATCGGCGATAAAAAAGAAGTCTTGCAGGATAAATCCCTGGAAGATGTGTTTATTGAAGTAACGGGACAGGAATAATATGATCACGAACCCTGTAGGCACATTGTCGTTGTCCAAGCGCGAGATCCTGCGGTTCCTTTCCGTTTCAACGCAGACGCTCTTTCCGCCGCTGGTTGCCTCTTCTTTGTTCATGTATATCTTCGGCGTGGCCATGGGCCAGCGCATCAGTTTCGAGGCCTTCGGGTTGACCTATCTGCAGTTCATCGTCCCGGGACTGATGACGATGCACCTTATTTCGAGCTCGTATGAAAACACGAGCTCATCGTTGTTCATTGCCCGTTGGCACAATCATATCCAGGAAGTCTTGCTTTCTCCGCTTTCTTATTTTGAAATGGTCCTGGGGCTTTTGGCCGGCGGCCTGGCGAGAGGCTTCTTGGTGACCTGCGGGGTGTTTTTGGTCTCTTCGATGTTCCAGCCGCTGCACATCCATCACCCGATACTGCTGCTTTATTTCATTATCATGATTTCGGTCATTTTTTCCTGCGCGGGGATGATGGGGGCTTTGTGGGCGGAAGATTTCGGGATGCTCAATGTATGGAATATCTATGTGATCATGCCCATGGTGTTCTTGGGCGGCGTGTTCTACCCGGTGGCTATACTGCCCAAGATCGTGCATTTGATAACGGCATTTAATCCGATGTTCTATCTCGTCAACGGCATGCGTTACAGCGTTACGGGCGTTTCAGACGTTTCGGTCCTGACCTGTATTGCCTTTTCTTTCCTGATGGCGCTTTTCTTCTTTTTTGTCACCGTTTATCTTTTCCGGATCGGCTACAAATTACGGACGTAATCAGTTTATTTTTGGGCATGTTCTTCCGGCGTCCGGGTTTGGATGGCCAGGGCGTGGATCCCCTTTCCCATTTCATGGCGCAGGGTGTCATAGACCATTTGATGCCGTTTCACGTTTGAGAGGCCTTTGAATTTTTCTGAAACGATCGTGACCGAAAAGTGCTTGCCGCCGCTTAAGAGGGCTTCGGCGTGGCCGGCATGACGGAACGAATCATCGCCCACAAAAAGATACTGGGGCTGGAAGGCCGTGCGGAGGATTTTCTCAATTTTATCTTTTGTGATCATAGGAGTTTAGTGTAACATAAACATCGATGCCCAAAACCAAATTTTCTCTTAACGCGCAGATCGGCTCCGGCGCCGTGCTCGGTGTTCTAGGCGGGCTATGGATCGCCAAGGCCGGACCGGCCGCGCCGCCTGCCCCTTTCGTTCTTTCGATCGCCGAGATCCTCGGCGGGATTTTTGTCAATCTCCTCAAGATGATCCTGATCCCGCTTGTTTTTACTTCGATCAGCATCGGGATCGCCAATTTGCGTGCCCACCGCCAGATGCACCGCGTCTGGAAAATTACCTTTATTTATTTTTTGGCCTCCCCCACTCTAGCCGTCATTCTGGGCCTTACGGTCATTAACATCGTCAAGCCGGGTGTGGGCATGGAGATCTCCATGTTCCAGGAGGCGATGTCCGATTTCCGACCGGAAGAGATGACGCCCGGGAATTTTTTGAAGATCTTTCTGCTCAATTTGTTCATGAATCCTTTTGAGGCCATGGCCAAGGGTGATGTCCTCTCCACGCTTGTGTTCGCGATCTTTATCGGTATCGGGATGATCGTCGCCGGTGAGAAAGCCAGGGCTTTCCGCCAGTTTTTATCCGAGGCGTTTGAGTTGATCATGATCATCGTGGAATGGATCATGCGTTTGGCACCGATCGGCATCATGGCGCTGCTGCTGAAGTTGATCGCCACTCAGGACTTGCAGATACTCTCGTCGCTGGCCAAGTTTATCGCGGTTGTTTTAGGTTGTACCTTGTTTCATGGGCTCGTCACGCTCCCCGGCGCGCTCTATCTTCTGACCGGGTTCAGCCCGCTGCGCTTTTTCAAGGAAATGCGCGAAGCGTTGATCACGGCTGTTTCCACGAGTTCGAGTTCGGCCACATTGCCGATTAGTATGCACTGTGTTGAAAAAAACCTGAAAGTGGACAAAGACATTGCCGGGTTTGTTCTGCCTTTAGGCACAACCGCCAACATGGACGGTACGGCCCTGTATGAGGCCGCTGCAGCCCTTTTTATCGCCAACCTGGTCGGGATTGAGCTCACACTTGTTCAGCAGATCGTGGTCGCACTTATGGCGATCATCGCCTCGATCGGCGCGCCCGGCATCCCCAGCGCCGGCATGGTCACGATGATCATGGTCTTGCAGTCGGTGGGGTTGCCCATTGAGGCGATTGCCATCCTTCTGCCCATCGACCGGCCTCTGGATGCGATCCGCACCATGGTCAATGTGGAAGGTGACGGTATTTGCAGTTTGATCGTCCAGCGCTATGCTAATCAGCGACGTTGATCCCCGTCTTCCTAAAAACCCTCGACAATAATTTTGCTTTATAGGATAATGAGGTTCCTTTGGAGAGGATATTTTCATGAAATCCGTCAAACCACAGTTGTGCCACGCCAATTTTATCGAACAGATCAAGACCAAGCAGGATAAGGTCTATCCGTGGCTGGAATCGCTCGAAAAGGACATTGTTGTCCCGTTGTATTCTTCGGTCGATATCCGGGACGCGGATTTCAAGGTCTCGGTCGTGGACACCAATCTTTTTCCGGCCGGGTTCAATAATCTCTGCGAACACGGTCTGGCGGATGCCGTCGGGTTCATGCGCCAGGCGATCTTGCGCCGGGTGCCGAAATGCGAACGCGTTGTCATTGTGGCCGAAGAGCATACGCGTAACGCCTGGTACCTGGAGAACGTGCGCATCCTCCAGCAGATCATCGAACAGGCTGGTTTTCAGGCCCGTATCGCTACATTTTTAAATGTCCAACCCGCATTTTGCGAAACGGCCCGCTCCGTTGATCTCGAGACTGCAACCGGCCAGACCGTCAAAATTCACTGCTTCAAACGCATTCTGTCCAGCTTGGAATCGGACCGGGATGATGTTGATCTGATCATCTTGAACAACGACCTGACGACCGGCATTCCTGAAATATTAAAGACGTCCAAGATACCCATTTATCCGTCTCTCCAGGCCGGTTGGCACGCCCGGCATAAATCCCAGCATTTTGCTTACGCGCAGGAATTGCTCAACGAATTCGGAAAGATCGTCGGTTTGGACCCTTGGCTCTTTTCTTCCCTTTTTTCAGTCGTTGATCATGTCGATATCAATAATGACGCGGACCGGGCGCGGCTGAAAAACGCTGCCGTGACGTTGTTTCAAAATATCGAAAAAAAATATAGAGAACACGGTATAAGCGAGAAGCCGTTCATTTTCGTCAAGTCGGATTACGGGACTTACGGCATGGGTGTCATGCCCGTCGAGGACCCGGATGATATCGTTAAGCTGAGCCGCCGGGACAAGAACAAACTGTACAAGGGGAAAAGCTCCAAGGTCATTTCGCGCTATATTTTGCAGGAGGGCGTTCCCACCGCCTACAGTGTCGATGAGCATGTCAGCGAGGTCTGCATCTATCAGATCGAGAACAATTTGATTGGCGGCTTTTACCGTTTCAACACCGAAAAGAACGAACGTGAGAATCTCAATTCCTCGGGCATGGGATTCAAGAAAATGTGCCCTCACCTTCCCAAGTACGGCCAATGCGGCGTGCATCACGATATGAGCCTATTTGACACCTACCGCATTCTCGCCCGGATCGCGGCCATCGCCGCGCGCTTTGAGATCAACGCGCTGGAATCCCATAAGGCCTGATATGAATTTCATTTTTTTAATGGACCCGTTGGCAACGGTCAACTTTGAAAAAGACACGTCCTTCGTGTTCATGCTGGAAAGCTACCGCCGCGGGCACCGCGTCTATCATCTGGCCGACGGCGACATTCTCCTGGACCGGAACCGTCTATCCTTCCATGTCACGCCCGTTGAGCCGCAAAATGTCCGCGAAAAACCATTCATCGAGCATAAGCGCATGACCATCGCGGCGGAGACGGTCGATGCCGTCTTTGTGCGCAGCGACCCGCCATTCGACGAACAGTATTTGATGAACACCTGGCTGCTGGACCTGCTTCCTAAAAAGGTGCCGGTCATCAACAGCCCGCTGGGATTGCGCACGGTCAATGAGAAGATTTGGATGATGCAGTTCCGGTCGTTCATCCCTCCGACCTTTATCGGACGGCGCAAGCAGGACTTATTGAATTTTATCCGTGAAGAAAAAGATGTCGTGACCAAGCCGACGAACGGTTACGGCGGGCAGGCGGTCATGCATATTAAGGCGGGCGACCTTAACACCAACGTTATTCTCGAGACGCTGACCGAACAGTGGTCCCGGGAGATCATCCTGCAAAAATATGTCCCGCAGGCCCAGGAAGGCGACAAGCGCATTCTTTTGCTCGACGGCGAACCGTTGGGCGCGGTTTTGCGTGTGCACGGCCCTGAGGACCACCGCAATAATCTTTTTGCCGGAGGCCAGCCGAAAGCGACCGTTATCACACCGCGCGACCAGGAAGTGATGGCGGCGCTAAAGCCGGAATTAAAACGATTGGGGCTGTACTTTGTGGGGATCGACATGATCGGCGACTATCTCATGGAGGTCAATGTTACATCGCCAACCTGTTTACAAGAAATGAATAGATTGTATAATCAACATTTGGAAACTAAAGTCATCGAATTCGCGGAAGGGCTGGTCAAGTCCGCCAAAGGATAATATGCCCGCAGTGACGCTTTATTACAAAGACACTTGTCCGTATTGCCAGAAGGTTTTTAATTATCTCAATCAGGCCGGGATCCAAGTGCCGAAGAAAAATATCGCCGCTGATCCTAATAACGCTCAGGAATTGATCAAGATCGGCGGAAAGCGCCAGGTCCCCTGCCTGGTCATCGACGGCAAGGCCCTGTATGAGTCGGACGACATCATTGCCTGGTTCAAAACAAGCTGGAAAAAACAATGACGCTGGATGACATTAAGCTAACGATCCAAAAAGGCGTTCCTCAATCGACTGTCTACGTCCAGGACCCGATGAATGACGGTCAGCACCTCAGGGCGTTTGTGATCAGCCCTGCTTTTGAGAGCGTCCCTCTGGTCAAACAGCATCAGATGGTCATG
>CAZCLW010000024.1:0-29258 GCA_964499685.1 uncultured Planctomycetales bacterium
GAAAGTATTTCTCAGGCGGAGCCGTAGGGGTCAATTCGGCCATGCTTACTGTCAGAAATAATTTAAACGCCTTAACGTCTGATCAGCGGACAGCTCTGCCGTCGACCGGCGCGGTCAGGATCCGGGCCATGGCGGCTGAGGTCGGCGCGAGTGCAGCACCCGTACGAGAGATTGAAGCCATCCTTGATCCTTTCAATTCGGCCATGCTGAGCGGCAGACCGCAGGAACTTATTGACTTGCGTGCCAACTATGCCTTTACATCCTGGGCGCAGGCGATGTCCGACGTTTTTACGTGGTTACAGCAGGCCGGTGTTGATTTTGAAGGCGTATCCGTGGATTTTGCAAGCAAGCCCGGCGTCCGCATCAAGCGGGGAGAAGAGATCGTATTTGAAAATACGCAAGTAGAACCGCCGGTTGGATCGCAGGCTTTATTTGAACAGTTGCAACAGGCCTTTGGCATTTCCCAAGAGGTTGTTTGGCCCATGGGGGAAGTCCATTTAGACAAACCCTTGCCTAAAATGCGCTGGGTCTATAATATCCGGCAGGATGCGCCGGCGGGGCAACCCAGAGATGTTGTTCAGCTTGACCTTCGTCCCATGGTCGAAGTCAGAGACGATGAAGTCTTAATCCAGCCCTTAGCGGTACCGGCTGAGGCGAATGCGGGCCGCTGGCTTCCTCATCAGGCGCCCGTTCCCGTCGTTAAGATGCACGGACAGCCTTTTCATGTTCCCGGCAACAATCCGGTCGGAGTGGTCGTGGCCATGGGAAGCATGGCTGAAAGCCGTTTGAAAGCACAAAATGTCAAAAAGGGCGATATTGTTGTTATTAACAACAGCTCGACGGCCGATCCATTGGCTCCTGCCATGCTCTTGGGTGATTCAACCCTTCAGCAGACCGTGCGTGCGTTTGATGAATTTCGTGATGCTCCGGATGCTCCTGTGCGTTCGGGAGGACATGCGCAATTCGTGGCTGCGCGCTGGTATACCGTCATGCCTAAACCGGAGAGTTTGACTCTTGAGCAGGCTGCGGTCTATCCTTTGCCCGATCCGACTATCTGGCATAATTTCCATACGACGCGGCTTAAAGCCGGAGAAACATTGTTATTGGTCGGCGCGGCAGGAAGCACAGGCCTCAGAGCGATCGAAATTGCCAAGACCCTAGGCGTAAAAAGAGTTATTGGATTGGTGTCTTCAGAGAAAAAGGCCAAGCTCATTGAAGGAAAAAGTACGCGGGGCACGGAGGTCATTGCGATCGACCGCACAAAATATGACCTGAAAACACGGGAAGGCGCTGCGTCCTTTGTAGAAAAAGTGTGGGAATTGAATGAAGGAGAGTTTGCTGATGTGGCCCTGGATTTCTTGGGCGATGAATTCCCGCGAACATTCTTTAGGGCCGTCAAAAGAGGGGATGCCAGTAATCCGCAGGATCTGGGCGGACGTTTCACCTCTTACGGCGCGGAATTCGGCCCCATTGTTTCTATTGACGGGACAAATGCGGAAACCGCACCCGAGACCATGTTCCAGAAGGTTGAATTCTTCCGCAATCACCCAACAACGGAATTAAATCTCCAGCGAAATGAGCAGTTGTTTGCCGGAGACGCGGAGGCCCTGGCCAGGATCCAAGAGACGCGGGAGAATGCGGCAGAGCACCGTCGCATCAAGAGGGTCGTCATCTATGGTGCCGACGAAAAAGCACAGCAAGCTTTAAAAGCCGCGCAGGCCCGCAATGCCAGCGTTGTCCTTGTCGTCGCCGAAAAAGATCAAGCGGCCGCTGAAAATTTAAGATCAGAGCAGGGTGTCGCGGCTGTTTTGAATATAAATGATTTCTTCAAGACCGGAAAACTCGATGCTAAAGGCCTCACCGAAGCCGTGCGCAAGGCCTTGACGGCGCGTCCTGATCTCGTTGTTGAGCGGGCTGACCAGACCGCTGTCTTGGGTGTTAATATCGGGGACCGCATGCTGAATTTCAGTGTCGGGCTTCTCGATACGGGCGGACAGGTCGTTTATTTTGAGAACACTTCCGGGCATCTTTATCCTTACGATCAAAGGGCCTGGGTCACCCAAAAAAGCATTTTCTTGCCCGATGCTTCCGTGATCCTTACGCATTATGCCTCGATCGCCGAGGCCCATTATTCGAACGATCAGATAAGAGAGGGGCGCGTTGCCGTTGATTCGTCAACGATCCATCTGTTTCCCTTTGCCAGCACAGACCAAGCATTATCCAGCCAGGGAGAAGGAAAGAACGTTGTTCTTCATGGCGTACAGCCTGGCATGCGCACCCTCAAAGATATAAAAGGGATATCCGTTGTCCCGGCGCTCGACCTTGCTCAATCAGCCGTTCAGGGATCGGTCAGCGACGCCCGTCATCCTGAATGGGCCGTAAAGCTTGCCCCGGTCTTTCTGAGGCTTAAGAATGAAGGCGCCGACCTCACCGGTATTCAGGTCATGAGCCGTGAAGGCAGTATTGTGGTTTTCGACGGACGCTTGGACCGCGATATTTTGGGGGACGACATCCTGCAGGAAAACATTTTCGTAACTAGGGCCGAAGCGCTTCCCGACAACGATACATTGGTCAGTACTCTTAAAACTTCTTTTGCCGAGTCAATACGTGCTCGTCAGGAGAGTGTGGTCGCTTTGGCCAAAGGCAAAGTTTCCCGATCCGCTTTTGAACTAAGCCAACTTAAACGAAGCGGAGAATTGGACAGCGGAAGTTTTTCCGCATGGCAAAAAGCCTTAGGTACGGCATTTGCCACTCTTGAAGATGAAGGAATGAGCTTGTTCGGCTGGGATGTCATAGAGGTCCGCGACGGGGCCAATGGCGTTATTGTCCAGAATGCTTTTGATCTTAATGATGAGTTATATCGCAACCGTAGTGTATCACCACCGGCCCAGGAGGAATTAGAGCAACACCTTCGCCAGGCTTTCAAGGCCACTTTGTCCGGTAATTCTGCAATGTTAGCTGCTACAGCTATGGCTGAATTGAGCCGTAGCGGCCAGCTGGACCAGGGAAACTATCGGCCTTGGCAAAAGGCGGTAGGTCCGGTCTTGGCCGAATTGCAGCAAGAAGGAGTGAATTTGTTCGGCATTGATGTTCTAGAGCGCGATGGGTATGTTGTTTTTGAGGATGGGCTTGAAATGCCTTCTCAGGCGCTTTATCGCGAGCGGATCAGCGCTCTTTCGGGGGTTGATTTATTGGCAGCATTACGTACGGCGTTTAACAGAGATGATGTTGCCGAAGACCGTCCGAACGGCGGCCAGAGAAATATCGGGCCGGCGGCTGAAACCATCGATTATAGTGTTCGAATGACCGCGGTGCAATTAGTCAACCTCCATCGTAGCGGAGAATTGACCGGCGAGAACTATACAGATTGGGACCGCGCTTTAGCGGTCGCCTTGGCTGATGTTCAGAGGGCGGGCGTCGATCTGTTTGGATTCGACATCGCCTATTCTGACGGACGCATCTTGGTTGTGGACGCATTTGAAACAGGAAGAAATGAGATTTTTCGCAGCGTCACTGATACGCCTCCGCAGAATTTGGTCTTGCGGGACCGGCTTCAGAGACTCCTGCAGAATTACAGAGAGGGGATCCCCGATGCTTCCGCAGCTAATCCGGCCCAACTGGCCACGACACCGGTCGGCGGTATCAACTTAGACCCGACTATGCTGGACCTGCAGATCAAGCGCGATGGAAATGGGATTCCTTTACCGTTGCCGCAACAACCCATCAATAATATGCGCATTGACGGGTTTTTACCAGTGATTATTAATATCACGCCTGTTAATAATCTTCCTTTGCTTTTGGGCACCCTGAATCCCCAAGAGAGTGGTCAGAAGCAAGTCAGTTTGCTGCGTGAATAATCAGTTCATAAGGACAGCATGATTATCTTAATACACAGAAAACGGATGAACTTTATCCACCGCCTTCTTTCAGGCTTCATCTTAATGGCCTTTTCCTGCAACACGGTCATTCCTTTGTCTTCCGTTCATGCCCAGTTGATCCCCGAGATGCAACTGCCCTTGCCTGGAGCAATGGTACCGACGAGCCCGGGGTTTGTGCCAGTATTGATAAAAGGCATCACAATCCATCCCGAAAATCCTTTACAATTCGATTTTATCGTTGATGGCGGAGACAGCCAGCCCGGACGGGAACAGCTGGAAGCGGAATCAATCAAGCTGATCAAATATTTTCTCGCCTCTTTGACTGTTCCGGAAAAAGACCTGTGGGTCAACCTTTCCCCTTATGAAAAAGACCGTATCATTCCGGAGGGTTTTGGGGCTACCGAAATGGGGCGCGATTTGCTGGCACAGGACTATTTATTAAAGCAACTGACAGCTTCATTGACGTACCCGGAGAATGACCTGGGCAAGGAATTTTGGAATCGAGTAAAGGAAAAGGCCCGTACCAAGTATGGGACCGCGGAGATCCCGATCAGTACCTTTAATAAGGTCTGGATCGTTCCGGAACAGGCTGTGGTATATGAGCACAGCGCGGGCGCATTTATTTTGCAAACTCATTTAAAAGTAATGTTGGAAGAGGACTATTTATCCCTGCAAAATAATCTGGGTAAAAAGGAGTTTGGGGGCGATCAGGTCGATTCACAAAATGCCAGGGCGATCAGCAAGGCTTCTTCCGAAGCGGTAAGAGAGATCTTGATACCCGAGATCGAGAAAGAGGTTAACGAGGGAAAAAATTTCGCGAATTTAAGGCAGATCTATCATTCCATGATCCTGGCGGTATGGTACAAGAAGGCGTTGAAAGAATCATTATTGGGGCAAGTCTATGTGGACCAAAATAAAGTAAAAGGTGTGGATGTAGAGGACAGGGAGATCAAACAGAAGATCTATGAACATTACCTGGAAGCTTTCAAAAAGGGCGTATACGGTTATATAAAGGAAGATTACGATCCGCAAACACAGGAAGTCGTCGCCAAGAAGTATTTCTCCGGGGGATTTGCAGGTGAAGAGATCGGGGAAAGGATTACGGTCGTAAGGCCCGGAGAGTTGAGCGCGACCAATCAAGCGATGTTGGCCAGAAGCGCGCAAGGCCGGCGGTTAAGCCGCATTCAAACAAATCTTTTGGATTTGGGATCTTTATCGGACACCAGTGTTTTGCGTGAAGCCTTGAGAGCCAGGGGTTCCGTTGTGCCGGTCGCGCAAAATGAGCAGGCCCGCCTGGAGGAGATTAAGTCCAGCGGCTTTGTCGATTTTGACACAGTTCAGGAAAACAATGTTCCGGGATGGATCAAATATGTTCTGACCTTTCTGAGCCAGCCGGCTTATGAGGCCCAACTTTCGGAACTCAAAGCCATTATTAGAGAGGGCCGTTTGCGTGCGGGACCGGACTCTAAAGAAATCATCCGCAGCCTTGAAGACGATGGAACCCGCCTTGTCGCCACCAACAGAGAAACCCCTCCCGACGAGATCCTTATTGAAGCCTTAGCCGATAAATCAGCCGCACAGAATTTTAAAGAATGGAAGCGGGAGCTGCGCAGCGATGCCATTCAGAAGCTGGCGCTTTATTCTGCCGGTGTTGTGTCTACCACGATGGCGGCTTTAAGCAAGTATGGGATATTCGATCTGTTCCGGGATGGCCAAGAATTTAAACCGGTCACGATGCGGGAGATCAATGAACACGTCAGGGGTCTCGGTGGAGGGCTGTACAATACGCCGAATAGTCAATACATTCACGGTGTTTTAAGGATTCTGGCCTCTTTGGGTTGGCTGACCCGCGATGGAAAATCGGCCAGTGACGATATGGTTTTTACGTTAACCGCCAAAGGTAAGCAGGCGATCCCCTTAGCGCCGCATTATGCCAAAGTGGCTGATTTCATGCCGGAATCCATTCGGGTCGGCGATTATTTAATGGGCCGGCCCGGTGCGCCTTCTGTTGTTTCCGACTCAACGTTGAAGGAAATGGCTGCTTTATCCGCCGGTGGTTGGGGAGTTCCGGCCTCGGTCGAAAGTCCGGAACTCATTGAGGAATATCGCGCGCATTTGGACGGTTATTTGATCAGTAATCTAATGATGGCGATGTATGAAGAAGGGATTTTTAATCGGTTTGATGTCGATCTGACACTAAATATCGCTGATATCAAAGGGGATCAAGAGCGCTTGCGCGCGGCATTTGATATTTTCCAAAACGCAGGTTTCGTGAGCATCAATGACGATCGGGTCACCCTCACTCAAGAAGGCCTGGTCGCTTTTGACAGGACCTTGTCGTACGGAGTGCCGGTTTCTTATGATCCGAGTTACAAGTTGGTTGAACAACTTTTATTCGGGGATGCCAAGAATGTCAGACGTGTGCGGGAAGATGGCAGCGAGGCGCTGGTTGACCGTAAACGGAATGTTTTAGGTTCGGGGGCGGCGCACAGCACGTATTTTCACCAAGTGGATAAGATCATTGTCGATTCCGTGAACCGGAAGATCAATTTGGGCAAGATCCCCGCTCCCGAAGAATTAAGCGCAGATGCGCCGTTTGTCTTGGCTTGGGCGGATACCGGGTCCGGCGACGGAACGTTCCTCGAGCATATTTATAATGTGGTCATCGCCAAGACCAAGTATGGCGATCTCATGCAGAGGTTTCCGGAGTTGTATAAATTGGAGATGGTCGGCATTGATTATAATGAGGTGGCGCAACGGGTCACAAAAGAGCGTTTAGACAGAGCAGAAATTTCCAATTCCGTCTTGTTCGGTGATATCAATGAGCCGATGGATATTGTGCGCAATGTGGATGCCAAGTTGACCGGGAAATATGGGGCCCGGGCAAGAAAGAACGTCATTCATACCCGCACGTTCCTCGATCATAACCGTCCTTGGAAAGATATAAAAGATACCGAAGCCGTAAAAAGCAGGATCTCTCAATCAACGGGCGCATTCGGCTGGCGCGGGGAGGCCTTGACCAATGAAGAAATCGAGCAGAATCTTTATGAACATTTTAGGTCCTGGGCCGAGGCCTTGGAGCTTGAGAGTCAAAACGATCTGCTGATCATAGAGCTTCATACCATTCCGGAAGATAAAGCGGCCGCCAATTTACGAAGCACCTTGGACATCGCCTATCAGTTATCACATCTTTTGTCCGATCAATTCATTATTGAAGAACCGGTTTACATGGCGCTCGCCAAAGAGGCCGGTTTTGAACCTTTCCCTAATAAAGAATACCATAAGCGCTATCCCTCCGTTGACGGATTAACCACAGTCAGTGTGCATTATTTTTATCGCCGCAATCAACTTACCAAAAATGTTGAGCAGATCAACGATGGGATATTGGCTTTAAATGAAAAATTAAGCGCCCGGCTCGGCCGGCAGATCGTGCAGCCTGAAAGCACAATAGCCTTCTTTAAAGATTATATGAAAGTCGATGGCGAGGGCATTGCCAAAGGTCTTGCCGATGCCTTGCCGGACTTTGTGGACAGGCCCGAAGGTAAGCTTATGTCGTTGGCTCTGACCCTTCTGGATAATCAGGCTTTCGATAGGGATTTTATACAGGGGACCATGCAGGACATGGATAGCATCCTGCAGATCATGCGCGATCAGGGTAATGAATGGGCGTTTGCCTTGCCCAAAGCCGACCATTGGCTTACGTTGTCTTCCTCCGCCTTGAGTAATGAAGAGGCCTATCGTCGTCGCATAATGAAGATAGCGGAAGTTTCTGAGGTGGGCGCAAGCCTGCTGCTGGGCATGATGGGGCCTCATTTGCGCTGGCATAACGACCTCGATAATTACGACAAGGTGGATACAGAGGCTTTTCCAATCCTCCTTAAGGCTGTCCTGCCGTATTTAAAGCGTCTGGCAGAAAGCGATGATAGGATCGACCAGCATAAAGCGCAACTCATATCCAGGGCGGTCAACAACGGCCTCACCTTTATTCCGGGGTATTGGTTTGGGTTGGATCTCGATGACCATATTAATGACCCAAAGGCCGGACTAAAGCAGTATGAACAGTTTTTGAATAAGCTTTTTGAGGATATCGGTCCCGAAAATCAAGTTATCCTGGAAGAAGTGTTGACAGATTACGCCGGTGAGTTTGATGCGTATTTGACTGTGTGGGATCAGTCGGCCAACGGGTTTGGCCATCTTATGCATTTGGTTGAGCACAATCGAAATGCCCCTGATCAGCCGCTTTCGATGTGGGGGGTCGTAACGGGAGCGGAAGAGCCGGCCCAAAAATATATTTTTGACTTAGCCCGCAGGTTGACGGAAGCAAGATTGACCAACCGCGATGTTCCGTCTTTTGCCGCTGAGCAGAGGCTGCTCCAGGAAGTCAATGCAATCCTTCAGACCACATTGGTCATCAATAAAACTGTACGCGAACTCCGCCAAGGCAATGAAATTGCCGCCGCGCAATTGATTTCTGTTATCGAGCAAAATACCCCCATTAGCCAGAGGGTCATAGATAAGCTGGCTTCGATAAAAGTAGAAAGTAAGCCTCAGCGGATCGGCATCACCGGTGCCGTGGGGGTCGGAAAAAGCACGTTGGTCGAGGCCGTCATTGCGCAATTGCGAAGAGAAGGAAAACGTGTCGCTGTCCTTGCGATTGATCCCACGAGCCCCGTTACCGGAGGCGCCATTCTGGCCGATCGGATGCGGTTAAGTCCGAGCTTGGTCACAGATCCTGCGGTGTTTTATCGCAGTCTCGGAACGCGAGGAGGGACCGGCGGGATCGCCAAGATGACCGACGCTGCGGCAAAGGTTTTTGATATTTTCGGGATTGACTCCGGCAATGCCAAGGATGTTGTTTTGATCGAGACGGAAGGCGTAGGGCAATCGCAAAAAGAAATCCGTCAGATCGTCGACACGGTCGTAGCGGCCATCGTCCCAGAAATGGGAGATATTTTAACTTTGACCAAGGACAGCTATTTGAACGTCGCGGATGTCGTTGTAGTCAATAAATCCGATAGGGCCGGCGCAGATCAAACAGCCCAAACAGCCCAAAGCGTATTTTCTAAACCCAATCAAATCGGATGGACTGTGCCGGTTATCGAGGTCATTGCGTTAAAGGAAAGGGAGAGGGGCATAGCTGACTTGGTGGCTGCTGTGGGTTCCCATAAACAGCATTTGGTAAGTGAAAGCGTGTCCCGGCAGTCCCGGGCGGGTACAGACCGGGAAGATTCCGGTTTCAAAAATAAAGTTTTGGTCGTTGAGCTTGGAGAAAATCAGTCCTTGGCGCGTGCTTCTGAACTGCGTGATCGCGGATTTGAAGTTGTTTATGTGAAGCACGATGCGGAACAAGCTTTTTCCTTGAATAACCTTCAACGTTCAGCGGTTGACGAAGATGCGGTCGTATATATAGAGGTAAACGATGAAAGCCAATTTAGTGCGGCCAGTCAAGTCATTGAAGCCTTGACCGGCCAAGGAATTTTCACCGTCGTTCGCGGCCCGTCGAATTTTGCTGTCGGCGGGAATGAATACACTGAAATTCTGCAGACTGAGTCAACAGACGGTCAGGCAGTGGCCAGTAGTATTTTTAACGCCCAACCCCAAAAAGACGGACGGGAAAACTCGACGACATTGACTGCCAAATTGGATCAATTGGGATTGGATGCCCGCAAGGCCGCCGCCGAGTTGATGACTCAATTAGAAAACGCTGACGTTAATACTGTAAATGCCTTCCTCCAGGGGCAGGCCTCTTCTCCTAAGGCGTATCGTGTAGGCATCACCGGTCCTCCCGGAGTCGGAAAAAGCACTTTAACTGCGCAGGTCGCTAAGCGGTTGCGCAGCGCCGGCGTAAAGGTCGGTATCATTATGAGCGATCCATCGAATGAAGTAAGCGGCGGCGCGCTTTTGATCGACCGTTACCGCGTGAATGATTTTGCTTTTGATGAAGGAATTATAGTAAGAAGTGTCGCTTTGCGCCGTTCGACGAGCGGCTTGGCGCAGTCAACAGAGGCGATTGCCGCGGTCATGGATAAGATGGGAATGGATGTCATTTTGATAGAGACTGAAGGGACAGGCCAGACCCAGGACGAAGTAAAGGAGAAGGTGGATACGACCGTTCTTACGCTTAGCCCAAGCTATTTAGGCGATATCCAAACCATGAAGAGCGGATCGATGGAGATCCTTGATATTTCAGTCTTGAACCAGGCGGACACGGAGCGGGCATTCATCGCTTTGAAAGACTTGCAGGCCGGAATGACCTTGCATCCCAGAAGGCCGGATGAGTGGACACCCCGTGCGGTTGCCACGGTCGCGCCTCAAGGGGAAGGGATTGATGATTTCTTAGAGGCCGTGACCGATCACATTGAATTTGCCGTTCAGAAGGACCCAGCCAATGAAAGAAGAGCTGCGTTGGCAGCCAAATTAAAATCGTTCCTGAGCGCGCAGACGATTGCGGATGATTCCGTTGAACAACAGCAGCCTTTGAATTTAGGAGATGTTCCTTCTCCTGAAAGGCCGGGAGCTTATCCTTTTACCGGTGGTATTTTTGCCCAATACCGCGCAGGCGCTGACGGGAAGAAGGTATATTGGACGCCGCGTCAGTACGCAGGAACCGCCACTGTTCCGGAGACCAACCAGCGTTTTCTTAAAATCCAAAAGGAATCTTCCATTCCGGCCTTCAGTTTGGCCTTTTCCAATTCCACGCAGGTCGGTATAAGCTCGGATCATCCGCTCGCTATTTACAATATCGGGGAAGAAGGCGCGCCGATCGATACGCTCGCGGACATGGAGCAGATCTTTGCGGGTATCGATATCTTGAACCCGGAAGTCTCAACGTCCATGACGATAAACGCTTCAGCACCTGTCCTTCAGGCGATGTATTATGCTGTGGCCATGAAGCGTTTGATGGCCGACGGGATGGGGAAGGAAGAGGCGTTTCAGTGGGTCCATGATAATTTACGCGGGACGACCCAGAACGATAACATCAAAGAACAATCGGTCCGTAATAATTTTGGGATTTCCGCCTTGGGCTCGCGCATATTGACCAATCATATGTTCGAATATAACGCCGGCGGAAAATGGAACACGATCTCTATCAGCGGTTATCATATGCGCGAGGCCGGTTCTTCCGACGTGCAAGAGGTCGCCTTTACCCTTATGAACGCGATCCTTTATGCGGAATCATTCTTGGCCTATCAGGCGGATGATCCCAAGGTGAAGGTGAACCAGCTGTTGGAACAGTTCTCCTTTTTCTTCGATGCATTTCTCTTCGATGAGACCGGTGAAGATTTTGTGCGCGAAGTCGCCAAATTCAGGGCCGCGCGGCGGTTGTGGGCCAAGATCGCCAAGCATGAACTTCAGGCCACTGATGAGAATAAGCAAAAGGCCCTAAATTTAAGATTTCATTCCCAGACATCCGGTGTTCCGTTAAGAAGCGATGACACCGGAGCGGAAGAAATGCTCAATGTCGTCCGTATTCTCTTTGAGTCCTTGGCCGCCATTTATGGCGGGACCCAGACCCTGCATATCGATGCCTACGATGAAGCGACTAATCTGCCGACCGAACATTCCGTCCAGATCGCGATAGAATCACATAAAATTTTGCGCGAAATCCTCGGTGACGATCTTCCGATGGATCCGTTGGCGGCCGGCGGATCAGATCTGCTGAAGAAGCACGTTGATGCTATTGCCCAAGCTGCTTATCAGCTTATCCGCAGAGAAATGAAATTCAAGACGGGAGAGTGGAATGCCGAGCGTGAGGCCATGATAAAACAAATGATCCGGACCGAAGTTATCGATAAACTCGGGTCTCTGGACGATGCTGCCGAACGCCTCGCGCAATACACGGACGAAATCGAAAGGGATACCTGGGTTCTAATAAAACAATTACGAAAGATCAATGTCAGCGATGGTCCGGAAGCGGTAGTGCAGTTTGCCCGCGATGCTATACAGGATGAGAATGTAAGGAAAGGGATGCTGCGCTCGGCCAGATTAATGGCTTTGGGGCCTCAGCCTTCGGCTGTCCCTTCCCAGCCTGACGTTTCCGTCGATGATCAGGCGTTGACGGATAAAATGGCACCTTACGCGCAAAGAAGAAGTGAGGTCCTTGCCCGGCTCCAGGCCTTCAAGGATTCCCGCGACAACCAGGCTCTTCAGGAGGCCTTATCTGTCCTGCGCCAAAAAGCGGCGGAAGGCGAAAACACCATGCCTTACATCGTCGATAGTGTATTGGCCGGCGCGACCGTTAGCGAAACCATGGATATATTACGGGAAGTCTTTGGCGATTACCGCAAGAGCATCTTCCCTTCCAAAACAAACCGCGGTCAAACGATCCAAGTCATTAAGAGCGCGAGACCAGTGCGTATCATTACGGCCAAACCGGGTCTCGACGGCCATGATCGTGGGTTGAACCTTATCGCCGCCGCGTTTAAAAACGCAGGAATGGAAGTCATTTATGGCGGTATCCGTCAAACCCCGGAAATGATGGCCCGGGCGGCCGTTCAGGAAAATGTCGACTTTATCGGTATCAGCAGCCTCTCGGGGGCCAGATTGCATTTTATTGAGGATTTGATGGCGGCTTTAAGGGATTATGGGGCCGAAAACATAAAGGTGATCGTCGGTGGAATTACCGGTGATGACGGCCCTTATCTTAAATATATGGGCGTCTCTGAAGTATTTGATCCGAGCCATGGCAACGGGGAGATCCATGATGCGCTGGATTACATTCAGGATTGGGCTGATCGTACCATTCCGTCCCCGGATTTACTTAAAAACTCCAGTGAAGAAAATGATTTTCAAAGGCTTGTTAACTATATCAATCGGAGCGATCTTCCGGAGGCCGTTTATCAAGTGGGGACAGAGCTCTCCAAGCTTTTAACTCAAAAAGACGAATCCGCTAAAAAACAGGTCTCGCGTCTCCTTGTTAAATTGTGGGTTGAAGCGAAAAATTTACCCCAAGGACGGGGAGTTTTGTTGAGTCAGCAAATCGAAAAGATCCTGGCCTTCGAATTATTTAATGCCGATCAGGTGTTGTTCTTTAGAGAGCCTTTGGCTTCCGCAGCGTCGGAACTCAACGTTATTCAGGCAAAATTGAAAGCTGCCGTCAATGAGCAGGAGCGCAGGGCTTTGTTTGAAGAAGCGTGGGCCGTTATCCGGAAGTATTACGATGATCTCGGTCCGCGAAATATCTTCAAGATCGCAAGAACGGCCGAGCGTCCCGAAGCGGCCGAAATCGTGAGCAGTTTTTTGTTTGATAATTTTCAAATGCTGGCGGATGATCGCGATCCTTTGGATGCGGTCAAGACCGAACGATATATCCCTGAAGTCGAGGAAATACAGGAAGCTATGCACCGTTGGGGCTTTAATATTATAGAAGCAACGGAGTATGTTATTGCCCGCCGGGACGCCAATTTTGATGACGAATCAGTCCTGACCGGGATAGGCGCTTTTATCGATCCCGTTACCAATCAAAAAACAGATGTGATGGTGATCGGCCTGCAGAAAGGCAGCAACTACCAGGAAATGGTCCATCGTAATCTTGGGCTCAACCGGCCGTGGGGATATTGGAAGGCCGTGCGGGCTATGCGGCTGGCCGAGTTGTTGCGTATTCCTGTCGTCACATTCGTCGATTCTTTAGGTGCCGATAACAGCTTGCCCAGCGAGATCAATGATCAGTCGGGGATCGTCTCTTACGCAATTCAAGTTCAGCAGGAACTGACCGTGCCCAGCATCAACTTTATCCTGGGCGAGGCCGGAAGCGCCGGCAGCATGACGGCAAGTCAGGGTGGACTGGTCTATATGCTGGCCAATGCGACCAGATTTGTGGCGGCACCGGAAGGTTCTTTCAGTATCGCGAACGGCGATAAAATGGTCGAAAAGATCGCGGCCCAGCGCGCCGAGACCGGCGGCAATACAGACAAGCAGGTCATTAAAAATGAATTTTTATCCGTTTGGGCGGATGCCCTTCATGCAGATGCGGAGAGATCCTTAAAATTGGGTACGATCTCCGGAGTGATCCCGGAAGTCACCGGTGCTTTTCACCGCTTTCCGCAACCGACTTTTGCGGCCATGGGTAATGTTATCGGCCAGTTCCTTCGCGACCATGAAAATATGACGACCGAACAGGTTAAAGAGGAACGCTTCCGGATTGTCCGCAGTCTGGGCTCAAAAGCCGGCAGCGACTATGAAATAAGGGAAGATATCCCTTCGCGGACCAAATCCCTTATCCATAAGGCTGAATTTGAGGGATTGACCGAAAAAGTTGTCGATTCTCTTGATCCAAGCTTTTTGACCAAGCCCGACGAAGAACTGCGGGCTGTCCTGCATAAATCCTATAAAAAAGAGCGTTTTTGGATCGAAGACCGATGGATGGGCGGGCTTTTAAGCCGCGCCATGAAAGCTTGGAAGGCCGAGCAGAACAAGACAAAAGACCGGCTTCAAAAGATTTTATTGAATGTCTTTGCCTCTGAGCCATTCAGTATTCAGGACCGCCTGGAGCAGTTGGTCGACCGGAACACCGATGACCAGCTTGAGATCATACAGGAGTTGAATGCTGGTCTTGCCGACGTAAAGATCATCGATTTTTATGGCATCTTGAACCGTGAATACCCTGACCTTTTTGCAGCGGATACTCTAGAGACGCAGCTCGAGCGCGCCCGTCGGAGCACGGGTTCTTTGACAGGTATGTTCACGGGATATGTCAAGATCGGCGGAGTGGAGACCATGCTTATCGTTAAGGATCCCCGGTGGCTCAATGCCAGCGACACAGCTTCTGCTGTCGGCGAAAAAGTAGCTTTGGCTTTAGAGGATGTTTACCGGCGCAAGCAAGAAGAAGGGTTGGTTGTTCCGGTTGTCATGATCAATACGGCCAGCGGCGCCAGACAGCAGGATGGTCAACGGGCCATGGACCTTTTGACCAAAAAGATGGCCGTTCTTGCCAAGTTAAAAGAGGCTGAGATTCCAGTGGCCATCATGACAGCCTATTTTTCATTTGGCGGAGACAGTGCAAGCGACACAACCTATCAGGACGCTGATCTTTTGTTGGTCGAAGAAGGGACGATTAAAGGATTTACGGGTCCCAAGGTCGTTTATGCGACGGAACAAGGCCGCCGTCAAAGAATGCGTATCAAGGCGCTCAACGGTGGTCTTCCTGATGCCTATCAATCCGCACGGTTCTTGGATGAACATGGATTTATCGATGATGTTGTGGCCATGGAAGATGAAAAGGCGTTGTTCAGAGCATTCGTGCAAAGTGCCACCGGAAAAGCCGTTACCGAGAATGCCGGCATTCAAGAACTTCTCGAAGCTATTCAAAAACGCCGTGAAGAACGCGTGAGCAGGATCCGCGACCGCGAGGCGCGCTTATTTTCCCGCGGCGATGGCGGAGTGCAGGTTTATCTGTTGCGCCGCAAAGCGCTGGAAACAAAGATTCAAGGGGGGAATACGTGGCGGCATGAAAAGACTGACATGGTCTTCAGGGACGGAAGATATGTTTTACCTACGCTATATCAGGGGGCGTTCCGGCATGCGCCTTTAAAAAGGACTTTTGAGGATAACAGTCCGGTTAATGCGCCGGACATGAAAAGAGAGATCATTCAATTTCTGCTGGGGCTTGTTGAGCATCAGATCAAGACCCATAGCAAAGATACGGCTTATCTCAAGGAGATGGAGCAAAGAAAGAATAAGTTCGAAGATCTTTTGGTAAGGCTTCCTCAATCGAGCCGGCCGGCTTCCAATTCGGCCATGTTGGCTGCGCCGGGAGCCAATTCGCCCGTAGGCGGTATCAATTTGGACCCTGCGTTGCTTGACTTGCAGATAAAAAGGGATGGGGCAGGCATGCCTTTGCCGATGCATCAGCAGCCGATACAGAATATGAGGATAGAAGGTTTTTTACCGGTCATTATCAATATTGTCCCTATCAACAGCCTGCCGCTTCTGTTGGGGGTTGCCGATCCGGAAAAGGATCAGAGGGATTTTACCGATCTTCAGCCTGAAAAGCCGGTAAAATATCAGCAGCATTCCCAAGCAGCGACTTTTCTTAATTAATTATTTCTGAAGCAGTTACGTAAATAAAAATTTGTCTTTCTGCGGAAAATATTTTATACTTTCCGCATAAAAACCAACATTTATGCGCGTAAAACAAAGAAAATTTATTCATAAATTCCTTTCAGGATTAGTTGTTTTGACATTTTTGTCGACGACTATTATTCCTCCGGCCCATGCCCAAACGATCGGGCCGCTGAACCTGCCGCTTCCCGGCACGCTGGTACCTGTAAGCCCGCTCTATACACCGGCACTGATCAAGGGAATAACAATCCACCCCGAAAATCCGTTGCACTTTGACTTCATTGTCGATACCGGAAACAGTCAGATTGCCGGCGAAGAGCTCAAGGAGGAATCAATCAGGCTGATCAAATATTTTTTGGCCTCCCTGACTGTTCCTGAAAAAGACCTGTGGGTCAACCTTTCTCCTTATGAAAAAGACCGTATCATCCCCGAAAGTTTCGGGCTGACCGAAATGGGCCGTGATCTTCTGGCCCAAGATTACATCCTGAAGCAATTGACGGCCTCATTGACCTATCCGGAAAATGACCTTGGAAAAGATTTTTGGGAGCGCGTATTTTCCAAAGCAAAAGCAAAATACGGGAACATTGAGATCCCGATGAACACCTTCAATAAGGTCTGGATCATTCCCGACCGCGCTGAAGTTTATGAACACGGCAACACAGCCTTCGTGACAGAGAGCCACTTTAAGGTCATGCTGGCGGAAGACTATCTGGCGCTGCAGGAAAGTAAGGGAGATTTGACCTCCGGATTGAGCCCGGAGGAAAAAAGGGCCGTCAATGAGATTTCTTCGGAAGTTGTGCGCGAGATCCTGATCCCTGAGATTGAAAAAGAGGTTAATGAAGGAAAGAATTTTGCCAATTTGCGTCAGATTGGGAACTCTATGATCCTGGCGACATGGTTCAAGCAAACTTTGCGCGAAACGTTGCTGGGAAAAATATATATAGATCAGAGCAGGATAAACGGCGTCGATGTCGAAGACAGGGATGCCAAGGAAAAAATTTATCAACAGTATTTGGAGGCGTTCAAGAAAGGCGTCTATAACTATATTAAGGAAGATTATGATCCTGAAGCCCAGCAGGTCCTGCCGCGCCAATATTTTTCAGGCGGTACGATCATGCAATATTCTTCCGTTACGCGAGTGGTCAAGGCAGAACAGGGAAATCCGGCTATGCTGGCCCCCAAGGTTCAGGCGCGCGGAGAGCATGTGCGCTTGGCTGTGCGATTGGTCGAATCGTCCCAGGAAGCGGCGGCCGTCAGCGATCAACTGGAAGAAGTTCAAGTCCCTAGCAACCAAGCCATGCTGGCCTCTTCCTTTTTGGATGATATCCGTACCGGCATTACGCAGAAATTGGATTTCTTAAACGATAAAATATTCGGACTTTCTATTGATAATAAAGATGTCGATGCTGTCCGTGGCATTGTTGCCGATGAAGCGGAGCGCGTAAAAATATTCAGCGCTTCCGAGATTTCCCATGCGGATTCTCAACCCGATCCTTTGGTCAGTTACGCGGCACGCTTGGCGGCCAAGCATGCTGTCCTGGAAGCGTTAGGCATACAAGAGAGGACAGCTGAAAAATTAAAAGGCGTGCAGATCTTGAGCGCCCCCAGCGGAGAACCCTCAGTCCGTCTGGAGCAATCCCTTCGTCAGGAAGCAGGTTTGGACAGTCAGGCAACGGTCTTGATAAGCTTGACCCATGATGGAGGACAGGCCCTTGCCTTTGCGCTCGTGCTTAAGGAAAAGAGCAGTGAGCTTGTCCGTTTAGGTATAGACCTGTCTTTAGTTGACCGTTTTACCGATGCCTATTTGAAACCTATTGTCCGCACGTATGCCTTTACCACAAGCGAGCAAGAAGCCGCCCAGCGCGATGCTGCCAATGCGGCGGGTAATCTTGCCACAAGTTGGTCTCTTAAGGAATCCATCGCAAAGGCTTTAGGTGGTCAACTCCATTCAACGGCTTTCAGGGACATCGATGCGGCCCAGGAAAACGTCCAGATTTCTGATGCTATGCGGCGTTATTTTGGTATTGAGTCGGCCGCTATTTCCAGTATTTCCCGATCTGCCGAAGGTTATGCCTTTGCCGCTACGGTTATTCATGGCGGAAGACAGGCGGATTTTGGGGCGATAAGCGGTGCCTTTAAACCGGAAGTGAACAGACCCGAAAGCACGTTGGAATCGATCAAGGAGATCGGCCGGGTAAAAATGGTCACCGGCAACCCAATTAATGATGAGCCCTATCAGCAGCTTAATCAGTTGCGTACCATCAATCCGCATGTTGACAGCCTGATCGCTGCATTAAACAATGAGAATATTGAGATCCGGATCGTTGAGCCCGACCCCATCAAGGTCCAGGCTCTTCAGCAGGACCAGGAATCGCAAGGCGAAGCCGACTCCTTGGCGGCTTTTGAGGCGGAAGTCACTTCGGATCTTGGCTTTTTGACCGCTCTTGTCGATCCCAGTGTTTATCATGGTTTATTGAGCGCAGCCGAAGACGTCTTGTCCGAAACACTTCCTTTCGATGTACGCGGTGTATTGCTCATTAATAGAGAACTGATTCAGGCTCTGGATGCTTTCTCTCTGGCACGGCTTAAAGTGCTTGAAGCTGAATTGGCCAATGCCTTGGTCCAAAGTGAAAACCCTGCCTCGAGCCTTTTGGTACGCGATGATGAAAATTCATTGGCTTTGCAGGCCGCTGCGGTATTGAATGAAGCCCGTATCCTTATGGGTGTGGAAGAATCGTTGCGCTCGGCCATCAGCGAAGAGCTGCCGCAAATTTCACCGAATTCCCCCTTGGACGAAGGTATTTTTCAACTGGCCCGTGATTTTAGTCTGGATTCTTCTCTATATACGCGGGAGGGCGGTTTTACAGATTCCGCTATTGGCCAGACCATTGCATTCATACAAGAGCATTATCCCGACCTTGTTCAGACCAAAGAGACGGATCGGACAATCGAGCTTGTCAGGTCCCATCTGATCAAGGCCGCAGAGTTGGATCGCGAAGGACAAAAAACCCGCACCCGCGTCGCAAATCCGGATTATGAAAAGACCCCGGCCCTAAGATATAAACAAAGATCGCATTTGGTCGTTTCTGCCGGCAACATGGATGCCGTGCGACAAGCAGTCGCTTCCAAGGCCGACCTTATCGTTATCGATCTTGGCGGCGCACAGGATGCGGAATTGAGGGTTTTAACAGGCTTCCTTAATTCCCAAGATGCGGCTTTGAGGAAATTTGATTCAAAATCGCCCAATGCCCCAGGGATCATTTTAAGTCTTTCGTCCAACTGGAAGAATGAAGTCGAGCAGGTGATTACACGAGTTTATCCGCGTTTACGCGGCGTACAATTTAATGTCAATGAAGAAGAGGAGGCAGTCTCAACGGAAAATATTTATGATCTGGATGCCAGTCTCATAAGACTTGAGCTTGAGAGAAGCCTGACCGTCGGCACCTTGGGGCTTTGGCTTAAATTTGAAGATGCACAACCGGCTTATGGCGTCAAATTAAATGCTCTGCCTAGGATCGCCGGAGTGATCGGGGATCAGCAGGTGGCTCTTCTTGCGCAAACCGCTAATCTCCCCGCCATTGCAAAAAGCGGCGCGGAAATTTCAGTCCTCAAATCACAGGGGTATCAGGGCGCAGAGATTTCGGTAATCACTGATGTCGATACGATTAATTCAGATCTGATCCCGTCAGCCGATGAGATCAAGGGCGCCTTGGAGAGGGCGGAAACTTTCCTGCAAGCCCATAAGCAGGGAGAGGGTGTTGTTGTGCTAGATGACACTGTCCTGGATATCGACACATTGCGACGGGATATGCGGTTCTTGATCTTTGCTGAGCGTGTAGACGCGATACAGCCTTCTTCGGATGAGCGCATGCGCTTGGATCTCTTGCGATGGCGGACACTGTATGACGCACAAATTCCTTTTGAAATTGAGGTACCAGAAACCACGCTTCCCGAATTACTCCAAAATGCCCGCAATCAGCGCCCGGATGCCGAGTTGGTCTATATCATCGGCTATGAGCAGAATGAGCGGGGAGAGCTGAATGCCAGAAAGAAAGTATTTAAATCATCCTGGTTGGGTGCGCAGGCTGTTCGGTTTGCCAATGCTTTGGCCGCTCGCGGTGTCAAAAAAAGCGATGGCGTGGCCATCATGCTGCCCAATTCACCTCAATATGAGATCGCCGTAGAGGCCCTGGGCTATATCGGTGCCGTTGATACCTCGCCCGATATTTTCTATTCTCCCCAGCAGATCGAGACCCGCATGATCCCCTACAACGTAACGACTATCATCACCTTGGATACGATGAAGGAGAAAGTTGAGAAGGTCCTTGAGTCGTATCAGCAATTAAGAGAAGGTTTTGACCGCCTGGAGACCATGGAGGAGGGAAAGCTTAAGGAACGATTTAGGGAAGAGATGGAAGAACGTATTAAGCCGTTTGGCCGCAGCTTAGAGGAAATGAAACAGGTCGTTCGTGCGAGCGAGGGCATTAAGTTGGCGGTTGTCACTTCGATCGATGATCTTTTTGGTGAGGAATCAACTGTCGGCGAAGAAACGATCGGTGACTTGGCCACCGTTAAGTTCAAGGATATGTTGTCTCAAGGGTCCGATCAAAGACCGGAAATAACAGTTGGCCGAGATGATGTGATCAAGCTTCAGTTTACTTCGGGCCGCGGCGGAAAGGTCAAGGCAGCGGTCCATACGCACAGTACGATCATGTCGTTGCTGGCCACGCAGGGCATAATTTCCGTCCCGGAAGCTGGCCGGCCGACGACCATTTTGGCGCCCTTGGTCATGTCCCATACGTTTGGATTGGCAACGAATTTGGCCGGGATCATGAGGGGAGCGCGACGCATTATGATACCCAATGTCGATCCGGAAATGTTTTTAGAGACGGTATTCTATACGCTTATCGAAGAGCAGGTTACTGAATTTTTTGCCACGCCTTCATCACTTACAGCGCTCATTAATTTTCTTAAGGTACGTCCGAACGCCCGTGAGGAATTAAAGAATTTAAGGGCTATCCATGTTTCGGGTGGAAAGTTGAATCCATCCGTTGAGCGCGAGTTGAACCAGATCTTCGGCCGCCAAGTGACGCTGGAACGTCTGGGGATGAGCGAATATCCTTCATTTTCCATGCAGCCAAGATCGAACCGAAGGTTCGGTACGGTCGGTGTTCCCGGCCCTGGAGCAACCATGAAGATCGTTTCTCTGGAAGAGATCATCGAGGATGACCAGCGCATTGAAGTGGGCGATGAGCTGCGCCCATTCCAGTCGGGCGAGATCATTATCCAGGGCCCGTCGAGGACCGTAGGGTACTATGCTGATGAGAATGCGACAGCCGATGCCATCAGAGAGGGCTGGCTGCATACGGGCGACATGGGATATATCGATTCAGAAGGAAGGATCTATTATGTCGGCGTTGCCAAGGATGTCATCAAGATCCGCGATTTTACGGTCTCTCCCGACGAAGTGGAAAACGCCTTAACTTCCATTCCGGGGATCCGCGAGGCTGTCGTTGTCCCCATCAAGGATAAATCGGGGGCGACAACAGGGATCAGGGCTGCTGTTGTTCTGGAACCTGGTTCCAAATTGACCGCCCGCAAGATCCGCCGCATGATGCAGGCAAGGGTGTCGCCGCTGGAAGTCCCTAGCGAAATTGTTGGCGCCTCGCATATCGAGAAAACACCCGGTTTAGGCAAGCTTATACGCCGCGGCTGGGTTACGAAGCAATTACAGCGCGGTTCCGTTGAAGACGTCAAAAGATTTGATCCTCAGCATTCCGCCCTGCTTATTCCTCCGGCGGGTTACCATTTTAAAGGCATGGGCCAAGACCTTTACGAGCTTGATGCATCCGTGGCTGCCGCCTATCGGAGGGATAATGTTTTTGTCACTCAACTATTTGCGCAGAATTGGGTCGACGCGAACGTGACGGCTCTGGCCGGACAATCCATTCAGCTGGATACGATCGCGTTTTCCGACCCGCAGGGACTTTTATCGAGAGTGGAAAAGACCGACGAGGGCTGGCAGTGGAAAGGGGATTTTGTGGTTTCGGTCATGGCCATGATCGAGCACCAGTTGAACTTGGTTGATCTTTATAAGAAAAGATTTGGACAGCCCGGGGCCATCGCTGGAGAAAGTTTGGGATGGCCGGCGGCCTTGTATGCCAGCGGCGCCTTGGGGCGCGAAGATGCTTTAAAACTTGCCTTTGAAAGTGCTTATGCGATCAAGGCGGCTTCAGATGTGGCAAAGTATCAGATGGCGATCATTCTAGGCGTTAGCGACGCCAAACTTAAAAGAATTTTGAAAGAACTTAACGGCTCCATCAGCGTTGATGAATCCAACAAGCTTGTCATTGTCAATGTGCCTACGGAAAAATTGAAGCAGCTGGAAACAGATGTCAAAAAAGCCAAGGGGAAAATGATCGTCTCCAATATTCCCGTCGCCAGCCATACGAAAGCCCTGCGGACAGACGCGACCCAGGCGATCTGGGACCGGTATGAAAATTATATCAGGACAGAATTCCGTTCAGCTCTGAAGAAGCCTTCCGTTCCGATTGCATCCACGGTGGAATCAGGAAAGTTATTGACGACGGTGGAGGAAATCGTCGAACATGACATCGCTTCCCATTTTAATCCGGTGCTTTGGCGGGATGCGGTCAGAAATCTGGAATCAGGCAGGGCAGAATCCAGCACGTTTATCCAGGTCGGTGGCCCTTCGGCTTTTACTCTGGAACATCAGGTGACGAACCGCGTGATCTCAGAGGATGCACGAGGCCTGCATTTAAGCCGGCTGGGGCATCTAGATCTCGTGGATAAACCTTCCGTTCAAAGCTACACAGGCACGCCTGTCACCATTGACCAATTGGCCATCGACGCTGAGGCTTTTGCTTCCGGGGACCGCAACCTTTTCCATTTGGATGATGCCTTTGCCTTTACCTCTCGATATGGTGAAAAAATCGCGCATGGTGTCCTTTCGCAGAGCTATGTGATGCAATTCCTGGGACAATTATTCCCCGATTGGAAAGTGATTGATTCAACGGTCCCTGACTTTTTGACACCTGTCCGGGCGGGCCATGAGATACGGCCGGTCGTGACGATCAAGACCGTTGAAGGCCAGCGCATGCTGGTTGAATATAGCGCGCTCAATCAATGGAACGACATATTATTTAGAGGAACGGCGATCTTGAAACTGCATTCCGGCGCCGCCGATGCCGCGGTCGCCCGGCCTTCAGTCACCGACCCATCGGCTTTACGCGCGATCGTGGCCGATGTGACGAAAGGGATCAAGGCCTTTGAATTGCGGCCGGCACCCGACTTTCAAGAAGGCGTTCCGTATGAGGCCTCTTACGAGACTGTTCTTTCCCAGGATGTGGTTGATGCTTACAGTTATTTATTCGGCAACCGCAACGCCAGCCTGGATTCAATAATCGGCCTTGGCCTTATGTCCTTTGCTTCGTCACAATTTGCGCCGCCGCCGTATGTTTTGACCGGCGCGGGTGTATTTGATTTTCAGGAGATCGTTAAATTAAATGCCGATACTTTAAAGACATTTCCGGATAAGAACGCCTTATCAGAGGCTTTAGGCAGCGCGGATATTCTAACCATGGATGATTTACTGCAGGCGCTGCCTTTTGCCAAACAAAGAGACCGCGATCGTTTTCGTCAGAAATTCAGCGCTTCCATGGTGCAGGCCTTAGAGCGGGCGCTTGCCAACCGCGAGTACCGCTCGATCCTTGTGCAATTATTGGAAGGAAAGACAGTGGAATGGAAGAAGCCCCAGGTGGGCGACCGTTTGTCGGTCAAGGCAAGTTTATATGACGTCAAAATACTGGGAAGCGGAGAAGAGCAAAAAAGACAGATTGCGTTCGACGTGGAGGTCCTCGATGCCGAAGGCAGGATCGTGTATATGGGGCGTATTTTTAAACAGGAACTCGACCCCGTGGTAATTCCGGAAGGAGAGATCAAGGAACTGACGCTCACTGAAGAAGAGCGCAATTTACAGCGGTTGATCAGCAAGTTCGCTAATCAAAGACAACAGGCCATTTTCCCAGCGGATAATCCGCGTATGCGCGAAGGCGCGGCCGAAGATGAACGTGTTCAGACCAATGTTTATGACCATGAAGATGCTATGTCGCCGGTTAAGCGTATCACAGAACGTGCCAATACCGCTGAACTTTTCAATAAAATGCGCCTTCACACACCCGACGGCCGGCTTAAAAAACTTTCCTTGGTCAATTGGTTAAGGTCTTATCGTCAGTTCAAAGATGAGCTTCAGCCGCAAGACAGGGAGATGATCAAGCAGCTTCTTTTGGATCCGGACATCGAAACGCCAGAGGATTTCATCGATGCGCTCAGTTTTGATGAAGAAACGCGCAAAACAGGGTGGGGAAAGCAATTGATTCCCGCTGTCCGGGAGACTTTTGTCTGGTACCTCGAAAACGCTGCTCACCGGCGGGCTCTGGTGGAATCCATGGAAGAGATCGATACGCATGATAAGTTGCAGGTTGCCCGCATCAATAATGGTCGTACGGTTTGGGCTGCAGGCGATATTCTCTATCTTATCGGCGGAATGAATGAGCCCCCGGATGCTATTTTCCTTCCCAAAACCGTCAGTCCTAATGATATCCGGGAGTTGGACCGCTGGGTCACGCCTTTGGAAAATTCCAAGGGCTGGAAGCCGGGAAGCATACGGTTCATGGTCCTTAAAGAATATACGACCGCTCTGCAGCAGATCGATGAGATCATAGAAGCTTCTCCGCGCGTGATCATGGCGGAATTTGGTCTGGTTGACTTTGTGGCGGCCAACCGCGCCCGTAATCAACATATCCAATGGCGTCTGCAATTGTTCGGAAAGCGCCGTGTCGTGGAAGCCGCACGTAAATACAACATTATCGCCGGTGACGGAATTACTCCGGCCATTGCGGTCGATCAAGCGCTCAGGGATGCGCTGCGCGCCGCGCTTATGTTCCACTTAAAATGGAACGTCAACCCGCGTCATGGCGATGCGATCGCTCAGGTTGTTTTTGAGCCGGCTGATCTTAAGTTACGCGAGCATAAAGGGGGGGCGCAATTTGAGGAAGGGCCATATTCCCTCGAGGAGCTGAAGAGGAGAGCGGACAATAATATTCCGCTTATCGGCGCTGACCCCATCATTGAGAGACGGCATATTGCCTTGAACCGTGTCGGGCAGTACGTGAATGCCGGTGACGCCCAGGCTGTTGCGCAGGCCTTCGCCAATCCACAGGTCGAAAATATTTATTTGAAGATTTCAGGCGAAGTTGACTGGACCAAGATCGAAAAAGATGTTTTAGCGGCCAAGGCGCAGGGGCCGAAGGAAGTATTTGTGGTGGTCGATGGCAGCAGGGCGGCGATGGAACAGCAGATCGGGCAGGTGTATGCTCAATTCCCAAGCGTTGATGCTTTTGTGATAAGCGGCACGGAATATAAAACAAGGGATGATATACAGGCCATAAGTGATTTACTGGATGATCTCGAAGGTGAACAGATCGCCAAAGACCATGCGACGGATATCATTCTTGCCGTTTCAACCGGTGAGCAAATGAGCCAGTTGTACTATTATGACAAGGCCAAAAAGACCAGCGATGGGATGACGCTGGTAACGCGACGTGATAAGCCGGACTCAAGCCGTGTGACAGCACTCATTAATCAGTTGCCTGAAAACACCTCCAGCGATTTCTTTAAGGGTATCAAGACTTTTTATGATGCCCTTCGAAAAGATGATCCCGCGGCTAATGCCGAAGGGGGGTTCAGATCTAAACTTAGGGAAAAATTGGCCCAGTTAGATCCGGAAAGCCAAGAGGCAGAGTGGCTCAGAAGGCAGATCGATTTTGATTTCTTCGATGCCCAGGGGAAGGAAGCGCCGCGTAACCCTGAAGAAGCCGCGCGGCTTGATCAAATGGGTGCTCTGTTAAATGCCGCTTCGGCTGCCGGTATCGATGCGATTTATGACGGACGCCATGTCGCTCAAGGAGAATTGACGGCGGACTCAGCGACCGCGGCGGATATGGGTTATTACGGATGGATCGTCGAGAATGACGCTCAGGTAGGCGCGGCGTTTAATTCCATGACGCTGTCCCGGGATTGGGTGGATGAAGCACTGGATGTCGCTGAAGTTTTCCATGCGGCCCTGTACCGCGATAAAAAAGGTGCTGTTCCCTTCGATTTTAAAGCAGGGCTTTCCGAAGTGGTGCGCGGTCTGGATGATGAGGCGACCAGTAAGATTTACCGCGGCAGTTTTGAGCCAGAAGAGCGCATCCGGGCGCGTGGCATCCTGGACCGGGCCTTGGAGCTTGGCTTATTGAACCAGGATGACCTTGTCCGTTACCATATGTATTCCCTCCCTCAATTATGGGAAAACGGCGAGCCGGTCGTTTTCTCAACCAAGCGCTGGCCCACGCTGTGGGAGTTTATTCCCGGTTCCGATTTTAAAAGGATCCGTCACAAGGAAAATCATTCCATTACGGCCACCCTTAATGAAAATACGCAGAGATGGGCCATGGATAGGGACGTTTTCATGGAGGTGGCCGATAGATTAGCTCATGTTACATTCGAACGTCCTGACCGTTCCAATAAAATTACCCGGACAACGTGGCAGCAATTGGAGCAGGCGATAACCGAGGCGTTGGCCGATGACCGTGTAGGCGCAATGGTCTTAACCGGAAGCTATGAGGTTTTCTCTCAAGGCGATGACCTGACGGACCCTCCCACCGAGGAGCAAATTGAAAGAGTTGTGCGTCTGATCAAAGAGTCACGCAAGCCCATAGTCGCGGCGATCGATGGGCATATAGCGGGAAGCGCGCTGGCTTTAGCGCTGGCAGCCCACAAAAGGATCGCCACAAACAAGATCGTCTTTGAACATCCATTGACCGAAGGCGCTGTTGTCAGTAATGAAATGATTTATCAGTTACCGCGTCTTGTCGGGATTCGGGAAGCCCTGGAATTTTTCCTGGGACAAAGGACCATCCAGAAAAATGAAGCGGATAGTTGGGGATTGGTGGATGAGATCGTCCGCGATCCGGCGCCGCGTTCGGGTAAGCTGACCATAGACGTAGTCATTCAGCGCGCACAGGCTATAGCATCTGAGTTGGCTTCCCGCAAGATAGCCCGAGAAGAACGAAAATGGGATGAGATAGAATTCCGGCAGACAGAGGACAGCCTCAGTGTCTTTTCGACAAGCGGGAGAGAGGTCCTGAACAATGAAGACAATCGAGCCATTAATGAGATGATGGACGGGCTCAGAGAAGAAGGATATGGCAACGCCATTCAAAGCCTTGTCCAGCGCATGGGTCAAAGCTATGTCCAGGGCAACCGTGATATTTCCAAAATTTTAGGACGATTGCCGGCCAGCGCCTTTACGGCTTCAAGCGACGTCGTCAAAGTTTGGGTCAAGGCCAATGATACAGGGATGCAGCCATTTTTTGACGGTATCGTTCCGGGCCCTGTGTTCGTCAACCGTATCATCAGTGATCTGTCAAATTTCCTGCCGAATACCGCCCGCGTTTCCCACTCGTTACGGTATAAAATTTCTATCCGTCAGGGCGAGACGCTCAATGTTCTTCAGCCGCAAGTTGTGCAGCAGGATGAAGACCGTATCGAGCTCTTATATAAAATTTCAGTCAATCGAGAGGGGGAGTCGGTCCAGGCAGCCGAGCTGACCGTTGTTCTGCGGCCCAAAACCAGGGCGGAGGCGCGGATCTCATCTTCGGTGATCGACGCGATGCGGAATGTGACGGACAATGTTGAACAGGAAATGATGGCCTGGGGGCAGGATGCTGCATTGCTTTCCGCTCCTGAAGAAATACCCCAATATAATGTCGGAGACGGACTCCGTGTCGATCAGGAAATAACGATTGAGCATTTAAGGGCCAGCTTGGCCGCGGCCGGCAAAAGCCAGGCGATCCAGGATGTCATTACAGGCAATGTGATTGCCAAGGCGATCACGCATCTTACGCCTAAAGGTTTTGTGGGAGGCGAGCTTGTTATAGGCGAATTACAGCGTTCCATTGATCTCGGCGATACGCTAACGGCCCGAATCACTGTGGCGGATAAGAGGAAAACAAGAGACCAGCGCGATTTATATAGGCTGGAGATCGGTGTTTCGAATCAAAGGTCTGAGGATGTCATGAGCGGCAGCGTTATGATGTTCAGTCTGGCGAAGAATGCGGCCATGCTTTCTTCCCGGCAGACCGATAATGATCCTGTTGGCGGTATTAATTTCAACCCCGAACTTATGGACCTGCAGATCAAACGAAATTCCCAGGGCGTGCCGCTTCCATTGCCCCAGCAGACGATCGACAGCATCAAGATCGATGGTTTGTTGCCCGTTATCATCAATGTGGCCCCGGTGACGAATTTGCCGCTTTTGCTCGGCATAGCCGAACCGGATACCAGAAAGGATTTCAGCAAGAAGGGCAACGGAAAAGTCGATTCTCTGTATGTTCAACGTTAATTGGTCGCCACGGCCGGAATAGTGTATACTTTACAGATACTCGCAAATAAATAACCATGCTTAATCATTTACGACATCGACGGCAACGCATTTTTCACCGGCTAATCAGTGGTTTTTTGGCCGGCGCATTCATTTTGACGACTATTGTGCCTCCCGGCACCGCTCAGGCCCAAACGGCAGCTGGTCTGGGTCTGCCCACACCGGGTACCATGATCGCATTAAGTCCTCACTTTGCCCCTCCCATACTGCGCGGCATCACTCTCTATCCCGACAATCCATTACAATTTGATTTTATTATCGATGGTGGAGATTCCCGTCTGCAAGGCGAGCAATTAAGGGAAGAGTCCGAACGTTTGATCCGATATTTCTTGGCCGCATTGACCTTGCCTCAAGAAGACATGTGGGTCAATCTTTCTCCCGTGGAAAAGGACCGTATCGCCCCTGAAAAAGTGGCGGCAACGGATTTGGGCCGCGATCTCCTGGCCCAGGATTATATTTTAAAACAGCTGACAGCTTCACTCATCTATCCCGAGAGCGATCTGGGAAATAAATTCTGGAGCAAGGTCTATGCCAGAGCGCAGGAACTTTACGGTACGACTGATATTCCGGTCAGCACTTTTAACAAGGTCTGGATCGTACCGGAAAAGGCGGTTGTTTATGAAAGCAATGGGACGGTCCTGAACATCGAAAGCCACTTAAAGGTAATGCTTGAAGAGGATTATTTAGCCTTGGACAGCAGTCTCGATAAGGAAAAAGATGCCGCAGGGGTCACGCCCGATAAGGCCAAGGAAGTTAGCAAGGTGACCTCTCCGATCGTCCGTGACATAGTGATACCGGCCATTGAAGAAGAGGTT
>CAZCLW010000025.1:0-28171 GCA_964499685.1 uncultured Planctomycetales bacterium
GCATAAGCGGGGTCTTAATATGGTCGATGTTGACGGAGAACGTAAAATCCCTCTCCGTGCCCGGCTGGACGCGGATGAATACCGAACCGTCCTCCTGAAGCAATTTCAGCACGAACTCTTTCTGTAAAAAGTCCAAGCGGCCTTGAAAGGGAAAATTGCCGGCGGATACGAGTGAGGGCGCGAAAAGGATGATGAATAAAAGACATAAAAGTTTCTTCGACATGATACTTTTTCTTATCGAACGGTATCACCTCTTTCTCGACGGAGATGCCAGAGGTCATGTAAACGCTAATTGTTCGTCTTTGCGGACGATCTTGATCTTGCTGCCTTCTTTGAACTGGCCCGAAATGATCTCTTCGGAAAGCGGATCTTCCAAATAGCGCTGAATGGTCCTTTTGAGCGGCCGCGCGCCGAAGACAAGGTCAAAGCCTTTTTCCACGAGCAGCTCGATCGCTTCCCTGCTGAGCTGGATCTCGATGTCCTTTTCCTTAAGGCGTTTGGCCACCTCGGCAATTTCGATATCGATGATACTGTAGAGGTTCTCCTTGGTGAGCGATTTAAAAACGATGATATCGTCGATACGGTTGAGGAATTCCGGCTTGAACGTCTTCTTGACCTCATCGAGCAGACGGCCTTTCATTTCATCGTAGGTCGCCTCTTCCTTGGGCGAGATAAAACCGAGCGAACCGCGCTGACGCAGCATGTCCGCACCGACGTTGGAGGTCATAAGGATGATCGTGTTACGGAAATCCACTTTGCGCCCGAAAGAATCCGTCAAACGGCCTTCTTCAAAGACCTGCAGTAAAAGGTTGAACACATCCGGATGGGCCTTTTCGATTTCATCGAGAAGGATGACGGAATATGGTTTGCGCCGGACCTTTTCGGTCAGCTGGCCGCCTTCTTCGTAACCGACGTATCCCGGCGGTGCGCCGATCAGACGTGAGACATTGAACTTGTCCATATATTCGGACATATCGATCTGCACCAGGGCGTTCTCATCCCCGAACATAAATTCGGCCAATTCCCGGGCCAACAAGGTCTTGCCGACGCCCGTTGGGCCCAAAAAAATAAAAGAACCAATAGGGCGGCGCGGATTCTTGATACCGGCACGCGAACGCCGGACCGCGCGGGCGATCGCGCTGATCGCCTCTTCCTGTCCGATGACGTGTTTTTTCATATAATCTTCCATATTGAGCAATTTTTCGCTTTCCTTCTGCTCCAGACGGATAAGCGGGATCTTGGTCCACTGGGCGATGACGCGGGCTACGTCCTCTTCGCCTAAAGTGATCGTGGATTTATCGCGTTTCTGCGTCCAATCGTTGCGGATCCGGTCGAATTCATTGCGGGTCTCGCGCTCCTGGTCGCGCAGCTTGGCGGCCTTTTCAAAATCCTGGCTCTTGATGTACATCTCTTTTTCTTCCTTGAGACTCTCTATCCTTTCCTCCAGCTCTTTGATCTGGGGAGGGACTTCCATAGCCTTAAGCCGCGCGCGGGAACCGGCCTCATCGAGAATATCGACGGCCTTGTCCGGCAGGGCCCGGCCCGAAATATAGCGGTCGGACAATTTCACGGCCGCGTCCAAAGCCTCGTCGGAAAATTTGACGCGATGATGGGCCTCATATTTATCGCGCAAGCCTTTGAGGATCTGAACCGCTTCTTCGACCGAGGGAGGCTCGACCATGATGGTCTGGAAACGTCGTTCCAAGGCCGCGTCCTTTTCGATATGTTTGCGGTATTCATCGAGAGTGGTCGCGCCGATGCACTGGATCTCGCCGCGGGCCAACGCCGGCTTCAAGATGTTCGCCGCGTCGATCGCGCCTTCGGCCGCGCCTGCGCCCACGAGCGTGTGTAACTCATCAATAAATAAAATGACTTTTCCGGAACGTTTGATCTCGTCCATAATGGCCTTGATGCGCTCTTCGAATTGTCCGCGGTATTTGGTGCCCGCGATCATAAGCGCCAAATCCAGGACGATGATATTTTTATCGCGCAGGACTTCCGGGACGTCCCCGCGCACGATCAGTTGGGCCAAACCTTCGACGATGGCCGTCTTACCGACGCCGGCTTCGCCGAGCAGAACAGGGTTGTTCTTTGTCCGGCGGCTCAGGATCTGGACGATGCGCTCGATCTCATTGCTGCGGCCGATGACCGGATCCAGCTTTCCATCGCGGGCAAGTTTATTCAGATTGCGCCCGTAGGCATCGATGGCCGGGGTTTTCTCTCCCTTGCCGCCGCCACCTCCACCGGAAACGGTCGGTTCCTGCGTGTTAAACCCAGGCATACCCGAACCTAGAAGCTCCATGACCTCATTACGCAATTTATTGAGGTCCAGGCCTAAATTGAGCAGTACGCGGTAGGCCATGCCTTCGCCTTCTTTGACAAGGCCGAGCAAAAGATGCTCGGTGCCGATATAATTGTGCCCCAGGGCGCGCGCTTCCTCGGCGGAAAGCTCCAACGCCTTTTTGGAACGCGGGGTAAACGGGATATCGCCCAGGACTTGGGTTTGCGGCCCCGGCTGGACCAGCTTCTCCACTTCAATGCGGATCGTCTCGAGATCCAATCCCAATTTCTGCAAGACAGCGGCAGCCACACCTTCTCCTTCGCGGATAAGCCCCAAAAGAAGATGCTCCGTGCCGATATAATCATGGTTAAACCGTCTGGCCTCTTCCTTGGCGAAGACGATGACTTTTCTGGCGCGTTCAGTGAATCGGTTAAACATATGCCCCTCCGTTTCTGAAAAGAATCTTAAAAAAGTGATTAACTTTTTTCGGCTAATTTTTTGCGGATCAAAGCGGCGCGCTTTGAATCACGTTCGATCGTTGTTAATTTTTTCCCTTCGATTTTCTGCAAATGGGCCGGCTGGATCATGATAAAAAGTTCATTAATGGATTTTTTATCCACTTCTTTGATGATGCCAAGGTCGATCCCCAGGCGCACCATGGAGAGCAACTCGACCGTTTCCTGGCTTGAAATGATATAGGCGTTCTTGAGCACACCCCAGGAGCGGAAGATCTTATCTTCGAGCATCGGCCGGTTCTGGACAAGCAAAGCCTGCCGGGCCTGCTCTTCCTGGTCGATGACCTGACGGATAAGCCCGTTGATATTCTGTATGATGTCGGACTCACTGTGCCCCAGCGAGACCTGATTGGAGATCTGGTAAAAATTTCCCAGGGCCTGCGTACCCTCGCCGTAAAAGCCGCGGGAGGTAAAGCTCAGTTTCGAAATGGCCGCCAATACTTTATTGATCTGTTTGGTCATGACCAGGGCGGGAAGATGCAGCATGACCGAACCGCGGATACCAGTACCGGTGTTCGTCGGGCAGGCGGTCAAATAACCCCAGCTGGTCATGTACGCAAATTCTAATTTGTCGGAGAATTCTTCGTCGATGCGGTTGATCACCTGCCAGGTATCGTCCAGATTGAACCCGGACTGCATGACCTGCAGCCGCAAATGGTCCTCTTCGTTGATCATCAGCGCAACGGTCTCTTCCCTGGCGACAAACAGGGCCTTGCCTTCGGGGTTGGCCGCGTGCTCATGGCTCATGAGATGGCGTTCGATCAGGAACTTCCTGTCGACATTGTCCAACTCGCTGATGCGCAAAAACAGCGAATCCTTGAAATATTCCACGTTCTTACTGGCGTCCTGCACGAGCTCGATCACTTCATCGAGGGTCTTGCGCGGCGCTTTATTGGGAAAAGGCTTTTTGGCGATATTACGTGCCAGGCGCACCCGTGAGGACATGACGATGTCCGCGTGCGGACCCGTTCCTTTGAGCCATTCGCCGGGATGATAAATAAAATCGTCCAACTGCATTATTCTTTTTCCTTTTTTTCCGTTTCGCGGATCTTGTCCCGCAACTGCGCGGCCTTTTCAAAATCCTCTTCTTCGATGGCTTCCTGCAGCTGTTTTTTGAGGTCCTGCATCATGTCGATCTTCTTTTTCAATCCCTGCGGAAGCTTAATAGGGGCCTTGCCCAGATGCTGGTTCGAGCCGTGGATCTTCTTGAGCAAGACGTTGAGCTGCTCCCGAAAAGCATTATAGCATTCGCTGCAACCCAGACGGCCGAACTTCCGGAAATCCTCATAGGTCATCCCGCAGTTGGGGCACTGCACCTTGACCTTCTCGACACTTTTGACCTGTTGACCGAAATCCGCTAATCCCGCCAAGAGGTCGGCCAGGCCGAACTGCTGCTCCATCTGGACGCTCTTTTCGCGGGCGCAGTCCTCGCATAAGTGCAGTTCCGTCATCTGCTCATCGATGATCTCGGTCAAATGGACCGTTGCTTTTTTTGCACCGCAGAGATCGCATTGCATAGCGTTTTTCCTTTATGCTCACACGCCGTCAATACTTGACGCCGTCCGTACGCGTTGCCTCATGAAAAAGCTTGATCAACTTTTGGGTTATGGAACCGGGTTTCCCATCGGCCACGGGACGCCCGTCCACCTTCACGACCGGGATGATCTCGGCCGCCGTCCCGGTCAAGAAACACTCATCGGCGTTATAGACTTCATGGCGGGTAAGAAGGCACTCTTTTATCTCGACACCTTCGTCCTGGGCCAGTCCCAAGACCGTTTCGCGGGTAATGCCGCGCAGACGACCGTTGGAAGGCGTGAGAAGTGCGCCTTTTTTGATAATGAATATGTTGTCGCCGGTGCATTCCGCCACATAACCTTGGGCATCGAGCATAATGGCCTCTTCATAGCCCGAATTACTGGCCTCGATCTTGGCCAGAATATTGTTCAGATAGTTGAGCGATTTTAATTGCGGATTGAGGGCCTCGGTATGGTTTCTCACCGTCGGGACCGTGATGATCTCCAAACCTTTTTGATAAAGCTCGGCCGGGTAGAGCGTGATCTTGTCGGTAATGATGATGACGTTCCCCTCGCCTTTGCATTTACGCGGGTCGAGCCCTAGATCGCCCTCGCCGCGGGTGACGATAACACGGATATACGCGTCCTTAAGATTGTTTTCCTTGAGCGTAGCGATGATATCGCCCGCCATCTTCTCCTTGGTCCCGGGGATCCGGATCATAAGGGTGTGGGCGGTCTCATACAGACGGTCGATGTGTTCGTTCAGCTTAAAGACAAGGCCGTTATAAGAACGGATGCCCTCAAAAGCGCCGTCCCCGTAAAGGAAGCCGTGGTCGAACACGGAAACGGTGGCCTCTTTTTTCGGCACAAATTTTCCGTTGATAAAGACTTTCATTGTTTACCTGCCTCTTGTTGTAAGGTTATCCACTATTTGACCGTCACGTATGCGTATGATCACATTGGCGATCTTGGCGATGTTCTCATCGTGCGTGACCATGACCAATGTCTGTTTGTTCTTGATGTTCAATTCTAAAAGCAATTTGATGATCTCCTGACCGCTCTCGGAATCAAGATTGCCCGTCGGCTCGTCGCAAAAGATCACTTTCGGGCGGTTGATCAAGGAGCGGGCGATCGCCACGCGCTGTTGTTCGCCGCCGGAAAGCTGATTAGGCCGGTGCGAAGCGCGCGGCTCCAGACCCACACGCCGCAAAAGCTCCATCGCCTCTTGCGTCGATTTCGCTTCCTGCGCTACTCCCCTTATTTTAGCGGGTAACAGGACATTTTCCAATGCCGTAAATTCAGGAAGCAGATGATAGAACTGAAAAATGAACCCGATCTTGGTGTTACGGACCCGCGCGCGCTGGACATCATTGAGCTCATAGATCTTTTCACCGTCAAGCGTCACGCTTCCAGTCGTCGGCTTGTCCAGCCCGCCTAAAATGTGCAGGAGTGTGGATTTCCCTGCCCCCGACGGGCCAACGACCGCCACGATCTCCCCTTCTTCCACCGTCAGATCGATGCCTTTGAGCACTTCCAGCTGCTGGTCCTCATGCGTAAAAACCTTATGGATATGTTTGGCCTGGAGCATTATTCATACCGCAGGGCTTCAACCGGCTGCAGCCGGGCGGCCCTGGATGCCGGATAGATCGTCGCCAAAAAAGTAATGATCATGGCCGCCGCCACGATGATCAGTATGTCCGTGAGCTGCAGCTCGATCGGCACATGCTCGATCGAATAGATTTCCGCCGGCACCTCCACATAGTTACGTAAAATATAAGCGACCACGACCCCCGCCGCGAGCCCTACGGCCGTTCCGACCGAACCGATGAACATTCCCAGCTTGGTGAATAACCGACGGATGGAATAATTGGGAGCACCCACGGATTTAAGGATCCCGATATCATGCACCTTGCTGGTGACGGTCACGACCAGTGTACTGATGATGTTGAATGAGGCGACCAGGACCATGAGGCTCAAGATCAGGAACAGGCCCCATTTTTCCAAATAAAGCGCTTCAAAAAGATTGCGATTGATATCGATCCAGGTCTTTACCAGAAAACTGTAACCAAGCAGCTCATAAATCTTCTTTTGTGCCTCCGGGGCCCTGTATGGATCGGCCAACCGGGCGCCGATACCGGTGACGATGCCCGGCATATTAAAAATTTCCTGTGCTTTGTTGATGTGCACGAGAATCAGGTTAGTGTCATAATCGACCATTCCGGAAGTAAAAATACCGACGATGCTGAGGTCATATTTCCACCCCTGGCCGGCCAGACCGGAGCTGGGCGCGATAAGCGTAATGGCATCGCCGACATTTAAAGCGAAATAACGCGCCAATTCGCTTCCGATAATGACGCCGTTCTCGTTAAGGTCTTCGATCTTTCCTTCGACGATGTATTTACGGACCTTAGTGACCCGGGGTTCCAGCTGCGGATCGATACCGCGTAAGACAAGGCCCATGGCGCTTTGTTTTTTTTCCAAAAAAACGCTCCCCTGGATGTAAGGGGCAGCGCCGGTCACTTCCGAAACCGCTTGGATCTGCTTGATGATCCCGGCGGAATCCCGGATACCCGTCTCTTTTTCAATGAGAACGTGGGGCGTTGTCCCGATGATCTTATCGCGCAGATTATTGCCGAATCCGGTCATGACACCGGTCACGACGATCAGGGCCATCACACCAATCGCGATGCCGGCGACCGATACGAAATTAAGAAAGGCTAAAAATCCGCCTTTCTTTGATGTCAAATAACGGTAACTGATCCAATCTTCATAATGCATGGGGCAAGCCCGTTCATTTGGCCGTCGATTGTTCGGTGATATCGGCGGGCAACGGTTTGAGCAGCGGGAACAATATCACATCGCGTATCGACGGCGAATCCGTCAAAAGCATGACCAAACGGTCAATGCCGATCCCTAAACCTCCCGCCGGAGGCATGCCGTATTCGAGGGCATGGATGAAATCTTCGTCTATGGCCTTGTTTCCGGTCTCCACGTCATCTTCCAGATCTTCCTGAAGACGCTGCTTTTGTTCGACCGGATCATTAAGCTCGGAATAGGCATTACCCACTTCCAGGCCGGCGATAAAAAGTTCAAAACGCTGAGCGATCAGCGGATTCTCGGGCGAGGTCTTGGCCAAGGGCGAGAGGAACGTGAAATAGTCGAGGATAAATAACGGGTGCGAAACCTCTTCCTCTTCCAACAGATCTTCCACGATCTTCATGACCGCCGAACGGGTCAATTTGTCGATCTTGACGCGTGCACCCTTGTGCGCCTTTAATTTATTGAGCATGGCCGGGGCATCGTCGCCCGGATCGATATCGAATTTTTCTTTGACGATCTTGGCGAAAGAACGGCGTTCCCACGGCGGCGTAAAATCGATCTCTTTGCCCTGATAGGTGATCTTATAGGAACCGTTCATCTCCTTGACCAGCGCGCTGATCATGTCTTCGGTCAGCTTCATCATGTCCTCATAATTCCCGTAAGCTTGATACACTTCCAGCATGGTGAACTCGGGATTGTGACGCGTCGAAATGCCTTCATTCCGGAAATTACGGTTCATTTCATAGACGCGCTCGAGGCCGCCGACAAGGAGGCGCTTGAGATAAAGTTCGGGGGCGATGCGCATGTACACATCCATATCATAGGCGTTATGCAGGCTTTTGAACGGACGGCCCCTGGCGCCGCCGGCCATGGGCTGCAGCATCGGCGTTTCCACTTCCAGGAATCCTTTTCCACCGAGGAATGACCGGATAAAAGAGATGATCTTGCTTCTTTTGATAAAGAGCGTCTTGACTTCCGGGTTGGCGATCAGGTCGACATAACGCTGACGGTAACGGATCTCGACATCCTTGAGGCCGTGCCATTTTTCGGGGAGCATCAGGAGCGACTTGGACAAAAATTCGATCTCGGCAACCCGCACGCTTTGCTGGCCTGTCTTGGTGATGAATAACGCACCAGCGATCCCGATAATGTCGCCGATGTCCAAATTCTTACAAATCTGGCTCACTTTGGATTGCGCATCATCGAATTTGAGAAATAATTGGATCCTGCCGGTCTGGTCCTGCAGGTCGGCAAAGGCCACCTTGCCGTGACTGCGGTAAGCGGTCATGCGGCCGGCCAAGCGCACTTCCTTGCCCTCCTGAAAACCGGCCAAGGTATCGGCAACAGTCCCCGTGACAATAAACTTTCCGCCGTAAGGCTTGATCCCGAGGGCCTTGAGCTGGTCCTTCTTTTCTAATCTAACTCTTTTAATTTCTTCGACTTCCATAAAATTATATATGTATTAGTACTAAAAGATTATATAGAAAAAGCAAAAGGGTGTCAAAACAAAAGACAGGATGATTTGCGGGGAGAAAGTCAGCTGGCGACGATACAGATACCGGCTTTATCCGCCAAACGGACACAAACCGAACGATCGATGATCAGGGTTTTTCCGGCCTCGATGGCCAGGCATTTGGCATTTGAGCGGATCATGGAGCGGATGGTGCGGGGACCGATGACCGGCACATCAAAACGGTTGTCCTGGGCGGGTTTGCTCATTTTGACGACTACGGCTCCCTGGCGCGCGATTTTACCGCCCCGTAAAATGGTCTTGTCTGTTCCCTCCATGGCCTCGATGGCGACGATCGCTTTTTCCTTGACCACCACCGTCTGTCCCACATCCAGGGAACCCATGGCCTTGGCGATGTTCCGTCCGAAAGCCATATCATCCAACTCCATCAGGGACGGCCCGCGCCGGGTCAAAGTTCCCTGGGGCGCGAGGTAATCGTTCAACAGCATGGTGGAATCCATCAGCCGCATCCCTTCGGCCTGTAGTCTTTCAGCGATGGCCCCGAAGATCGTGTCCGCCTTACGGTCCTTAAGGGCCGTATACAGCTTTTCAAATTCCTCGTCGAGCTCAAGGCGTTCGTCAAAGAGATTGTTCGGATCGACCTGCCCGGCCATGATGACCTCGCAGATCCCCTCCTGCCGGAAATATTCAAAGAGCTTTTTGAGTTCTCCGACCTTGAACCACCGGACTTTGTCCACAAAAAATTTCAGCCAGAATGACGTGTCACCCTGGACGGCCGCGGCCACAATGCGAAAGTTCTTTTGTTTTGCTGCTTGCGCAAAAAGGATGGGAAATTTACCGTTTCCGGCGATCAAGCCAAGGGTTTGCGAAGACATAGGGATGTTGAGCTGGTGCAAAGGCAGAATTAACTGCACAGACCCCGTTTGGAGGTCTTGATAAAGAATATCAAATGCTCGACTTCGGGACAGGGCAAGAGTTCTTTTTCGATCTGCTCAATGGCATTGGTACGCGAAAGTCCGGAATGAAACAGGAGCTTAAAGGCTTTTTTCAATTTATCGAAACTATCCAAAGAGACTTTGGCGCGTTTAAGGCCGACCTTATTGATGCCATAGATCTTCGGGGTCTGGCCGGAACACAGGGCAAACGGCGGGACATCTTGCGAAATGCGCGACATACCGCCGATCATGCATAGGCGCCCCAGACGGACATACTGATGCACACCCGTCAAACCGCCGACGATAGCGCTGTCCTCCAGGATCACATGGCCGGCGAGAGTAGCGGCATTGGCCATCACGCAATTGTTGCCGATACGGCAATCATGGGCCACATGCACATAGGCCATGAAAAGATTGTTGTCGCCGATAAGGGTCTTTCCGCCCCCATCGATCGTGCCAGGGTTAATGGTGACATATTCCCGGATGATATTGTTCTCGCCGATATTCAGGTAAACATTCTCATCCCCGCGGAAATTCTTCACCTGCGGATTGCTACCGATGACCGCACCCGTATAGATCGTTGAGTTACGGCCGATCGTAGTGTTACCGGTAATGACACAATGGCTTCCGATATTGACGCTTTCCCCGAGAGTCACGTGCCCATCGACGATCGAATAAGGTCCGATCACCACACCCGGGGCCAGTTTCGCGCTGGGATGGATCACGGCGCTTTTATGAATGTTGACACTTTCCATATTTTCGTCCATTTAAACCTTGATCATTCTATCCTAAAAAGCCGGCATCTGTAAATGAAAATAACATATCTGCTTCTGCCACAATATCATCGCCCACTTTGGCCACGGCACGGATCTTGGAGGTCCTAGGCTTGTCGCTGACCACTTCCACGTCCATAATCAACTGATCGCCCGGTGTGACCACCTTGCGGAACTTGACATTGTCCGCCGACATGAAGAAGGCTACTTTACCACGATGGTCCTCATTCGTCAAGACAACGACCCCTGCGGCCTGGGCCATAGCCTCGACCATCAGAACCCCCGGCATGATCGGCTTGGTTGGGAAATGCCCCTGGAAAAAGCCGTCATTCATGGTGACATTCTTAATGCCGATGGCCCTTTTCCCCTTTTCCAGCTCAATAACTCGGTCCACCAGCAGGAAAGGATAGCGGTGGGGCAGGATCTGCATGATATCATGGACATCGTACTGCTTTTTATTGCCCCAGTCATAGCGCGGCACAAAGCCCTTTTTCTCATATTCGACCTTTTGCCTGTGGATCTTCTTTAACAGCTCAAAATTCAACTTATGCCCGCTTTTGACGGCAAAGACCCGGCCTTTGATCGGAAGCCCCAGTAGATACAAATCGCCGATGAAGTCCAGGACTTTATGACGCGCGAATTCATCTTTGAACCGCACCGCGTTCTTGACCACTCCCTTGTCGCTGACGACCAGCGTATTGTCATAGTTGGCGCCTTTTCCCAGTCCGCGGGTCTGGAGCTCTTTGACCTCGGCCTCGAGGCAGAACGTACGGCAGGGGGCTATTTCCCGGCGGAAAACAGTAGGGTCGAGACTGATGCTCAAAAACTGCGAACGCAAAAGCGGATGATTATAATCCAAGGTATACGAGATCCGGAATTCATCCGCCGGACTGATATAAATGCAGGAATCGCCGTTCTGCACGCCTATCGGTTCTTTAATTTCGAAATATTGACGCGGGGTCGCCTGTTCCTGCAAGCCGGCTCTTTCGATCGCCTCCATAAAACCCAAAGCACTTCCGTCGAGCGCGGGCAGTTCGTTATTATCGATCTCCACCGTCAGATTATCGATCCCCAGGCCGTTTAAAACGCTCAAGAGATGCTCGATGGTGTATATAATGGCACCGTTGGCCTTTAAGGCGGTGCACCGGCCGATATCCTGGTCCATGACCACACTGGAAATATCGGCTTTGACGACGGGACGATTGGGCAGATCGACACGGATGAATTTGATCCCCTCATTCTCCCCCGCCGGTTTCAAGGTGACCGAGACCGCGTTCCCCGTATGCAGGCCGACGCCCGATAACGACAGATTACTTTTTATTGTTTTTTGCTTTTCCATTTTTTTTCTTCAGCTTGGATTCCAGATCGCTGATCTTGGCTTCCAAGGCGCGGATCTTTTTGGCGTATTCGGGCAGATACTGCATGGCCGCATGGATCCGCTTGGCCTCGGCCAATGGCCTGGACGGCATACCAAAAACGACCGAGCCCGGAGGGATCGATTTTGTGACAGCTGTCTGGGCGGTTGCTATACTACCCTTACCCATTGTAACATGGCCCACAACGCCTGCCTGGCCGGCCAGAACGCAACCGTCCTCGATAACCACGCTTCCCGAGATCCCGACCTGGGATACGATAATGCAATTTTTCCCTATAATGGTGTTGTGGCCGATCTGCACCAAATTATCGATCTTTGTCCCCTGACCGATGAGAGTTTTGTCGAACCGCGCCCGGTCGATCGTGACATTGGCGCCGATCTCCACGTCATCCTCAATGACCACCGTCCCCAGCTGCGGGATCTTCTGATGGGCGCCTTTTACCTCCACAAAACCAAAACCGTCGGACCCGATCACCGTGCCACAATGGACAATAACCCGCTCGCCGATCACGACCCGCTCGCGGACGGCGACATGCGGATAAATATGGGTACTCTTGCCGATCGTGGTCGCCTGCCCGATGAAGGAACCGGCACCGACAATGACATTGTCCCCGATCACCGCCTTACTTTCAAGAACGGCATAAGGTCCGATACTCACCTTTTGGCCCAGACGGACATCGTCGGCGACAATGGCTGTCGGATGGACGCCCGGGGCCGGCTTGGGGAGATCTTCGACGAACAGGCTCACGATACTGGAAAAAGCCAGCGACGGATTATCCACGCAGACAAGGGATTTGCCCGAGATAGAGACATCCTTGGGCACGATGATGGCTGAAGCCTTGGTTTTTTCCGCCAGCGGAGAGTATTTGGAATTGGCCAAGAAGGTCAGATCGCCTTTTTGGGCCTCTTTGATACCGCAGATCCCGGTGATGACCAGATCTTTGTCGCCGACGATCTCGCCGCCGACAAACCGCGCAATTTCCTGCAGCGTCTTTTGCATAACATTGTACGCTATTTCTTCTTGGAATAATTATCGTTAAGGATCTTCAGGATTGTGTCGGTCACATCGTAGGTCGCCGTATCGCCGTAGATCAAGGCGTTAAAATTCAGGATAAGCGCATAGTTCTCTTTTTTGGCATATTCGGTGACCGTCTTTTCGACTTCCAGAAGGATCTCGCGGATCTTTTCATCGCGCTCTTTGGTCAGATCTGTTTTTTTCTGACGGTCGTAATCGCGCAGATCGGCGATGACCTTGTCGATCTCAGCCTGCTGCTTATTGCGCTCGGCCTCTTTAAGCGCTTCCAATTTGGCCTGCATGTCCCTGAGTTTTTCCACTTTGGCATTGCGTTCTTTTTCGAATTCCTTGCTTTTAGCTTCCAAAGCTGCGTCATATTCTTTGGTCTTGGTGTACTCATCAAATACTTTGTTCAGGTTCATATAGCCGACCTTGCGTCCCTCGAGGGTCTGGGCCTGCGCAGGAACGGTTAAGAACATAAACGCCATGAAAAACATCACATAAAATTTAACGGACTTCACTTTTTCCTCCTTATGGTTAAAAACCGCGACTTACACTGAAATAGAACTTTCCGGAACGTTCATCTTCTCCGGGCTCATCGTTAAGCGGATAGCCGTAATCCAGATTGATCGGCCCGATGGGGGTTTTGATCCTCAGACCGACGCCGGCGCCGGATTTAAAATCCTCCTGGCCGAAATCTTCCACGCGGGACCAAACATTTCCGGTGTCAAAAAATGTGGCCAGCTTGATGAATTCGATGAGCGGGATGACATACTCTATATTGCCGACCAAAAGGGCCTCGCCGCCGATGGGATCTTCCGTGACCGAATCCAGCGGACCCACACTGCGTTCTTCATAACCGCGGATCGTCCTGGCACCGCCGGCAAAGAACCGCTCAAAGATCGGGACCTTTTCGGAATCCCCGTAGGCCTGAACGATGCCGGCGCGCAGACGGAACTCAAGCACCGCGCCGCGCTTCAATGGTATATAATAGCTCGCTCGCGGCTCAACACGATAAAAATCTTTATCACCGCCTAACCCGCCGCCGGCCACATCGAAATTACTGCTGACGAACAACCCCTGGGTGGGGCTGATGGCGCTGTCGCGGTTGTCGCGGGTCAGAGTCAGGCCGAGCAGGCTTACCGTATTGTCACCCTCTTCCGCTTTTAAGTCGGCACTTACGCCTTCATCAAAATTCTCGATGGAGATCTCTTCCAGTTTATAGATGATGCCTCCTGAGATATATTCCGTGAACTGTTTTCCGAACCGAATGTCGCCGCCTGTGCGCTCTTCGTCATAGGCGTAACCGGTGCTGGTGTCTTTATCCCTCTCGAAACGGAAGATATCAAAGCCGCCGGAGAGGGGGTAATCGAACAGCCAAGGCTCGGTAAAGCTCAGGCGGAAATTATTACGCAGAGAACCTGTTTCGGCGCGCACCAGAAGGCTTTGCCCGCCGCCGGTGAAGGTCGGCCAGTTGGCAAAATCAAAATTCTTTTGTTCGACCTCGACAAAGCCGACGAGTTTATCAACGGTGCTGAAGCCACCGCCGAAACTGAACGTCCCGGTCTTGGCTTCTTTGACCATGACAACGAGATCCTTCTTGTTAGGCGAATCGGTGTCCCCAAGGTCATAGCTGATGTCTTCAAAATATTCCAGATTGCGCAGGCGCTCTTTGCTGCGGCGCAGTTTGGTCCCGTCAAACTGATCCCCCGGCGAAAGCCTGAGTTCACGCCGGATAACGATATCACGGGTGCGGGTGTTCCCTTCGATTTTTATCTTATTGACATAGGCCACTTCGCCTTCTTTGATGTCGAGCCTCACGTCGACCTTTCCGGTCTTGGGATTGAGCGAGGTGGACTCGGCCACTTTGGCGAAGATATACCCCTTGTCGAAATACATCGATTGAATGTTGGCCACATCAACGCTCAATTTATCCCGGCTGAACACATTGCCCGGTGCAATATGCTCCATGGCCTTGCGGATCTCTTCTTCCGTCGCTACGTTATAGCCGTGGATGTTCACGCTCTCGACAAAATATTGCTTTCCTTCCTCGACAAAGACGTCGACGACCAGATTTCCCTGATCGCCGTAATCCAATTCATATCTGGCCTTGGCATCGATAAAGCCCTCTTTCTCATAAAAAGCCTCCAGGCGCTCCATATCCTCTTCGAGGACCTCTTCCTTTAAAAATCCAGCATTGAACAGCCACGCGGGACGCGCCTGCATGACCTTGATCAGCCGCGCCTGGCGGAAGGATTTGTTCCCATAAATATTGATCGCCCGGATCTTTACGCGTTCGCCCTCCTGAATGACAAAATGGATCTTGGCCTTGTTGGTATCCTTGTCGATCGTCGGTTCGGCTTTCACCTCGACCATGGTCAGGCCCTTTTTGGCATACAGGTCTTTAATGATGTTGATGTCATCCCTGAGGACCTTGTTGTCCAGGAACTTCCCTTCCTTCAGCTGCATCTTGCTGAGCATGGTCCGCGAATTGATATGCCGGGTCTTGGAAAAAGTTATCTTTTCAATGATCGGTTTTTCAACGACAGTGAAAATGACCTTGAACCCGTCTTCATAATCCTGACGGTCGACACCCACATCGGAAAAATAACCCGTGTTGTAAAGCCGTTTGAGGTCATCGCTGATGACGGACTGGACGTATTCTTGCCCGGAGCGGGTCTTGATCTTGGCCAGGATCGTGGAAAGGCCGATAGATTTATTCCCTTTAACCTCTACGGCCTTGACCATTTTGGCCGAAGCGGGCGATGTTTCCGGAGAGCCAGACTGTCCAAAGACCGTACTCACAGAAAAGACAAAACAACATGCCAGGAACAACTGAAATAATTTTCTCATCGTTTGATTATAAGAAGAACCAGGTTGTCTTGCAATGAAGACGTCAAAAATTTTACTTTTACTCTTCCGCGCGGGCCAAATTTTCGAACCGCATGAATTCCTTGATAAAGGCCATTTTGATGGTATCCGTCGGACCGTTACGCTGCTTGGCGATGATCAACTCCGCCACGCCTCTGTTTTCCTCGGTCGGCACATAGTACTCTTCGCGGATCAAAAGCCCGACGAGGTCCGCGTCCTGCTCAATGGCGCCCGATTCGCGCAAATCGGCCAACTGCGGACGGTGGTCCTGACGGCTTTCCACCGCGCGCGACAACTGGCTTAAGGCAATTAACGGCACGCGCAGCTCGCGCGCGAGGTCTTTTAACGAACGGGATATTTCCGAAATTTCCTGCTGACGGCTTTCCGCCCTGTAGGAACTGCGCATCAGCTGCAGATAATCCACAACGATCAATTGAATATCGTAATTGGATTTCAACCGGCGGGCCTTGGCGCGCAATTCCAGCGTGGACAAAGCCGGCGTATCGTCGATGAAGATGGGGGCGGTGGAAAGTTTTCCGGCCGCGGCCGTTAATTTCGGCCAATCCGACGGCGACAGAAAACCGGTCCGGACTTTTTGCGCATCCACACGCGCCTGGGAGCAGAGCATACGCTGCACCAATTGCTCCTTGGACATCTCGAGGCTGAAAAGGGCCACCCCCTTTTTCGCATTGACCCCGATGTGGTCAACCATGGACAAGGCCAGAGCGCTTTTTCCCATTGAAGGACGCCCGGCAATAATGATCAGGTCTGATTTTTGAAGCCCCGACGTGACGCGGTCAAGGTCAATGAACCCCGTCGGTACGCCGGTGACATGCTCTTTGCGGCCATAGAGCTGATCGATCGTTTCGATGCTCTGCTTGACTAGGTCTTTGATGTGGACCGCGGCCCGGCGCTGTTCGAGATCCGCGACCTCGAAGATCAACTGCTCGGCCATATCGACCAGCTCTTCCACATTTTCCCTGGAATCATAACTTTCGCTGACGATCTGGGTGGCGTTCCTGATCAGCTTGCGCAGGATCCCTTTTTCTTTGACGATCTGGGCGTAATGCTCCACGTTGGCGGAACTGGGGACAAAATCAATGAGCTGCGTCAGATAGGTGATGCCGCCGACGGCCTCCAAAAGGCTCTGACCCTTCAGATGGTCGGACAGGGTGATCAGATCGATATTCTTATGATTATTGTACAACTGCAGGATGGCCGAATAGATGAGACGGTGGGATTCTTCATAAAACCAGGATTCATCCAGGATTTCAAGGACAATCCCTACGGCTTCATTATCGATCATCATTGCGCCCAAAACGGACTTTTCAGCTTCCAAGTTCTGGGGCAATACTCTCAATTGTTGATTAGCCATAGGCAAATCAGAGTGTCCTTTTTATGTCCACAACTCAGCAAATCTAGAAGCCCCGCAGGCGGGGCGGGCAGGCTTACTTCTTGGCGACCCAAAGCCGTACTTTGGCGGTAACTTCCCGGTGAAGCTTGATGCCGATCTCATAAATGCCCAAGGCTTCGATGGGTTTTTCAATGACAATGCTGCGCTTGTCAATCTTATACCCTTCTTGCTCCAGGGCATGGAGAATGTCCATTTCGGTCACGGAACCGTAGAGCTTATCCAGGTCGTTAACCTCGACGGTGACCGTACAGGAGACTTTATTCAATTTGTCGGCCAGTTGAGCGGCCTCGGCCTGGGCCTTGCGATCCTCTTCCTGCCTTTTGGCCCGCTCCTGCTCGATGCGTTTTAAATTTTGCGGCGTTGCCAAATAAGCCAGTTTGCGCGGGATAAGATAATTGCGCGCGAAACCCGTTTTTACTTTAACGACCTCGCCTATTTTCCCTATCTTTTCGATATCCTGACAAAGGATGACATCCATATCCACAACCCCCTTAAGAACGTAAAATTATCTAGAGCTGGAACGACCGACGGACAATAACCCTAAAAACCGTGCCCGCTTGATCGCGCCCACCAGCTTGCGTTGATTCTTGGCGGAAACACCCGTATAGCGGCGGGAAAGCACCTTGCCTCTATCCGAAAGGTATTTCTGCAGAAGGGCGAGATTCTTGTAGTCGATCTTTTCGCCTTCTTTAAGGATATAAAATTTTGTCGACCGGGGGGCCCTTTTAAATCCCCTGCGGTCTCCGCGCGGACGGCCGGGCCTGTCCCCGCCGGATCTTCGCGTATCTGAATATTCTCGTTCTCTCACAATGTCCTCCTATGAATGGATCCTTGAATTATTCGTCCCATGAAACATCTTCGGGACGCACCGTGTCTGTTTCCGATGAACCGACGAGCGACTCATCGATCTGCTGACTGGAAGCTGCCTGGGCGCTGGCCTTGAACGTCCCCAAAAACTGGACCCTCTCGGCGCGCACATCGATCGTGCTGCGCTTTTGGCCGTCGCTTGTTTCCCAGCTGCGGGATTGCAACACGCCTTCGACAAAGATGGGGCTTCCTTTTTGCAGATACTGGCTGCAGGCTTCGGCCTGTTTATCCCACACCGTTACCGTCAAGAAACACACATCTTCTTTCACTTCTCCGGACTTATCCCGGAAACGCCTGTTGACCGCCACGCCCAAATTGGTCACCGCCACGCCGGCCGGTGTATAACGCAATTCGGGGTCTCTCGTCAAATTACCGATTAAGAAAACTTTGTTTAAGCTCGCCATCTTTTCCCCCTTTGCCGCTGGTTAAACTATTTCTCCAAATTAATGACCAGGAATCTCAGGATCTTTTCATTCAGATTAAGGGTCTGCTTGATCTTCTCTATCGCAGAGGGCTTGGACTCGAAGTTCACCAGATAATAGGTCCCGTGCGTACACTTCTTCATGTTGAAGCTCAATTTGTGCTTGTCCAGCCACATCTGGCTGTTGATCACCTTGCCTTCATTTTTAGAAACCGCCTCGGTTGCGTCCCTAAGGACCGGCTCTTTTTCCTCCTGAGAGGCCATTCCGTCGACAACGACCACTAATTCATACTTATTCATTTTCCGTCCTTCTGTTAAATTGATTCATTGCTGTAGACATCCCTTGTTCCAACCACATCAGGCAGCACTGCGCTGCCACATCCACAAAGCCTTCCAACATCTTTTTTTCCGTACTGGAAAATGCGCCGAGCACGAATTCCTTCATCTTATCTTTATCTGCCGGTGACCCCACGCCCAGGCGCAAACGGGCGAACTTCTTGGTCTTAAGATGACTGATAATGGAGGTCAGACCATTATGCCCTCCGTCGCCGCCTTCGGGCCTTAAGCGCAGCTGGCCGAACGGCAAGCTGACATCATCGCAGACGACCAAGAGATTGTCCGTCGAGATGCCGTATGCTTCGAGGGCTTTTTGGACCGCTGTGCCCGAATGATTGACATAGGTCAGCGGCAAAAGTAGAACGGCTTCCCGTCCGCCGATCTGTCCCGACGCGGCCAGGCCGTCCTTGCCCAGCTTTTCCTTGAACTTCAAGCCCTGCTGCTCGGCGATATGACGAAGAACGATAAAACCCAAATTATGCCGTGTATGCGCGTATTCTTCACTCGGGTTCCCTAAACCAACAATAAGATGCTTATCGACCACTTCCATCCCTGATTAGAAAACCGCCTACTTGCCTTCGGCCTTGCCCTGCTCTTCTTTCTTGGCGGGGGCTTCTTTGCCGCCACCTTCCTTGCCTTCTTCTTCCTTCTTCTTTTCTTTGATGACTTCCGGTTCCATCGGAGCGCCTTCGACCGGTTCAGCCGTGACCGGTTCTTCTTCACGCTTGGGAACGACCGTGAACACAATGCCCTCAGGATCATGCTTGGTCACAACACCCGCCGGAAGGACCAAGTCCTTGACCTGAATGCTCTGGTCCACTTCGAGGCTGCTGATATCGACGCTGATATTTTGAGGGATCTGGGTCGGCAAACATTTGACTTCCAATTCCCACATGATGTGTTCAAGCGAACCGCCGTCGCGCTTGACGCCGACAGGCTCACCTTTGGCGACGATCGGGACCTTGACCTCGATCTTCTCCGTCAATGAAATGCGGTGAAAATCGATATGCAGCACCTGTTCGGTGACCGGGTCATGCTGCTCTTCCTTGACGATGACCGAATAATCGCGCAGCTTTTTGTCACCCTCGAGAACATTGATATGGAACAACACTGTCTCTCCGCGGTGATGGCGCATGATACGCTCATATGCCCGACGGTCGACCTTGATCGCCGTGGGCTTCTTATTTCCACCGTAAACGATGGCCGGAACAAAACCGTCCCTTTTAAGACCGCGGATCTTGTCGCTCCCTAATTCATTACGAATCTGAACATCCAATTTTATCTCTTCCATTTTACTTCAACCTGCCCTTTCTTCCTCGATTCCTAAGTTACTTTGGTTTCAACGTGTGACATCGAATAAACAGCTGATAGATTCTTCATTGTGCGTGCGCTGAATGGCCTCTGCCAATAAAGGCGCGACACTGACCACTTTGATCTTCGGGTTTTTTGTTCCATCGGCCAGCGGAATACTGTCGGTGATCACGACTTCTTTGAGCGCCTTGCACTTGCGGATCTTCTCTTTGGCATCGCCCGATAGAATCCCGTGACTGATGGCGGCGTATACTTCCTTGACACCTTTTTTCATCAGGGCCTCGGTCGCCTCGATCAAGGAACCGGCGGTCGCGACGATATCATCGACCAAAACGGCTGTCTTGCCTTTTACATCGCCCAAAATATGCATGACCTCCGTCTCTTCGGGGCTGTAACGGCGTTTATCGACGATGGCCAAACCGGCATTGAGGCGCTTGGCGTAGGCGCGCGCCATTTTTATCCCACCGACATCGGGCGAGACCACAACCGCGTTTTTCAATTTTTTCGTATCAAAATATTCGCACAAGGCGTTGATCGCGTAGAGATGGTCCACCGGTATATCGAAAAATCCCTGGATCTGGTTGGCATGCAGGTCCATGGTCAACACACGGTTGGCGCCGGCCGCCACGATCAGATTGGCGACCAGCTTCGCCGTGATCGGCACGCGCGGCTGGTCCTTGCGGTCCTGGCGCGCATAACCGTAATACGGTATGACGGCCGTGATACGGTCAGCCGAGGCGCGGCGGGCCGCGTCGATCAGGATCAAAAGCTCCATCAGATTGTCATTGGTGGGCGGACAGGTCGGCTGGATGATAAAGACATCTTTGCCGCGGACATTTTCATGGATCTTCACCCGTGTTTCGCCTTCACTGAAGGTCCCGACCAGGACTTCGGTCAGCGGGACATTCAAGCATTCACAAATTTTTTTGGCCAATTCAGGATTTGCGTTGCCACAAAAGAGGGATATTCCGTTCATAAATCCTTTTTCCTTTTCGTTACGCGCGCCGGAACGCCCAGCGCCAGACCCTTAGCGGGGACCTTTGTCCCTTTGGTCACGACCGAACCGGCTGCGGTCACGGCCTGTTCCCCGACGTGCACGGGAGCGATCAACACCGAATCTGAACCTATGAAAGCTTTGTTGGCGATATGGGTCTTGTTTTTGTTCTTTCCGTCATAATTGGCGGTGACCGTCCCCGCACCGATATTGACTTGTGAACCCACCCGCGCGTCACCGAGGAAACTAAAATGCTTCATCAGCGTCTTTTTGCCCAAATGCGTCCGGGACACTTCGGCAAAGTTGCCGACTTCGACCTCATCGTCGATACGCGTTCCGGGCCGGAGATGTGCAAAAGGACCGATCTTGCAATGACGGCCGATCTTGACATCGTTCTCGATGACCGTAAACGGCGCGATGACCGTGTCCTCGCCTATTTCGACCTCGCGGTCGATGTGCGTCGTGGCGGGATCGACGATCGTAACACCTTCTGCCATAAACTTCTTTAATATTCTTTGACGGATAACGGAAGAAGCAACGGCGAGATCTTCACGCGTATTGATTCCCAAACCTTCCCGTGCGTCCCTGATCATCAACGCAGAAACCTTCAGCCCCTGAGCCACAAAAAGCTCGATACTGTCCGTTATATAAAATTCTTTTTTTCTGGGGTTAAGCTTGATGGCCTGTAACGTCTTAATGAAATCCGGTGAGCGCAAACAATACACCCCCGTATTAATCTCGGCGATCTCCTTTTCCGCGGTCGTGGCGTCCTTATCTTCCCGAATGGCCAGGATCTCCCCATTGTGATTGCGGATAATCCGGCCATAACCCGACGGATCATCGACCAGCGCGCTCAGGACCGTGCAGACCGCATCAGTCTGCTTATGGTAGCTCAACAACCTTCTTAGCGTCTCTTCCTGGAGCAGCGGCGTGTCACCGCAGACCACCAAGACCGTTCCGTGAAATTTTTTCAAGAAAGACACGACGCTCTGCACTGCGTCCGCGGTTCCCAACAATTTCTTTTGCCTGACACAAACAATGTTTTTGGGCAAACGCTGCTGGATGGTTTCGTACTGATGGCCCAACACAGCGTATGTTTTCAAAGAACCGAGCGCACTGACCTTTTCCAAAACGTAATCGATCATCGGTCGACCGCAAACCGGATGCAAAACCTTCGGGAGACTTGACTTCATCCGCGTTCCCTTGCCGGCGGCCAGGATTATTGTCCGTAAATCTTTCATAGAGCTGCCTTTTTACTCACCGTCCAAGCTGTCGTGACACGAGCCCTTTTGCGTCGAATTTGCTCAATAGTTGCCCAGCCAGGGCTCGAACCTGGAAAACGAGATCCAAATTCTCGTGTGTTACCAATTACACCACCGGGCAAAATCAAAAGGGATCCGTTTCAATCCTCATCCACCTCGGAAGCGGAACTCCCCGCCGGGCCAACATGAGCCAACTCTCGTTCGTACGCCTCTAATATCCTGGACTGAAGATATTCCCTGAATTCTTTGGAAATCGGATGGGCGATATCCCGGTGCTCCGTTTTCGCGTCAGCGGGCTGCTTGAGCTCTTCCGCCGGCAGCTGTGTACCGCATTTGTTGCAAAACCGGCTGCCAACCTCATTCTTGAAGCTGCATCTCGGGCAAGACGTCTTCACTTTTCTCGACGGCATCGCAATAAATAACCCGCTCGCTCCCTGGATCACCTTGATGTTGCGCACCACAAAAGCGTTGTCAAAGGTCACGGTCGTATAAGCCTTGAGTTTTTTATCAGGTCCTTCCTTGATAAAAGCGCGAATCTCTGTAATTTCCATAGGCTTTACTCCTCTCTCAATAGGTGGTCACCGCAAAGACCTGTTTATGATGTTTTGCCAGGCTCCTCCTAATTTGTGCTGCTGCTTTTTGAGAACGGGTAAGGCCGAACAGCGAAGGGCCGCTTCCGGAAAGAGAAACGCCTATAGTGCTGAACTGCTCAAGGACTTTTTTCAATCTTTTCAATCGCGGTGCCAGGGAAAAGGCGCTCATTTCTAGATCGTTATAAAGGCCTTCACCCACCCGCACAACGTCATTTTTTCTCAAATGACGGATTAGAATATTAACATTACTCCTCTGCTTTGTCAACATATTCGTAGGCCCCAACGGTTTACGTTCCTGCTTAAAATCAGAGGACCTTAAAATGTTATGTTTCAACCCTTTCGGTGGTTTTACACGGGCGAGATTCCGGAACACGTCCGGGGTTTTCAGCTTGAAATCGGGCGTCACCAGAACGTGCCAAAGTTTAGTCTTAAGGATGAGCGGCTTGATCCTGTCCCCGCGCTCGGTTCCCACGGCCCAGGAACAATCGGCCAAAAAAAAGGGTACATCGGCGCCGATTGTTTTGGCATAGGTCATCAATTTTTTACGGGAAAGGGACAGGTTCCAAAGCTTATTGAGGCCCAAAAAGGTCGTGGCGGCATTGCTCGAACCTCCGGCCAGGCCGGCGGCGACGGGAATCCGTTTACGGATCGCAATAGTAACGCCGTCTTTAACGGCAAATTCATTTTTTAAGAGAAGGGCGACACGGTAGGCCAAATTGCGGGGACCGGACGGAACATCCTTGTGGCGGCAGACGATCCTGATCTTGCCGTCCCGGCGCAGGCGGAATGTGAGCGTATCGCATAGATCAATGCGCTCAAACAAAGTCACAAGCTCATGATATCCGTCGGGACGCTTCTTAAGGACTTTCAGAAACAGATTGATCTTGGCGGGTGAAAGCAAGGTGAGCGTGTTCATGGAAACCTGGATCGGAAAAAGCGCGAAGGCTACTTTCGTTGTTTAGCGGACCTGGCCGGCAGTTGTTTTAATTTTTCCGCGATGTCCGCCTGGTCGGGAAGCAGCTCCAGGGAAAGCTGCCAATAATTCCTGGCATCCTCGAATTTATTCAGGGCGAAATACACTTCCGCGATGTGGTTGCAGATCGTCGGGTCTTTCAATTTCTCGTCGGCTTGACGAAGATAATCGAGGGCCTCGGAATACATCTGCTTTTTAAAATAGACCCATCCCAAACTGTCCAGGTAAGCGCCGTTTTCGGGGTCGATCTTGACGGCCCGCTGGACATAATCCAACGCTTCATCAAGACGCGTCCCGTCTTCGGCAAAAAGATAACCCAGAGAGTTCAAACTCCCGTCGTGAAAAGGATCGATCGCGATGGACTGAGAAAACATCTCGACGGCCTTTTGTTTTTTGTCCACTTCAAGGTACAGCGAACCCAGGACATACATGACATCGGCGTTCTTGGGCTCGATTTCCAGCATTTTTTCGAACTGCTCAAGGGCTTTCTCGTATTTCTTTTGGGAATAATACAATTGTCCCAAATAACCGAAGACCTCAATGTTCTGCGGATCGCTTTTGGTGAACGATTTAAGGATGAATTCATATTCCGCGGCCGCCAGGTCAAATTCCTTGCGGGTGGAATAGATCAGGGCCAGAAGATACCGGGCCTGGAGGTCCTCCGGGTTCAAGGTGGAGGCGAGACGAAGCTCATCGACAGCCTCCTGCAGAAGCCCCAGCCGGGCGTAATTTGTCCCCAATTTCAGACGGGTATGATAACTTTCGGGGTTATACTGAAGCACCTGCTTGTATTCGCTGACAGCCTCCTCCGACATTCCATAAGCATCATAGATCAATCCCATCGTGTAGTGGGTCAACTCGGTAAAAGAAATACGGCGCTCTTGATCGCCATATCCTTCCGAAGGCTGCCCAAGGGCCAAAAAGAAGGCCAATCCCAGACAAAGCACTTGTCTCTGTGCGCTCAATTTTATTTTCATATTGCAAGTCCCAATTAGGCGTTAAGCCCAATCGCGTTTCTTCAAATGTCGAAGGGCTTTACGCAATTTTTTGCGTTTATGCGTCCTGATCTTTCTTAATTTTCTTTTACGTCCGCACGGCATAGATGTTCTCCAGGTTGTTAATAGATGACTTTATTCAACGAATACTCGATGATCCCCTGTGCACCGCTTTGTTTGAGCCGGGGGATCAGCGTCCTGACCGTTCCCTCGTCGATAACCGTCTCGACCGCCAGCCAGCCCGAACGGCTGAGCTGGGAGATCGTCGGGTTCTTTAACGAGGTCAGCAATTTCAAGATCTTATTAAGGTTTTTCTTTTCCACGTTCAATTTAAGCCCCACCATGTTGTTGGCCTCAATGGCGCCCTGCAGCAAAAGGACCAGCTGCTCCATCTTTTGACGCTTCCAGGTGTCTTTGAAGGCCTTTTTGTTCGCGATGAACTTGGTGATGGATTCACAGATCGTCGTCACAATGCGCAGATTATGCGCCCGCAAACTGCTGCCTGTCTCGGTCAGCTCCACGACCGCATCGACGAGACCGCTGGCCACTTTCATCTCGGTCGCGCCCCAGCTGAACTCCACGTCGGCTTTGACCTTGTTTTTGGCCAGATAATTCTTGGTGACATTCACCAGCTCGGTCGCGATCCTTTTTCCTTGCAGGTCCCCGACCGACTTTATCGCCGAACTTTCCGGGACCGCCAAAACCCATCGGACCTTGCTCGAGCTCTGTTTGGCATAATTCAGCTCCGCCAGGCTCACAACGTCCGAATCGTTCTCTAAAATCCAGTCGGCACCGGTGATCCCGCAATCCAGCGTGCTGTCTTCCACATAGCGTGACATCTCTTGGGCCCGCAGAAGGACGGGATCGATCTCGGGATCATCAATGACCGGAAAATAAGAACGCCCCGAAACATAGATCTTGAACCCGGCGTGCTCAAAAACTTTAACAGTAGCTTCTTGAAGACTTCCCTTGGGTAATCCTAACTTAAGCTTTTTCATAGACTTACTGCGCTCTCCAGGTCCACATTAAAGTTTAACACATTTTTTAAAAGAAAACAGAGGGTTATTATACCTTTGCGGATTTCAGTTGTAAAGCGATTTTCTGGTCGACAGAGTCCTTTAAAGGGGAAAATTCTTGTCAAAGGGTTCTTTCCCCTATATAATGTCAGCATTTCAAAAATCCCACTGAAGGAGCAGTACATGTTAAAGATTTTGCGCAAAAAAGGCGTGGCCAAAAAGATCCTCTGGACCATTGCCATCGTCATTATCATTTCTTTCGGTTTCTTCGGCACCGCTAATTACTTAGGCGGACCGACGAGTGCCGATCATGCCGGCAAGATCCACGGCCGGAAAGTCTCCCTGGATGATTTTGAAGAGGCCTATCAGCACACACGGCTTCAGGCCATGATGCGCTACGGCGAAAATTTCTTCAAGGTAAGCCAGTTCCTTGACCTGGAAAAGGAGACCTGGGACCGCCTTATTCTTCTGCATGAAGCCAAAAAACGGAACCTTAAAGTAACCGACCAGGAAGTGGTGGAAGCTATAAGGAATTTTCCCTTTTTCCAGCGCAACGGACAGTATGACTCGTTCCTCTATAACGACGTTGTCCGTTATGTCTTTAAGACCCAACCGCGCGAATTTGAGGAAGGCATCCGCGAATCCCTGAAGCTGACCAAATTATTCCAACAGGAGACTTTTTTGGTGACGGTAACGCCCGAAGAGGTCTTCGAGGCCTACACATCAAAGAACGAAAAGGTGAAGGTCAGTTATGTATGGTTCCCGGCGGAAAAATTCAAAGATCAGGTCTCCGTCGATGAAAGCAATGCCCAGGCCTTCTATGAAGCGCACCGCGAAGAATTCATTCTCCCCAACAGCATCAACGTTGACTATTTCAGCGTAGAATTCCCTGTGCAGGTCTCGGAAAGCGAAAAAGCGCGCATCACGGCACAAACCCAAGAGATCTATCAAGACATCCGGGCATCCGATTGGGAAAGCGCGGCGCAAAAATACGGATTGACGATACATTCAACCGGATTTTTCAGCCTGGAACAGCCCGATCTTAAACTGAATTGGCCCTATGAAGTGCTCTTGAAGGCCTTTGCGCTCGCGGAAGGCCAAACCAGCGAAATGATCGAGACCGCCAAAGGGATCTATATTCTCAAACTGAAAGAAAAACGGGAGTCCTATGTTCCGGAATTTGCCGAAGTGAAAGAACGCATCAAAGGCATGATGCTCCTGGAAAAAGCCGGAAGCATCGCGAAAACCCGCGCCCAAGAAGCCCGGCAGGAGATCCAGGAACAGCTTTCCGATCCTTCCGCCGATTTCACCCGATTGGCCAAAGCCGCAGGTTTTGAAGTCGATCAGACCCCGCTTTTTGCCCGCGGCGATTATCTTCCCAAGATCGGGATATCCAAAGCTTTTCAAGAAACGGCCTTCAGTCTGGAAGAGGGCCAAAAATTGAGCGACGTCGTCGAGATCGGCAAAGGTTACGGATTTTTGTACCTGGAGCAACACGAACCGGCGGGCGAAGCGGAATTTGAAAAGGAAAAGGATAAACTGGCGGAAGAGTTATTGACGGAACTCAAGAATGAAGCCTTCAACGAATTTTTGACCAGATTGCGCCTCAAAGCCAACCTGGTCGACAATATTTCCACCCAAAAGCAGGACCGGAATTAAAACATCTCCCGGTAGTTATCGGGCAGGTGATGCTCGATGCTTTTGATCACACCCTCGCTGTCGACAAACACGAACGTCGGTACGCCGATAATACTGTACTGACCGGAAACCTCCGAATTTTCATCCAAGAACACGTCATACTTGATTTTATTCGTATCGATATAGCTTTGCACGCGTTCGGCCGGCTCTTCGGTATCGACCAAGATGACCTTGATACCCGCCTCTTCAATCTCCGTTTTTTTCTGACTCAAGACCTTTAGCTGAGTGCGGCAATGCGGGCACCATGTCGCCCAGAAAAACAGAATGGCATTCTTCCCTTCGCGCAGGTCCGAAAGATTTTTGGGCTTCCCGCTTAATGTGGGCAATTTGAATTCAGGCGCTTTTTCGCCGACCATGGGATTCTCGAAGGAGATCCCCCACTGGGCCGCCGCCGGACCGGGAACGGAACACGCCGTTAACAATACGATCACTAGGACACGTCGTAAAACTTCCATCTTATCCTCCCTGTTTAACAGAATCTTCAATCCACTTCACATAATCCTTAAAACCGGCCACGACAGGCAGGGCGATGATCTCCGGAACGCTGTAACTATGGACCTCACGCACGGCTTTAACGATCTTATTAAAAAGTGTTTTCTTGCTTTTGACGATGAGCAGGACCTCTTGCGCCTCGTCGATCTTGTTCTCCCACCAAAAAAATGACCGGATGCCGGCCGTCATATTGACGCAGGCGGCCAGCTTCTTCTCCACAAGATGCCGG
>CAZCLW010000026.1:0-27388 GCA_964499685.1 uncultured Planctomycetales bacterium
CCTGTTGGGCCTGATCATGGGCGGAGCGGTCATCTATTGGTTTACGGGTGCTTCCATGCATGCGGTCACGGCCGGCGCATACCATGCGGTCGAATTCATCAAGAAAAACATGAAGCTCGACGGTGTTCAAAGGGCCTCCGCCGAAGACAGCAAAAAAGTGGTCGAGATCTGCACCCGGTTCGCCCAAAAAGGGATGATCAATCTTTTTCTGACGGTCTTTTTCAGCACCTTGGCCTTTGCCTGCATCAATCCGTATTTTTTTATCGGTTATCTTATTTCGATCGCCTTATTCGGCCTCTTTCAGGCCATCTTCATGGCCAATGCCGGCGGGGCTTGGGACAATGCCAAAAAGATCGTCGAAGTGGTCTTGAAAGAGAAGGGAACCCCGCTTCATGCCGCCACCGTCGTGGGCGATACCGTCGGCGATCCGTTCAAGGACACCTCATCGGTAGCTATTAATCCGATCATCAAGTTCACAACGCTGTTCGGCCTTTTAGCGATCGAGATTGCCATTGAGCTGAGTACAGTGCTGAACCTGACCCTGGCGGTCATCTTCCTGGCGATCGCCCTTTTCTTCGTGCACCGTTCCTTCCACGAAATGCGCATCAAGCGCAGCTAATAGAAAATTTTAAGTGTCAGGTGTCAGGTTTTAAGCCCAAACTTGACACTTAACATTTGGCACTTTACACTAATTTTCCTGGCTATGAATCTTTTTATCCTAATAATCCTGTCCATCTTGCTTCTTTTTGCGGGATATATTTTCTACGGCGCCTGTCTGAGCCAATGGCTGGGCATCCGCCCGGAAAATAAAACCCCGGCTCATCTTTTACGCAATAACATAGATTTTATTCCGACGGGGAAGAACTACCTGATCGGTCAGCATCTTTCCGCCATTGCCGCGGCGGGCCCTATCGTGGGGCCCATTCTCGCCGGGATGTGGTTCGGCTGGCTGCCAACCTTCATCTGGATTATTTTGGGAGGGATCTTCATCGGCGGTGTGCATGATATGGCCACGATCGTCGCTTCGCTCCGGCATCAAGGCCGGTCGATCGCGGAAGTGATCAAAGAGAGCATGAGCCAGCGCGCCTTCATCCTTTTTCTTCTATTCCTCTGGTTTTCACTCGTCTACATCATCACCGCTTTCACGGACATCACGGCCGCCACCTTTGCCGAACCCGTACGCGGGGCCTCGATCGCTTCTTCATCCATGCTCTATCTTGTGCTGGCCCTGATCATGGGACTGACACTGCGTAAGGTTGAACTCTCTCTGTGGGTCTCGACGCTGATCTTCATGCCTGTTGTCTTTATCTGCATCTGGCTGGGGCCGATCATTCCCTTGAACCTGCCGGCTGTTTTCGGCGGGGACCTTAAGACGACCTGGAATATGGGCCTTCTGGCCTATTGTTTCGCGGCGGCCATCATCCCGGTCTGGCTGCTGCTGCAGCCGCGCGGATATCTGGGAGGATTTTTTCTGATCCTGACCGCGGGCGCCAGTTTTGTCGGCATCATCATCGGGCACTTTACGCAGAATTGGACCATCCAATACCCCGCTTTTATCAGCTGGTCGAACCCGCAAGGGCTGCCGCTTTTGCCGATCCTTTTTATCACGGTCGCCTGCGGGGCGTGTTCGGGTTTTCATTGCCTGATCGCTTCCGGAACGACCTCCAAGCAGTTGGCGAAAGAAACAGACGCGAAATTTGTCGGCTACGGCGGAATGCTTCTGGAATCCTTTGTGGCGGTCATCGCCCTGACCACCATCATGATCTTGACGACGGGACAGGCCGCCGAATTGAAGGACGCCAATCAGATCTATGCCAACGGCATCGCGACGTTTTTAAGCGTCATGGGGATAAGCAGGGAGGTGGCACTGAATTTTGCGCTGCTCGCCTTTGCCACGTTCGTCTATGACACGCTGGATGTGGCGACCCGTCTGGGGCGTTATATCTTTCAGGAGCTGACCGGATGGAAAAGCAATGCAAGCGCTTATTTGGCAACCGCCGCAACGCTTGTGCTGCCGGTCATTTTCTTGATCAATCCGGTGCGCGATGCCCAGGGCACCATTGTCCCAGGATGGAAGATCTTTTGGACCGTCTTCGGCTCCAGCAACCAGTTGCTGGCCGCGCTGGTCCTCTTCGGCTTAAGCGTATGGCTGTTTCGGGCCGGAAAGAAATTCCTTGTTACATTATTACCTTCGATCTTTATGATCATTGTGGCGGTCGCTTCCCTCATCATCCTGATCAAACCATGGCTGCTGGACCTTATTCAGGGCCATTTCCGGTTTGATGCGATCGGCATAACCGGCTTACTGCTGCTTTTGTTGACCCTTTCCTTAATCATGGAAGGCGCGCGCATCTTTCTTGCTGATACGGCCAAACGTATCCTTCCTTTGTTCCCTATCAAGAGACCATCCGACCTTAATTAATTGAGAACCCATGAACCTGAATTTTGAATACATCAATTCGCCGGCTGAAACTCTTTTTGAGAAGTTCAAGACCTCTCTGAAGGGGTTGACCGACGAGGAAGCCGCGGCGCGGTTGGAAGCACAGGGCTTTAATGAACCGGCCAAGAAGAAAAAGCGCAGCATCATTTTTCAGATATTTTCCAAATTCCTCGATCCCCTGGTCGCGGTCCTTTTGATCATCGCGTGGTTTTCGTACATGCTCGGTGAGCATGTGAGCGCGATCATCGTTCTGACCATGGCGGTCATCAGTGTTGCCCTGACCTTCATCGAAGAATACCGTGCGGGGCAGGAGGCGGAGAAGTTGAGCGAAATGGTGGGCGCCACCGCGACCATTTACCGTAACGGCCGGCCGAAGGAGATCATGATCCGCGAGATCGTTCCCGGCGACGTGGTCGACCTGTTTGCCGGCGACATGGTCCCCGCGGACTTGCGGATCATTTCCTGCAAGGATCTTTTTATCAATCAGGGCGCGCTGACCGGCGAGGCTTTCCCCATCGAAAAGCACGCTTCTCCCGTGCAGCCAAAGACCGGCACGATCTCGGAGTTGACCAACATTGTTTTCATGGGCTCCAGCGTGGTGAGCGGCACGGCCTTGGGGCTGGTCTTGCAGACAGGTCCGTCTGTCCAGTTCGCGGAAGTCTCGCGCCGTCTGGCGACCCGGCGGGTAGAGACCAGTTTTGACAAAGGCATCCATCAGTTCACCTGGCTGATGCTGCGTTTTATGTCCATTCTCGTTGTCTCAATCTTCGCCATCAATGCCTTTCTCAAAGGGAATATCATTGAAGCGTTTCTTTTCTCTTTGGCGGTTTCCATCGGCCTTACGCCGAAAATGCTTCCCATGCTGGTCGCGATCAATCTCTCCAAGGGCGCTATCGCCATGTCGAAAAAACAGGTCATCGTCAAGCGTCTCAACTCCATCCAGAATTTCGGCGCCATGGATGTTTTGTGCACGGATAAAACGGGGACGCTGACGCTGGATAAGGTCATTCTGGAACGTTATTGCGATGTCATCCGCCGGGACAATGAGGACGTCCTGCGGTTCGCCTACGTGAACAGCCATTATCAGACCGGGCTGAAAAACCTTTTGGACCGCGCCATCTTAAAACATGAGAAGATCTTGATAAAGCAGTTCAAGAAGATAGATGAGATCCCGTTCGATTTTTCGCGCAAGATCATGTCCGTCGTCGTGGAGACCGACGGCAAACACCGCATGATTACCAAAGGCGCGCCGGAAGAGATCTTCAAGCGCTGTACCCATTATGAACTCGACGGCGAGATAGAGGAAATGGAGGACCTGATCATCGCGGACCTTAAGGCCGAATTCGATTATCTCAACGAAGAAGGTTTCCGGGTCCTGGCCTTGGGATACAAAGATGTGGAGAACAAGAAAGACGTCTATGCGAAGGACGACGAGGCCAATCTTATCTTAAAAGGGTATCTTGCGTTTTATGATCCGCCCAAGCCTACGGTCAAGCGCACGATCGAAACGCTCAATCGTCTCGGGGTCGAGGTCAAGGTCCTGACCGGTGACCATGAGCTTGTGACCAAGAAGATTTGCAGTGATGTCGGCATCAACATACGGGGGCTGGTGACGGGAGACAAGGTCGATAAGCTGAGCGAAAAGGAACTGCGGGAGGTCATCAAAACGACGAATGTCTTCGCGCGGTTTTCGCCTTTGCAGAAAGAGCGCGTGATCCAGGCGCTAAGGGCCAACAACCATGTGGTCGGTTATTTGGGCGACGGCATCAACGATGCCCCGGCCCTCAAGGCCGCCGATGTCGGCATTTCCGTCAATAATGCCGTCGACATCGCCAAAGAGTCGGCGGACATCATCCTCTTGCACAAAAGTTTGATCGTGCTGGGCGACGGGATCCGCGAAGGCCGCCGGACATTTGGTAATATCGTCAAGTATATCAAAATGGGATCGAGTTCCAATTTCGGGAACATGTTCAGCATGGTGGGAGGGAGTTTGTTCTTGCCGTTTCTACCCATGGCGCCCATCCAGATCCTCCTTAATAATTTTCTGTATGATCTTTCTCAGATCGCGGTCTCAACGGATGAGGTGGACAAGGAATACATCATGCGGCCGCGGCCGTGGGACGTGAAGACCATCAAGCGCTTTATGCTCATTTTCGGGCCTATCAGTTCGCTGTTCGACTTTTTGACCTTCGGTGTGTTGATCTTCATCTTCAAGGCCGATGAGTCGTTGTTCCATACGGGATGGTTCCTGCAGTCCTTGTTTACCCAGACGTTGGTCATCCATGTCATTCGCACGGGGAAAGTCCCGTTCGTCGAAAGCCAGCCGAACAAGTTCCTGGTTTTCATGTCGCTCCTGGTCGTGACGATCGGCCTTGTCCTGCCGTTCTCGCCGCTGGCCGGACCGTTCGGGTTTGTTATTCCGCCGTCGGGATATTTCATCGCTTTATACCTTATTGTCGTCGCGTATTTGTCGACGGTGCAGATAGTCAAATCCTGGTTTGTCAAAAAATACGGATATGATTAAACACATCCATGGCTATTGAGTTTTTTCGAGGAAAGATCCGTTTTGACCGGAGAGAATTGGCCGGGAGCTTCGGTGACATCGGCACTGATTTCCCGCTGGTTGTCAGCCTTATTTTGATCTGCGGTCTGGACCCGGCCAGCGTTCTGATCATGTTCGGCCTGATGCAGATCATGACCGGTGTTGTTTACGGAGTGCCCATGCCGGTCCAGCCTTTAAAGGCCATGTCGGTCATCATGATCTCTCAAAAATTAGGCGGCAATCTTCTTTATGGAGCCGGGATCGCCATCGGCCTGACGATGCTGTTTTTGACCGCCACGGGCTTGCTCAAACGGCTGGCGGACATAGTCCCGAAAGTCGTGATCCGCGGCATCCAATTCGGTCTGGGTATGCAGCTGGCCGGTCTGGCCCTGAAAGAATTCGTTCCTTCCGCGGGATGGCATGGATATGTTTTGGCCTTTGTAAGTTTTGTTATCGCCATTTCTTTGCTTAAAAACCATCGTTATCCGGCCGCGCTGTTTATCATTGTTCTGGGAATTTTATACGCGGTTTTATTCAAGATAAATGTCCCATCTCTCTTGCAGAGTTTCGGCCTTGACTTACCTCAGCCGCAAGCGATAAGCAGAGAGGACATATGGCAAGGATTTCTTATCCTGGCCATCCCGCAAATATTCTTATCGCTGGGAAATTCTGTCCTGGCGACCCGCCAGATCGTATACGACCTTTTTCCGAAAAAATCGATCACGATCCCCAAGATCGGGCTTACCTATTCTTTCATGAATTTAGTTGTCCCTTGGTTCGGAGGGATACCGGTTTGCCATGGTTCGGGCGGTATTGCCGGGCACTATACTTTTGGTGCCAGGACAGGGGGGTCGGTCCTGATCTATGGGCTGATCTACCTTTCCATTGGATTGTTTTTCAGTCAGGGCTTTGAACATGTCATTGAGTTCTTCCCCAAGCCGGTCTTGGGCGTTATTCTTTTTTTTGAGGGATGGGTATTGATGAAGCTTGTAAGGGATGTCCCGCCAAACGAATGGGGGCTTGCGTTCATGGTAGGGCTTGCTTGCGTTAGTCTTCCATACGGTTATGTTATAGGGCTTGTTTCCGGCACGTGTCTTGCCTATTTGCTCAAGAAGGATAAGATACAATTGGAATCTTAACTCCGTCTTTTCACATTAATTTCACCCGGTTTTGACCGCAGCTTCAAAATCCTCTGGTATTATACATAAATATCTGAAAATAAAAGGGTTAAATAGCCATTACTAAAATGTGTTGACCTTTGGGGATGTCGGCGCTAAAGTATCATGTTGTTTTTGAAGCGATCCTACCCAAGGAAAATCCCATGCGCGCAGCTGTCATCGATATAGGCTCAAGTTCCATAAAACTGGTCATAGGTGAAAAATCCGAGGAATCGGTCAAAGTCCTGGAGTCCCTGAAAAACGCCCTTCCCATCGGCAAGCAGACCTTTTTCAGGGGGCGTATCCCGCAGGAGTTGATCAATCAAACGATCAGCATCCTGGACAGATATAAACAAGTCCTCAAAGAATACGAAGTCACCAATGTGCGCGTGATCGCCACGACCGCCGTCCGTGAGGCGGCCAACAAGGACATTTTTCTCGACACGGTCAACCGTAAGACAGGTTTTCAGATCGAGATCTTCAATGTCGGCGATGTCATTTATTACATCGACACTTATCTTTCCAAGAAGCTCAAAAAAGCCTATCCCATCCATGAAAAGAATTTGATCATCGCTGAGCTGGGGGCGGGAAGCCTTGATATTTCCGTTATGGAGAAAGGTCAGATGCTCATTAACCTGGGTTTCCCGGTGGGCACACTTCGCCTTAAACAGTTCACGGCGAACTTAGATGGAAGCCTGGCCGAGATCCATGAAGCACTAGGAGAATACATTGAGAATGAGATCGGCCAGCTTAAGCGCAGCATCCCGCAAGTCCCTATTGACGATATCATCCTGATCGATGAAAATTATTCGGCTTTTTTACAGAACATTCTCCCGAATAAACGCCGGGAATCCAATTTCTTCAAATTCAAATCCTCCGAATCCAATGAATTTCTGGAGAAACTCCTGGACCGCAATGCCGACGAGATCGCCGCCACCTACAAGGTTCCGACCGAGATAGCGGACACGATAGTCGGTTATGCGACCATTGTGAATCTGCTGTTTAAGATGAACAAGAACGATTATATGTATATCCTGGAAACCTCGCTGGCGGAGGCGATCCTGGCCAATGTCCTTTTCCAGCTGGAGTACGCCAAAGAGAACAACCGGACCAACCAGCTTATTTCGGTCGCCAAGTTCCTTTGCGAGCGGTTCAATATGGACCTCAAACATTCCCGGCAGGTGGCCAAGCTTTCGGAAGACCTGTTTGAGAGCCTCAAGGATGTGCTCGGCCTGGAAGAAAAGCATTTGCTTTATCTGACACTTGCCGCTTATCTTCATGATATAGGCATGTTCATCAATAACCGTTCTCATCATAAGCACACGGAATATGTCATTAATTCGCTTAATCTTTTTCGCTTGACCGACGAAGAGATCAAGATGATCGCCTGTATCGGGCGCTATCACCGCCGCGGCGCGCCTTCCGCGTCCCATCCGGCTTATAATTCGCTCAATCCGGAAAAGCAGATCCTCGTCCAAAAACTCAGCGCCTTGCTGCGCATCGCCAACGCCCTGGACCGTTCGCACAAACAGAAGGTCAAGAAGATCGAGATCGCGTTCACCAAAAGGCAGGATATATCCTTGATCGTCTATACGAACGCGAATTTTATCCTTGAGCGGGCGGGTTTTAACGAAAAGAAGGGTCTGTTCGAGGAAGTCACCGGGAATAAGATCAATTTGGCCGTCAAGAATGTCGAGTAGAAAATGTCTGAACTGGACCCCAAGGAAAAATATATCGCGCGGGACTTAAGCTGGCTTTCGTTCAATGAACGGGTGCTGGAAGAAGCGACCGACATGAACAACCCCTTACTGGAGCGGGCGCGTTTTATGGCGATCGCCGTCAGTAATCTCGACGAATTTTTTATGGTGCGCGTGGCCAACGTCAAGGCCCAGCTGGACGGCGGGTTCAATAATAAGGATGACTTCGGATATTATCCGCACGAGCTTTTCAGCGAGATCAGGACAAGGACCGAGGCTTTTATCCAGAGGCTTTATGCCATTTACGGCAAGTTCAGGAAGGAAACAGAAAAGAACAAGATATTCATTAAAACGGCCGAAGAACTCAATAATGAGCAGAAGCGTTTTACGAAGCGTTTTTTCGAATCGACCCTCTATCCCATCATCACGCCGATGGCGGTCGACCAGGCCCATCCATTCCCGGTCCTGCCGTCCCGGACACTGGCCTTCGCGGTCAGCCTGAAGAAAGGGGAGAGCACGCATTTCGCCATCATCCCCATCCCGCAGAATGTCTCGCGCGTATTGCGCCTGCCTTCCGAGACCGATGAGAACAGTTTTATCTTGACCGACGAGATATTGCGGCAGAATATAAAGACGTTTTTTAAAGGCTACACGATCGAGGGGCTTTCTCTGTTCCGTGTCATCCGCGACAGTGAACTCGCCGTAGAAGAAGACGTCGCGCCCAATCTCCTCAAGGCGGTCGAGAAAGAGTTGAAGAAAAGATTGAAAGCCCGTGCTGTTTACCTGGAGATCGAGAAGTCCTGTCCTCAGGCCCTTATGGATGTTTTGTGCGAAAGCATAGAGTTCCCGAAAGAAGAGGCCCTGCATATCGACGGCGACCTTGACCTTTCTTACCTTTTCGATCTCATAGGCCAGACGAACCGTCCTGAACTTTTGTATCAGAGCTTTATTCCGGGTAAGATCCCTTACGAGAATATTTTTGACAAGATCAATGAAGGGGACTTCATTATTCATGCCCCATACCAATCCTTTTTCCCGACCGTGGATTTGATCCAAAGCGCGGCCAAGGATGAGAATGTGCTGGCGATCAAAATGACACTCTACCGCACCAATGAGGATTCAGGGATCATCAAAGGACTGAAGGAAGCGGCCAAGAACAGAAAGCAAGTCACGGTCCTGGTCGAGATCAAGGCGCGCTTTGACGAAGAGAAGAACATCAACTGGGTCAAGGAGCTCGAAGAGGCCGGCTGTCACGTCATTTACGGCGTCTCCGGGTTGAAGATCCATTCCAAGATGACCCTGATCGTGCGTAAAGTAGAGGGCGGGATCCGGCGGTATGTTCATCTATCGACGGGAAATTACAATGAAAAGACGGCCAAGATCTACACGGACATCGGTTATTTCACCGCCAACGATGATTTTGCCCGGGACATTTCCGATGTCTTTAACGTCATCACCGGTTATTCGGTGCCTTCGCCTTGGAAGAGGATCATCGCTTCTCCCAATGACCTGCGTAAATATTTCTTTGATTTGATCGACCAGGAGATAGACTTCCAAAAAAAATACAAAAACGGCTCCATTCTGGCCAAGCTCAATTCTCTGGAAGATCCCAAAATGATCGACAAGCTCTACGAGGCCTCCTCGGCTGGCGTTAAGGTCAAGCTTATTGTGCGCGGCATTTGCTGTCTTGTCCCGGGTGTCCCTAATTTAAGCGATAACATCGAGGTCAAAAGCATCGTGGGACGTTTCCTGGAGCATTCGCGTATTTTCGTCTTTCATAACAATGCCAGCCCGCGCGTTTTTCTGGCCTCTTCCGACTGGATGCGCCGTAATTTTGATCGCAGGATCGAACTCCTGTTCGAGATCTATAAGGATGAGATCAAAGATCACCTGCAACAGGCCCTTGATATGCAGTGGAGAGATAACCAGAAAGCCCGCGTCCTTCTTCCGGACAAGACCTATGGACGGATCAAAGAGGGCGAAAAATCCAACGCCCAGGAACAACTGATCAAACTTTATTCCGGATGGAAAGCTTAACACCCGCCCGCAAAGAACACAGGATCGCCCTGATCTCCGACATACATGCGAACTGGTTGGCCTTGAAGACCGTTCTTGAGCATGCTAAAGGCCAAAAGGTCCACGCCATTTGGAACCTGGGGGACTTTCTCGGATACAGCCCTTTCCCTAATCAAGTGATCGAAACCCTGCGCAAGAAAAAAGCCGTCAGCATCGTCGGCAATTATGACCTGAAGGTCCTGGATTTCGCCAAGATGCAGAGGCAGTGGATCAAGATCAAGCATCCGGCTAAATATTTTTCTTTCGGATGGACGTACGGGAATTTAAAGACCACGCACAAGCGTTATCTGCGCGGCCTTTCGCATGAGAAAAGGATCAAGGTGGGAACAAAAAAGATCCTTTTTGTCCACGGAAGTCCGCGGGATATCGATGAAGAGCTCACCAAGGATATGCCGTTGTCGCATTTTGAGGATTTATCCCGCACCGTGAAGGAAGATATTGTCCTTTTCGGCCATACGCATGAATTTTTTGTGAAAAGAACCTCGCGCGTTATATTCATCAATCCCGGCAGCGTGGGCCGTCCTTTCGACGGTGATCCGAGGGCCTCGTATGCCGTACTTGTGATCAAGGGCGATGACATCGAGGTTAAAAATTACCGGCTTGTGTATGATCTGGGCGGGAATATAAAGGCTATGCGCGAAAGAGGTTTTCCGAATGATCTGGTCCGCTCGATCAGCGAGGGAAGGGCCATCGAAGATTTAAGATAATGTTTTCTTGGCCAGCGCCACAGCGCCCAAGATCACCGCATCGTCCTGCAGTTCTGATCGCACGACCCGGCATTTATCGAATTTAGAGAAGAAGGGGTCTGCCTTCATCGCTTTATTCACAACGGGAAGAATGAAGTCGCCGCACGCCTCCATGACGCCTCCTCCCAGAATGATCAATTCCGGATTAAAAATATGCCGCACGGAAACACAGGCCTGGCCGAGGACGGCCGAAGAGCGCTGCATGGTCCTGGTCACGAGCGGGTCCTTGGCTTTCAGGCATTCCTTAAGCGATTTGCTTTTGATGACCGAAGATTTTTTGATGAGCTTTCGGATAAGGCTTTTTTTGCCGCTTTTTAATTCTGAGCGAATATCGCGCTCAATAGCCCAGCGGCTGGCGATTGCCTCCAGGCAGCCACGGTTTCCGCATGTGCACTTTGGTCCTTGCATGTCTATGATCATGTGACCGAGTTCGGCCGCGGCGCCGTGAGGGCCGATGAACAGTTCGCCGTTTAGGATGACGGCCCCGCCTATTCCCGTGCCGGGAAAAAGCCCGACGACATTGTTAAATTTGCGGGCCGCGCCCAGCCATTTTTCCGCTAAGAGCCCGAGATTCACATCATTACCCAGAGAAACCTTGCGTTTGAATTTTTTTTCCAGTTTTGCGGCCAAGGGAAAACCGGCGAGATTGATATTGGGGGTCGCAAGGATGCGGTTTCGGGGGTCGACCAGTCCGGGGATGCCCAGGCCGATGGCGCTGATTTGGCTGGGGGTGAGGTCATTTTCATCCAAAAGGGATTCGATCACTTCTTCAATCACTTCGAGGATCTCTTTAGGAGAGGCCTTCTGCGGGGTCGATTCTTTCTCGCGCGAAAGAATTTTTCCTTTGGCATCTACTACCGCCCCCGCGATCTTTGTGCCGCCGACATCAATGCCTATGAACATTTTAGTTTTCATTGTTTTCTTTCACTCCCGCCTCTATTTTCTCAAAATTTTTCTGAATAGCCGATATATTTTTTTCAAACCAGATGTTCCAGACCGCCAGGGACTGTTGGCCAAGCCGCAGCTTTTCCGTGTCCTGCTCCAGTAGTCCATCCCGGATCAGCGTGACCCCTTGAACGAATTTATCTTCGATGTGAAATCCCAGAAATGGATGGATATCATTCAAACGGTCAAGGTCCAGTTGCGCGGCGTTGTTTAGCTGGGTATTGAGTAATTCCAGGGCCTGCCCCTGTTTATCCGGGGGAAGGGTCGATAAAGGATTCTGGGCGAGGAACACGTAAAATTTCTTGGAATCTTCCAGAAATTCACTGAAGTGATAGAGGAGCGACCGCTGGGCCAGCGTTCCGTCGGTGTCTTCGATCAATATATTGGTGTAGGCGAATTGCCGGATGCGAACATAGGTTTTCCCATCGATTGCGACGGTCGTGGCGGCGCCAATGTTGTCGAGAATGGCGCAAGGCGTAAAGGACCCTAAGGGATAAGGCAATTCTTTGGAAATATTTTTGACCTGCACGTGCTCCATACGGAAAGGCGTAGCGTATTGCCGGAAAAGCGGCCAATACGGATATTCCCAGGTGTCGGGGCTTAAAATAAGCCCGATGTCCCTGCAGCCCGTGGAATGGATGTGATTGACCGCCTCATAATAAGAATAGAAAGCGCCATGCTTGTTATAAAAATATTGTTCAAGACGGGAGGTGTTGAAAATGTTCCTCTTTTTAAAGAATGAACGGGTCTTGTTGCCCCAGACCCACGGCATGCTGGTTAAAAGGAAGATTAGGCCGATAACAACCAGTGTTTTTTTATTTTTAAGATGGTCCAGGACAGCGGCGGCCCAAGGTGCAAAAAGGACAAAAAGAGGCAGATGGTAGCGGCTGTGCCACGGCGCCCATTTCATGTACAGGTTAAAAAGAACAAAACCCGTGAGCAGGGCGCCAAGATACCAGCCCGGAAGATGGAAAGGCCCTGCCGCTTTCCGTCTCGCCATAAAAATAACGATGCAGGCCGTATTCAGGATAAAATGCAATAAATTGCCGGCGTTATCTTCGTGGCGTGACATTTCCCCGATGTGAAATTCGCTGTCGACATCCCAGGAGATCCGGCCGTCGGAGGTGCCCACACCGATCAGTCCATGAAATCCGTAAATGGTTTTTTCTATAAGCGCATTTACCGTTTCCGAGGGTGTTCCCCAGTGCAAGCTGAAGTTCTTGATGAGGTTGGAGGTTAAAAGCGCGGGGTTCATCTCTTGATTGGAGATCTCTTCGGATTCTTTTTGAGAAAGAAGGCTTTTCTGTAATTGGAAATTGCGCATATAAAAACCGGCATTGATGAGCAAAGTGGCAGCGATGATGAGTGCAATGCCCTTAAAGATGGCGGAACGGAAGATCTTATATCCTCCCAGGCAGATCGCCAGGATAAAAGGAGTGCTGAAGAAATAACTTGTTCCTTTGGTCAGGGCGGCCAGCCCCAGGCTCATGCCAATGAAGGCGACATAAAACCATTGTTTTTGGGAGAGAAATGACAGGCCGCAGCTGATCAGGCACACCAGCCAAAAGGCGGTCACATAATCGGTCTGCGTGCTGGAGCCCTGCAGGATCCCCATGGGGATGGTCGCGGTCAGAACAGCGGCTAGGATTTGTCCCCGTCGGGTAGCACCCAGATGCTGGGCGATCAAAGACGCGCCGATGATGCTGCCGATCATGCTGAACCATTGCACAAAATTGGCGAACCGGTCGCTGCCGCTTAGAACCTGCAGATGAAGGATCCCTATTTCGGCAAAAGGCGTATAGACATTCTGGCGCAGGATATGGGTGGGATAAGGGGTCAGGGTTTTATTCTGCACCCAATGGGCCACCCGGCTCATGTGGTAGGTCATGGAATCATACGTGTTGGGAGGCGCCTTGAAAGCGATGAGAGCGATGATAACAATGATAAAAAGGATACCGAAAACCAGTCCTTTATCCCAGCGGTCCAAAGAAAAGAATTTTACCGCAGGAAAGTCCAGCTTTGTGCAGAATCGCTGGATGGCCCACAGTACGACAGCGCCCGACAGGACCCAGAAGCTGATCAATCCGGCCGGGGTTATCCATCCGAAAAGACTGAGGACCTCGGCGGCCAAGACCGCAAGGCCGCCCCAGGCGAGGCTGGCCAAAATAAAACTTTCGCGCCAATCAAAATTTTTTCTTAAAAATGTATTCCCGAAGAGAAGGAAGAGGAGAAAGAAATCAAGGACGGGAAAGAGGATGCCCATACGTTTTAGTCGACAAATCGCAATTTAATAATGGTCCAGTAGAGTTTTAGGGCCTTGGGCCAGTCAATCTTTTTGCCTTCCTGTTTGGTGCGGGCCTTGTAGTGGATGGGGATCTCCATGATCCGAAAGCCCTTTTTGGCCAGTTTGGCCGTTACTTCACCGTCAAAACCGAAATGCGTCGACGAGAAGCGCATCCCTTGTAAAGCGTCTTTTGTGATGGTTTTGTAGCAGGTATTTATGTCCGTGAGGCGAGTTCCGTACAATAGATTAAAAGAGATATTTGAGAAAATATTGGCGGCCCTATTGATGAATGTCATTCCCGCAATGTTCCCCAGAAACCGCGAACCATAGACGACAGAAGATTCCCCCTTCAAGAGGGGTTCAATGAGACGTTGGTAATCATTGGGATCATATTCGAGATCGGCATCCTGGATGACGATGATATCGCCCGTGGAGTGCCCGATGCCGGCGACAACCGCCGAGGCTTTGCCTTTATTCTCTTGGTGATGAAAGATCCGCAGGGACGGATCAGAGGCATGACGGGTCAGGGCCTGCGGTGTCCCGTCGGAAGATCCGTCGTCAACGATGATGATCTCTTTGTTCACTCCGGAAGGAAGAGGAGCGGCTTTCGTGCGGGCAATGATGGTATCGATCGTTTTCTCTTCGTTGTAGACGGGGATAATGACGGATAACGTGCTCATGGGGCGTTTCCAGATTTGTTTCATCATAGCATAAACCCGTTCTAATACTACTTTTATGTTGTTAAAAAAAGGCCAAAACGTTAAAATGCTACCTATGTCCAAAATCCTGGCTCTGCAAAGAAAATATCCGCTGGCTATTTTTTTTGCTTTGTCCTTTTTTATCTGGATTTTTGCCTTCCGGCAGTTCATCTTTAACTACCACTGGATCGCTGAAGACGCCGCGGCCTATTATCAGGATATAAGCTATTACTGGCGTAACCTGGCCATGGGCCATTTTGCCCTCTGGAACCCCTTCTTCGCGGAGGGGGCGCCCAATGAGTTCTTTCTGCGCCGCATCGGCTCTTTCAATCCGTTCCTGCTGCTGATCATGCTGCTTTACAAATTGGGTGTTGCGCAGTATGTCAGCCACACGTTGTTCCTGTCGATCTACTATTTTATCGGCTGTGTTGGTTTTTATTTTCTGGCCAAATGCCTCTTTGGCGACCGGAGAATGGCCTTTATGGCCTTTGCGCTTTTGTATTTTTCCGCCCTGGGCACGCGGGTCTTTGATTCTTATTTTCTTTTTTCCGTTGTCCCCATGATATGGTTTTCCTATTTTCTGACCACTTTTGCCGCCCATCCGCAGCGCCATCAATGCCTGGGAATGCTGTTCTGTCTGATGATTATATTCACCACATATATCCCGTTCTATTTTGTGACGTTCTTTTTGGCTTTCGTTTTCTGTTATGTCCTGCTGTATGCGGATAAGATCAAGGGGATCCTCGTCCGGACAGGTAGGTTCCTGGCCGCGAACAAGTTGTTTGCGGGCCTGTGTCTGGCCGTTTTTATGGTCTCTTTGCTGCCGGGTATTTTCCTTTACCGTGACGCGGATGCGGGCCATTTTGTCATGCCGATGCGTCATTCCACCTTGACGACCCCGAACGCGCTGGAGGTGGCGAAACATTGGGTGGAATGGTGGGCCATCCTGGAGGATCTTTTTTTCTCGTCCCATTTCCTGAAAGAACTCACCCAATATGAATTCGCTGTCTTTTATATTCCGGTGTTCGGATGCCTTGTTTTCCTGCTCAGTCTTTTGGCCTCGGTCTCCCGCCGGCTGGTCTTATTGTTCGGCTGGGGATTGCTGATATTCTTGATCGGTACCCCGCATACGCCCGTGTATGCCGTGCTGTCCGAAAAAGTCTTCTTCTTTAAATATTTCCGCAATCTTCACTTTTTTCTGTGGATGGCCTTGTTGCCCATCATGATCCTCATTGTCACCGAACAATTCCGCTGTTTTCTTCTTTGGGCCGGCCGGTTTTCTCGTAAGAAAATATTTTTTGCCCTGATAGCCTTGTTCCATCTTGTTTTTCTCTTTTATTTTATCGGTCAAGAGCATGAAGTGGTCTCGACTTATGCGGTTATCGGTTTGAGTCTTTTGTTTTTCTATCTTTTTACGTTCCATCCGCCGATCTTTGACCGGACGTTTGGAGGATTGGTCTTGATGCTGATCGCGCTCCAGCCCATCGAAGTTTATTATTACTTGGGAAAAAACGCCGTTCCGCAGGCGGATTATCAATATGAACAAGCCAGATTTTATGAATTTGAATATCATGAAAAGTTCGACGCCGAGGAAATGATCCGGAAATATGACGAATTGGGGCTTGAGCATGGGCGGAGCAGCGGGCTCAAAACGATCTATTACGGCCTGCCGTGGTACAGTTTTCTCTATGCCAACATGGATTCTAATATTTATGAAGACTACATTAATTACAGTATTCATTTTTATGATTCCGTTCAGTGGGTGGCGGACCGGGACGTCGACATCAGGGAGATCGAGCGCGCGTTTCAGCGCCGGGTCAATGCGGCCTTTGTCAGTGATGCGTATGAGGGCCCTGAAAGCTACGGGGACCCTCAAACATTTTCTTCCCGGTCGGAGCCCTTGCCGGCCGCCTCGGAAGAATTCAAGGTGGTCCGTTTCAATCCCAATGAGGTTGTTTTCAAGACAAATTTAAAACAGCCCAAGTTCGTCGTTTATAACGATAATTTCGATAAGCGATGGCAGGGTTTTATCGACAAAAAGCCGTTACCGATCTATCGGGCCAATGTGTCATTCAAAGGTTTTTGGGTCCCGGCCGGCAGTCACACGGTCCATTTACGCTACGGCTCACATGGGAAATACATTTTTAATTACGGCATGCTGATCTTGTTCAATGTCGTCCTCATAAGCTTAATCGTAACCAGCCTTAAAGCGCGCCATGATCGCACATCTTAAAGAGAATAAATTTTTCCGTCCGTTTATCTGGACCCTGAAAAGGGCGGTGTTGCTTTATGCGGCCGGTTTCCTTGTTTTTTACGGCATGGTGAATTTTCAGGATGTGACGGATAAGGCGCGGGTGGCGGCCCTCAACCGTCTGATGCCGAACATCGACGGATTGGCGGATTTTATTGCGACGGAGAAACCATTAAAGCGAGCTTATCTTGAGGACTGGGCGATGTACTACAGGGCTTTCGAGGGGATCGCGGGCGGGCGGGCGGATACTTACGGCATGCTGGGCTTTTGTTCCTATTATTTAGGGAAGATCGACAAGGCCATAGAATACTTTGAAGAAGCGGTGATATATAATCCCCATTTTTTCTGGTTCTATTATGATTTGGCGGTCATTTATTTTGAACAGGGGAAATATGAAAAGGCCATCGGTTATCTCCAGGCGGCCGTTGATGCCAATCCTGAGGCGACCAAGGCATTCCTGAATATCACCAAACCTTATTTGGACCTTCTGACCCCCTTCGAGAACAAGGGGGAGATTGTCGGAGGTCATTACAGACGGGGCCGCGTCCAGGCTTTTAAGATGCTGATCTTAAGTCATTTTTATCTAAAAGATTATGCTCAAGTCGCGGGGCTTTCATTAATCGCCCTTGAAACGCTCGGGGAAGAGAAGGATTTCTTTAATTTTTACGCGGGATTAGCAGCCCTTGAGCTCAAGGAGTACCCTCTGGCCTTGCGCTATTTTCAGGAATGCATCAAGTCCGGAAAGAATTACGCAGACGCCTTTTATTATTTTTCTGTGCTTAATAAGCTCATGGGCAACGACTCCTTGGCCGACCAAATGATGGTGACCGCCCTGGGGCTGCGCGATGCAGGGGCGCCGGAACGTCCCGAATTGGGTACGGTCAAAGTCAGTATCTTCTAAGATGCCGGATTTGTTTTTTCGTCGGTGTTACGATATACTATAAAAATTCCAAGCCAACCCTTTAAAGAACGGAAACCTCAGCAATGAAAGGGATCATTTTGGCGGGCGGGCGGGCAACGCGCCTGTATCCGATCACCAAAGGCATTTCCAAACAACTCCTGCCGGTCTATGACAAGCCGATGATCTACTATCCCTTGTCCGTATTGATGCTGGCGGGGATCAGGGATATTTTGATCATTACTACACCCGAGGCATCGTCTCAATTCAAACAGTTATTGGGCGACGGGAGCGATTTCGGCCTGAAACTCGTTTACCGCGAGCAAAAAGAGCCGAAGGGCCTCGCTGATGCTTTTCTCATTGGAGAGGATTTCATAGGCCGGGACAGCGTCGCCCTCATCCTGGGCGATAATATTTTCTTCGGTCACCGGCTTTCGGAGCTGCTGAAAGAGGCGGCACAAAAAAAGAGCGGGGCCACTATTTTCGGTTATTATGTGCGCGAACCGCAGCATTACGGGGTTGTTGATTTTGACGAAAAGTTCAATGTGCGTTCGATCGAAGAAAAACCGAAAAACCCCAAATCCAACTGGGCCGTCACCGGCCTTTATTTTTACGACAACCAGGTCGTGCAGATAGCCAAGAACATCAAACCTTCGGCCCGCGGCGAACTCGAAATTACCGATATCAACAAAGCCTATTTGAATAAAAAACAGCTCACCTTGACGTGTCTGGGGCGTGGATATGCCTGGCTGGATACAGGTACTTACTCGACGTTGATCGATGCCTCGGTCTTCATTAAGACGATCGAAGAGCGGCAAGGTCTTAAGATCGGCTGTATGGAGGAGATAGCCTACCGCCTTAAATACATCGATGCCAGCAAGCTCAAAAAATTAGCCCAACAGATCAATACCAATTACGGCGAATACCTGCTGAACATTCTCGAGGAAAAATGAAGCAAAATTCCGGCCAGCGCATCGTGGTCACCGGCGGAGCCGGTTTTATCGGCAGCGAATTTGTGCGTCAGGCTCTACGGCGCGGTTATCGGGTCGCCATCCTCGACAAATTGACTTACGCCGGCGACCTTGAACGGCTCAGGGATGTCCGGGGAAAATTTGATTTCCATAAGATCGATATCGCCGATTTTAAAAAGGTCTCAGCGCTCCTCACCAAGTTCAAGCCGGCCGCCGTCCTTAATTTTGCGGCTGAGACGCATGTCGACCGCAGCATCCTGGACGCTTCTTCTTCCTTGAAGACGAACATCGCAGGGACCCAAGCACTGCTGGACGCCGCGCGTCAATTGAAGATCAAAAGATTTGTCCATATTTCCACCGACGAAGTCTATGGCGACATCGGGAAGGGCCAGTTTTATGAAAATACGCCCCTTAACCCCAGCTCGCCTTATTCGGCCGGTAAAGCGGCCGCAGACCTGCTTATCGGCGCTTACCGACGGACTTACAAGTTTCCTTGCCTTATTGTCCGCCCTTCCAACAATTACGGCCCCTGGCAGTACCCGGAAAAATTTATGCCCGTGATCATTTATAAGGCCCTGAAAAATCAGAAAGTGCCTGTCTATGCCGAGGGGCTCAATGTACGTGAGTGGCTTTATGTGAGCGATTGTGCCGAGGGCATTATGGCCGTCTTAGAGAAGGGGAAAGAAGGTGAGATCTATAATCTGGGTTCCGGCAATGAGCGCCGCAATATCGACGTCGTCAAGAAAGTGCTCGCGATCATGCATAAACCGGAAAGCCTCATTGAATTCGTTCAGGACCGCCCCGGACATGATCTCCGCTATGCGCTCAACTTTGACAAAGTCCGCACCGCGTTGGGCTGGACCCCCCAAACCAGTTTTGAAGAAGGAATCCGGCACACCGTCGAAAACTACTTGACCAATATGACCTGGTTGGAGAAAAAAGTTTCTTACCTGCGCAGTTACTGGAAAAAAGTCTATAAGAAGAAATAATTTCCATGCGGAAGATCACCTTAGGCATTGTCGGCCTCGGTTTTTTCTTTCAGAAAATCCACATTCCGGCCCTTCAAAGATTGCGGGATAAATTTGATATCAAAGCGGTTTACACCTCCGATCTGCAAAAATTCCGCAAACTCAGAAAATTTTTTCCCGCTGTCCGGCATTGCCGCGATCTTAAAGACCTTTTCGCCGATCCCAGTGTCGAAGCCTTAACGGCCTGCGTTCCTATCCCCGAACATGCATCGATGGCCCAACGGGCGATCGCTGCCCGCAAGGCGTTACTGCTTGAGAAGCCTTTGGCCGCGCGCCTTAGTCAAGGCGGGGAAATCCTCCGTTTGTCCAGGAAGCACCGGGTTCCGGTCATGGTCGCTGAAAGTTTCCGTTATTTTGAGGTCTTTCGTACTTTAAAGGGCTTGTTGGATAAAAAAGTTTTGGGTCCTGTGGAGTTCATTCAGGTGCAGGCGGTCAAGCGATTTGACCGTCGCAGCCTTTACTATCGGAAAGGATGGCGTCTGGATTCCCGGCTTTACCCCGGCATTCTCTGGGATGCTGGCATTCACACCGTTAGCCTTCTTCAGTTCTTATTTGGCCGTTTGAATGTGCGGCATAAATCCCTGCATTCACATGACCCGCACATCGGGAGAAAAGATACAATCTCTGCCCATATAAGCTTTCCGCGGGCGGAAGGATTGTTTCTGATGAGTTACGGTTTATACGGGCAGGAGGAAAAATTTTTGACGATTTACTGCGCCCGCGGCCGTGTCAAATGCGGCATCGATTCTTTTATCGTCGAGTCTGATAAAGGAAAAAAGGAATATAGGTTCCGGGAGAATGTTTATCCGAAGATCTACGGCGATTTTTACGGTCTAATCGCCAGAAAGCGTCGTCCGGCCTATCCTCTATCCGAAGCTTATGAAGACCTCAAGGCCGTTGACCGCCTCCTGCATTAATTAGTATTTGTCGGAAAGCTTTTTTGTGTTAACTTATTAGGACATTATGCTGGTACTTAAAGAAAATTTCTCCCTTTTTCGCCGTCTGGCCCTTTTCGTGGACATACTGATCATCTTTTTGTCCTTCGTCATCGCCAGCATGCTCCAGTTCCAGATCGACGATTATTACACGGCCTCCGAGTATATCCAGCTGTTCATGGTCATTTTGCCCATATGGGCTTTGCTTTTGTACTTTTTCGGAATGTACAATTCGTTCCGGACCAAAGACATAACCGATATCATCTATATCGTTTCCAAGACCGCGCTGGCGGGATTTATCCTTTACGGCAGTTTTCATTATGTTCTCAAGATGCCGTATTTCAGCCGCAGTTTTGTTTCCCTGATATTTCTCGTTACGGGTTATGCGCTCTGCCTGGAAAAGATCGTGCTGCTGTTTTTCCTTAAAGCCATTTATCGAAAAGGATTGAATAGCCGGAATATTTTGATCGTAGGGACGGGCCCGCGCGCCGAGAAGTTCATCGACCTTATCCAAAAGCACGCCGAATGGGGGATCAAGGTCATCGGTTTGGTCGACCAGGACAAAGGTAAAAAGGGGCAGACGATCCACGGTCATAAAGTTTTAGGGACGTTTGACGACATGCCCGACATCATTCAGAATAACGTCATCGATGAGGTCGCCTTTGTTGTCCCGCGCAGCTGGTTGGATAAAATAGAAGAGATCATTCATTTTTGCGAGAACCGCGGGATCAGGGTCTATGTGGCCTTGGACATTTTCAACCCCGCCCTGTCGATCGTGCGGCAGACGGACATCGATGGGTTTCCTCTCCTTACGTTTGAAAGCGTTCCCTATCGGGTTTCGTATTTTCTCTTGAAGCGTATCTTTGATATTGCTGCGGGGATGGCGGTCTTAACACTTTTTTCTCCGTTGATCCTGATGACGGGATTGGTCCTGAAACTCATGGACAACTCTCAGCCGGTGTTTGTCCGGCGACAGCGCGTGGGTTTGAACGGCCGGCGTTATTGGCTCTATAAATTCAGGACCGATGAGAAAGAGACCGATGAGGAATTCTTTGCCCTGCCCAAGGATATTCGGGCCAAGTCCAAAGGGATCAACAAAATCTTACGCCTTTTTCATATCGACGATCTCCCACAGTTTTGGAATGTCATTAAAGGGGACATGAGCATTATCGGCCCGCGGGCCGCCACTCCGCCGGAGATCGAACGCTACCAGCCTTGGCAAAAAAGGAAGCTGAGCATGCGTCCGGGCGTCATCTGCCTGTGGTTTTTACGCCCGCCGGATGAGATCGCGGATTTCGAGGAGCGCATCCGCCTCGACCTGCGGTATGTGGATAACTGGTCGCCCTGGCTGGATTTCAGGATATTGGTCAAAGTCGTTCCTATACTGTTCGGATTAAGGATCTTCAAGGAGAGTTATGCCTAAGAAAGCGTTGATCACCGGCATTACCGGGCAGGACGGTTCGTATTTGGCCGAATTCCTGCTGGGCAAAAAGTATGAAGTGCACGGCATTGTCCGTCGGGTCGCTCTCGAGGATCCTGAGCATCGCCTGTGGAGGGTCCGCCATATTGTCGACCGGGTAAATTTACATTCCGCTTCCCTGGAAAGTTATCCGAGCATCTTTAAGGCGGTCCGCGATATCAAACCGGATGAGTGTTACCATCTGGCGGCCCAAAGTTTTGTCAGCTATTCCTTTGATGATGAGTTTTCCACGATCAATACGAACATTAACGGCACGCATTTCCTTCTTTCCGCCATCAAAGAAAATGTCCCTCAATGCCGTTTTTATTTTGCGGCCAGCAGCGAGATGTTCGGCAACGTCGGAGAAACGCCGCAGACGGAAGCGACACCATTCCATCCACGATCGCCCTACGGTATTTCCAAAGTGGCCGGTTTCGATCTGACGCGCAATTATCGTGAATCTTACGGCCAATTCAGCCTCTCGGGGATTTTGTATAATCATGAAAGCCCCCGCCGGGGATTTGAGTTTGTCACCCGCAAGATCACGCATACGGCCGCCCAGATCAAGCTGGGTCTGGCGAATGAACTGCGGCTGGGAAATCTCGAGGCGCAGCGCGATTGGGGTTTTGCCGGCGATTATGTCAAGGCCATGTGGCTGATGCTGCAGCAGAGCAAACCGCTGGACTATGTGATCGCCACCGGTGAGACTCATTCCGTCAAGGAATTTGCGGAGTTGGCCTTCGGCTATTTGGACCTTGATTGGAAAAAATATGTGGTGACCGATGAGCGGCTTTACCGCGCCGATGAAGCCCAGGTGCTGCGCGGAGACTGTGCCCGGGCCAGGCGTGATCTTAAGTGGGAGCCGGAAATCAAGTTCAAGGATTTGATCAAGATGATGGTGGAGGCGGACTTGGAAAATTTAAAAAGGAAAGCTTAGTATGCCTTTCACGTTTGAAGCCCAGAATATTCCCGATGTCGTCGCGGTAAAACCCAAGGTCTTCCAGGACGAGCGCGGTTTTTTTGCCGAAGTTTATAAACAGACGGATTTTGCCGGCATCGGCTTGAATAAACCTCTGGCGCAGATCAATCATTCGAAGTCCCAGAAGAATGTTTTGCGCGGCCTGCATTATCAAAAGGAGCCGGCCGCCCAGGCCAAGCTGGTCCGTGCGATCGCCGGGGAGATCTTTGATGTGGCCGTCGATCTGCGCAAAGGTTCACCGTGGTACGGGCAGTGGGTCGGTGTCCGTCTTAACGCCCGTGACTTTACCATGCTTTATATTCCCGAAGGATTTGCCCATGGATTTTGTATTCTTTCCGACACCGCCGAAGTCGTATATTATACGACACATGCCTATTCGCCCGCCGATGAAAGGGGTATCATGTGGAATGATCCCGCCCTGAACATCGCCTGGCCCATCAAAGCCCCTTTGGTCTCCGCCAAAGATTCGAAGTATCCTCCCTTGGCATCCGCTGATAATGATTTTATGTATTCAAAAACCCCAACATCAACTTGACAAGCTCCTGCCGGTCTATACAATAAAAAATAATAATCCGAAAGAAATAATTTTTCCGGTATAACAACTCGCGTTTTCGCGCAGACATTTTTTATAACGCATGTCGTCTAACTTTTTAGGGCCTGCCTGCCGGCAGGCGGGGAGATTTGTATGAAAAAGTATTTGATATTGGTGTTGGTGATGAATCTCATGGTGTCGTTGCAGAGCTGCGGAAGAAAGGCCCATCAAGACCCTGTGGAGGAGGCCGATAATATCATCGCGGAGATCGAAGGCGAGGAAATGCCTGCCTTGGCCGCGACCGAACAGATCACGATCCCCACTGTTCCACCGGAGATGCCCGTTGCGGAAGTGGAGACAGGCGTTTTTGAAAAGCCTTCCACGCAGGCCGTCCAGGAAGCCTTGAAAAATGCCGGCCTTTACAGCGGAGAGATCGACGGGGTTATCGGTCCGAAGACCAAGCGGGCCATCCGGGAATTTCAGTCCATGAACAATCTGTCCGTGGACGGCAAAGTGGGGCGCAAGACATGGGCCAAATTGAAGCCTTATTTGACCGCGGCTCCGGCTACGGCGCCCGCGGCCGCTGCCGTTTATTGAGCTTTGACCGGGTTTGAAATTTCTGAAGGATAATCGCTGAGAGAAATAGTCTTTCAGCGATTTTTCCTTTAGGCTATAATAAAGGAGTCTTATGAGCGATATCCTTCTGGCCTTTATCCCCATCTTTGTCGCGGTCGATCCCATCGGGCTTTTGCCGATCTTTGTCGGCCTGACGCAAGACATCGATGTGCGCTACCGGCGTAAGATCATTTTTCTTTCGCTGATAACGGCGACCTGCCTGGCCGTTGGTTTTATCCTCTTAGGGAAGGTCATCTTCGAGATCCTGGGGATCACCGTCGGAGATTTTATGATCGCGGGCGGCGCGATCCTGTTTTCCCTCTCGATCATGGATCTTGTGCACCCGGGCAAGATCCATCAGGTCCCGCCGGAAGAATTGGGGGCGGTTCCCATCGGTACGCCGCTGGTCGTGGGGCCGGCAGTTTTGACCACATCCTTGATGATGCTCGACTCCCATGGCTTGATCGCCACGCTGATCGCCATGCTGGCCAATATCGTACTGGTCGGGATCATATTCTTTTCATCGGAAGGGCTCATTAAGATCCTGGGCCTGGCCGGTGCCCGGGTCATGTCGAAAGTCATGTCTTTGTTATTGGCGGCCATTGCGGTTATGATGATACGTAAAGGGATCATGCAGTTCATCAGTTGATTTCTTCAAAGAAGGAAAGGTGTTCCTATGTTCAGTCTGCAATTAAGGATGTGGCTTTTATTGACCATTCTTTTCGGGATCATTTATGCTCTCGTTGTGGTCATCGGGACCTCGATGGGTGTCGGGGAATTCTATTTTTATCTGATCGTTTCCATCGCGATGATGGCTGTCCAGTTCATGATCGGCCCCAAGATCGTGGAATGGAGCATGCGGGTCAAGTATGTCAGCCGCGAACAGTATCCGCAGCTTTTTGCCATGGTCGAGGAGATGTGTCAGCGTGCCAAATTACCGGTTCCAAAGATCGGTGTTTCGCCGCTACCCATCCCCAATGCCTTTGCCTTCGGCCGGGGACGCGGTGACGGGCGTATCTGCGTAACGCAAGGGATCCTGCGGCTGCTCAACGAGCAGGAGTTGCGGGCCGTGGTGGGACACGAACTGGCCCACATCCGTAACCGCGATGTTTTGACCATCACCATTCTTTCGATCATCCCCATGATCATGTACCGCATCGCCTGGCATTATATCTTTTTCGGCGGGCGCCGCGATGACCGGAACAACAGTGGCCTACTGATCGGCCTGGCGGCGTTCTTATTCTATTTCATCACCAATTTGCTTGTTCTGTATGCTTCGCGCATCCGGGAATATTTTGCCGACAGAGGTTCCATCGAATTCGGCAATCAGCCTTCGGCCCTGGCCTCGGCGTTATATAAGCTGGTGTACGGCTCGGCCCGCGTGGACCGCTCTACATTAAGGGAAGCGGAAGGATTGAAGGCGTTCTTCGTGAACGATCCGTCCCGGGCGCTCAATGAGTTCCGCGATTTAAGTCAACTGGACCTGGACAAAAGCGGTACTATCGATGCCACAGAACTTACCAATCTCAGGCATAAGACCGTTCAATTGAATTTTTCGGATCATTTAATGGAGGCCTTAAGCACACATCCGAATATGCTCAAGCGCATCAAGCATCTTTCCGAGCAACGCGCCTAACCCCATGAATTTAATAGATGTCATTATTTTAGGGATCGTCGAAGGGGTAACGGAGTTCCTGCCTATTTCTTCGACGGGGCATTTGATGCTCGCCAGCGCTTGGTTGAAATTGACCGAGACCGATTTCGTGAAGACGTTCCAGATCTTTATCCAGCTCGGCGCCATTATGTCGGTCGTGTGCCTGTATGGACGGACTTTGTTGACGAAGGTGGAGGTATGGAAAAAGGTGTTGGTCGCTTTTGCGCCGGCTGTTTTTTTTGGATTGCTGTTCTACCCGTTCATCAAAGCGGTCCTTTTAGAAAGCACGCAAGTCGTTCTCTGGGCGTTGTTCCTGGGCGGGATTGTCTTGATCGTCTTTGATCTCCTTCACAAAGAAAGCGCGAACAGTCTGGATAACATCGAGGCCATGCCCTACACAACAGCCTTGGGCATCGGCTTGTTCCAGATATTGGCATTCATTCCCGGCGTTTCGCGGGCAGCTGCCACCATCATCGGCGGACTTGTCCTGGGAATGAAACGCAGAACGATCGTGGAATTTTCCTTTCTGTTGGCCGTACCTACCATGCTTGCCGCGACCGGATTAGACCTGGCCCAGAGCGCCCATGCCTTTTCGTTTGATCAATTTGTTTTTTTGGCCGTCGGCTTTGTTGTTTCGTTTGTCGTCGCTACCCTCAGCATAAAATTCCTTCTGCACTTCATTCAACACCACAATTTCATCCCTTTCGGCATTTACCGTATACTCATCGCGGGTTTATTTTTTATCCTGCTGCGTCCGGCCTAATTTCTTTGAGAATATTTTGACCGTCGGTAAGGCGATGTTATAATACTGGCAAATCGTATGGCGAAAGAAAAAACTTCTCAAAAGATTTCCCGTGCCCGTGACGCCTGGGGAACACGCCTGGGCGTTATCATGGCGGTCGCGGGCTCCGCGATCGGATTGGGAAATTTCCTGCGGTTTCCCGCCAAAGCCGTCGAGAACGGCGGCGGGGCCTTCATGATCCCCTACTTCATTTCGTTGTTATTGCTGGGAATCCCTTTAATGTGGATCGAATGGACCTTGGGCCGCTACGGCGGAGGGTTCGGTCACGGTACCGCACCGGGGATTTTCCACAGCATCTGGCAAAAGAACCGTTTCATAAAATATTTCGGCGTTATCGGTATCTTCGGTCCGCTCGTCATTTTCATTTATTATACCTACATCGCTTCATGGAGCTTGGGTTACAGTGTCTTTGCCCTTATGGGAAAATACGGCCAAATCGCTGACCAGGAGGGAATGAAGAGTTTTTTGGCGGGCTACCAGGGATTGCAGGCGAACGGATACTTTAACGGCCTCGGTGCAGCGTACACATTCTTTTTGATCACTTTTGTGATCAATATCGGCGTCATTTATTATGGGATCAAGGGCGGGATCGAAAAGGTCTGCAAGGTCGCCATGCCATTGTTGTTTTTTTGTGCGATCGCCCTGATGATACGGGTCATGACCCTGGGAGCACCTGACC
>CAZCLW010000027.1:0-26326 GCA_964499685.1 uncultured Planctomycetales bacterium
TGAAGTTCGGTATGTACGTTACAGGAAAAATTTTAGTCCCGATGTCTGAGAAAACATTGATTGTTCCCGAAGAAGCAATACAGAACATTAAAGAGGAAACAGTTGTCTTTATTCCTGAGGAAAAAGAACATTTTGAGAAACGAGCTGTAAAAACAGGCCGAGAAGCATCAGGGTTTGTTGAAATTACCGCTGGATTGCAAGAAGGAGAAAATGTGGTCGGCCAAGGAAGTTTTTATCTTAAATCTGAACTATTAAAAGGAGAATTGGGTCACGGACACGCCCATTAAAATCCTATGGTAGAAAAAATCATTGAATTTTCTCTAAAGCAAAAAGCTTTGGTTGTCAGCTTAAGCCTTATCTTAATTGGCTTAGGGTTTTGGTCAGCTCAGAATCTTTCTATTGATGCTGTGCCGGATGTAACGAATGTTCAAGTTCAAATTAACACAGAAGTACAGGCCTTAGCTCCGACAGAAATTGAAAAACTGGTCACTTATCCCATTGAAGTAGCAATGAGCGGTTTGCCGGATGTCGATGAAGTGCGTTCTCTTTCTCGATATGGGTTGTCGCAAGTAACAGTTGTTTTTAAAGACCATGTGAATATTTATTTTGCTAGACAATTAGTGCTGGAAAGATTACAGCAGGCTAAAGAAGAAATTCCTGAGGGTATCGGAAGCCCTATTTTAGGACCGATTGCAACGGGATTGGGAGAGATATTTTTATATACGGTTGAAGGCAATGTTGATGCCACAGAATTGCGGACTATTCATGATTGGATTATCAAACCTCAGCTTCGTACTGTTCCGGGAGTAACAGAAGTAAATCCTATCGGCGGTTATGAAAAAGAGTATCAAGTTCTCGTTGACCCGAAGAGATTATCTTCTTATGAAATCACGCTTGATGAGGTCTTCAAGGCTTTGGAGCATAATAATGCTAATGTTGGTGGCGGATACATTGAAAAAAGAGAAGAGCAGTTTTTAGTGCGTGGCGTGGGATTGATTCAAAGTTTGGAAGACGTTCAGAACATTATTATTAAAACGCAGGCGCACGGACCTATTTATATTAAAGATGTGGCTGAAGTTAAATTCGGTTCTAAAATCCGTACCGGCTCAGCTACGCATGAGGGGAAAGAAACAGTCTTGGGGACAGCCATCATGCTTAAAGGTGAAAATAGCCGAGTCGTTTCGACGAGAGTACGGGAAAAAATGGAAGAAATCAAAAAAACGATTCCCGAAGGAACGAAAATTCAAACTGTGTATGACCGCACTGATTTAGTCAATAAAACCATCCGCACGGTTCGAAATAACTTATTTGAAGGCGGGATTTTTGTTATCGCTGTTTTGCTTATTCTTTTAGGAAATTTAAGAGCCGGGCTTATTGTGGCTTCAGCTATTCCGCTTTCCATGCTCTTTGCTATGACAGGCATGGTGGCGACGAAAACGTCAGGCAATTTAATGAGTTTAGGAGCGATTGATTTCGGGCTTATCGTTGATGGGGCAGTTGTCATGGTGGAAAACATCGTAAGGAGGCTTTCAGAACGGAAGAAAAAAGGGGAGTTATCTTCAGATGCTTATTGGGAAGAAATTACGAAAGCCGCAAAAGAGGTCAGCCGTCCGGTCCTTTTTGCTGTTTCTATTATTACGATAGTTTATTTGCCGATTCTCACTTTAGAGGGGATTGAAGGAAAGATGTTTCGGCCGATGGCGATAACGGTTGTCTTTGCATTGGTTGGTTCTTTGATTTTTACACTCACTTTAATTCCTGTGCTTTGCGCCTTCTTTCTAAGAAAGCACGTTGAAGAGAAAGAGAGTAGAGCGGTCATTTTTTTACAAAATAAATATAAACCAAGTTTGTCTTGGGCAATGAATCATAAAAAGCCTGTTATTATTTCTGCCACCGTCATGGTTTTGATTAGCTTGATTGTCTTTCCGTTTTTAGGTTCAGAATTTATACCAAGACTTGATGAAGAAGCTCTTTCTATTCAAACAGTAAAGCCGACTGGAATGTCATTAACAGAATCAACAAAAATGGCGGCTGAGCTCGAAAAAGTTATCCTTTCATTTCCAGAAGTAGCCACAACATTCAGCCGGACAGGAACAGCGGAAGTAGCTACAGACCCAATGGGGCCGAATGTAACGGATACCTACATTATGCTCAACGGCAAAGTAAAGCACAAAGAAAAACTCGTCGAGAAGATGGAGAAAGCAGTAAGTGTGATTCCGGGTATGAATTTCGGCTTTTCTCAGCCTATTGAATTGCGGGTCAACGAATTGATTGCCGGAGTTAGGTCAGATGTGGCAATTAAAATTTTCGGAGAAGATTTAAATGTCCTTAAAGCAAACGCTGATGAAATCGTTAGGGTCGTTTCAAAGATTAAAGGCGCAAGAGACGTTAAAGCTGAACAAACAGAAGGTATGCCCGTTCTGCAAGTTGAGATTGATAGAGCTAAAATTGCCAGGTATGGTCTTAATGCTTCTGATGTGCTTGGCTTAATTGAAATGGCGGTGGCTGGAAAAGCCACAGGGCAGGTGTTTGAAGGCGTTAAACGCTTCGATTTAAGTCTACGTTACTCTGAAGATTACCGGAATGATGTCGAGAGTATCAAAAATCTGCTGGTGACAAATCCACAAGGAAACAAGATTCCATTAGCTCAGCTAACGAAGAAAATTGCCATTGAAGAAGGACCGTCGCAAATAAGTCATGAACAGGCAAGCCGGAGAATGGTCGTTGAGATAAATGTAAGAGGTCGGGATATTGGAAGTTTTGTCAGTGAAGCACAAAAAGCTATTGAGGCACAAGTAAAGCTTCCAGCAGGATACTCTTTAGATTGGGGCGGACAATTTGAGAATATGCAAAGTGCCCGGCAACGTCTTCTGATAGTTGTTCCGATTTCATTGCTTCTTATCTTTATGCTGTTATTTTTCACCTTTAATTCTTTACGGCAAGCCGCTTTGGTATTTACAGGAATTCCTTTTTCAATTACGGGCGGTGTTCTGGCACTGGTTTTAAGAGGAATGCCTTTCAGTATTTCAGCCGGAGTCGGCTTTATTGCTCTTTTTGGTGTGGCGATGCTCAACGGTGTCGTCATGGTTTCATTTATTAATCAGCTCAGAAGAGAGGGCATGTCGATTTTAGAAGCAACAATGAAAGGTGCAGAATCCCGTTTGCGTCCGGTTCTTATGACAGCGTTGGTAGCAAGCTTAGGATTTTTGCCTATGGCGTTATCACATGGAACAGGCGCAGAGGTTCAAAGGCCTTTAGCAACCGTCGTTATCGGTGGATTAATTTCTTCTACCGTTTTAACTCTCATTTTATTGCCAATTTTTTATGTCTTATTTGAAAAAGAAAGGAATGTTAGCGATGCGGAAATTTAATTCTATTATTTTATGTATTGTATTAGCTGGATGTCTTCCTTCTGAGCCGTTGGAAGGGAAGGTGTCTCTTAATCTTAGTTCTGCTAAAATTACTAATGCTCAGGTTTTCAAATCAGGGAACGACATTGCCATTAAAGGAACGGTCGTGGAGAAATTAAATTCTAGTATTAGAGCAACTTGCAAGGATGGGACGGGAAGTATCATTGCTTCAAAAAAAGCTTCGGTTGAAAAGTACGGTCTTTCTCGAAGCAGTCTTCATAGAGGTCATGGGCATGGAAAAGGTCAATTTTCCATCAAAATACCGTATAATGATGCCATTGCTTCTTGTGATTTGGAGATTTTGTAAGAGTCAGAGGAAGGTGCAGTAGACGGGTGGGTGGGAAATTAAGGCTTTGTGCGAATCAGGACCCACCGGACTTGATAGTTCATTTAAAGTGGGTATAATGAAGCAGATTTAGTTAAAAGCAGGTATTTCGGTCATGTCCGTTGACAATAAAGCTGTTCTAAACTCGTCAATGAACTGACCCTTTTAAATTATTGCATCATAAGGGGCTGAAGAATCCTCGAAGGCATTGCCTTCGAGGATTTTTTATTACAAGTGGCGAAATTGAAAAGATTAAAAATGCTTTCGCAGGGGTTAAAGGAGACGGTTCAAAGAGATTCTTCCAATCTGACGCTAAAGGACATATAATGGGGCAATTCACCGCACAATAAAAAAGGAGGCTGATGATGTCCGTCATGAAGGAATTCCAAGAGTTTGCCGTAAAAGGGAACGCCGTGGATATGGCTGTAGGTATTGTCATCGGCGCCGCGTTCGGAAATATCGTCAATTCTATGGTCAACGATATCATTATGCCGCCGATCGGTTATCTTATAGGAGGAGTTGATTTTAGTAATCTTGTGGTTGTTTTGAAAGAGGCCGTCGGAGAGACGCCGGCGGTGACCATTAAATACGGAATGTTTATTAATAAAATAATTAATTTTTTGGTGGTCGCATTTTCGATGTTTATGGTCGTAAAAGCGATGAACAGGTTGAGTAAGAAATCAGCCCCTGCGGAAAAGTAATAGCCCAAAAACGGAGTCATCAAGAATGGCAGCGGTGATTTTGATGAGAAAGATTATTCGATTTGTTCTGAAGGTTTTGACCGGCACCTTTTTGTTTTATTTGTTATGCGCGTGGGTCGTCATCCCGCTTGTTTTGCCTTGGGTCATCCAAAGTCAGGGCACGAAATTTTTAAAGCATCCGGTCAGAGTCCGCGGAGCAGAATTCAATCCTTTTTTATGGAGTTTTGGCCTGAAGGGGCTGGAGATCACGGGCGCCCAAAAACAAAAGCTGATCGGGTTTGAACGCTTGAGCGTTGATGTGAGTTTCTTAAATTTGATGAAGAAGATTTATCGCGTGGAATCCGTACGGTTAGACGGTCTTTATGTCCACGCGTCGCTTGTCTCGGCGGGCCGTATTGATCTCATGGATCTTGTCCCGCCTCAGCCGCCCGCTGCTCAACCCCTCCCAGAACCGCCAGCTGCCACAGAGGCGCTGCCCTTGTTGTTTATCGACACTATTGCTTTAAACAATGCGCGGATCCAATTTGATGACCGGACGGTTACGCCGATGTTCACCTCCGCGCTGGAGGATATTGACATCCTGGTCAAAGGGTTTTCGACCCAATCCGAGGGCATGACGGAGGTTTCCTTCCAGGCCAAATGGGATGATAAGGGAAGAATGGAGGCTCTGGCGCAGGTCAAGCCGTTGAAGCAGCCATTGGAACTTGATTTGACATTTGGGATCAGTGAGTACGCGCTGACCATGGCCAGTCCTTATGTCGGGAAATACACCGGCCACGCGCTCCGAGACGGAAAATTAGACGTAAACGTAACCTATCGCCTCGGTGAAAATCAGTTGACCGCTTCGCATAAAGTTTTGGTTCAGCGATTTGAGTTTGGCGAGAAGGTGGAAAGTAAGGATGCGCTGAACCTTCCCTTTGGGCTGGCCGTAGCGCTCCTGGAAGACCCTCAAGGCAGGATCAATATTTCCTTGCCGGCGAAAGGGAACATGAGCGATCCGGAGTTCAAGTACACGCATTTGATCTGGCAGGTGATCAATAATTTCTTTGTGAAATTGATGACAAAGCCTTTCGCGATCCTGGCTTCGGTCATCGGCGCGGACAGCGGCACGGATGAACTGGGCTATGTGCGTTTTTCTCCGGGGCAAGAGCAGCTCTCCGCCGAAGAAAGCAAGAAATTGGCCTCTCTTGTCGAAGGATTGAAACACCGTCCAAAATTGCTTTTGGAAATCAACGGTAGTTATGATCCCCCTGTCGATTGGAAGGCCATTAAGGTGGATATTTTTGAGAAAGATTACGCCGCCTTAAAAGGCGAAAGTACCAAACAGGAAGAATGGGTGTTTCAGATGTTGTATCAGCGCCGGTTCGGAGTGAGGGAATTGTGGAAGCTGACCAGGTCATTTAAAACAAAGGACGGCGGTTATGATGCGGAAAAGATGAACGCGGAGGTCAAGCGCCGCCTGATTGAGGATGCGCCGCCTGACAGGATCGCCATGGAATTTTTAGCGCAATCCCGGGCCAAGGTGGTTTACGATAAGATCATTGAACTGGGCCTTAATCCTAACCGTGTCGCGATCGGGAGCCTGCGCGAAGTTCAGAGCAGCATGGGTCATGTGCCGCTTGAATTTACGTTGACGGTCTTCGAACAGCCTTCGGAAATGCCTTCAGACATCCCCCCTGAAGTTCAAAGTACGCCTTGATTATTTTGAAATGTTGAGTATATTACTGAATGATGAAACCAGCAGCCTTTTAATGTTATAAACCCACAAACGGAGGATATCATGAAAAAAGTATTTTTGATTGCATTGCTGATTGCCGGATCGGCTGCTTATGCGCTGGCCGAGCATCCGAAGGCAGAGCATCCTGCTGCTGCCCAGAAGGCCATGACGCCCGCGGACAAAGTAGCGGCGAATTTGAAGAGCTCCGGAGTCATTACCGAACAAGAAGTTTCTTTGGTGAGTGCTTCTATAGCTTTCCTTCTCGAGAATGGTGCATCGGCTGACGAAGCGGAAAAGATCGTCAAGGAAGCCGTCAATCAAGCCAAGGCCCAAGGGGTAGAAGGCGAAGAGTTGACAGCTAAGGTCCAGGAAGCCGCGCAGAATAGCGTGTCCGTGAAAAAACTGGCGGAACACCCCGCGGCAGTTTCCGAACACCCCGCAAAGCCAAAAGATCATCCCGGACATTAAGAGCATGCGAAAATTATTCAAGGCCGGCCTCGCGGCCCTGGTATGCATGGGCTGTGCCGCCTGCCAAACTTTTTCAAATCAGGTTGTTTTTACTCAGGAAGAACTTCCGATCGTCACGGCTGATGTCCAGGAAGGTATCGAAAAGCACATTGCCGAGCAGATCAAGCTCGGCAACGGCTATTTTCGGGTCCCCTTCGAGGACCGTGAGCTAAGGCTTGATCTTGTCCGGGTCCACACGGAATATCTGGCCACGCTCAGCCCGACCCGGCATTTTGCCTGCGTGGACATGGTGGACACGGAAGGAGAATTTTACGATGTCGACTTCTTTATGGAAGGCCCGCGCGGGAACATGCGGGTGACCGAGACGACCGTGCACAAGATCAACGGCAGGCCGTTATATCTTTGGAAGCAGGCTGAGGACAAGACCTGGGGGCGGGTCCCTGTCGATGAGGCCACCAACGAACTGCTCGGCATCATCAACGGGGAAGACCGGTTTTTATTCCGCTATCAGGTCGCTCTTCCCAAGATCGAGAAAGAGGCTAAGATCTGGCTCCCGCTGGCGCAATCGGACGAGTTTCAAGACGTAAAAACGGCCTCGATCACCGCGCCCGCGCAGCATAAAACCCTGGTCGATTCGCTCTATGGGAATAAGATCCTGTTCTTTACTTTTAATCCTGAGCACAGCGAAAAAAAGATCGATATTTTCTATGAGGTGACGCGCCAGGAAAAAAATGCGTACACCGGTGATCCCGAGGAGGCCCGGCGCTATCTAAAATCCGACCTAAAAGTCCACATAGACAAAAATATCAGGAATATCGCCGATAAAATCATAGAGGGGAAAGAAGGGACGCTGATGCGCGCCCGGGCCATTTATGATCATGTTATCGATTCGATGGACTATAAACGCTGCGGTATCGGGTGGGGGCAAGGGGACCTGGCGCACGCCAGCACGGCCCTTTCCGGGAATTGCACGGATTTTCATTCCTACTTCATTGCGCTGGCCCGTGCCGTCCATATCCCGGCACGTTTTGCCATCGGCGCCTCGATCCCTTCCGAACGGGACGAAGGCGGCGTGGACGGATATCACTGCTGGGCCGAGTTCTTTGCCGACGGAAAATGGTGGCCGGTGGATATCAGTGAAGCGAACAAATTCACAGCGTTGAGCATGTATTATTTTGGGCATCATCCCGCCAATCGTTTTGAATTCAGCCGGGGCCGTGATCTGCAGGTTAGCCCGGGACCGTTATCCGGTCCCATTAATTTTTTGGCCTATCCTGTTATGGAAGTTGACGGTAAACAACAGGTGGCCAAGATCTTTTTCGGTTTTGAGCGAAAGCGATCCGCGCAGGAATAGGGCCGCGAAAAAGAACGGCAGACCATGAGAACGATCGTTTTATTGACTATCTCCAATATATTCATGACGTTCGCCTGGTACGGCCATCTGAAATACAAAAATGCCCCGCTTTTTTGGGTCATTGTGATCAGCTGGCTGATCGCCTTTTTTGAATATTGTTTTCAGGTGCCGGCGAACCGGATCGGTCACGGTCTTTTCACGGCCGGACAGTTAAAAGCCATTCAAGAGATCATCACGCTGATCGTCTTCTGTGTATTTTCTGTACTCTACCTGAAGGAAGAAGTCCGGTGGAATTATTTTGTGGGATTTGCCCTCATTGTTGCGGCGGCCTTCTTTATTTTTAAGGATTGGCGTTGAAACAGCGGGATATCGCGGCCGGGAAATGGCTGGTCCTGTCGCTTATTTTGTTCGTTTTGGGCTGGCATCTTTTCCTGCCCATTGACCTGACCCGTATCGACCTCGGCCGCCACATCAAGAACGGCGAACTTCTCCTGCAGGGAACATGGGAGATCCTCTACAAGAATTATTACTCGTATACCCACCCTGAATATCCTTTCATCAATCATCACTGGTTTTTCGGCATTGTGTGTTATTTTTTGCGGGATCTCGCCGGTTTTACCGGGATCTCGCTTTTTTTTATCGCGGTACGGCTCGCCACATTCGGTATATTTTTCAGGATCGCCGAGCGCTTTTCTTCCTTTTCCGCGGCCTGCGCCTTCGGTCTATTGAGTTTTCCCTTCATTGCCACACGCATCGATATCCGCCCCGAGTTGTTCAGCACTTTATTTTGCGGCCTGTTCTGGTGGCTGATCGATTCCTACCGGCGGGGGTTGTTGACGTACCGCCGGTTAATAGTCTGGCTGGTGATTTTACAGATTTTATGGGTCAACACCCATATTTTTTTCATCATGGGGCCGGTCCTGACATTGCTGCTGTGGTTGCAGGCGCGGAAGGAAGAAGGAAAGCCGCGTGCAGACCTCTCAAAGGCTTTCTGGTTGGTCGCGGCCGCTTGTTTGATCAATCCTTCCGGATGGAAGGGGGCCTTGCTGCCTTTGACGCTGTTTAAAGGCTTTCATTTTCCTCTGGTCGAAAATCAGTCCATGTTCATCGCCCATGAGATCCTTCCACGGCCTTTATGGGCCTATTTTTTTGTCTGTTGGGGAGCATTGATCGCAGCCTGGATCTTCCTTCTGCGCTCCCGGGGGATAAAAAATAATTTAGGGATTTTGTTGTTGACCGTTTTTATCGCTATAAGTTCTTTGACCGCCATCCGCATCATGCCTGTCTTCGGCCATTTTTGGATCCCCTTGGCCGCTTATGCTTTCGCCGGATGGTTACCGGGATGGCCGGCAATCCGGCGGAGAATCTTCCTCTTTGTCCTGATAAGCATCGGGATCATCGCCGCCCTGACCGCGGGCCAGGACCGGCGGCCCAAGATTGGCTTGGGTTTGCTCCCCGGCACGGATACCGCGGCCAGGTTTTTCAAGCATGAGGGGATACAGGGACCCATTTTTAATGATTACAAGATAGGCGGGTATCTTATTTATCATTTGAGCCCGGAGCATAAATTTTTTGTCGACAACCGGGGGGAGGCCTTCCCCAAGGCTTTTTTTGATGAAGAGCTCATCCCGGCCCTCAAGAGCGAAGAAAGCTGGCGCAAACTCGACGGAAAATACGATTTCAATGTCATCTTTTTTCACCGGAGAAATCCCTTTGAAAGGGATTTTCTTATCAAGCGTTGGCAGGATCCGGCCTGGGCGCCGGTCTTCGCAGATGAGAACGTGATCATTTTTCTCCGGCGCAATGCGCAAAATGCCGGCATTATCCGCCGTTATGAAATGCATTAGACAGGTTGTTTAATCGGCGCATCGGCCTTATAATTTATTTAAACAACCGACAACATGAAAGGAATGGCTATGCCTAAGACTTTCTCTTCCAAAGAAGCCATCGCGCACGGTTTCCGGATGACCAAGAAGCATCTTAAGCTGGTCTTTCTGGTCCTGCTCGTTTATCTTGCTTACGGGATCGCCGACGGCGTCCTGACCGCCGGTGCCGGCGAAAGCCGCATGCGTAAGACCGATGTCAGGGAACTCTATGAAGATCCCATGACCGCCGATCGTTTTTATCAGCATTTGCAGGCAACCGGTTATGTCAGCAATTTTGGCACGCGGCAGGCGAAACTGGAAGACCTCAAGAGCGCCGCGGAGCTCGTTCTCCCGCCGGAATTCGAAGGAGACCGTGAAAGGATCTTTGAGTTCTTGTTGCCGTACACGTACCGGTTGCCGTATCCCAAGGCCGTGTACTATGCCTTTGCGATCGGCTTATGGCTCGTCAGCATTCTGATCGGCATCGGTGTCATCAAGATGTCCATCCTGGCCTCGCGCGACCAGGATCCGAAATTCGAGGAACTCTTTGCCCACGGCCGTTTGATGCTGCCTTATCTTTTGGGATCGATCGCCTACGGCCTGGCAGTTTTGGGCGGGCTTTTTCTTCTTATTATCCCCGGCATTATTTTCATGGTCATGCTCGCCCTTTATCCGTACTTCATCATCGATAAGAATATGGGCCCCATTCAATCGCTAAAGGCCAGCCGCAGCCTCACCAAAGGCGTACGTTTTAAATTGCTCGGTTTTTGGGCGCTTCTTATGCTGGTGAACCTCGGCGGTGTTTTATGTCTGATCATCGGACTCGTCTTTACCCTCCCCGCCACCTACATCGCCTCCGCCTATGTGTACGATCAATTGTTGAGTTCGGAAGAGGCCGTGCCGGCCGCGGTTGTTTAAAAAAGTTTTTCGATGTGATAGAATATATTTCTCTTCGCCCTGGTGAGAGCCAGAGTCTGCCTCGCAAGTCTTTCCAGCCGACATTATCTAAACTTCAGATCTGAAGGAGTATGAAATGGACCTTCCATCCCGCGATCCTGACCTTACAGCGTCACAAAAAGCGCTTCAGGAAAGTGAAGAGCGTTATCGCACGCTTTTTAATTCCATTGACGAAGGATTTTGTGTCATCGAAGTCCTCTTTGATGACAACGGCAAGGCGGTTGACTATATATTTTTAGAGACGAATCCGGCTTTTGAAAGGCAGACAGGGATCAGGGATGCCGTAAGCCGGCGCATGCGTGAGCTCGTTCCCGTGCTTGAAGAGCATTGGTTTGAAATATACGGACGTGTGGCGAAGACCGGCGAATCAGCCCGGTTCCAGAAGGAGGCCAAAGCCCTTGACCGTTATTACGATGTGTACGCCTTCCGGGTGGGGACCCCCGAACAAAACCGGGTAGGGGTCGTGTTCAATGACATTACGCGGCGCAGGCGCAGCGAAAAAGCCTTGCTTGAAAGTGAGCGGCAATACCGCGAGCTCGTCGAGCAGGTGAAGGAATACGCCATCTTCCGTACCGACCTGCGGGGATGCGCCGTCACCTGGAATGAGGGTGTGCAACGCGTGCTCGGATTTGCGGAACATGAGTTCATCAATTGTGACGTGATCGAGACCATCTTTACCCCTGAGGACCTGAAAGCGGGGATTGCTCAGAAGGAATTTGAAATCGCGGCCGAGCGGGGAATGGCTTCGAATGACCGCTGGATGCGGCGTAAAAGCGGGGAGCGTTTCTTTGCTCAAGGTACCACGACCGCGATAAAAGACGCGGAGGGCCGGGTCACCGGCTTTACCAAGGTCATGCGTGACAGCACCCAGTTGAAAGAGGCGGAGGAAAAATTACGTGAAAGCGAAGAGCGTTACCGGGTTTCCGTCGAGAGTCAGTCGGAGCTGTTTTGCCGTTTCCGGCTTGACGGATCGGTTGTTTTTACGAACCGGGCTTATGCCCGCGCGGTCGGGCTGTCGCCGGAAGAACTTGAACATCATAATTTCTGGGAATTTATCCCTGAGCAGGAACATGCGCATGTGCGCATTATGCTGGAGAACCTCGCTGAAGAGGCCCCGGAAATACGTGTCGAAAACCGGTTCAAAACTTCCCAAGGCGAACGCTGGTTCCTTTGGATCAACCGCGCGCTCACCTTCGGCAACGACGGGCGTCCGATCGAAATACAATCGTTCGGTGTTGATATCACCGACCGTAAACAGATCGAAGAAGCTCTGCGCGAACGCGAGGAACGGTACGAGCTTGTTGTCAGCGGGGCTGAAGCGGCCATCTGGGATTGGGATGTTCCGAATAAGCGTGTTATCTTTTCTCCCCGCTGGAAAGCGATGCGTGGTCTTTCTGACGAAGACGTTGGTGACGGCGAAGAAGAATGGGTTAAAGATATCCATCCGCAGGATGTTGATCGGGTCATGGCCGCCGTGCGCGCGCATTTCGAACGCCGCACACCGGTTTTTTCCGAAGAATATCGTGTCCGCCATAAGAAAGGACATTGGATTTGGATCCTGGATCGGGGCATTGCCCGTTGGGATGAGGCAGGAAACGTCATCCGCATGGCAGGATCGGAGACCAATATCACCGAGCGCAAACAAGCCGAGATCGACCTTGAATTTCAGAAATATGCGCTTGACCAGTCCTCGATCGTCGCCATCACCGATGTCCAGGGCACGATAACGTATGTCAACGACAAGTTCTGCGAGATCAGCGGCTACAGCCGCGAGGAGCTGCTTGGCCAGAACCACCGTGTCATCAACAGCGGTTTCCATCCCCGGGAATTCTTTTCCAATATGTATAAAACGATCTCGCACGGGAAAGTCTGGCGGGCCGAGATCCGTAACCGCCGTAAGGACGGATCTTACTACTGGGTCGATACAACGATCGTGCCCGCGATGGGCCCCGACGGCAAGCCTCAGCGCTATGTGGCTATCCGCAACGATATCACGGAACGCAAGGCCGCCGAAGAGGCGATCCGCGAAAGTGAAGCCCGTTACCGTGAATTGAGCGAAAGGCTTGAAGAATTGGTACAGGAACGCACCGCGAAACTGGAAGAACAGACTGTGCAGCTGCGGCTGCTTACCAAGGAACTTACCGAGACCGAGCAGCGCGAACGCAAGCGTTTAGCCGAAATCCTCCATGACCACCTTCAGCAGCTGTTGATAGCGTCAAAAATGCGTTTGGATATACTGGAAAAACATGCCCCCGAACTGCACCGGGACATTCATTCCGCCCGTGATTTTATCGACGAGGCGATCGCTGCTTCCCGTTCGTTGAGCGCCGAGCTGCGGCCGCCGGCGTTGTATGAAGGCGGCCTGGCGCCGGCCCTGAAGTTCCTGGCGCGCAAAATGCAGGAGCAATATCATCTCCGCGTCCATCTTCATATCGAACAGGACATTCAGCCGGACAATGATTTTGTCAAGATCATGGTCTATCAGTCCATCCAGGAGATCCTGCTGAACACGGTCAAACATGCTCAGGTCGACGAGTGTTTTGTTTCGATGAAGATTTGCAAGAAACAGAACCTGCATATTAAAATATTGGACCGTGGTGTCGGGTTCGATCCGGCGCTTTTGAGCGATAGCGACAGGGCCGGGTTCGGTTTATTGAATATCCGGGAGCGGATCCGGATCCTGGGCGGTGATTTTAGGATGGAATCGGCCCCCGGCCACGGATCGGTCTTCGATCTTTATGTCCCTTATAAATCCGAAACGATTGCCATTAAAGAAGAAGCCGGAGCTCAAGGCGCACTGGAGAGTATCAGGGACCTCCAGGCCATCGGGACGTCGAAGGGTGTGCGTGTCCTCTTGGCCGACGATCATCGGATCGTCCGGGAAGGCATCCGTCATCTTTTGAATGAACAGGAATCGATCGAGGTCGTGGATGAGGCCGATAACGGGGAGGAGGCGGTCGCCAAGGCCATAAACCTTCAGCCGGATATCGTGATCATGGATATCAACATGCCTAAAATGAACGGGATCGAAGCCACACGCATTTTGCAGGCCCGGATGCCGAATGTCAAAGTCATCGGCCTGTCTGTCCAGAGCGAACAGGAGACCATTGAAGCCATGACCGGCGCAGGAGCGGTCGCGTTCTTCAACAAGGACCAGGATACCTCCCAGCTGGTCGAGTCGATCAGAAGTCTCTTTCCCTCCGATAGGCCCTGATCTTCGGCGCGCGGGATTATTTGTCCACTGACCTATACAAACGCCGCGAAATATGTTAAAAGATTCTCATGAAACGCGGGCTTCTTATCGGGATCGCTTTTTTGGTCAGTTTTCTGTCCCTTCTAAGCATAGTCATAATGTCATCTTTCGACGGCGTCTGCGGCCAAAGCCCCATGCCCTTTATGGGCAGCGCCGGTCGGCCGTGTTCTTTTCTTGAATTCCTGCTTACCGATTTCGGAAAACGTTTTTTATTTTATCTAACCCTCGGTTTTTCCGCTTACGGGGGGATCCTGTTGTTCCTCATCTTTTTTCCTGCCATAGCCGGACTGTTGATAGAAAAAAAGAAGAGGGTTCTGTGAAGTCGCCAGGCCTAAAGTTCATTCTCCCCCTCGGATGTTTATTGACGATATTGCTCCCTGCCTCAGCTCAAAATATTTCATTTTCGCCTGATGAGATCGAATGGATCGGCCAAAAAGTCTTTGAGAACGAATGTTCCGCCAAGGAAGAGTGTCTCGTTTCCTGGAACGAAGGTGAAGATTTTCTGTCTCTCGGTATCGGTCACTTTATTTGGTATCCGGAAGGGAAAGAGGGCCCTTTCCAGGAGACGTTCCCGCAATTCCTCGAATATCTTAGGGCTTCGGGCGAGCAGTTCCCCGCTTGGCTCGATTCGAATCCCTGGGATTCCAGAGAAGGATTCTTGAGCCAAAAAGACAGTCTGCGGGTTGCCGAGCTGCGGGAATTCCTGGCAGCCACAAAGCCTCAACAGGCGGCCTTTATTGTCCGGCGCCTGGATGAGGCCCTGCCCATTTTGTTACAGTCGGTCCCGGAGGAAGAGCAGGAACAAATAGCGACGCAATTCCAGCGCGTAGCCGCAACACCCGAAGGGACTTTCGCATTGATAGACTATATTAACTTTAAAGGCCTGGGCGTCCTTGCCACGGAACGGTATCAAGGAAGGGGATGGGGTCTGCTCCAGGTCCTGCAGGAAATGAGCCCGGATGGCCCTCAACCGTTGACAGATTTTATTCTAACCGCTGAAAGGCTCCTGGTTGAACGCGTCCAGAATTCCCCGCCCGAGCGTAACGAAGAAAAATGGCTCCCCGGCTGGAAGAACAGGGTAAGGTCCTATTTAGATAAATAGGGTAGACCTATTTATCCAGAATTGCCTTGTCACCCCCACCCCCGGTAGTATAATTATTTTTATATTATGAAAAGGTTTTCTTTAACGCCGAGCCAAAGCTTGGCCGCCGGGTTTTTTGCCATGGTCTTGCTGGGCACGGTATTATTGATGTTGCCGGCGGCCTTGGCCGAAGAGAAAACACTCTCCCTTGTGGATGCCTTTTTTACGGCCACTTCCGCCGTCACCACGACCGGGCTGGTGGTTGTGGATACCGGGAGTTATTTTTCCCTCTTTGGTCAGATAGTCATTTTGGTCCTTATGCAGGTCGGCGGTCTCGGATACATGATATTTATCGCCCTGATCGTCCTGGGATTGGGGCGCAAGCTTTCTCTAAGCAACAGGATCCTTCTGCATGAGTCAATGGCGCGGCCCACGACCTTCGACATAAGGAAATTTGTAAAAGTCGCTATCGTGTTCACATTATTGTTCGAATTGGCCGGCGCGGCCTTTTATACGCTGTTTTGGATGAATTATTATCCTCTGCCCACGGCCATGTATTCGGCCGTGTTCCATTCCGTGTCCGGTTTTTGCACGGCCGGGTTCTCGCTGTATGCGGACAGCTTTATGAGGTGGGGCAACAGTACTTTTTTTAATATCGTCACGAATATTATCTGGCTGGGCGGAACGGTAGGGTTTTTTGTCTTATATGATATGTACATGAGGATCAAAAAGTCCGTTAAAGGAGAACATCCCCGTCATCTTTTAGCACACACCAAATTTGTCTTGTCGATGACCCTTATCTTAGGCGTCGTGGGCAGTTTTATCATCTTTATAGCTGAAAAATGGCCGGAGACGCTTTCTTTGAAAGATAAACTGTTTTTTTCTGTCTTTCAGGCCATGACGGCCTCAACAACGACCGGTTTTAACACTCTTGATATCGGTTCGATGAATGTTTTCAGTCTCCTGGTCATCATTTTATTGATGTCTGTCGGCGGTTCTCCGGGGAGCACCGCCGGAGGCATAAAGACTACGACCTTCGGGTTGATCATACTTTTCCTGGTAACCTTCTTCAAGGGCGAGGAGGATGTACAGTTGTTCCGTCACCGGGTTTCCTATAAGATCATCAACCGTGCCTTTGCCATAACTGCGGTCGCTTTGCTATGGCTGATGCTGGTCTCGGCCCTGCTTACTTTTACGGAGAAGGCGTCTTTTGTTCAGATATTATTTGAGGTAGCCTCGGCATTGGGCACGACCGGTCTCTCAACGGGGATAACAGCCTCGCTGAGCCTGACAGGCAAGGTCTTGATATCGCTGACCATGTTGGTCGGCCGCTTGGGGCCCGTCGTCATCGGTTATTCGCTGGTAGGAAAGATGAAACCGACTGTGTATAGAAGCGCCAAAGCGGAAATATTGGTCGGATAAATTTTAAGGAGGAAAACACATGGCTCAATTTGCCGTCATAGGATTGGGGAATTTCGGGTTCAACGTCGCCCTGGCTTTGGCCGAGGGCGGGCATCAGGTTTTAGCCATTGATCAGGATGAAAGGAAGGTCGAGCACATCAAAGACAAGGTGACACAGGCCGTTGTGTATGATGTCAGAGACAAAGATAACTTGACCCAATTGATCAATCCCGACTTCGATGCGGTGATCGTCAGTCTGGGGAAGAACGTGGAGAGCAGTACGCTGGTGACGCTTTATCTCAAAGATCTGCAGATCCGGCGCATCATCGTCAAGGCGATCAATGAAGAGCACGGGACGATCCTGAATTTGATCGGTGCCACCGAAGTCATCTATCCCGAAAAAAGCGAAGCCTCGCGTTTGGCCCACCGGTTGACCTCTCCGAACCTGATCGAGAATATCCCGCTGGCGCCGGAGTACGGTATCGCCGAGGTCGAGGCCCCGGCCGCTTTTGTCGGAAAGACCCTCAAGGAGCTGCAGCTAAGAAATAAATACAACGTGGGCGTAATTGCGATCAAGGAGATCCTGACCGACCAGTTCTATCTGATCCCCGACCCTGAAGTCAAGATAAAGCCGGACAGCGCTTTATTATTGATCGGCCGCAATTCGGACATTGAAAAACTGAAGATGTAGAGCGGAATTTCATGGCCAAAAATAAAACAGGCTTTACCCTTCTCGAAGTCATTATCGTCATCATCATTGTTTCCGTCCTGGCCGCTTTGGCCATGCCCCGTTTTTTTAGGATGATCGAGCGCACGCGCGCGGTGGAGGCCATCAACCAGCTTCAGGCGTTCCGCAGTGCGGTTGAACGGTGTTATTTAATGAGCAATAAGCCCTTTTTTATTTATGAATGCATCGAATCAGCCTTCGCTGCCGGGGATGTGCCTCCCGCCGCTCATTTTACCTATGATTATACACACTGTACTCTTTTGGGCTCCGCCGGCTTTGCCCTTATTGCCATACGCAATACACTGGACTTGGGGATCGCCCCTCAGCAATGTTCATTCGATGTGACCATTGCGGTCACCGACGGGGCGTGCATGACTCCGTACAGCCCTACGACGGCCGGCGCCGTTGTCCTGGTCCATTCTTATTATGCGGGGACATCGGTCACCGGCTATTGCGCTTATGAAGGAATTTAGAGGGCAGGACTCAGTCGTTTTTTTTCGGCCAGTTCTTGTCCGCGATGGCGAACAGGATCAGCCCAAAGGCAAAAAGCCGGATCAAATAAAATACCGGAAGGTGTTCCGAGGTGGGATCGGTGGAGGCCAGAAAGAAACGGTTGACCGCTTCGATCCAGAAGGCCACGGCAAAGAACAGGAAAAAACGGTCGCGGCTGGTTTTCCAAAACCGCAGGAAAAACAGCCCCGCGATCAATGAGGCCATTGAAATTGCGCCCAGCAATATCTGCTTCATGGTTATTTATCCTCCCATATCAGGCCGAAGAGCAGCAGGACCATCCCTGCCAGGGCCGGTACCAGCCTTATGGTTGATATATCGGCCGCGGGATAAAATATCCGGTCCGCGACCAGAAGAAGATTGTTGGTAGAGAGCCCCAGAAAACAAAGGCCGCTCCAGAGGAGCAGCCGCGATCTGTTCCTGAAATAGCCGCGCAGCAACAGCCATGCGCATCCCAATGCCATGACCGCACACAAACCGTAGATCAATCCACCCATAGTATCATTCCTTTTCTTTTTGCCATTTAAAGGCATCGCCCCATTGCTGGGCCTGTTTATCCAGTTTGGAATGGATGAGCTTGGTGACTTCAACGATATTTTTGGTGTAGATATCGGCCAGCTGGTCGATCAACGCGTTAAGGCCCAAAGAGGCAGGATGAAAGGAATAGAATTTTGTTTCAGGAGGTTCTTCTTGCTGGGAAGAGGCAAACCCGCCGGCACAAAGATCATTCAGCAGGTCGGCGGCTTTTTTCTCATTGACATACAGTCTTTGCGACATCATTTTCGCATCCCATTCGACCTTCGGTTCATTGCGAAGAAGCAGGAGTGCTTCGAGATGGGGCACTGAATCAATGCTGGTCAGGATAAAACGTTTGATTTCTGCGGGGATAGGATAACCACCAGTCATTTCAAAACCCATTGTAGGCAAAGACAAAATCTTGTCAAGTGTTTCAGAAGCGTGCGCTTTCTGCTTTTTTAAATTTAATCTCTTTTTCACCTTATTTTAATTGAGAAAATGAGAGAATTCTCCAGTATGAAAATTTAACAAAGAAAATAAGGAGGTTGATATGAGACATTTAGCGATGATCACTATTTTTTTATTGGCTGTAGGTTTGGCCCTTCCGGCCGGTGTATCGGCCCAGACATACGGAGACCCAGCTGCGGGAGAGGCTGACCAAGGCATGGGCCAAGGCGTTGATCAAGGCATGGGCACGGAAACATCGGCCATGGCCATCAACGGAACCGTCACTTCATTAGACCAGGCGGCCAATACCATCACGGTATCCGATCAGAGCACCGGCGCCGAAAGGACCTTTACAGCCGATGCCGGTCAATTACAGGATATTCAACAAGGCGATCAAGTCATGGTCACGCCGCAATCGGATGATCCCAACCGTATCGAGAGCATTGAAAAGCAGGACCAAACCCTGTAGTCTTGATTGAGAAAAGACAAGAATAGATAGGGACAGGCCTTATTTTAGGGGATAGACTCTAAAAATAGGGTCTGTTCCTATTTATTGTCTACATATATAAAATATGTTATCTTTGTACTACCTATTTTATATATGAAAGCACTCCGGCGTCCTTCCAGCTTGCGTAAGATCCTTTCCGTCCTGCTCATTTTGGCATTCGGAACAAGTTTTATTTTTCCGCCTTCCCTTCAGGCGCAAAATATCCTCGGTCTTCCTCAGCCGGGCACGATGGTGGCACCCAGTCCCGCTTTTGTCCCTCCGGTCTTAAAAGGCATTCAGATCTTCCCCGACAATCCTTTGCGCTTTGATTTCTTCATCGATAACGGCGACGCCGCTCTTCCCGATGAAGCGCTGAAAGAAGAATCTTCAAGATTGATCAAATATTTTCTCGCGGCACTGACGGTCCCGGGAGAGGAACTTTGGGTCAACCTGTCCCCCTATGAAAAAGACCGCATTATCCCGCCGGAATTCGGTGTCACGGAAATGGGCCGCGACCTTCTGGCGCAGGATTACATTTTAAAGCAGCTTACCGCTTCACTCGTCTATCCCGAAGATGAATTGGGCAAAAAATTCTGGGATAAGGTCCATGCGCAGGCCTATCAATTGCGCGGGGACCATGATGCCGCTCTTGACACCTTTAACAAGGTCTGGATCGTCCCGGAAAGCGCAGCCGTCTACGTCAACGGGGAGGTGGCCTTTGTCGCCGAATCGCATCTTAAGGTCATGATGGAAGAGGACTATTTAGTTCGTAGTTCGGAGTTGGTAGTTCATGGAAGTAAAGAACTCTCAACTATGAACAACGAACTACGAACTCTCCTAAAAGAATCGATCATTCCCGAGATCGAAAAAGAAGTCAACGAAGGCAAGAATTTCACCCGGCTCCGGCAGATCTATCACGCCGTCATCCTGGCCACATGGTTCAAACAGAACCTGCGCCAGAATATCCTCAATAAGATCTATGTCGACCAGCATAAGGTCGATGGCGTCGACGTCGACGATAAAGAAGTAAAACAGAAGATATATGAGCAATATTTGGAGGCCTATAAAAAGGGCGTCTATAACTATATCAAGGAGGAATACGATCCATCCGCCCAGGAAGTCATTCAGCGTAAATATTTTTCCGGCGGGACGAATTTTAACCTGGAAGGGACTGTGGCCGTAAAAAGCGATCCCGGAAGCGTGCAGTTCAGCCGGGGCGGCGTGACCCGGGCACAAACTGTTTTCAATCCCTCCATGCTGGGCCGGGATGTGATGATCGAAAGCAAGGTGGTGCCCAAAAATACTTCCGAAGGCCGCAGCCGCGACGTCATCGCGCTTGTCCGGGATCCGGAGTTCAGGCAACTCGTCGGTCTGGACTTGAGGGACGGCGACAGGGTCGTTGATTTCGGCGTGGGAGATCCGCCCGTTACGACGCGCCAGCTGGCCGAAAATTTAAGGGAGACACGCCCGAATTTGGAAGTGATGGGCGTTGAATTACCCCAGGCGGCCGCCCAGGCACACATCATTTTGGACGGACCCGACTTTTTGCGAACGTACGGCCGTATTGTCCGGGGATTGCTCGGTCGCATGAGCGCGCCCATCGCGGACCGTTTGACGCAAGTGAGGCTTGTTGTCAGCCGTAACGGCATCCCGGAGCACGCCAATATCAGCGAGATCATTTTCAGTTACAGGCCGACTCCGACCGCTCCTGTCGAGCATGTGACGATGGCCGTGGCGCCGAATGTCGTCTTATCGCGCCTGGGCCGGGAAGATAATCAGGAAGTCAGCCGCAACGACAGATTATTCGAATGGACGATCAACCAATTTTTCGGTAAAGAGAATCTTTTACGGATGCAGCAGGAAGCGTCGGAAAGCGGTGACCGGGCCTTTGCGTTTGATCCCGCCAACCGGCAGATAGCCCCTGCGGCCATATCTTCGGTCACCGGTCTTTTAGTGCGCGGAAATCCTATTGAGCGCGACCTTGCCAGTTCCGATGTGCGCCTGGTCTTGACGGATAATCTTATCCAAAGCGGTGTTGCGGATGTCAGCCTTATCACGGCGAACAATGTCGTCATGCATATGGACCCTGAACAAAAAGCCCGGCAAAAACAGATCATTGCCCAAGCGCTCCGAGAGGGCGGGGTATTGATCACAAAATCAAACCGCGGTTTTGTTTTCGAAGATGAAATCGTTATGCTCAATGTCATAGATGTTTTCAAGAAAGAGGCAGGAGAGTTGGTCTATTTAGGCACCCGCATGTCCAATTCCGAAGGGCAACCGATCAATGAGATGACATTCAATTATTATCTTTTTCAGATCGAGGACGACGGGTTCCGCAGCGGGCCGCCGGTTTATTTGAACGGTTATGCGGCATCTAATCCGGCGATGTTAGGCCAGGCCACCGGATCCCGAAGAGCGTCTTTAAAGCCGGGATTAAAAAGGATTGTTTCGGATGTAAACCTTGCCGAGACCCTGTTGCGGACGCCGGACGCGGATGTGATCTATAGGGATATGTCCGATTTCCATTATCAGGGAGCGATCGGATCGGTCCTGGAAGCAGATCTGGCTGACTTGTATACCGGCCTCCGGCTCGGAGATGAGATCATTTCTCCGAATATGGCGCGATTCATCCGGACATGGGAGAGGCTGCAAGATGAATTGGGTGCGCTAGGGGCCAAAAATATAAGGATCGTCGAGGATGACCCGGAAGCGCATAGTATTGAGGTCATTTTTGAATGGAAGGGCAAACCCCGCCGGGTCATTTATCTTTATGAGAGCGCTTTGGAAGCGGCGATCAATGCCCTTTCTTTTGATTATATTCTTGGTCCCGGGGCGGAGATAACGTTGAAAATGATCTTGAACCTGCAAAAGAGGGAAATGTTCAACAGCCGTATCCGCACCGTGCGGTTCGATCTGCCGCATTCCAGTTTGGTAGAAACGATCAGGACTTACAGTATCGCGCCCCGCCCTCCTCAGGCAAGGTCCAATGAGGATCTTATCCGGCTGGGCGAGCGGATCAAGGATACTTATCAGCATGTTCGTCATGAAGTCGGTAATTTCTTTTTACCGCTTTTTTCGCGTGCTGATACATTGCAGAGCGAAATGGGCTCGGGGAGCAGCGTGCATCTGTCGGCCGCGGTAACGCGTGCCAAAAAGGCCTACATGGAATTCTTTGAGCGGCTCCAAAAAGGTAATATTACCAACGAGGAAGCAGGACGAAGTTTCGTGGCGGTAAAAAGCGAGATCGGTTATCAATTTGCCCTTATAAGTTCGGCTTTGAATCTTTTAAGAGTCACTTCACCTGGGCTTGCGGAATCGGTCGATTCCGTGCAGGAAATCATGCGGGAAGTAGAGGAATATATGGAGCGTGTCCAGGACGATACCCTGGTCAAAGAAAATATCGACCTGACCAAGCTTATCAGTTCCGCCACTCATAATGTGCCCATGCTGATTGATGGCGGCAGCCATCGCCTTCAGATGCCGGATTCCAGATTCATCATCACGGTCGATGCCGATCAGTTGCGCATGCATGAGGTCCTGGTCAATCTCATGAAGAACGCGGTCGAGGCCATGGCCGCAGGCGGGACTTTGACAGTCACGACGGAATTAAGTGAAAACCGGGAGACCGTTGCCGTCAAGATCGCCGACACCGGGAGTGGAATGTCGCAAGACCAACTGGCCAATCTTTTTCAGAAATTCTATACGACCAAAGGCGTCAAGGGGACGGGTTTGGGTTTGTATTTAAGCCGGCAGATCATCGAGGCCCACGGCGGATCGATCTCCGTCATGAGCGAACAGGGGGTTGGAACGACGTTTACGATCAATCTGCCTGTGGCCAAGGCCGAAGAGCGCAAAATTGTTGTAAGACCTCAACCCGACCAGGTCGAGGCCAAAGATGTCCACTATGAACGTCCTAAAACACTGGGAGCGAAATATGGATCACTCTCCATTAAGGGGATCGAATGGAAGGTTTTAGGTGGCGGCGGAATAAAGGACGTTTTTTATAACGAGGAAGCCCTGCCGGGGTTTGTCGTGAGCGTTATGCATGCGTCCAAATCCGTCCATATTTACGATGCCCCTATGATCCGGCTTATCCGGATCCTGGGGCTGACCGGGATCGCCCCGCGTTTGCTTTCCTACGGTTTTTCGGACAGCAATGCGGAGAGCGGTCATTTTTATGTTCAAGCCGAGAGGATATACGGCAAGGATCTTTTGTCTTTGACGCCATTGTCCGACGAACAGGCGGACCAGATGACCGCTCTTCTGGATAGAATGATCCGCAATAAAGTCATTGTCAGGGATTTCAAGCCGGAAAATTTTGTCTTGGGCCACAAACTTAAGGAAACAGAGGCGCAGGACAAGATGTACCTCGTAGATTTTGATGAAGTAGATCTTGCGCAGAGCGCGGATAAGGCTGCTCAACATTTCCTGGACCATTATAAGGATAGGCTATCCAAGGGGTGGGGTTGGGAAAGAGTAGACCCCAAAGGCCGTATTGGAGAATTCTTGGAAAAAACCCTTAGCGGTTCGGGCCAGGAAACCGCCCCCGCCAATGCCGCCATGCTCGGCCAAGATCTTGTTTTAAAGCAAAATAGCGCTCTTGACTGGAGTTTGTTTTACCAAGGCCGTGAATTGCCGAGACTGGGTCAGCGTCCCGGCGGGGGTTATTATGGTGCCAATAACATGACTTTTGACAATCAACGTACGGTTGTCCGGGTAAAGCGCTGGAAGGACAGGCCCTATACCCAGGAAAAGGTCGATCTGCTCATGCGCATGGGCAGGCTTCAGGTAAGCCCCGAGGTTTTTTCGCACGGTGTTACCAGTGACGGTTTTCCGTTCATCGAGATATCAAAAATACAAGGGGCTAATTTTGACCAAGCCCTGACGACCAAGAGGCCCTTGGCGGAAGAGGAGATCAATGGTTTGAAGGAGCTTTTTTCGAGGCTTGTCGAGCATAATATTCTTTCTACCCAGCTCAGCTTGGATAATATCATCTATGGCCACAAGTATAGAGGCAGGACCAAGGCCGCCTATATTGTCGATATCGATACGCTGAGAGATTCCGTTTTTCCGCGTAGTGAACTTATTGATTTTTATCTGAATGCCTATGCCCATTATGGCTGGGAAAAGTTTGATCCTCAGGGAATACTTGAAGAACATTTACAGTCTTTAAGGACAAGTTCCAACCCTGCCATGTTGTCAAAAGAAAACGTCGGTGGTATCGACCTTGGGCCCGAAAACATCAATCTTCAGACCAGAGGAGAGGCCATTGGCATTCCGCTTCCCGACGTGCAAGAGCTTGAAAATCTAAAGATCGACGGACTTTATCCCATCATTCTTAATGTCGCCCCGGTCACGAACCTGCCGTTGCTGCTCGGTGTAGCGGAAGAAAAAAGCCCTCAGAAGCAATTAAGTTCCCTCTAAAGCCCCGAAAATTAATCTTATTTTAATCTTATTTTAATGTTGGAAAATATATAGTAAGTGGCCTTAAACAGGTTATCACTATGCCTAGACCACTTACTCTCTCAACCTGGCTCCGAAGACCATTCGCTCTTCTCCTTTCATTTTTTATCTTAGTTAGTTATTTCCTGTTTCCCCGATTTGTGCTGGCAGAGGAAGCCGAAGCCACGGAAGACCTGACCGGTCTCAGTCTGGAAGAACTGATGAGCGTGGAAGTCTATTCTGCGGCCAAAAAGCCGGAGCCGCTTTTTAACGTGGCGGATGCCGTTTATATCATTACGCCTGAGGACATCAGGCGCAGCGGCGCGACCAGTATCCCAGAACTGCTGCGCATGGTGCCCGGCGTGGTCGTCCAGAAAATAGATTCCAACACCTGGGATATTTCCATCCGCGGGTTCAACGGCTCGATATTCGCCAACAAACTCCTTGTTCTTATCGACGGCCGCTCCGTGTATACGCCGCTCTTCGGCGGTGTTTTTTGGGATGTCCAAGATGTTGTTTTGGAAGATATCGAGCGTATTGAAGTCATCCGGGGTTCGGGCGGGACGACCTGGGGAGAGAATGCCGTTAACGGGGTCATCAATATCATTACGAAGAGAGCGCAGGCGACCCAAGGAACGCTTGTGTCGGCCGGCGCGGGGAGCGAAGAGCTCGGTTTCGGCACGGTGCGCCACGGCACAAAATCCGGCGACTGGTATTGGCGGACATTCGGGAAATATTTCAGGCGCGATGAAGGTTTCCGGCCCGACGGCACGAATAGCGACGATTGGGATATGGCGCGCACCGGTTTCCGGGCGGACAAGGACCAATGGTCTGTCCAGGGTGATTTTTATGACGGGAACATAGGGCAGCGGACGACCGTGACCAATTTGGACCATCCTCTTTCCCAGGCGGTATACGAGACCGCGGATGTCCAAGGGTGGCATCTGCTCAGTAAATATCAGGAAAAAGACTGGCACTTCCAGATGTACTGGGATGCGACCTACCGGCGATCGTTGATCTTTACGGAAAGGCGGGACAAGATCGACCTGGAGTATCTGCGGCGTACTTTGCTCACCGAACATCAGGAGTTGAGCTACGGTCTGGAATACCGTTTAAATATGGAAGAAATAAAAGATACGGTCAATGTGTCCGTGGCTAAGCCGCCCGAGACCGATCAGCTGATCCGCTTGTTTGTTCAGGATGAGATCCGGTCCCTGGATGACCGGTTTAAGTTCACCGTAGGAAGCAAATTCGGTTATAACATTTATACGGACTTTGAATTCCAGCCCACGGCCAAGGCGATCTACCGCTTGACGGAAAAAAGCTCGGTGTGGACCTCTGTCGGCCGGGCGGTGCGGATACCTTCACGGATTGAAACCAGCGGCCAGCTCACTTCTCATTCCTCCACTCTCGGGCTTATCCGGACCGTTCCCGATGAAGATATCGAAGCCGAAAAAGTGACCTCCTTTGAGGCAGGATACCGGAACCAGGTCAGCGCCAACGCGTTTTTTGACCTCGCCGCCTTTTCGAAACATTACGATGACCTGATAACCTTTGATCTCGGGAACAGTGTGACCGAGAACGGCTTTTCTATTTTACAGTTGCCGACGGTCAACGGGATGGATGGCGATGTCCACGGTGCCGAATTATCCGGCGAGGTCCGTA
>CAZCLW010000028.1:0-25880 GCA_964499685.1 uncultured Planctomycetales bacterium
CCACTTATGATGTTTTACATAATTATGAGTATGCCCTGCTGGTGAGCCGCCGGATGATCGATCAAGCGCCCAGGGACCCGCGGGGACATTTCGTGCAGTCCAGGATTTTGGCCAAAAAGCATCTCTACGCCAAGTCCTTTGAAGCCCTCGTTGAGGCATCGGAATTGGGCTTGAAAGAATCCGAGCTTCTTCATGTTGCGGACTTCCTTTACGCGCAGAAGGCTTATGCATGGGCCAAAAAAGCCTATCAGTTGGCTCTGACCATGGGTAAGAGCAATCCAAATGTCCAGGAGAGGCTCAGCCTCATCGAGCAAGCGGAAAGAGCCGGTGCTGATGTGGCCCTTTCCGAAACCGCCCAATAAATTTTAAATATTCTTCCAGATAACCGATCATCCCGGCTGCCTTTTTTATTCCAGAGAGGCGTATACTTTCATTTCCATTTTTATTATAATCAAGACAATGGGGAGGAAAGTAAAAATTATCTGCACGCTTGGGCCGGCCAGTCGCCGTTTTGACACTATCGTCAAGATGGCCGAAAGCGGCATGAATGTCGTCCGGCTTAACTTCTCGCACGGCGAACACAGTGCCCATCAGGAAATGATCAACACCATCCGGGAGGTCAACCGCCGCCACCGTCTTTCCATCAAGATCCTGCAGGATCTGGAAGGGTATCGTTTGCGTATCGGGCATTTGCGCCATCCTGTCCAATTGATCAAATACCAGCAGGTGTGGATGAGCAAAGAGGGAAAAGACAGTTTTGCCATTCCCCTGGAATCCGAAATCGTCGTGCGGCATTTAAAAAAAGGCATGGATGTCTACATCGACGACGGGAACATCCACTTAAAGGTCGTCGGCAGGTCAAAAAAAGGTATCCAATTGGAGGTCTGTCAGGGCGGTATTTTAAAGTCCCGCAAGGGCGTCAATATCCCGGCCCTGAAGCTCAAGGCCAACATTCTCACTGCGAAAGACGCGCGCGACATCCTTTTCGGCATCAAAAACGATGTGGATTTCGTCGCCCAATCTTTTGTCAGGAACCGCGAAGATATTGTGCGCGTTCAAGAGCTCATCCGGCCCCAGCTTCCCCGGTGCCGGATCATCGCCAAGATTGAGAACCAGGACGGTGTCAGGAACGTGGAAAAGATCATGGATGCCTGCGACGGGATCATGATCGCCCGCGGCGACCTGGGCGTTTCGCTGCCGATCTACCAGATCCCCATGCTTCAAAAACGTATCATTGCCCAGTGTAAGAAAAAAGACAAGGCGGTCATCACGGCCACGCAGATGCTCGAGAGCATGATCGTCAATTCGCGCCCGACCCGCGCGGAGGTGAGCGACGTGGCCAATGCCATTCTCGACGGTACGGATTATGTGATGCTCTCGGGAGAGACCGCCGTGGGTTCCTATCCGGTAAAATGCGTGCGGATGATGAGGCAGATCATTGATTACACGGAACGAGAAGCGAATCGAAAAAAGCGGTAAGTGCACGTTCTTTAAAACGTATGCCGTCGGGTTGTTGGTATTTTTTATTTTGTTTGTCTGTTTTGTTCCTTCCGGCGCTTCCGATGCGCCTTTGCTGCGCGTCCATTTCATCAACGTTGGATATGCCGATGCCATCCTGGTCCAGTTTCCCGATCATTCGGCCGCACTCATCGATGCCGGGGAAGCGGCTTCCGCTACTGATATCGAGGATTACTTAAAGAGCGCGGGGATCAAACACGTCCCCATTGCGGTCATCACCCATCCGCACCAAAACCACTTCGGCGGATTCATTTCTTTAATCGAAGAATTCAGGTTCGGGGAGTTTTTTATTAATGGTGGTGATCATGCTGAACCGGGCTACACTGGGCTGTTAGCTCTTCTGAAAGAAAAAAGAATCCCTATCCGGACCGTCAAGAAAGGAAAGAACATACAGCTTCCCGGCGGACTGCAGTTGAAGGTCCTGCATCCGGACAAACTGGTCCATGGCGTAAACGGTAATGCGCTGGTCACGGCACTGACGTATGAAAAAGTCATTCTTCTTTTTACAGCTGACATAGAAGAAGAGCAGCAGAAACAACTGGTCAAAGATAATCCGTGGCTTAAAAGTGCCCGGGTCGTGCAGGTGCCTCATCACGGCGGACCGGTCAGCGATCCATTCGCCCGGTTTTTTACCGATACGGTCTTTGTGGTCTCGACCGGCGAGAATAAATGGGGACTTCCGAAAGATGAAGACCTTTTAAAGTTGAAGGGGATAGTTTTTCGGACCGATATTCAAGGGGCTATCATTGTGGAAACCGACGGCCGGGATATCAAAGTGATCTCTGCCCGATAGGACAAATGGAATCAGCGCTGAAAAATAGATTTTGGTTTTGGACGTTATTATGGACGGCGGGTATTTACGCCTCGATCCCGATCGGACGCCCCTTGTGCGAGGCCGTACGGCGTATGAATCTGCTCAACTTTTCCGTCAATATGGTCATCGTCAGCGTGCTGATCGGGTTTATTGTATGGCTTTTGTTGCAAAAGAAAATAGCAGCTCTACAACTTGGCCTTTTTGTCCTGGTCGCGGGCATTGTGCTGTTCTCGCTCAATGCTCTCGATATCCCGGAAGAAAAGATACATTTTATTCAATATGGGCCGCTCGCTTATCTGGCCTTCCGGGCGCTGAAGGAGAATTTTGCGACGAAAAGGGCTTATCTATTCGCTTTCCTCCTGGCCGCATGCTTGGGGTATATAGATGAAGGCATTCAATCGCTTACCCCGGGGCGTTTCTTCGGCTGGCGCGATGTCCTTTTAAATAGTATCGGCGCCGGCGTCGGGCTTTTGCTGACTTTCATCGGAGATTATCGAAAGGAAAAAAATCTTTAAATTTTGATGCCAACCGCCGTCGTGGTTATATAATTCTGACATGTGGCATGTCTATATTTTAAAGACAAAAAAGGGGCAGTTTTATACCGGTATCACCTGCGACTTGATCCGGCGCATCAAACAGCACAAGAGCGGCAACGGTGGACGTTTTACCCGCACATTCGGTTTCAGGAAACTTCTCTATTCGGAAAAATGCCTTGACCGTTCCGAAGCGCTCAAGCGGGAAGCCGAGATCAAAGGATGGACAAGAGAAAGGAAATTAAGATTAGTCCGCGGAAAAGCACTTGATTTATCGCGGGAACGAGATTAAAATACAGTTGAAAATTTAATGGGTCCGGGGCTGAGCCCCGGAGGGAAGTTGATGGTCGGGCCGCCATCTGAGCAATCAGATGGCGGCCTTTTTCTTTATCCGCATTTAAAAAAGGGACATCTATGGATCTTATCAATCTGGGCATTAAAAGCATTTTTGTGGAAAATATCCTCTTGGCGTACTTTCTGGGCATGTGTTCTTTTTTGGCATGCTCGAAGAGGATCGAGACGGCCATGGGTTTGGGCCTTGCCGTTATCTTTGTTTTGACCATCACCACACCGGCGAGCTGGGCGCTTAAGAATTTCTTGCTTAAAAAAGGCGCGCTGAGCTGGGCCGGAGTGTCCAATGTGGATTTAAGTTTCTTGAGCTTTGTCTGTTATATCGCCGTCATCGCCGCCATTGTCCAGATCGTCGAGATGATCATTGAGAAATTCAGTCCCGGTCTCTATGGTTCGCTGGGCATCTTTTTGCCGCTTATCGCGGTCAACTGCGCCATCCTCGGCTCTTCGCTTTTTATGGACCAGCGCGGTTACAGTTTTCCCGAGGCCGTTGTCTTCGGTTTCGGTTCAGGCACGGGTTGGGCGTTGGCCATTATTGCCATGGCCGCCATCCGTAAGAAATTGGGTTATTCCAATATTCCGGCGCCTTTGCGCGGCTTGGGTATCACCATGCTCCTGACCGGCTTAATGGCCATGGGATTCATGTGCTTTGCCGGTATCAGATTATGAAACCCGAAGGTTGGATCTTCATGATCACGGCGTGGACCGTTATTCTTACCGCCCTTTTTTTGTGCCTGCGCAAGATCCTGCAAAAGGGCAATAAATTCTGACCCCCCATACTTCCTCTTAGTTTTTCATTCCGATTTTATCATTTTATTTGTATAATATACTTCTGCCTTTGTAATTAACCATCTCAACAGGGAGGAAAGACATGGTAAACGGGACATTGATGCATGCGGGCCTTTTATGGTTGCGGGTTTTAATGGGTACAGGAATCGCGTATCACGGTTACGGCAAGGTCTTCGGCGGACAGGTCGCCATGCTGACCGAAGGCGTTGCCAAAATGGGTTTCCCGATGCCTGAAGTCTTTGCCTGGGCCGCCGCTCTTTCGGAGTTTGCCGGCGGGATATGCATTGTCCTTGGATTGTTTACGCGGCCGGCCGCCTGTTTTGTTTTTGCGACCATGTCGGTCGCGGCATTTATCGCCCATGCCTCTGATCCGTTTAAGGTGAAGGAACTGGCACTGGCCTTTTGGACCATGGCTGGAACTTTGATCCTGACCGGTGGTGGGAATTTCAGTGTCGAGCATGTATTGAAGGGAAAAAAATAGAAAGATCATGTCTTTGAGCGTAAGGGTTGTCATTATATGCGCATTGGCTTTCCTGGCCCCTGCCCAACAGGGTTATGCGCAGGAAGGAAAAGAAATGGCTCAAGAAAAAGCGATATTTGCCGGCGGATGTTTTTGGTGCATAGAATCGGCGTTACAAAAAGTCCCCGGTGTTATCAACGCTGTTTCGGGATACACCGGCGGTGAAAAGTCCAATCCCTCCTACGAGGAAGTCGGCATGGGCTGGACCGGCCACCTGGAAGCCGTCGAGATAACCTATGATCCCGCTAAGGTCTCTTATGAAAAGCTTTTGGAGACCTTCTGGCAGGATATCGATCCCACGGATGCCGGCGGACAATTCGCCGACCGCGGACCACAGTACAAGACCGCTATATTTTACCTTAATGAGGAACAAAAAAAGATCGCCGAAGCATCCAAGGCCAAGCTGGAGAAAAGCGGGATGTTCGATAAACCGATCGTCACCAAGATCCTTCCGGCCTCGCCGTTTTATCCGGCGGAGGACTATCATCAGGATTATTCACAAAAACAGCCGCAGCATTATCAAGCTTACCGGATAGGTTCCGGCCGCGCGGAATTCGTCGAAAAAACATGGAAAGCCAAAGCGCCGATCTGTTTTTTACCCGGCGCGAAAGGGAATGCCAAGCCTTCCGCCGCCGATCTGAAGAAGCGTTTGACACCGCTGCAATATAAGGTAACACAGGAGAACGGCACGGAAGCGGCCTTTAACAACGCCTATTGGAACGAACACCGGGAAGGGATTTATGTGGATGTGGTCACGGGTGAGCCTTTGTTCAGTTCCACGGACAAATTCGATTCCGGGACCGGCTGGCCGAGCTTCACAAAACCTTTGAAAGAAGATAACGTCGTTGAAAAAGAGGACAATAGCCATTTTATGGTCCGGACCGAGGTCCGCAGCAAGGAAGGAGATTCGCATTTGGGCCATTTGTTCGACGACGGCCCCGGCCCGACGGGACAACGGTACTGCATCAATTCCGCCTCCCTTAAGTTCATCCCCAAAGAAGACTTGGAAAAAGAAGGTTACGGCGAATACAAAAAAATATTTAAACCATGAAGATCGTGATCGCCTTTATATGTGTTGTGGCGTTTTTCTTAGGCATGAGATTCCTTATGTCGCCTTCCAAAGAACAACCTTCCATCGAGATGCCCGCCGCTTTCTCTTGGGATAATTCTTATGACAAGGCCCAAAAGGCATTGGAAGAACAGAACCGTCAGATCAAAGAACAACAAAAACTCCTTCAACAAGAACGCCTGAAATACTAAGGAAATGAAGCTTCTCCGCAACGTCCTTATCTTTAGCTTTTTTCTCTTCTTCTTTTTTTCTTTCCCGCTCAGGGCCCAAGTCGTTTATGACGCGCATACCGAAGCGGAATTGATCAGTGAAAATACCGCCATCCGTCCGGGTGAGCCATTTTGGGCTGCCCTGCGGCTTAAGACCGATCCGCATTGGCATACCTATTGGCAAAATCCCGGCGATTCAGGCCTTGAGACTAGGATCAAGTGGGATTTGCCGCAAGGATTTTCCGCCGGGCCGATTTTATGGCCGTATCCTGAGCGCATCGATGCGGCAGGTTTGACCGCCTACGGTTATGAGGACGAGACATTTTTATTGGTCCAGATATTTCCGCCGCCGTCAATTGAAGCTGATAGGGTCACAATAAAGGCCCGCGCGGACTGGCTGGCGTGTGAAGTGCCATGCATTCCGGGAAAAGGCGATCTTTCCCTGGTCTTGCCGGTTTCGCAAGAAGAACAAATCCCCGACGAGCGCCGTTCCCTCTTTGATAAAGCGCGCGGCCGGCTGCCGGTCCAAGATCCAGTCTGGAAAATAACCGCATCAGAAAATGCGGATGAAATCAACATTGTATTCTTTCCGCCGGATCCCAAAAATATCCGGCACATTGAATTTTTCCCCATAGCACCGGATTTAATAGAGCATACAGCCGAACAATCCCTTTCTTCCTCCGGGCAAGGTTTAGGCCTGGTCCTTCAAAAGAATAAGCGCACGCCGACAAAGTATGAGCGCTTAGAGGGCGTAGCGGTTGTTTACGGAAACGATCAAAAGGTCTTACAGGCTTTGGAAGTCGATATTCCGTTCGGCACAGGAGTGCCCGCAAAGGCGGTCTCAGAGCCATCGGGACATATCGCGCCCATACTGTTTTTTGCTTTTTTGGGCGGAATGCTCCTTAATCTCATGCCGTGCGTTTTCCCGGTCTTGTCTATAAAGGTTTTAACGTTCGTCAATCATGCGCACGATAAAAGATCCCTATTGCGGTCGGCTTTGCATTATACGGCCGGGATTGTTGTCAGTTTTTTTATCTTGGCCCTGGCACTGATCATTTTACGTGAAGGCGGGGAGCAGATCGGTTGGGGTTTTCAATTCCAGTCGCCTTATTTTATCGTCGGGATGGCGTTTTTTCTGCTCTTGTTATCGTTAAACCTTTTAGGCGTGTTTGAATGGGGCGTGCCTTTGTTATCTGTAAGTGCGGGAAAAGGCCAAAAGGGCAATGAGGCGTTTTTCAGCGGTGTTTTGGCGGTAATCGTGGCCACACCCTGCACGGCGCCTTTTATGGGTACCGCCATGAGCTTTGCTTTGACCCAATCCAAGGCGGTCAATCTTCTGGTCTTTACATTTTTGGGTTTGGGAATGGCGTTCCCGTTCTTTTTATTTTGTTTGTGGCCGCGTCTTTTGAAATTCCTTCCCAAGCCGGGAGCCTGGATGGAAAATTTCAAGAAATTCCTGGCCTTCCCGTTATTGGCGACCGTTGTCTGGCTGCTCTGGGTCCTGGCCGGGCAGAAGGGTTCACTTTCGGTCATCTTTATGCTGGCAGGATTTGTTTTGTTCGCTTTAGGGTTGTGGATGGCTGCGGCCCTACGCACGAAAATATTGCAGATTCTTGGCGTTGTTTGTATGATAGTAGGCGTCTTGTGGCCGGTCGGTTATATCCGTTCGGCCGCACCGGTTGATGTGGCCCAAGAAAGCGCGGAGCACGGTATTGCATGGAGGGATTTCGACGAATCCGTGTTGAGGCAGGTTCCCGAAGATAAAATTGTTTTTATTGATTTTACCGCCCGCTGGTGCCTGACCTGCCAGGTTAATGAACGTCTGGCCCTGGACCATCCGGACGTGGTCGCGAAGTTCAAAGAACTTGATATCGTCCCTGTCAAAGCCGATTGGACCAATCACAATGAAACCATCAGCCGGGCCTTGGCAGAATTCGGCAAGAACAGTGTTCCTTTTTATGTTATCCTGTATTCGGTCAAGGGGCAGCGGCAGGAAGAGGTCCTGCCGGAGATCTTAACGCCCACCATCGTTTTAACGTCAATAGAGAAAGTAAACCGTATTAAAGGAGGCCAACCATGATGAACAAAATTTTATCACTCGCCGCCGCGTTCCTGTTTTTGTTTTCTTCAATGGCCGCCGCGGAAGTTGCCACGGGTCAGCCCGCGAAGGACTTTACCCTTCAGGACACCAACGGACAGGCGCATCAGCTTGCCGATTACAAGGGGAAATATGTCGTGCTCGAATGGATCAACCATGATTGCCCCTTTGTCAAAAAGCATTATGACTCGAACAATATGCAGTCTTTGCAAAAAGAGTTTACCGATAAAGGCGTCGTCTGGCTTTCCATTAACTCTTCCGCGCCCGGAAAAGAGGGCAATTATTCCGCCGAAGAGACCAATGCCATGACCCAGGAAAAGAACGCCGCACCTACCGCGGTCTTGCTGGACGCGGACGGTTCCGTCGGAAAAATGTACGGCGCTCAAACGACCCCGCATATGTACGTCATTAATCCCGAAGGGGTATTGATTTATCAGGGCGCAATCGACGATAAACCGAGCGTTGATCCCAATGATATTCCTAATTCCACGAATTATGTGCGTCAGGCGCTGGAGGCTTCCATGGCCGGTCAAACGGTTACGGCCTCGACCACAAAGTCTTACGGCTGTTCCGTTAAATACGGTAAGTCATAAACGCCTTAAGGCATGACCCCGAGACCTCCCGCCGAAGGATGCTCCTCCATTGCTCGAGGCCCTTTGGTGGGAGGCTAAGCAGAGTTTGTTTTATTCCTCCTCTGTTTGTCCGTCACCCAGAATTCCATATATTTCCCCAGCATCAGCCGCGTTTGCGCGTCCAGAGCGGGTAAGGAGCCGAAGACCGCCAGGGCGAAAGGAAGAAGAAGCCATTCCGTGGCCAACCCCACCCTCAGCAGGAATGGATGTTTTAATTCCCGTTTGGGAAGTAATCCAATACTTAAAATAATCGAAATAAGCAGCGATAAAGGCGCCAGGTGAAAAATAGTGCGCATGATCTGCGGGGCGTTATAATAAACGACCGACGTCGTGAATTCCTGCTCGGCAAAGATCGCCGGGATCCAGCCGATGAATGTCAGAAGAAATCCCCATGTCGCCCACGAGATGTGTCCTTCGAAGAGTTTGATCGAAAAGCGCAGTTTATCATAAAGCGATATCTTATGATTGCGCAGGAAGCCGCGCATCACGATTGGGAAATTTTCCACCCCCCAGGCCCAGCGCCGTTTTTGTTTGTAAATGCTTTTGACGGTCGACGTGAATGTATCGGCGGCCGCAATGTCCATGGATAGCGTCACGTACATCGGGACCACCCGGTAATCGCCGTCGTAATGGATAAAGGACTTCCAATAGATCGCGGAATCATCTGAGATCATGTCCACCGGCCAGTAACCCACATCGACTAAGGCTTTAAAGCTCATGCTGTGGCTCGAGAAAGTGACGAGTTTTTCCGAGTTGGTCGCCTCAACGAGCTGGAAGAATGAAGAGCCGGTCTCGATGACGCGCGCGAAACCCGGCACCTCCCAGATATTATTGTGATACACCGGTATCGGTTGATAGCTCGCCCGCAGACGGGACGGTGTGATCATGAAGTAGTAGGTGAGGGCGGAGAAGTAATCCGGCCCCACGACCGTGTCAGCATCAAAACAGGAAACGATCACATTTTCATGGGCAATACGCCGGGAATCAAAATATTCCGCGGCATATTTGGCCGCATAGGTCGCATTGGCGCCTTTAACCCGCGCCTCACCGGGAAGATTGTCGGGATGGATAACGGTCGCGATATGCAAAAAAGAGGACTTATATTTTTCTTCCATGACGGCGATCGATTCTTTGACCTCGGGAGCCGCGCGTTCCTCCAGGGCGAGCAGCACAATGATGCGCTGGCTGGGAAATTTCTGGCGGCTGATACTTTCAACCGCTGGTTCGACGACCTCGCGCGGTTCTTTGACGACGGGCAGAATGACCAAGTGGTAAATCTCCGGCGAAGGCGGCGGAACGCTTTTGCTCTCCTCAAGGATCCTAAGTTCGCGTCGGTGGATGAACCAGGATACTTTCTGGCGGGCGGAGGCTGGAGGAGGGGCCTGTATAATATTCTGCCGATAACTTGCCAACCGGTCGATCCCTTTGATTCTTTCCATCCAATCAGTCCGGCGTTCCGCCATCAGGGCGTAATAGGAGAGGACCAGAAATAAAGTGACATAGACCAGTCTTAAAAGCCAGTAGAATTCGAAGGCGATGATCAAGATGGCCGCCGGGATAGGGCGCACAAAAGAAAGCACGGTCATGCCGATCAAAATAGTCCAGGAGGTCAGGCCCGGCAACATCTCCAGGAGGCGCTGCAGCTTCTGCTGTTTGGGATCAAGATTGTGTTTGCTGAAATTAAAGTCCATGTCTATTTTGACAGCGGAACGGTCTCGGTTTGTTTGGGAACGATCTCCACAAAGAGCAGCCGCCTCGTTCTTGGATCAAGAAAGAAGAGCAGGCCGCCTTTTTCGAAATACGCGGCCACTTGCTTTGTTTCTACTTCCCACAATTGATGAGGTTTCGACCCCGGGAATTTGGGAAACGCCTCAAAAAGAAAGAACTTCCCGTGGTCCTGAAAGATAATGTGGGAACCATGGTTGGCCCAAAACGCTTCGGCAATATTCTTCCCTCTGTCCGTCAGCCACACGAGTTTGGGGCCTTTTTCGAAGATCGCATCCTTGGCGCTGTGATTAAAATCAATGATCCCCAAGCGCTGATCGGTCCAGACCAAAAGCCGTTGCCTGTTCTTGTCGTAGCGGAAATCCTTAATTCCCCTTTGGGCCAGACGGTACGGTAGATGGTTGGTGACCAGGGCGCCGCGGCTGCTGAGAAAGATCAAGGTATCTTCCGATAATACGGCCATCCGCCATTTTTCATTTTTTCCGAACAGCTCCCGGCTTAAACGCTCGTCTTCGAGAAGGACTTCGGGCTCTTCCTCCAGGTTAGATGCAAAACGCTTGAGAATGAAATTTTGCGTCAGTATATATAAGCGCCGTTCAAAGACCGTGAAATCAAGAACATTGGCGATGATCTGCGGACGGACGACCATCGCGTTCGTATCGATCTGATGGATAAAACCGTCGATGAGACAAAAGAGAAGATGCTCTTCCGCCGGGTCCCAAAGCACCTTGTCGGGCGGTTCTGAGAAGAATTCGCTAATATTTTTGGCAAATAATTCGTTAACGCGGGCGTCGACCCAAAGATATTTCAGTTTTTTTCCGTCTTGGATTTCCAAGAGGAGTGACCTACTTTCGGGAACGGAGAAGGACCGCTTCAGCCGGCTTTGGGGCGACACATCGGAAGGGACAGGGAGAGGTTTTAAAAAGGCGGAGTCGTTAAGGCCTTTGGGAATATCTCTTTTTGTTAACAGCACGTTCACCTCCTCAAAAAACAAGAGAAGGCTGTCTTTGATAAAGCGGCTAGGCTGAGCCAATAAAAACGGCTGCCGGTCAAAAGTGTTTATTTCTTCCAGCCGCCGTAAGCTAACGATCTGAGAGCGCCATCTTTTAGGAATAAGCAGGATGTTTTCCAGCGAAGTGGCCTTCTCTTCCAGGACCGGTAGAAGGCGGGCCCAGGATCGGTAGTGCCTTTTGGAAAGACGGACATAATATTCGCCGGGGATCAGATTGCGGATAGTGGTCGGTGTCTTTTCTGCCCATGCCCGGTTATTGATGTAAACGCTCGCTTCTGGCGGAAGCGTGGTTAGGTGGATCAGGCCGGTCTTGTGGATGGTTTGGGTCTTGGGCTTAAAGGTTATGCCGAGGGCATAGAAAATAATGAGAGGACAAAAAATAACATAGATAAGGAGAAAGACATAAAAGAGGATCTTCCTTAATAACAGCATAGTTACGGCTTTTTAACGGTTGAAGGATTCAGTTGTTGTCTGACGCGCGGATATATTGTAATAAGGCCCAAGGCCGAAATCCAGGACAAAATCCGCCGCTGTCCATCGAAACGATCGTAAAAAAGGAAAGAGCCCTGTGTTCTAGGATACAGGGCTCTTTTTTTGTGGGTGCGTGGTGGGCTCTTTGGAGGCATCATCGGAGAGTTTGTGCAGAAGTCTTCATAAATCCCTTTCGCGCTTTCATAGCTTTAGGAGTGTGTTCGCCGGCGCTCAACGTATGCTTTTGAGCCGGTTCTTTTTCTGCCGCATCCAAGGTCTGGACGGCGATGGTCAGGGCCGCGATCAAGGATGAAACGCATAACAAAGAAGAATTATTCATTTGTTTTCTCCTTATTAAAAGAGGTAACTTAGGCCGCAGGTCAAGGCCCAGTCCGGGCTGCCTTCGGTCAGGCCGAAAGCGGCATTGCCATAAACGATCATGGTCCTGTCAACGCGGTGATTGACTCCCATAATAAGCTCCCGGGGGTTGTCCTGACTGCTGACCAGGGCCGTGCTTTCCTTATAAAAGAGTGTCATCATTGTGTCATCGTCCAAATTGTAGCCTAGGCCGAAGTCATAGCTGAACTGGTTGTTCAAGTTTGTTCCGGGCGGATCCCCGATAAAGCTGTAGTAAAGGTCAAAATAAAGCAGCCAGAACTCACTTAAGGTCTTGACGGTTTCCATGCCGATCGTGCCATCAAATTTGCCGGTCCCCAGCCCTTCGTCGCTGTTCGCGGTCGGGAATTTAAAACCGGCCATGGCGGTAAGGTCGAAGGCCTCGGCTGTTTCATCAAATATTCCATAGCGGCCTTCCAGCAAAAGATCGCCGACCCCGCTGCCGGACCGTTCCGAGCCTGACGTGTTGGACCTTATACGGTAGGGACGCCCCTTGATGGCGGCGATACCTGTCCGGCTTCTTTGATTAATAAAGGGAAGGGTGAAAGAAACATTGCCGCGCTCAAAATACCGGCGCAACGTAAACGGCCAATAAAATGTCCGGGTGGTGGTCGATGTTCCGAAATCCCCGGCCGAATAAGTAAAAGACGTGTTGAGTTTCCACTGGCCATCACCGTTGGTGTTAAACAGCGTCATTTCGGACTCAAGCGGGTCGGAAGAAGTCTGGGCGCCCGCCTGCCCCTGCAAGGGGAAGTTCCATAGTAATAACAGAAGTACGATGCAAGCCGGATATTTCATTTTTTTTCTCAAGTTTGCTGCTCATGCAAAAGACGGTCGTATCATAAGAAAAGCCACATTAAGAGAACATTAAAATTAAATTAAAGTTAAAAAACGTCAAAACCGGTCGTTGGATTTTTTTCATAGCTTTATTCGAAAAGTTTTCTTATAATAACTTTGCTTTTGAAGTTGATTTAAAAAATTTTTACAGAGGTGACGACACATGAGAATATTGCTTGTCGAAGATGAAGAGAAGATCATTGATTTTTTGAAGCGGGGATTGAAGGAAAATAAATTCGCGGTGGACGTGGCAAGGGACGGAGAAGAAGGGCTTTATCTTTCGGACATCAATCCTTATGATCTGATCATCCTTGATCTTATGCTGCCTAAGATTGACGGCATCACCATCTGCAAACAGATCCGCGGAAAGAAGAACAATACCCCCATCCTTATCCTCACGGCGCGCAATCAAGTCAACGACAGGATCAAAGGCCTGAATTCCGGTGCCGATGATTATTTGGCCAAACCTTTTGCGTTCACCGAACTGCTGGCCCGTATCCGGGCGCTCTTGCGCCGGCAGCGCGAAGAAAAGGACGATGTATTGAAGATCGGCGACCTGGAAGCCAATCTCCTTACCCATGAAGTCGTGCGGGGAGGGAAAAAGGTCCCGCTGACATCCAAAGAATATGCTTTGCTGGAATATATGATGCTTCATTCCGGACAGGTGATAACGCGCACCATGATATCCGAGCATGTCTGGAACGAAGATTTTCACAGTCTTTCCAACGTCATCGATGTGCATATCCGCTATTTAAGGAAGAAGATCGATAACGGTTTCAAAAAGAAGCTTATCCATACGCTAAGGGGGACCGGATACATCCTAAAGGAGTGATGTATGAGTTTTTTCGGTCAGTTCAAGGCCGAATTGTTACGTCTTAAGAATCTGCTTGTCAGTCGCCCTCACCCTCTTCCCCGACTGCGTCCTCTTAAGTTCCATTCCATCATGTTCGAAATGAGTGTTATTTACTCATTGATCCTCGCCTTGATCCTGTTGGTCTTCAGCGGTGTTATTTATATTATCCTGGCCCAGACCCTTTACGCCGAGCTGGACAATGAGGTCCGATCCAAGGCGGAGGAGATCGCGGGCAGTATACGAACTTATGTGGAAACCCGAGGCGATGATCCCGAAGCGCTTACGTTTGCACTGGAGAAGACCATTGCCAATGAGGATAAGGTACTGCGGCGCTGGTGGTACACCGGGTTCGAGCGAAGCTGGTTTGAGAGGTTGGACCAGCAGGACCTTAGTAATGAATACATCAATTTTGTTTCGCCGGAAGGTAAAGCGGTGATGCACTCTCAAAATCTCACCCCGCCCCTGCAGGACTTATTCCTGGGAAATTTGAACACAGAGCCCAAGGGCTTTCTTTTTAATGTCGGTCATGATGACCTTAAATTAAGGGTGGTCAATTATCCTTTTAAGACCAACGGCGGCCCTAATTATGTCCTCCAGGTGGGAGTATCACCTAAGCCGGTCATCCTCTGGATCCAAAACTGGATGAACCTTATTTTCTTAAGTATCCCCATTTTTGTGGTGCTGACCAGTTTTATCGGCCGTATTTTGGTTTCAAGGATGCTGAAACCCGTTGAGAAGATATCCAATATCGCCAATACAATCAGCGAAGAAGACTTAAGCAAGAGGGTGGTTAAGGAGAACTTTTATGAGGAGATGGATTCCCTGGTGGATGCCTTTAACGGTATGATCGAGCGCTTGGAAAGGTCTTTTAATCATATACAGAATTTCAGTACCCACATGGCCCACGAGCTGAAGACCCCGCTTACGATCATGCGTGGGGAGGCGGAATTGGCCTTAATGGCTAAACGCACGCCTCAGGAATACCAAAAAGCCCTGAAAATAACCTTGGGCGAGATAGCTTCCATGCTCAAGATCATCGAAGACTTGTTATTTCTGACCAAAACAGACCATCAGCCCGGGATCTTTAATCTGGAAGAAGTCAATTTTACCAATTATTTCAGCGAGATCTATGAGCAGGCCAAGCTACTAGCCGCCCCTAAAGGCATCCAGGTCAATTTAAACCTTGCCTCGAAGGAACCCATTTTGGTCAAAGCAGACCCGCTCCATTTGCGCCGCGCCTTCCTTAACCTCCTGGATAATGCTATCAAATTCTCCAATGAACAGGGCCGGGTGGACCTCAATGTCGATCCGGGAGAAGATTCTCTGGCCGTGAGCGTCCGTGACTACGGTCAAGGCATACCTCTCCAGGAGCAAAAGAAGATATTCCAGCGCTTCTACACGCTTGACCATCACCATACCGGAAGCGGGCTTGGCCTCAGCATCGCCCAGTCCATCGTCAAGGCCCACGATGGGCGTATTGAAGTAAGCAGCGAAGAACATAAGGGCTCCACCTTCACCGTTATCCTTCCTTTGTTACACGCCAGTTTTTCCTCCATTTAATTTAAAATTAATCTTAATTTAATTTCCGTTTTGTTATCCTTGTCTTAGATTTGAAACACAATTGATACCATCCGGTCAAAAGGAGGGTCCCATGAAGAATTTGATCTTTGCGATAATGGGTGGCCTGTTATTGGTCCTTTTTCAAACAACAAATGTATTCGGTGCCGATGAAGCCGCCATGGTAGAAGGAAAGGTTGTGGAGATAAACAGCGATCAGATCACTATTAACCCCAAAGAAGCGTTGTTTTTTCAGCGTATGAATCTGGAGGTCAATCCGGACACGCAGTTGGAGAATTTTGTTTCCGTGCAGGACTTGGAACAGGGGGATGAGATCAAGGTACATTATGTGGAAAGGGACGGCCGTAAAGTCGCCTCCCATATCGCAAGGACGGAAGCCGAAATGGATTTTCAGGATGACCAGGGTTAAGAAAGACTCTGGTCTCGCGCGTCAGTTCTCCTCCAAAGGCTGACGCGCACGAATATTATTTTTTAACAGGCAATGCGCTTTTTAAGAAAGGAGTGGCCTGGTGATCAAGCAAAAAGAGGAGGATATAATGAAGACGATTCTTATTATCGACGATGAGAAATACATTCGGCAGATATACCGCAGAATTGTCACATCCTCCGGGAAAACACTCTTTCGGGTCCTGGAATCGAACAGTGCGCTGGATGCCACCGAGCAGATCATCCGGGAGGATGTGGACCTGATCCTGCTGGATATCCGCATGCCGCGCGTTAACGGGGTTCAGTTGTATGAAGCGATCCGTAAATATAAGCCCAATATCAAGATCATCGTGACAAGCGTCTATCCCATAGAACAACAAAAGAAGCTGATCCCTTTTGCCGACGCGTACTATGATAAGTCGGAAGGGCCGGTAAGTCTTTTGGAAAAAGTCACAAACTCATTTGCTTAAAAGGCAATTTTCCTCGCCTTAAATATCTTTCCATACTAGAATAGCCTCATGTTCAAGGCGGCAGTCCTTTTGGTATTTCTTGCTTGCGCCGGGTGTCAGCTTCCCGAAAGAAGTGACGCCCGGCCTTTTAATTTGACGCTGGAACCGGCGTTTCCGGACTTACGGTTCGAGCAGCCGGTCGATCTTCAGCACGCACCCGATGGGAGCGGACGCCTTTTTGTTGTCGAGCAAAAAGGCATTATCCGCGTTTTCCCGAACGATCCGCAAGCACAGAAAGCCGATATTTTCCTGGATCTGACTTCAGAAGTCCTTCTGGGGCATATGGAAGAAGGCATGCTGGGGCTTGCCTTTCATCCCCGTTTCAAAGAGAACGGGTATTTTTTTGTTTATTACATTGCTGACAATCCCCGCCGCAGCCGGCTGGCGCGTTTTCAGGCTCAAGACAACCGCGCCGATCCCGCCAGCAAATATGTCGTTTTAGAAGTTCCTCAGCCGTACGGTAACCATAACGGCGGGCAGATCGCGTTTGGGCCCGATGGATATTTATATATCGCCTTGGGCGACGGCGGTTCGGGCGGTGACCCGCATGGGCACGGACAGAATCCGGCCACTCTATTGGGATCGATTTTGCGCATCGATGTTGACCACGCAAGCGCAGGGAAAAATTATGCGATACCGCCGGACAATCCCTTTGCGGGGAACAAACAGGGTTATAGGGAAGAAATCTTTGCGTTTGGACTGCGTAATCCCTGGCGGTTCAGCTTTGATCCTAAAACCCAATGGCTGTGGGCCGGCGATGTGGGGCAGGATAAACCATACGAAGAGATCGATATTATTGAGAAGGGAAAAAATTACGGGTGGAACATCATGGAAGGGTTCCATTGTTATGAGCCGAAAGAAAACTGCGATACGAACGGCTTGACCCTCCCTGTATGGGAATATACCCTCGATGACGGGGGGCGTTCCGTGACCGGTGGCCATGTTTACCGCGGAAAAAAGATATCGGAACTGGAAGGATACTACCTGTATGCCGATTTTGTTTCAGGGCGGGTCTGGGCACTGAAATACGACGGCCGCCATCCGCCCGAAAACCATTTGCTGGTCCATAACCCCAATCTGTATCCTTCCTCCTTCGGCGTGGATGAAAACCGCGAGATTTTCATCTGTTCTTTTGATGGAAGTATTTACCGGTTTAAATAAACGGAAGTTATCGTGAGGACTTTTGTTTTTCGGGTCTATTTCTATGTTTGGCCAGGAGCGGGAAGATAAATAAGGCGGTAAAGGTCGCGACCACCGATCCGAAGACGATCGATCCCCCGAATCGCTGGGTTGGCGGGAAGGATGAAAAGAAAAAGATCCCGAAACCGGCGGAGATAATGACCATTGATGTAAAGATCGGCGCGCTCATGCGTTCGGTAATATAGGCCCAATGATCCACATTGCTCTGTCCTTCGCGGTGAGAGCGATGGAAAATATTGACCATATGGATCATCGCGTCAATGCCCATCCCCAGGGCCACATTGGCCGCGGGCGCGCAAATGATGTCTAAGGGGATCTTAAAATAACCCATGATCCCCAAAATGCAAAGAGGGATAATGCTCAAGCTCAAGGTCATGGCCAACGAGATCCGCAAAGAACGGCCGAAAATAAGCGCGATAAGGGCAAAGATCGCGATAAGTCGTCCCAGGGAATGGATCAAACTTTCGGCAACAAGCCCGGCAAGTCTTCCCTGCAAGGCATAATTTCCACCCATCAGTTTGGCCACAAATCCCTGGCTTTCCACAATGCGCCGTAATTCATCAATAATCTCCAGTCGTGTTTTATCGCGGCCCAATTCCTTCATACGGATGAGAAAAAGTCCTTCCTTGCGGTCTTCGGTGATAAAACTCTCAGCGATACGGTCATATTCCGGTTTTTCCAGAATCCGGATAAGGTGTTCCCAGCTCAAAAGAAAGGCAAGTGGGGTCCTTTTGGCCTCGGCCATAAGAGCAGGGATGGAGATGATAGCTCCCACGGACGGATGCTGTTCAAGGGCATTCTGAAGGTCCCAAAGTTTGCGGTAAGCATGGGAAGTATTAAGGGTTTCTGCGGATCGCAGTCCTACGACAATAACGAGAGGATTGCTGCCGCCAGTCTCGTCAATATATTCCAATCCTTGCCTGATCTTGCTGTTTTCGGAAAAATAGGACAAGAGGCTGGGGTCCGTGTTCAACTCCCAGAGTTTTGACACCGTCAAGACCACAATGCCCATGATAATGAGCACGATAGGGGTGTGCAATTTATTGGCCACGGTCCAAAATTTTTCGTAGAACGTCTTCATGGTTTCATCCGTTTCGGGCGGTTCATTTTCCTTCAGGCGCAAGAAAGACGGATAGATGCTGTAGACAATGATGAAGGCGATGGCCGTCGCCAAAGATCCCGAGACCCCCAGTTCCCGCAAAGGCTGGGCAGGGACAAAAAGAAGGCTGATAAAACCCAGAAGTGTCGTAAACATGCACCAAAATGACGCCCAGCGCGTGATCTTAATAGCACGGTCGACGGCATTACCGTCGAAGGGATAGATCTTATGGATGTTCTTCCAGTTAAAGGTCAAAAAGACGATATGCGAGAGGGTCAGGACAAACGTGATAGTCGCCAAATTGGCCGTCAAGAGACCGACCTTGATGTTCAGAAGATTGGAAAGCATGAAAGTCAAGGCGGCGGCATTCAAACAGCAGACCACCATGCCGATAAAGATGCGCCAAGAATGGAATACAAAGATGATCATGAAACCGAAAAGCACGAAGGCCAGGGTGGAGAACCGTTTAAGGTCATTGAGGAGATGGCGGCGGATGAGCTCCGAAATGTACGGTGATCCGGAAATTTTAAGGCGGAAATCAGGGCCGTTTAAGCTGTTGGCCAGGTCTTCGACCCGGCGGATCATTTCGGCGTTGTTGAAATCGTTGATACTGACGATGATGTTGCTTGATTTATTGTCCCGTGAGATCAAGAGGCGGCGCCAGAAAGGGCTCAGAAGTGCATTGTCGACGTCCCGCGGGCCATGGGTGATGCTTTTGACGCTGCTGATACCATTGATCGTCATCAGCAATTCGCTTAGGTGGGCTATTTTTTTCTGATATTCCGTCGCATGGATATTTCCGCCGATGCTGATAAGGATCTGCGTGTCTTTACGGTCGAAGGATTTTGAGATCTCGACGTTTGCCCGGTAGTGGGGGTCCTCACCGGAAAAGAAAAAGTCCTCGCCGACCCGCGGATTGAGGTCCACAAAGCGCAGCAGGGTGGCCACCGAGAGAACGGTCAGGACGATAAAGAGAAAAGATTCCTTGGAAAAAAGGTATTCTTTGGTTATGTGGCGGACGATTTGTCTCAACGATCGCTTCAAGGGTTGATCCTTTCTAACGGAGTTTACTTTATGGCAACAAGGAAAGGTTGTCAAGGCTTTGCCGAGATTTGCGGAAGGCGTGATTTTTTTGAGGTTTGCTTTGTAAGAGAAGGGTTTTAAAGGTAAAATTGAAAGCGTTTATGGCTAAGAGCACACGGTTACGTATATATTACATTATGTTGGCGAGCGCCTTGCTGGCCGGCTGCATGTTCGCGGTGACCCAGGAAAGGCCCCAGACAGTCGTTTCGGGCGCCGGTCCGGCTGTGCCGATGTCGCCGTCCGCGGTCCAGGAACAACCGCCTCTCTATAAGACCCTTGACCAAAATTCCCTGAAACAGATTGCGGTCACCGGGGCCATCATTTTCCTTGTCTTTGTGATCCTGAAGTCGACGCGTTATTCAAAATAGGTTATGTCAGGGGCATAATCTCTTTGACGGAGAATGTGCCGGAATTCTTCTCTTTGCTTAAAAGGGCGGAAAACCGGATCCGCTGCAGATTGGAGTAGGTGAGCCGTGCTTCCAAGGCCGCGCCGGTAAGGTGTGGAACGATGTTTTCCGGAGTGACATGGGCGATCGGGAAATTGCCGCTGAACACCTTGATATTTAATTTCTCCTGCTGGCCTGCCGGAAGCATTTTTACGGGATCAAATTTTAAGGTCACGGCCCCGCCGATATTGCTCTCAATGACCACATCCATGTCCAGGACCACAATGTCACGGGCCGGGATGGCACCGATATTATCCACATACAGTCCCATATAGCCAGGTTCCAAATGCGGTTTAAGTGATAAAGCCGGGATGATCTGTCTTTTCTTTTCGATCAACAAGGCCCGGACCAGCCACAGAAGGACCCCTAATGACAAGAGTAGAAGAGAAGTAAGGGTCAAAATGATCGTATCTTTGTGCTGGGGTTCAAAGGGAAGGGGAATAATGGACTCCATAGTACATATGTATCAAATCCGGTCTCCCTTGACAAGAGTATTTCTGTAAAAAACTCGGTTTCGCCGATAAAATGTGGTATAAATTAGGTATGCAGATGATGAAGAGATCGACAAATGTCCTGCTTCTGCGCGCCGGTTTTACCAACCGCGAAAAAATCCATCACCCCATTCATTATCCGCCTCCGCTTTCTTTAAAATATGTGGAAGCCTTCCTCAAAAATGAAGGCGGTTACGACGTCAGGATCGTCGACCGCTTTATCGATTCCTCCCCTTCAGCCTTTTTGATGAATGACATTTCTTCATGGCCTGCCGATATTGTCATTGTCTCCATCGCCTCCTCGGCCGAAGAAGAAGGGATCAGGCTTTGCCGCGCAATAAAAAAACAAAAAAACGGTACCTTCGTTATCGGTGTGGGCTCCGATATAAGCGAAAAATATAAGGACTATTTGGCCTTGGATTCTTTATTCGACGTTATTATTCGCGGAGAATTCGAGCTCGAAGTGTGTTCTTTGCTGAAAAGGCTAGACCTCTCTGATCCCGCCGGTGTCGTCCGGATCAAAGAGGAATATAATATGCACAAGATCAAAGAACTTTTCCTGGTCGAGAATCTTGATGACCTGCCTCCCATCCGATGGAGCAGGGCAGAGCTGGAGCGTTACCCGATCTTCTATCCGTTAAGGGTCAGGCAAAGGATCATCTCCGGCTATGTCTCGACGTCCCGCGGCTGTCCGCACGGTTGCACGTTCTGTTCTCCTACCATCCGGAAAAGTTACGGAAAAAAAATGCGTTTGCGCAGCGCGGTCAAAGTGGCGGATGAATTGGAGGCCTTGCAAGGGCTGGGTGTCAATGCCGTCACCTTTGAGGACGATGACTTTACGGTCGTGAAAGAACATGTCGTGGCGGTTTGTGCCGAGATCATACGCCGAAAACTCAGTGTCAAATGGGTCTGCCATGCCCGTATTGATGAGGTCAATCCGGACCTGCTGTCCGTCATGTACAAGGCGGGCTGTGCCTTGCTGCTTTTTGGTGTCGAATCGGGTTCCCAGGATGTGATCAAAACCCTTTATAAAACGACCAGCAAAGAGGATTGGTATGAGAGGACGAAGGTCGCCTTTCAGGAATCGCGCAGGGCCGGGATAGGGACGTGTGCGATGTTCATGGTAGGCAATCCCGCGGAAACAGAAGCCGACTACCAGCGCAGCATTGATCTCGCTTTGGAGATCAAGCCGGACCTGATCAAAGTCCACAACTTTAATTTGTATCCCGGATCGGCGGATTACTTCAAGTATAAAAAGAGGGATAAGGAAGATTTCACGCAGCATCATTACATGCAGCCGCGACTCAATATCAGCCGGATGGAAGACCGGGCGCTCAAGAAAGCCCAACGCCGTTTTTATAGGAAATTCATGTTCAGGCCTTCGTTTATCTTGTCGCATCTTAGGGAATATTCGCTTTTTTACATTAATAATTGGTCGAGCAGTTCCCGATTGATCAAGAAAGGGCTGGTATTTCTTTTACTGTCCGACAATTCCGTTTCCGGCAAGTCAGCGCCGCGGAATTATAGCCCGGCAGACCCTTCCAGGATTTCAGTGGGATCGATTTAAATGGGAAAGATTAAGCGCATACTTCTATTGCGGATGAATGCCCCTCTGCCCTCCGGTGCCAAACACCCCCGCGGCCACCGTTTCCCCTATATACTTAAATATATGGAGGCCCTCCTTCGGGAAGCGCATTATAACGTCAAATGCGTCGATCTGCTGATTTCGCCTTTACAGACAAAAGAGCTTCTTGATCTGGTGAAGGAGTGGGGGCCGGAACTCATTGTAGTGTCTTCTACTGCGCGGGATCACGGGTTCACATTAAAATTGGCCCGCGCCGTAAAAGAGTTGAATTCCCCTATCACGATTTGTGTAGGACAAGATGCCACGGCCAGGCCGGCGGAGTATCTTTTCCCCGGTTCATCCATCGATCTTGTTTTGCGGGGAGACGCGGAATTTGAACTCTTGGAAGTTATCCGAAAGATAAATAACGGCCATAATATAGCCGTTCTCCAAAAAAGCTATAGTGAAGGAAAATCACTCACCATTGCGGACTTAGACGCTTTGCCTTTTCCGCGCGTAACGGCCCACGAACTCCAGGCCTATCATCACATTTATCCGGTCGCCATTAACAGGCATTTAGTCTGGGGGCATATTTTAAGTTCCAGGGGTTGTCCTTATCCCTGCATGTTCTGTACCGAAATGATTAGAGAAACGACGGGCGAAAAGGCGCGTTTCCGCAGTGCCGCCAATGTCGTTGATGAAATTGAATATCTCGCCCGGCAAGGGGCTAATATCATTATTTTCGACGATGATAACTTCACGACCTCTTCCGCTCACGTCAAAAACATTTGCGAAGAAATGCGGCGAAGGAACCTCAATATTCCCTGGGTGGCCCATGCGCGGGTCGACAATGTGGGTCAGGACCTATTATTGCAAATGAAGGCCGCCGGATGCGTACTCCTTCGCTTCGGCATCGAATCGGGGTCCAGCCGGATCATCAAGATTCTTGAAAAGACCGCCAATTGCTTCGAATGGCTTCCGAGGGCCAAGGATGTTTTTCAGGTGTGTAAAAATATCGGGATAAGCACCTCAGCCCTCTTCATGATCGGCTCTCCGACGGAAACCAAAAAGGAGATAGAGGAAAGCATCCGCTTTGCCCGGGAACTGTCTCCCGACATGCTCCAGGTATCTTTTTTTACATATTATCCGGACACCCGGGCCTCAAAAAGATTGAAAGACCGCGAAAAAGATTTTGATTTTTCGGTCATGTACCATTTTTCCCTGCCGCAGCCCCGGCTTAATCCGAGCGAAGTTGATAATGACACTTTGCAAAGGCTGCAGCGCCGATTTTACCGGAAGGTCTTGTTGGATCCCCGGTTTTTTTTCAGGCATGTCGTTAAATATGGCCTTTTCTATCTGCACAACCCGGCGATCTTGCAATCTTTATCAAATATCGGAAGTTACCTGACCAGCAAAAATAACGTGCAGTTTAAGACCGTCTGATCAAATATGTTTTATCTACGAGCCTATCCTCGCCATACCATTAACAGTCATCCCAGGCTGTTTTTGTCGGCATTGAAATTACTCGCCCAGAATAAGGCCCAAAAAGGCGAGGCTGTTAAGCGCTTTGAAGAAAAATTTGCCGAATATATCGGCGTCAAACATACCGTCGGCGTTGAATCGGCCCGAAAAGGGTTTTATTTAATACTGAAGAACCAAGGATTTGCAAAAGGCGATGAGGTCATCATGCCTTCGTATACGTTCAAGGCGCTTCCTTTAACCGTTTTGGCCTGCGGATTAAAACCCGTTTTCATTGATGTTGACCCATATACCTATAACATAAATCCGGCGTTGGTCCAGAAAAGCATCACTCCCCGGACTAGGGCGATCATTGTCACACACATGTTCGGCCGGCCGGTGGACATGAGCTCTATCATGGACATAGCCCGCCGGAACGGTCTTTTTGTCATCGAAGACTGCGCGCATGCCTGCGGCGCCAGATATAGAGACCGGCGTCTGGGCTCATGGGGCGATGCGGCCATCTTCAGTTTTAAGATGGGCAAAAATCTTCCCTGTTTTGGGGGAGGCATGATCACAACGGACCATTCCGATGTTTATGAGAAAATATGTCAAAAACTTGAACAATTTCCGTTTCCAAGCCGTAAAACGTTATTCAAGGAAGTCATCAGCACATTCATTTTTTATTGCGTCACACATAAGAACATTTTTCCTCTTATAACGTATCCGGCCTTACGGGTCCTGGACTGGTCCAATTCCGATTTCAGTGATCAGTTTGTGGAGGAATCTTTGGACATAGAAAAAACGATCAAGTCCCTGGAGAGGCAAACCCGCTTGTCCAACCTTCAGGCGGAAACGGGTTTGGTCCAGCTTGCCCAGCTGGATAAGGTCAATGAAAGGCGCAAAAGGAACGCGAGGTCGCTCATCAAGGGATTGGAAAACGTTAAAAACCTTGCAATACCGGCGGAAAGTCCCCATGAAGACCCGACCTATCTGTATTTCCGGATACAGGTTCCCGATATCAAGAATTTCAGGAAAAAACTGCTGGCCAAGGGGATCGACACTAAACGGGACGACATGAGCGCTTGTTCGCGGCTTGAGATCTTCAAAGAATATGGAAGGCCTTGCCCTATTTCCGAAAAATTGTCTTCCGAAAGCCTCGAGATCCCCAATAGCCCGAATTTCCAGGAGGACGATATCCATTATATTGCCGGGCAGGTCAAGATGGCCGCACATTCCCTTAATCTGAGCAACAATTAAATGGCCATTTCCGAAAAAAGATTTACCGCTGTACTCGTTCTTATTTTTGTTGTCGGCATTCTTTTATCGCTCAAAGCATGCTTGTTACCGGGTTTTATCGATGATGATACAGACGTTATTACCGGAGGAGAGATGTTGGTGACCAGTGAGCGCTTTTTATTTGGCTATATCCACGGCCCGCTGAACTATTATTTGGTGAAATTAAGCCGGGCCTTATTCGGGATATCACCGTTTGGGTCAAGGGTGATTAATTTTCTGTTTAACGTTGCTAATGCCGGTATTTTTTACCTCCTGCTCAGGGAGACCCGGGGAAGAATGGCAGGATGCTTTGCTCTTATCTTGTTCTTTACGAATTGCTATTTCATCTTTTATTCGGCTTATGTTTGCGAAGAGACATATCTGTTCTTCTTTGCCGCCCTCTCAACACTATTTTTTTATAAGTTGATGTCCCGCGGAGACGTCCGTTATCTGTTTCTGACCGCGATTTGTCTGGGTCTGGGGTTATTGGTCAAACTGCAGATCCTTTTGCTGGTGCCGGGATTTCTGGCATGCGCCTTTTTCCCGGAAATCAGAAAAACGTTAAGACCGCGCGATCTATTGCTAGCTTGCCTTATCATTCTGATCTTAGGCGCTCCTTATTTTTATTCTTTATTGAGTCAGCCCTTTTATACCTCATTATTCAGCGATCATATGGCCGGCACGGATTTTTCTTTGAAATTTTTATATCTTTTTATCCCCTATGATCAGGGGGGAGGGCCCGGCTATTTATCCGATCTGGGTTATAATTCCGTCGGATATATCCTCGGGATCGGATTTTGCCTGGGCCTTTTGATCGTGCTTTTCAGAAAGCCGGACCGGTTCCTGCAGTTAATGCTTCTTTTGGCCGTGGGCATTGTTATTTCTTCTTTTGCCGTTTTTAGCGGGCACGGGGTCGAACCC
>CAZCLW010000029.1:0-25760 GCA_964499685.1 uncultured Planctomycetales bacterium
GGCTACTTTAAAAGCACAGCTTACACCCATCGTTTGCATTGGCGAGACCCTGCAGGAACGCGAAGCCAACAAGACTTTGGATGTTATCGGGACCCAATTCAAGGAATCCTTGGCCGGCTTTTCCGCCCAAGAGATCGAAAGCCTGGTCATCGCTTATGAACCCGTCTGGGCGATCGGTACCGGAAAGACCGCGACCTCAGCCCAGGCGCAGGAAGTCCATAAAATCATCCGGACACATTTGATCAAGGCCGGTGGGCAGGAGACGGCCGCCCGTGTACGCCTCCAAAACGGCGGAAGCGTCAAGCCGGAGAACATCGCCGAACTAATGGCCCAGGAAGACATTGATGGGGCCTTGGTCGGCGGCGCCAGCCTTCAACATGAAACTTTCGTTAAAATCATAAAAAATGCTTGTGGTATAACCACCTAATCAGGAAAATATATATATGATCGTTCCGATTATCATCGTCCACTGTCTGGTTTCCGTCCTTTTGGCCGTTATCATCCTCATGCAGTCTGGGCGCGGAGGCGGTTTGACCGAAGCCTTTGCCTCGGCCGAATCCATCTTCGGTGCCAAGACCAACACCTTTCTTATCAAGGCCACCACGTTTTTGGCCGTCATTTTCCTTGTCACTTCCCTGTCTCTGGCCTTTCTTTCGAGCCGGAAAGACAAATCCCTTATGCCGACGGCGGTTTCGACGCCGACTCAGGAAGATTTTAAGATCGAAATACCCATAGAATCGACACCGGCGGACCCTGAAGCCGCGAATCCCGAAGAAGCGGAAGCACCAACGCAACCTTAATGACCCGTGTTACGTAAGCGGGCTCACTTGAATCCCCTCTGATGATCGCTAAAACGAGCGGTTATTCCAAGAAAAGATCCTGTCCATCCAAGATTTTGCATCTTCTTATTGTTTTTTTTCTGGCCCTGGGGGTCTGTCCGGCGCAGGCCCGGCACGGCGGCCAGTTGGTCATTTCCACGACCTCTGATCCCAAATCCTTCAATGAGATCCTTGCCAAAGAGACGTCTACCACTATGGTGACGGGCATGATCTTTGAAGGGCTTACCCGGACGAATGTATTCACTTTGGAAGTAGAGCCGCATTTGGCGGAGCGCTGGACCGTGACGGCCGACGGCCTCACCTGGACATTTTTCCTGAGGAAGGATGTGGTCTGGTCTGACGGACAACCACTCAGCGCCGATGATGTGGTCTTCACCTTCAATGATCTTATCTACAATCCGGACATCCCCAGCTCGGCGAGCGATATTTTTACCATCGACGGAAAGATCTTTGATGTAAAAAAGATCGACGCGCACACAGTCGAATTTACGCTGCCGGTCAAATTCGCGCCTTTCCTGCGCGGTCTGGCTCAGCCCATCCTGCCCAAACACAGACTGGAGCAGGCGGTAAAGGAGAAGAGGTTCAATTTCACCTGGGGACTTGATACTCCGCCGGAGGAGATCATCGGCACAGGTCCTTTTCAATTAAAAGAATACCGCCCCGGAGAGCGTCTGGTCTTTGTCCCCAATCCGCGTTATTGGAAAAAGTCGGAACAGGGCGAGCAGTTGCCGTATCTTCAAAAGGTCATTTTTCTGATCGTGCAAAGTACCGACACGGCCTTGTTAAAATTCATGGACGGCGAACTGGATTACTATGCGGTGCGCGGGCTTGATTACCCTTTGCTTAAACCGAATGAACAAAAAGGGAATTTTACGCTTTATAACGTGGGGCCGGATTTCGGCAGCAATTTTATCGTCTTTAACCAAAATCCCGGGACCAACGCCAAGACCGGTCAGCCTTATATCCCTGGGCACAAGCTGGCGTGGTTTACGGACTCTGACTTCCGTCGGGCCGTGGTCCATGCGATCGATAAGCAAAAGATCATTGACATCCTGATGAATCAGCTCGGGACCCCCCAACATGCGGCCATGAGCCCCAGCGCAGGATTTTATTACAATCCGGATGTTTTAAAATATGATTATGACCTTAAAAAAGCCAAAGACCTATTGACCAAGGCCGGCTTTATTGACCGCAACGGCGACGGTATCATTGAGGATAAAAAGGGGAACCCGGTTCAATTCAATTTATATACCAATTCGGGTTCGGTCGTGCGTGTCCAAATGGCGGCCATTATCCGGCACGACCTTGAATCTTTAGGCATGAAGGTCAATTTTCACGGTCTGGAATTCAACACGCTCGTTGCCAAATTGAACGCCACCTTTGATTGGGACGCGATCATCCTCGGGTTGACGGGCGGCATAGAGCCGCATTTCGGACGGAACGTCTGGCATTCGTCGGGCCAGCTGCATTTATGGCATCCACAGCAGAAAGAGCCGGCCACCGAATGGGAAAGGCGTATCGACCGGATCTTTACCGAAGGCGTCCAGGAGCTGAACGAAAAAAGGCGCAAAGTTCTTTACGATGAATTCCAGTATATCGTTTCGGAACAGCTGCCGGTCATTTACACGGTGTTAAGCAACAATATTTTTGCCGTGCGTAACACGCTCGGCGGTGTCGAGCCCACCGGTTACGGCGGCGCGCTCCATAACATGGAAGAAATTTATATAAAACAGTAACTATGCTGACGTATATCATAAAACGGATCCTTATAGCCATCCCGCTTTTGCTGGCCATGTCGTTCTTGACCTTCGTGTTCATGCAATTGACGCCGGGGAATTATTTTGACGTCCTTAAACTGGACCCTCAGATCTCACCGGAAACGATCGCCAAATATGAAAAGATCTATGGACTGGATAAGCCGTTTTGGACGCAGTATCTTCAATGGGTGATGAATTTGTTCCGGCTGGAGTTCGGGTATTCTTTCTTTTTCCATGTTCCGGTCTTCACTCTCATTGCCAGCCGGCTTCTTAATACGTTCATTTTATCGATCTCCAGCCTGCTTTTTACATGGCTGATCGCTCTGCCGCTGGGCATTTGGGCGGCGGTGCGGCGCAACCAAGCCACCGACAGGGTCTTGTCGTTCTTTTCGTTCAGCTTTCTTTCGATCCCCAGTTTCTTTTTGGCCATGCTGCTCTTGTATTGGGCCAGCCAGACCGGCGTGCTTCCCTTAGGGGGCATGCGAAGCGCCAACTACGATGACTTAACCGCCGTCGGGAAAGTCCTGGACGTACTGCATCATTTGATCATCCCGACTGTGGTCATCTCGGTCGGTTCCATCGCCGCCTTACAGAGGATCATGCGCGGCAACATGCTGGAAGTTCTGCGCCAGCAGTACATTCTAACAGCCAGGGCCAAAGGTCTTCCCGAAGGCCGCATTGTCTACCGTCACGCCGTGCGTAACGCCGTCAATCCCTTGATCACGCTTTTCGGGTATGAGCTCTCCGGGCTCTTGGGCGGGGCCGCCATCACCGAGATCATCACCAATTGGCCGGGGCTCGGGTCGCTTATGCTGACCGCCGTGCGTGCCAAAGATATTTATCTGGTCATGGCCAGCATGCTCATGGGCGGGATACTACTGTTGATAGGAAATCTGATCGCCGATATTTTATTGGCCTGGTCTGATCCGCGGATACGTTATGAATAAACAGCGTTCACTCAGTCAATTCAGGATCGCCTTGCAAACCTTCCGAGAAAACCGTTTAGGGATGTTCTGTGTCACAGTCTTATCGCTCCTTTATTTTACCGCTATTTTCGCCGATTTTCTGTCTCCTTACCGTTATGACAGGGAAGAGAGGAATTATTCCTATGCGCCGCCGACCAAGATCCATTTTATCGACGAGGGACGGCTGTCCTGGCCCTTTATTTATGGGATAGATTTTGAATTCAACGAATTTCATAAGCGGATTTATCGGGAGGAGCGGTCTGAAACGTATCCTTTGCGTTTTTTCATCCGCGGCGATGAATACAGATTTTTAGGTTTTTGGAAGACTGATGTCCATCTTGTCGGGGTTGAAGAACCGGGCCGCGGTTTTTTTTTAGGTGGGGATTTGGGGGGACGATATTTTCTCGGTGCTGATTCGAGAGGAAGAGATTTGTGGACGCGGCTCCTGTACGGCGGAAGGGTCTCTTTGTCGATCGGCCTGATCGGTGTCTTTATTTCATTTTCCATCGGATTGTTGATCGGCGGGGCGGCCGGATATTACGGCGGTGCGACGGATAATATCCTCATGCGGATCTGCGAGATGTTCATGATGGTCCCGGGATTTTATCTGATGCTGGCCCTGCGCTCAGCCGTGCCGGATACGTTCAATTCGTTGCAGGTGTATTTTTCCGTCGTGATCATCCTCTCTTTTATCGGATGGGCTGGATTGGCACGCATCATCCGCGGGATGAGCATTTCGCTGCGGGAGCGCGATTATGTTGCGGCCGCCAGGACCATGGGCCTTTCGGATTTTCACATTATCGTGCGCCATATTCTGCCGCACACGCTTTCTTATTCAATCGTGGCGATCATGCTGGGCATCCCCGGCTATATTCTAGGCGAGGCGGCCCTGAGTTTGATCGGCCTGGGGATCCAGGATCCTTTGCCCAGCTGGGGAAATTTGCTCTCCGAAGCCATGGGCATTGTCTACATCAACTTCGCGCCGTGGATCCTGTGGCCGGGATTTTTTATCTTTCTTACCGTTATTTGTTTTAATGTCATCGGTGATATTTTGAGGGATTCGCTGGACCCCATGCTTAAAGGGGAGCTCAATCAATAATGGAAACACCGCTCGTCTCGATAAAGAATTTAACCGTCCGGCTCAATGAAAGCCTGGGAGGCCAGGCTATTGTCAAAGATTTCAGTCTGGATATTTTTCCTAAAAGGGTGATGGCCTTGGTGGGCGGATCCGGAAGTGGTAAAACAACGACCGGTTTGGCTATTGTGCGTCTGCTTCCGGGGGCCATGCACGTGCGCGATGGGCAGATAATTTTCAATGGCGAAGACCTTTTAAAGTTCCCGGAAGAGAGGATGCGGGCCCTGCGCGGCAAAGAGATCGGCATGGTCTTTCAGGAACCGCTCAATGCTTTTAATCCTGTTTTCCGTATCGGATATCAGATCGAGGAGGTGCTGAAATACCACACCGGCCTGAGCGGCGACCAAAGGGCTAAAAGGATCGAGGATTTGCTGGGACTGGTCGGTATCTCTGATCCTCAACGGATCGCGGAAAGTTTTCCGCACCAATTAAGCGGCGGTCTGCGGCAAAGGGCCATGATCGCCCAGGCCATCGCAGCCGATCCCAAGCTTATCATCGCGGATGAACCGACGAGCAATCTGGACGTCACGCTTCAGGCGCATATCATGGAACTCTTCCGCCGGTTAAGGAAAGAGCTGGACCTTTCCATTCTTTTGATCACGCATGATCTGGGCGTTGTGCAGCATCTGGCGGATGAAGTGGCGGTGCTGACCGGAGGGGTCTTGGTCGAGCATGGGACGACACAAACTCTGCTCGAAAAACCGCGTCATGATTATACCCGGCAGTTGATAGAGGCATTTCGTTAATGGCATTGATCGAGCTTAAGAATATAAAAAAATATTTTCCTGTGAAAAGGAATTTCTGGGGAATTCCGCAGAATTTTGTCCGGGCCGTGGACGATGTGAGCTTTTCTGTACGGCAGGGCGAGAATATCAGCATTGTCGGTGAGTCGGGATCAGGGAAGACAACGCTGGCGAGAGTGCTGCTTAAATTGATGAAGATCGATGCAGGAGAGATCCTCTTTGAAGGACAGGACATTACACGTCTTTCCGGCGGTGCCTTAAAGCCGTTGCGGCAGAACGTTCAGATGGTGTTTCAGGACCCTTACAGCAGTTTGGATCCCCGCTTTACGGTCTTTGAGATCTTGAAGGAGGCGACCATCCTGGACGCGGACCTTTCCGCGAATTTCGAAGCACTTAAAAAGCGGATGGAGGAATTGCTTCTGGCGGTCCAGTTAAAAAAGGACGTCCTTCACCGTTATCCGCATGAGTTCAGCGGGGGCGAGCGTCAGCGCATTGCGATCGCCCGGGCGCTCATGATGAACCCAAAGCTCTTGATCCTGGATGAGGCCGTTTCTTCTCTGGATGTCCTTATCCAGGAACAGATCATTCGGCTCCTGCTGGATATCCAAAAGCGGTTCCATTTGACCTATTTATTCATTTCGCACAATCTGCGCGTTGTCAAGAAGATCAGTTCCCATATCGCCGTTATGTATAAAGGGAAGATCGTAGAATTAGGGACAAAGGATGCGATATTCCAGGATCCGTTGCATCCTTATACTAAAGAATTATTGGCGGCGGCTATTCACTATCAGCCGGTGCCACGCGGTCAGGAATATCAATTTTCGTCGTCGGCCACCCTGAAAGATAAGGGGAGCGGACATTTTGTTTTGGAGTAAACAATGCTAAAAGAAACACTTTGGTATCGCCTAAGCCGTATTCTCGGATGGACGGCCGTTGGTTCCATTTTTGCCTTGGTCATTTTTATGGCCAATATCGAGATCAGGGACCTGGACATCTGGCTTCATCTGGCCATGGGAAAATTCATTGTCCAGCAGGGTTATGTCCCCCAGGTCGATGTCCTCTCGGCCACCATCGCCGGCCGGCCGTGGATAAATCACGAATGGCTGTTCCAGATCATTGTCCACCAGTTATTTTCCGGTTGGGGAGCAGATGGCTTGATCACCATGCAGGTCATTTTGGTCACATTGACCCTGACCGTGCTGCTGTTATTAGGCTATGACCGGGAAAGACAATGGCTTGCCCTTAGTCCATTATTACTGGTTGTCTTTGTTTATCAGGAGAGGTTGACGTACCGGCCGGATCTGTTCAGCCTGCTTTTCCTGGCTTCTTTCCTCTTTTTTCTTTCTAAAAAGCTGCATCAGAAATGGCTGCCGGTGGCCCTCTTCATTCTGCAGGTTTTTTGGGTCAACGTCCATGGATTTTTCATTTTGGGCCCGCTTTTGGTCTTTCTGTGGTGGGCCGGCGAAGAATTCAACAGCCGTATCGCCAAGAAAAAACCGCTGCCCAAGGCGGACAAGGTGCACTTACGCCATGCGCTCGTTCTGGTTGTTTTGGCTTGCTTCATTAACCCGATGGGATGGAAAGGCGCGCTTTATCCTTTCGATATACTCAGCGGCACCATGAAGGAATCCAGAATATTTTTCCAATACATAGGAGAGCTGGAGCCGCCGGTCACTTGGGCGACACTTTTTTCAGGCGACCAGCTGGCTTTCAAGGCCCTAATCGCGTTATCCGCCTTGCTTTTGATCTTAAATTACCGCCGCCTGAATCTGCGCGATGTCCTTATATGGGTGATCTTTCTGCTGCTTTCGCTTTCCGCCCGGCGGAATGTGGTTCTTTTTGCCTTTACCGCCTTTTGGGTGATCGTCACTTATGGGGACAAAGTAAAAGCGCTTGTTAAATTTGACCGTTTCAGCGGCAATTTTAAGCTTGCGGCCGATTGTCTCGTGAAGTTCCTTATCATCGTCTTCGTTCTGGTGCAGTGGGAAAAGCTTTCATTGAACGGCTATTATGATTTTGACAATTACCGGCGCAAAAGCGAAGTGGGCGGCATTTCTCTGCGTATGTTCCCGCACAAGGCCGCTGATTTTCTGCTTAAGGCCGGTATCCACGGAAATTTTTATAACGACTTTAATTCGGGTGCTTATCTTTTGGGGCGATGTTATCCCAACATACGGGTCGCGATCGACGGTCGCACCGAACTTTACGGCGCCAAACTTTTCATGGAACATGACCGGATATGGAAGGGTGACACAGATTTGCTTAAGGAGTGGGTGCAGCGCTATGACCTGAAGGGTATCATGCTCGGTTCGGTCTTTGGCCCGATCCCGCAGGCACTTTTATGGAATTTGTCGCAGGACAAGGAATGGGTTTTGGTTTATTTTGATCATGACGGCGTTATTTTTCTAAAGGACAGCCTCGAGAACCGTGAACTCATTAAGCGTTATGCTGTTTCTCTCGATGAATGGCGTTCCCCGCAAGTGGACCTTGAGCGCGTTGGCCTGCGGCGCGTCGAGCCGTTCCAGCAGATCAGCCGGGCGTATTCTTTGGCTTCCATGCGCCGGTATGATCAGGCGCTCTCCGAAGGCTTTGAGGCTTTGCGCCTGTCACCCAACAGTCAGGATGCGTATAAAATTGTCGGATACTGTTTTTTGAAGAAAGGAAACAGTGAGGAGGCTTATGAGACTTTAAGGATGGCGGCGGTGCTTGATCCGGCGGACAAAGAAGTGCGATACAATCTGGCGGCTGTCTATGAACAAAAAGGAGAGTTTGAGAAGGCTCTTCATGAGGCCGCCCTGGTTCTGCGCGACCCGGCGGGGAAGAGACTGGCCGTTTTTCTTATCGCGCGGATCCTGGCCAAGACCGATAAATTCCATGGGTCCGTTCAATTCTTGAGACGTCTGGACGAAATAATTCCTGCGGATTGGGATGACTTTATGCAAATAGGTGATATTATTTATGATAAAGGTGATTATAAAGCGGCTCTGGAAGTATACGAGATGGCCTTGCTGACCGGAAGGCACATCGATAAAATCCAACATAAGATCGAACTTTGCTATAGGGCGCTTGAGAAAAAAGATCGATGAGCGATCTGTTCTGGAAAAGACTTAACCATCTGGCCGGCTTTGCGGCCATCGGCGTTCTCTTCGGCGTGATCGTCCTGACCGCGCACCTGGAGATCCGGGATTTCGATCTTTGGCTCCATATCGGCGTGGGCCAATTTATCGTCCAGAACGGTTATGTTCCCGCCCAGGACATTCTTTCCTATACGATCGCCGGGACACCGTGGGTCAATCATGAATGGCTGTTCCAGGTGCTGGCTTTCTCTGTCTTTCATTCCTGGGGCGCGGAAGGGTTGATCCGCATGCAGGTCGTGGTCGTGTGGGTCACCCTGATGCTGCTTTTGTTCCTGGGATACAACCGTGAACGTCAATTTTTTACCGTCTTTACCCTGCTTTTGGTCCTGCTGGTTTATCAGACGCGTTTTACCATCCGCCCGGATATTTTCAGCCTTCTTTTCTTTACGATATATATTTATCTTCTTTCTTTGCACATTGACAAAAAATGGGCACCGTTCGCCTTTGTGGTCACACAGGTCTTGTGGACCAACATGCACGGGTTTTTCTTTTTTGGTCCGCTCTTTGTCTTGATCGCCTTGATCGGGGAATGGCTCAGGCGGCATGTCCGGCTTCCGTACGCGTGGAACACGACGGGGAGATTGACGAACGAAGAGTACAGGCGCCTTAAAGTCATTTTAGCGGCCGTCATCCTGGCTTGTCTCGCCAATCCCATGACGTTCCAGGGCGCGATCTATCCGCTCACTGTCATGTTCCAACTCCCACAAGATTCAAAAATTTTCTTTGAATATATCATGGAACTGCAGCGGCCGGTTGAATGGGGAAATCTGTTTTCGCTCAATCGTTTTCCGTTCTACAAGCTTTTGATCCTGCTGAGCGCCTACAGCTTTGTCCTGAACCGCCGCAAGGTCGATGTCGGAGGTTTCCTGTTCTGGCTGGTCTTTTTGTTGTTTTCTTTGGCGGCACTGCGCAACATCGTCTTTTTTGCCTTTGCCGCCTACCTGGTCATCATGACCAATGTCCTGACCATCGATTTCAGGCGGATCGTTCCTATACGGTTTCTGCATAAAAACTTTCAGCATATCACGGAAACATTTTTGAAGATCTTTTTGACGCTTTGGATGGTCGCCTTCGGCGTCGATCGTTCTTCCGGCGGCTATTTTGATTATGACCGATTTGAGAACAAAAGCCTGATGGAAGGCATCTCGACCACCAATTATCCAAAAGGGGCCGCGGATTTTTTGGTCGCCCATAACATCAAAGGCCATATCTTCAATGATTTCAATTCCGGCGCCTATCTTGTGGGACGGTGCTTTCCGAACATAAAGGTCTTTATCGACGGGCGTACGGAAGTTTACGGGCCGAATTTCTTCAAGAATTATTTACGCATCTGGGAGAAGCAGGACATAGCCTTTTTTGATCAGGTGGCGGAAGATTACGGCATGACCTTGGCGTTCCTTAACTCGACCGGCGAAGCGATCCCGCCCACGCTATTGCGCCACCTATACACCCACGAAGATTGGGCCCTTATCTATTTTGATCATGACGGGATGATCTTTGCCAAAAGGATCCCTGAAAACAAAGATCTGATCAAGCGATTGGGCATGGACCTGGCGCAATGGCCGGGGAAGGAGATGGACCTATTTCGTTTAGGCATAGGGCGCGTCGAGCCGTATCCGTTCGTGCGCCGCGCCTTTACGTTGTCTGCTTTAGGTCTGGATGATACGGCCCTGCAGCAGGCGCGGGAGGCTTTAAAAATTGATCCCGGGTCCATCGAGGCCCACAAGATCTCAGGCGAGATCTATGGCCGGCAAAACGACCATCAAAAGGCCTTCAAGCATTTTCGTATAGCGGCGATGAGCGCAGCCAATACGGAGAACCGTCTTAATTTGGCTCAGGCGTATTTTAATCTGAAAGAATACAAAGGCGCAATAAGGCAGTATGAAACGATCCTGTCCATGGAGCCGAAGAATATTCGCATCCACTTTTTACTGGCGCGCGCCTACGCGCTCTATGAGGAATATGATAAATCCCTGGAGACCATCAGGGCCGCCTATAAGCTCGGTCCGCGGGCCACGGTCGATATTTTGGCTATCGCAGAGATTTTCGAGAAGGGAAAGAAGCATGAGGGCGCGGCCGAGATCTATGAGCTGGCCTTGACGGTGGACCCGGAAAACGCGGAAATCAAAAAGAGAGTGCGAAAATTAGGAAACATTGAAAAAAAATAAAAGAGGCCGTATAATAAAGCTTCTTTAAAACATTTAGAGAGCAACCATGAGAGACATCCTAACTTTCATTTTGGCCGGCGGAAAAGGCGAGCGTCTTAATCCGCTGACGCGCGACCGCGCGAAGCCAGCCGTTCCGTTCGGGGGCATTTATCGCATCATCGATTTTACGCTGAGCAATTGTGTCAATTCCGGCCTGCGGCGTATTTATGTGCTTATCCAGTATAAATCTTTTTCCCTGCAAAAACACATTCTGGCCGGATGGGACGTTGTTTCGAACCAGCTGGGTGAATTCATCGATGTCATTCCAGCGCAGCAGCGCATCGGTTCTGATTGGTATAAGGGAACCGCCGATGCGATCTATCAAAACGTCTATACCATCCAGGACCACAATCCCCAGCTGGTCCTTATTCTCGCCGGAGACCACATTTACAAGATGGATTACCGGAAAATGATCGATTACCATAAAGAGCGAAAAGCCGATATGACGGTCGCCTGTGTGTCCATGCCCAAAGAGGTCTCGCCGCAATTCGGCGTGATTGAGGTGGATAAAACGAACTGCGTCTGCGGTTTCCAAGAAAAACCGGCAGTGCCTAAAACCATTCCTGCAGAGCCCTCGAAGATCTTTGCCTCCATGGGGATTTATCTGTTCAATGCCAATGTGCTGCTGGAAGAATTAGAAACGGACGCGCGCTCCGCGTCTTCGGGCCATGATTTCGGCAAGAACGTCATTCCGCAGATGCTGAAAGCCAAGCGCAATGTCTGTGTTTATAACTTTGTGGATGAGGCCGGAAAGCCGCTGTATTGGCGTGACATCGGGACCCGTGATGCTTATTATGAGGCCAACATGGACCTGGTGAAGCCGAATCCGGAATTTGATTTTTATGACCGCTTATGGCCGGTGAGGACTTTTCACGAACAGTATCCTCCTATCAAAGTGGCACATTCTCCGTCGAAAAAGACGGGGGAAGTGATCGATTCGGTCATATCCGGCGGGTGTTTGATCCAGGGAGCGCATATTGAACGGTCTGTGCTTTCGTCGAACATCAAGATCTATGAAGGGGCGGATATTCGGGATTCCGTCATTATGGAAGGGGTTGTGGTGGGAGAAAATGCCAAGATCAAGAACGCGATCATCGACAAGGAGGTCAATATCCCTCCTAATTCGAAGATCGGATATGACGCAGAATTGGATAAGAAGCGCTTTGATATGACCACATCCGGTGTTGTCATCGTTGCCAAAAAGACAGCCATCCCTCCCCAGTACACCTGATAAAAGATGAAAGAGGAGCATGTATGATCGTCCAACCGCGTATACGGGGTTTTATCTGTACAACGGCGCATCCGGCGGGATGCGCGGCCAATGTCCAGCAGCAGATCGACTATGTCAAAAGCCGCCCGCCGATCAAGAACGGTCCTAAAAAGGTTCTCGTCATCGGGTCTTCCAATGGCTATGGATTGGCTTCGCGCATCGTGTCTTCGTTCGGCTGCGGCGCCGGAACGATCGGTGTTTTCTTTGAGAAGGAAGCTGAAGGAAAGCGCACAGCCACCGCCGGATGGTATAACTCCATTGCCCTTGAAAAGGCCGCCAAAAAAGAAGGTATCTACGCCAAGAGTATCAACGGCGATGCATTTTCGAATGAGATCAAGCAGGCCGCAGTGGAAGAAATAAAAAAAGACCTCAAGCAGGTCGATATGGTCATCTACAGTGTGGCCGCTCCACGTCGTGTCGATCCCAAGACAGGACAGATCTATAAGTCGGTCTTAAAGCCCATCGGAAAATCTTACACCAATAAATCCTTCAATTTCGATTCCAATAAATTAGAGACCGTCACGCTGGAAGGCGCCAGCCAGGAGGAGATCGACCAGACGGTCGCGGTCATGGGCGGCGAGGACTGGAAGCTGTGGATCGATATTCTTGAACAGAACAAACTTTTGGCGCCGGGATGCACGACGGTCGCGTATTCTTATATCGGGCCCGACGTGACGACGGAAGTTTACCGTAACGGTACGATCGGCAAGGCTAAAGACCATTTGGAAGCAACCGCGCACGCACTGGATAAACGGCTGCAGGGCAGCCTGAAAGGACGGGCGTTTGTTTCAGTCAACAAGGCGCTGGTCACGCAGTCCAGCTCCGCGATCCCGTTCATTCCTTTGTATTTTGTTATTTTAAGCAAGATTATGAAAGAAAAGAATGTTTATGAAGATTGTATTCAGCAGATCTACCGGCTCTTCGCCGAACGTTTGTATGCAGGCCAGCCGGTCCCCGTCGACGAGGCAGGGAGGATCCGTATCGATGATCTGGAAATGCGCGCCGATGTCCAGAAAGAAGTCGCTAAAGTTTGGCCCCAGATCGATGCGCATAATATAGAGAAGCACGCCGACCTGCAAGGTTATCGTGAAGATTTCTTAAAGTTGTTTGGTTTTGGCATCCCTGGCGTTGACTATAACGCCGATGTCGAAATTGATCTGCGATTTTAATTTCCCTCCAATTGTCCCACCCACCCCACTATGCACGTGTAAAATATGTCAAAATATGTAACTTAATACACTAAAGTGTATTTATGATGTACTTTATACCTAAAATGTTAAATTATGCATAATAAAGATATTTAATAAACTTTAATGAAAATTAAATGAAAAATTTGTTGACATATGTACTATTACATAATAAAGTGAATACCGTTGTGATTAACTGAAATAGAAAGTGATGTTTTTAATGCCTTACGAAAATTTGATGACCATTGAAGAACTTGCCGAATATCTGCGCGTGAAAAAGCGCACGATTTATGACTGGGTCAAAAAGGGCAAGATCCCGGCGATCAAGGCCGTGGGACAATGGCGTTTTAAAAAAGATATGATTGATGCCTGGTTGAATAGGCAAAATTAAGCTTTGCGGTAAATTTTAGTTTTTAAAATCGGTCACAAAGAGAGGAGTTCGCTAATGTATTTTAAAAGACTTGAGATCTTCGGTTTCAAATCGTTCGCGGACAAGACAGTTCTTAATTTCGAACCCGGTATCACGGCGGTCGTGGGGCCGAATGGTTGCGGCAAGAGCAATGTTTTTGACTCCATTCGGTGGGTATTGGGTGAGCAGAGCGTCAAAGAGCTGCGCGGGTCCTCGATGGAAGATGTCATCTTTAATGGGACCGACAAGAAATCCGCCCTGGGATTTGCCGAGGTCAGTCTTTCTTTTTCGAATGAAGCGCGGATGCTTCCCATTGATTACAATGAAGTGACCGTTACCCGGCGGTTATACCGCTCAGGGGAGAGTGAATACCTTTTGAACAAAACCGTTGTGCGTCTCAAGGACATTCAGGAGCTTTTCATGGGGACCGGTGTCGGGGCCGAGGCGTATTCTCTGGTCCAGCAGGGGAAGGTCGATCTTATCGTCAGTGCCCGCCCGGAAGACCGGCGTATCATCCTGGATGAGGCCTCAGGCATCACCAAGTATAAATCAAAAAAGAAGGAAGCGATCAATAAGCTCAAAGACACCGAGAACAATCTGCTGCGCATTAACGATATTATTATTGAGGTAAAACGCCAGATCGCTTCGATCGAGCGTCAGGCGACCAAAGCCCGGCGCTATAAAGAAGAGTTCGAAAAATTAAAGGCGTTCGAGATCGCCTTGGCCAAGCATGAGCTGGCCCAGTGCGCCCAGGAAAAAGATCGGTTCAAAGGGCAGTTGGCGCAATGGAAGGAATTGGAAGTCAAATATGCTGCCGAGCTGGCGGAGAACAGCGGTCTCATCGAAACGCAGATCCAGGCGATCCAGGAGATCGATCAAAAGATCAGCGAGATCAATGCGGAAGAGATCAAGCTGGAGAATCAGATCGATATCCAAAACCGCCAGATAGGGTTCAACGAAGAACGCATCCAGAGTTTGGGCGAGACCATGGCCCGCCTTGTCGAGAAGAAGAACCAGTTGATCGAAAAATGCCGTAAAGAACAGGAGCGCATCGAAGAGTTAAAGCAGAGTCTTTCGACCTTGACCGAAACCCTGGCGGAGAAAGCCAAATTGGTCGGTGAAAAGAAGGAGAGCCTGAACTTCATTTCTTCCGACATCGCCGAGGCCTACAAGGCCATCCAGGTCCATGAAGATGCCATTCTCGACATTACTTCCAAGCAGGTCAATGTTAAAAACAGCCTGACCGAAATAATGAAAGAAGTTCAGGGTTGCATCGCCCGCAAGCGCCGTCTGGAGCTGGAAAATTCAAAAGTAGTTTCCGAGAAGCAGGAAGTGGATGAGCGTTTTCAGAGTGTTTCCAGTCAGATCGAGACCGCTCTGGCTAAGTTGATCGCCTTGCGGGAAAAACAAGGCGAAAGCAATCAATCCCTTAATATCCTGACGCAGGAACTCGCCGAAGCCGATCAGGTCATTGCCGACCTGGAGCGGAAAAAATTACTGCTTATTTCTCAAAAAGAGTTCATCGAAAAATTGCATGTCCAATATCAGGATATCCCCGATCCTATCGTAGAGGGCCGCTTGGTGACCGATGCCCCGCCCCTGGAGCATCATACGGGGATCATCGGCAAGGTCAAGGAGGTGACCGAATTGGGCGGCGATAAAGCGTTCAACTTTTTCGGCGCTTCTTCCTCCAAGGCTTATGAGATCCGCTGCGAGGCCAAGTTCATCGAGCTCGATCCGCAGCAGATCATCGGCAAGATCGGTGATATTGGCCGCGAATTGGAAGAAAAACAACAGCAGCGCGCGACGATCATTGCCAAGATCGAGGCTCAAGAAGCGGAGCTCAATGATCTCACCAAGAACATCAATGATGAGGAAAAGGTCCTCTCCATTCTTGAATCCCAGAAAAAAGATATTTTGGATGAAGTCAATAAGCTCAAAAGTGAATTAGAGCTGGTGGATTCCGAGATCGATGAAACCCACCAGGCCATGGCCCAGGCCAAGAAAAAAGAAGAAGAGCTCATCTATTTCCTGGATTCGCTCAACCAGGACCTCGAGGCTTCTCAGGGCAGCATTAAAGAACGACAGAACTTTATCGGCCAAAAGCGGCAGGAGAAGGAAGAGACCACGGTCGCCATTGCCCAGCTAAAAGCAGAGCTGGAAGGGGACCGCGAACGCCAGCGAAGCCAGTCGGAGAATCTGCTTCTCTTTGAGCAGGGGCTCGATGGTGAATTAGGCGAGATTCAGCGCCTCGAAGAAGAGCATGTGGAATACTCCACGAAGCAGGAGCAGTTTAAAAAAGAGATCGAGCAGTTCCAGGCGTCCATTGAGACCCTTAAAGAACAGCGCGGCTCTTTGAAGACGGCGTTAAGCGAGTCGGAAAAAGAAAGGACGGAGCTTGCTCAGCGGCTCAATGGTTTTCGGGCGCAAACAGCCTCCATGGAAGAACAGCTCCAGAATATTCAGCAAAGTCTCCATGCCCAGGAACTTAAAGAGCAGGAAATTTCGTTCAAGGAGCGCGGCATCCGCGACCGTCTTCTGCAGACATACAGGATCAATGTCGATGAAGTGCCGGAGCAATCTCAGGAAGCGCCGCCGGCCGTTGAAGGCGGGGACGTTCCGTCTGAAACCACGGCAACACCGGTCGTTCAATTCGCGGTTGATTCGCCCGAATTCGCCGCCGAATTAGAGCGCCTTAAGAAACGCTGCGAATCCTTCGGTTCGGTCAATCTGGTCGCGATCGAGGAGTTCGAAGAATTGAAACAGCGTTTCGAATTCCTGACGAAGCAGCAAAGCGACCTTCTGGAAGCCAAAGAATCGCTGCATCAGACGATCCTGAAAATAAACCGTCAGACCCGCCAGATGTTCATGGAGACCTTTACCAAGGTGAGTGAAGAGTTCCGGATCTATTTCCGGATGCTTTTCGGCGGAGGGGAAGCCAACCTTGTGCTATTGGACCCGGAAAATGTCTTGGAGTGCGGCATTGAAATCGTCGCCCGTCCGCCGGGAAAAAAGTTGCAGAACATCAGTTTACTGTCCGGTGGGGAAAAATCTCTGACCGCCATCGCCCTGCTCTTTGGCGTGTTCAAAGTGCGGCCGAGCCCGTTCTGCGTGTTGGACGAAATTGACGCCGCCCTGGATGAGTCCAATGTCGGACGTTTCAGTTACTTATTGAAGGACTTCGCCAAGATCGCCCAGTTCATCGTCATTACGCACAACAAGCGCACGATTGCCAGCGCCAATGTCATGTACGGCATTACGATGCAGGAAACCGGCGTATCCCGGATCGTCTCGGTCAAATTTTCGGATGATTCGCAGCGTTCAAAGGATGAAGAGGAAGTTCCGGCAGGGGTGTAAAGCCGTTTACATAAGGTCTTCTTTTTCAGCAACACAGACTTGGTTCTTGCCGCCGAATTTTGCGATGTACATGGCTTTGTCGGCCTTGGCGATCAGATCTTCTTTACTGGTCGTGTGCTCGGGGTAGGTGGCCAGACCAATGCTGACCGTGATCTTTAATTTTTCGTTGTGTTTGGGTTCACCGAATTCTTGTTCCGCAATACGTTGTCTTATCCGCTCCGCAATATCCAGTCCTTGCTCCTTCGTGGTTTGGGGCAGGATGATGGCAAATTCCTCTCCGCCGTAACGGCAAATATAGTCGATGGCGCGGGAAGAATGCTTGAGAAGTTCCGCCACACCTTGTAAGACAAGATCTCCGTTTTTATGGCCGTACGTATCATTGAGATTCTTAAAATTATCGATGTCGATCATCAGCAAAGAGGTGTGCGTCTGAGTATTTTTGGCCTTCTCGACTTCGGCAGCCAGGCAGTGCTGAAAATACCCATGGTTCCAGATGTTGCACAGGGAGTCGGTGTGGCTTTTGTGCACGACCATTTCGTATAATTGCGAATTTTCGATCGCCAGACCGGCCTGGTTGGCCAGCATGATGAAGATTTTGACATCATCGTCCGTGATCGGTTTCTGCGTGTAAATGTTGTCGGCGATAATGATCCCGAGGATCTTTTCTTTTCCGCGCAAAGGAACGATCACAAGCTCTCGGGTCGAAAAGACCTTGAGGAGCGGGTCCTCGCGATAGGCGGCGATTTCATCTTGTCTTAAGAGGACGGCCGATCCCTTATGGAAAGCCGTGGCCAAAAGGTTATTCGGCTGGTTGTCCAAGGGAATTTTAAGGTTTTTGACAGACTCATAAAGAGAAGAAGTGTTTTGAACGGTCTTCAGCTTGTCGGCGGCTATCAAGTCTTCAAGCTTTTGTCCGGATTCTTTGATATACGTCCAGATGCGGTCCGCCTGCTCGCCGGATTCGGGGCCGATAGCCATTTTGGCCTCAAGACAGCGCTCCTGCTGGTTGACGAGAAAGAGGATACCTCGGTTGAAGCCCAGCCCCGCATGCGAGGTGACGCCGGTGAGAATAATGTACATGATGTGATTCAGTTCCAGCGTGGTGCGCATGGCGTTGCTGATGTCGTAAAGGACAGAAAGCTCCTTATGGACTTGGGTCAACTGCTCCTGCAAGTCATCGGATTTGTGAGTTGGCTGGTCCATAGTGTTTTGGGAATCAAAAATAACCATTTTCTATGCTCTTATATTACCTTTTAATTTGATTATATAAATAAATTTCTTTATTTTTTTGTTATGGTAGAAGGATTGCTTGAAAGATAGCACTTTCAACTCTGGTTGTCAAGGATGCCTGGGAGGGCCCGTCAGGGGCGCTTTCGTAACATGAATATTTACAAATAGTTACAGCTAGGATAAAATCGAAAATCAAGAAAGCGCTTTCTTGACAGCCCTATGGACGCATGTTATACTTGAGCAACTTTTAGGAAGACGAGGGGGAATTTGGGGGAGTTCTTCAGTAATTTCAATTGGATAGATATTGCGATCGTGGTCATTCTTGTACGTGTGGTCTATACAGGAATGAACAGCAATCTTTTGATAGAGTTGTTCGGTCTGATCAGCAGCCTTTTCGCCGTGTTCGTGGTCTCGCATTATTACGCCCGTTTTGCCGATTTTTTGCACGAGATGGTCTTTATTCCGGATATGGTGAATGAAGCCTTTGCCATCATCATCCTTTGGCTGTCTGTGCACGTTGTTTTTAAGCTGATCACCGCCGGCTGGTCTATGGTCTTAAAGGTGGAAGCGCATCCGGTCTTTGATAGATGGGGCGGTTTTATTTTTTCGCTTGGCCGCAGCGTTCTCGTATGCGGCCTGTTGTTTGTTTTGTTTATCGTTGCCGGCAATGATTACCTTCGGCAGATGTCCGCCCGTTCCTGGACAGGGAAAATCCTGATCGACACTGCGCCGGCTGTTTACAGCGGTATTTATGACGGGTTTATCGTTAAGTACTTTCCTGACGAACCTTTTAACGAACAGGTCCTAGAATTACGGGATATGATCGAGCCAAAGGAAAAGAAGAACAAGGTCGCGCGCCATTAAGCAGCGCTTCCCCAGGCGGATCATTAAGGAGATTTGACTAAATGGGATTAATACCGGATAATATTATTGCGCGGGTTTTAGAAAGCGCAGACATTGTCCAACTGATCTCCGCCTATGTGCCTTTAAAAAAGGCTGGCCGGAATTTTCGCGCCAACTGTCCTTTCCATCACGAGAAAACGCCTTCCTTCATGGTCAGTCCTGACAAACAGATTTATCACTGTTTCGGGTGCGGGGAAGGCGGCAACGTCATCAGCTTCCTCATGAAACAGGAAAATATCGATTTTCCGGAAGCGGTGCGCAGGCTGGCGCAACGTGCCGGTATCGCCATCCCCCGGGATGAGGCCGACCGAAAGATCAATGATTTGCGTCAGTCGATCATTCAGGTCAACGGTTTGGCGGCCCAGTTTTTTCAGGAGATTTTAAAGACGTCGATGGACCCGGCGGTCAAGCAGGGCAGGGATTATCTCAAGAAACGCGGCGTAGGTATAGAGATCGTTGAAAAATTCAAATTAGGGTTCGCGCCGGACCAGTGGGACGCTCTTTTAAATTTTTTGCGCAAAAAGGATATTGAGCCCGGTCTTATCGAAAAAGCCGGCTTGATCATTGCCAAAGACGATCAGCGCTATTATGACCGCTTCCGCAACCGCGTGATGTTCCCCATCTTTGATGTTAAGGGGCAGTGTGTGGGTTTCGGGGCCAGGTCTCTGGAAGACGGTGTTGCAAAATACATCAACTCGCCTGAAACGCCCGTGTACACTAAGGGGCAGCATTTATACGGCCTGCATCTTTCCAAAGATGTGATCGCGCAAAATGATACGGTCATCGTCGTGGAAGGCTACATGGATTTCATCATGCCTTTCCAGGCCGGTGTGGCGAACATGGTGGCTTCCTGCGGCACGGCGCTTACGCCGGAGCAGATCCGCTTGATGCGGCGGTATACGCGTAATGTCATTATGCTTTTTGACACGGATGCGGCCGGGCAATCGGCTATGGTGCGCAGTCTGGATGCATTGATCGAAGAAGGAATGAATGTGCGGGTGGCGACCTTGGCGGAGAATGAAGATCCGGATTCGTTTGTGCGAAAGCATGGCGCAGAGGCTTTTCAGGAACGCCTTAAACAGGCCAAAACGATTTTTGATTATAAGCTCGGAACGCTGACCAAGAAGTTCAATGCCAAGTCCCTTGAAGGCCGGGTGGCCATATCGAAGGACATGCTGCAGACGATCAGTAAATTTGACAACGCGATCATCCAGTCCGAATACATCAAGCGTTTGGCGCAGAGCCTGTTCGTGGCCGAAGAGGCCTTGATCGCCGAGATCAAAAAATTGGCCACCAAACCGCTGGAAGAGGTCAGACCCTCTATGGCGGTCAAGGAGCAGCCGCGGATGGTCGAGCGCAATATCCTCAAATTGTTGCTGGAAGATGAGGCCTTTGTTCCCAAGGTGAAGGGGGAGATCGCGATCGATGATTTCCGCGACGAAAATATCCGTTCGATCATCGGAGAGATCTTCCGCATGTTCGAGCAGGGCGTTGCGGTCACCCCGGTCAACTTGATGAACAATTTTGCCGAGCGGCACGTGCTTGAAATGATATCGGCGATCACCGTCGATGAGCACATCATCTTTTCTGATAAGGAAAAGATCTATCGGGACTGCATCGATAGGATCCTTCAGGATCGTCGTAAATCACAGCGCCAGGAGCTGCTGGAACAGATCCGCCTGGCTGAAATGGCTGGCGATGAAACAGCTTTGCACCAATTAAAAGAAAAATTCCACCATTTGGTAAAACGGTAAGAAATATAAATGAACGGTGATAAAACAAATAAATCGAGGACTTCCATGAAAAAACCAGAAACCATTCTGAAGAACAAAGAGCTTAAGAGCGACGTCGAAAAACTTCTTACCATAGGGCAGAAGAAGGGTTTTTTGACCTATGAGGACGTCAACGAAACGCTCTCCGAGGATAATACCTCCGAGGATATGGACCAGGTCTTCGAGATCCTTGATGGAAATGACATCAAGGTCATTGAGTCCGAAGAGGATTATGAGGAAGGCGAGGCCGTCGAAGACGCCGCCGAATCGCGTGAGCAGCAGGTCCGCCGTTTGCGGGAAAGCCAGACCAAAGAAGAAGATGTCTACGCGGACAAATTTATCCCCCTGGACGATCCTGTTAAGATGTATTTAAAGCAGATGGGTTCCATCCCGCTGTTGTCGCGCGAGGATGAGATCAATCTCGCCAAAAGGATCGAAGAGACAGAGACGAGATTCGCCGAGGCCCTGTACAAAGCGGTTTTTGCCCGCAAACAAGCCTTGGACATCATCAACGGCGTCTTGTCGGAGCAGATCAACGTCGAGGATGTCATCAAGGATGAGCTCGAACGGCGGCCCAAGCTGATCCGCGACCTGCGGCGCATCATCACGAAGGTGCGCCATTCGCGTGTCGGCTCGGAAAGTTCGGGCAAGATCATCGCTGCTTTTAAACTGACCTCCAATGTCAACGAAGAGATCGTCGGCAAGATCAATGAGATCGTCGATCAAATCGAAAAGATCGACCGTACGCTGAAAGGAAAAAGAAAAATCGATAATGCCGTTCAATTGCGTAAGGAAAAGCAAAAACTTTTGAGAGAATTGGGCGAGCCGATGAACCGCGTCAAAGAACAATTAAAGGCGATCAAGATGCGCCAAGCCAAGTTCAACAAGGCCAAGAAGCTGTTGGTTGAGGCGAACCTGCGTCTGGTCGTCAGTATCGCCAAAAAATATATCAATCGCGGCCTTTCATTCCTGGACCTTATCCAGGAGGGGAACATGGGTCTCATCCGCGCGGTCGAAAAATTCGAATACAAACGCGGTTATAAATTTTCAACATACGCAACATGGTGGATCCGCCAGGCCATAACGCGTTCGATCGCGGACCAGGCGCGCACCATCCGTATCCCCGTGCACATGACGGAGACGATCAATAAGATCATCCGTGTTTCCAGATTATTCGTTCAGGAGTACGGCCGTGAGCCGAGCGCCCAGGAGATCGCCAGGCAAATGCGTATTCCCATCAGCAAGGTCAAGGAGATCCTGAAAATATCTCAGGTTCCGATCTCTTTGCAAACGCCGATCGGGGATGAAGGCGATACCCATTTTGGGGATTTTATCGAAGACCGCAAAGCGGTCTCGCCGGCCAACGCCACCCTGCAGTCCATGCTCAAAGAAGAGATCGCCGCTGTCCTATCGTCGCTGGATGAAAGGGAGCGCAAAATTCTGGAGCTGCGTTTCGGGATCCATGACGGTTCCACGCGCACATTGGAAGAAGTGGGCAGTGAATTCAATGTCACCCGCGAACGTGTCCGGCAGATCGAATCGAAGGCCCTGCGTAAATTAAGGCATCCTACGCGTTCCAGAAGGATCAAGGCTTTTCTGGACATGGCTTCCCGGGATGAAAGTAATGTCTAACATGAATACCGTTGTCGTTTCAGGGCCTACTCTGCGCAAGGGTAGGCCTTTTTTTGTCCGCAAACCGAAAGCCGGTCTTGTGCTGACCCTGGGAATGCTGTTGGTCTCGTCGGCCGCATGTGCCCAGAAGGCCGTTCTGGACACAGAAACCAAGGCCCTGGCCAACCAGGTGATGCTGAATATTTACAAGCAGATCTTGGAGGACAAAGACAAATACGGCGAATTGCGTGCCTTCGGTGAGAAAAATCTTTTCGAGAACAAAGAAGGGATTTACGCCATTTCTTATAAGCTCCCTGACGATGAAAAATTACCTTTTGAGTTCGGCGTTACCGTCGCTCCCACCGGCAGCACGGTATTTTCCGAGCACGGGGCCTATGCCTTTAATTTGGAATTTCCTTTTTTGGGATTAAAGTTCGCCGGCTATGTCAAAAAGCACATAAAGCGCGGATATAATGTTTTGGATGTGATCAATGAGAAAGGAATACCGCTTTCCGATTATCAGCAGAATTTTATGCCATTGAGGCTGGAGCTTAGGGCGGATAAGACGGAATTTAAGGCCAAAGAACCGGTGCGTTTCGTGGTGGAGCTTAAGAACGCTAGCAAGCGGCACATGTGGGTCAAGAACCTGACGGAAGAAACGCTTTACTGTCTCTTCAATAACCTGTATTGGGGAGCCAAAAGCCACGAAAAAGGTTCGGCTTCGGTCATCCTCAAGGCTGGAGATTCCTTAAAACGCGTTTTTGAAGGAGAAGGGCCCGCGCTGGCTGAAGATGTGGAGATCTACTGTTCCTACAGCATGAGCTTGCGGGGGGTTAAACCATCCGGCGTCCTCAAGGTCAAAATCGTCGAATAAATTTCGTAAATCCTTCTGCTGGCGACAAATCTGTGCCTGTTCTTATCCCGGCAAAGGGAAAACTGTGGGGTTGAAAATATCGTCCCCTTATGATATGCTGAGGAACAAATTTTAAGGCCTAAATGGAAGAATTAAGGGCCCATAGCTCAGTCGGTTAGAGCAGGAGACTCATAATCTCTTGGTCCCTGGTTCGAGTCCAGGAAGGCCCACAAAGAGTTCAACTGACTTACGATTGAATGGAGCCCGGGTAAGCTCTCGGGTCCAGAAAAATTGAGTTAAACGTGAAAATTTGATATGGACTCATAGCTCAGCTGGTTAGAGCGCTGCCCTCACATGGCAGAGGTCGAAGGTTCGAGTCCTTCTGTGTCCACCATTTGAAAGGTCGGAGCCGTGCCGCAGGTCTCAGTGTTGGAAGAGCTCAAGAAACTTGTCGAACTGCAGAAGATCGATGCCGAGATATACAGCATGAAGAAGGAGCTCTCGGAAAGACCCGCCTACTTGACCGAGCTCAAGGATGCCTTTGAGGCCAAGAAGTCAGGCCTCAAGCAATTGGAGGAGAGGCTGAAAGGGGTTCTGGTCGATCGCAAGACCCTGGAAGGCGACCTGAAGGTCAAGGAAGAGAACATTGCCAAGGCCAATTCGCAGCTCTCCCTGCTTAAGACCAACAAGGAATATTCCGCCAAGATGGCCGAGATCGAGGGGTTGAAGGCGGACAAATCCATCGTTGAGGAGAAGATCCTTCTGTCCTATGATGCTGCGGATGAGATAACCGCCGCTGTTGCCAAGGAGAAGGAGGCGCTGGCCGCCGAGGAGAAGAAGTATCTCGGCGAGAAGCAGAAGATCGAGTCTGACCTCAAGGCGTTGGAGGACCGGGTGAAAGTCCTCTCTGCCCAGCGTACCCAGATCACGCCCGGCGTGCAGAAGGCCAGCCTGGACCGCTATGAGAAGATCCTGGCTGGCAAGCATGGCCTGGCCATCGTCCCTGTGGCGGGGTCATCCTGCGGGGGGTGTTTCATGAACGTCCCGGCCCAGGTCGTCAACGAGATCAAGATGCACGACAAGCTTGTTTACTGCGAGATGTGCGCCCGCATCCTCTATCTGCCGGATGAGGTGAAGTGACGCTTGGGGAAAGATCCTTGGGACACAAGACACTCGATATTTTCACCGATGGTGCCTGCAGCGGGAATCCGGGACCAGCAGCCATCGGGATCGTGATCAAATCCGGCGGCGAGACCATCGGCACCATTTCCCGTCCGATCGGGGAGGCCACCAACAACATCGCGGAATACACGGCCCTGATCTTCGCCCTGCAGGAGGCCCTTATTCTCAAGGCCGAGCACGTCAGGGTCTTCACAGACAGCGAGTTGATGTACCGGCAGATCATCGGCCAGTACCAGGTCCATCATGTCCTCCGGGGGAAGAACAAGGAGGCCGATGACCTGGCCAAAAAAGCAATCAAGCAAGAGCAAGCCAAGGTGGTTGCCTCGCCTCCGTGAGGACGGCGGGGAGGAAAGTCCGAGCTCCGCAGGACACTGCATCCTGGTAATACAGGACACTCCGTCCCCAGCGGACGGGGGAGGATCAGAGCTACAGTGACGATGCTTCCGGCCTCAGGGCCGGGAGAGTGAAACGAGCAATCTCTGCAGGGAGCAAGGCCGAATAGGGAGAGAGCGCCTTCATCGGCACGCGTAACGGTCCGTAGCGCCAGGATCTCCGGGTTGGCCGCAAGATGCCCCGGGGCGACCCGGGACGTCAGTTGAATAACCACCCGTCTCGCCTGAAAACCATCGGGATGGACAGAACTCGGCTTATTGGCTTGCTCTTTTTATTTTAGGAACCATGCTCCGGCAAGGAGTATTTTGTAACCCTACGTGGCGGTCAGCGCTGTCGTCGTGGAAATCAAGAGGAGGAACGTCGATGTCAGGACATTCAAAATGGGCAAAGATCAAACATAAGAAAGGGGCTACGGACGCCAAGCGCGGGGCCGCGTTCACCAAGGTCACGCGCGAGATCACCGCGGCCGCCAAGGAAGGCGGCGGTAACCCCGACCATAATATACGCCTGCGTGCCGCGATCGCCCGCGCCCGAGAGATCAATATGCCCAACACCAACGTTGATAACGCGATCAAGAAGGGGACGGGCGAGCTCCCCGGTGTTGTGTATGAGACCGTGGTCTTTGACGCGTACGGCCCCGGCGGGATCGCTATGCTCATCGAGGGGCTCACGGACAACAAGAACCGTACCACCGCCGAGGTCCGCAACATCCTCAACAAGAAGAACGGCAGCCTTGCCGGGGCGGGAAGCACCGCCTGGATGTTCACGACCAAGGGGTATATTACGGTTGAGAAGAGCAAGGTCAGCGAG
>CAZCLW010000030.1:0-21395 GCA_964499685.1 uncultured Planctomycetales bacterium
GTGGGGTAAGTTCCCACGCGCACGAATGGTGTAACAAGTTGGGCGCTGTCTCACGGAGAGACTCGGCGAAATTGTAGTGGCGGTGAAGATGCCGCCTCCCCGCACCAAGACGAAAAGACCCCGGAACCTTTACTGCAGCTTGGTATTGAATTTTGGTGTTATTTGTGTAGGATAGGTGGGAGACTTTGAAGTCCCGGCGCTAGCCGGGATGGAGTCAACGGTGAAATACCACCCTAATAATTCTAGAATTCTAATTTTGTCCCTTGAAACAGGGCGAATGACAGTGCCAGGTGGGCAGTTTGACTGGGGCGGTTCCCGTCAAAACAGTAACGACGGGGTCCAAGGGTCTCCTCAAGACGGTCGGCAATCGTCTGTAGAGTGCAAGGGCATATGGAGGCTTAACTGTGACATCGACAGATGGAACAGATACGAAAGTAGGACCTAGTGATCCGGTGGTTGATCATGGGATTGCCATCGCTCAACGAACAATAGGTACTCCGGGGATAACAGGCTGATCGCGCTCGAGAGTTCATATCGACAGCGCGGTTTGGCACCTCGATGTCGGCTCATCCTATCCTGGGGCTGGACAAGGTCCCAAGGGTCCGGCTGTTCGCCGGTTAAAAGGGTACGTGAGCTGGGTTTAGAACGTCGTGAGACAGTTCGGTCTCTATCTGGTGTGGGCGTACGATACTTGAAGAGAAGCTCTCCTTAGTACGAGAGGACCGGGAGAGACGAACCTCTGGTATTCCAGTTATCGCGCCAGCGGTAATGGCTGGGTAGCCACGTTCGGAAGGGATAAGCGCTGAATGCATATAAGTGCGAAGCCCCACTCAAGATAAGGTATCGATTCCCGTAAGGGATATAGGCTCCTGGTAGACTACCAGGTTGATAGGCTGTGTGTGTAAGTCCTGAAAGGGATTTAGCAAAACAGTACTAATATGCCAAACGCTTGGCCTTAATGATTTCGGCTCGTATTCTTTATTATCTTACATTACATAATTGTCTTAAATTTCTCGGCGATTATGCTGAAGGGGTCACACCCGTTCCCATTCCGAATACGGAAGTTAAGCCCTTCAAGGTCGATGGTACTGTAGTCGCAAGGCTGCGGGAGAGTAGAAAGTTGCCGGGGTAAATATAGCCCCTGTCGGATGTAAAATTCGGCAGGGGCTTTTTATTTGCTTTTCGCCACATTGTGGCCCCTAAAATATGTTAATATTTTAGTATGAGACCTAAAGCCGGTTTCACTCTTTTAGAGGTCATCATTGTGATCATCGTGATCGGCGTGCTGGCGAGCCTGGCCTTACCGCGGATGTTCCGGATGGTCGAGGCGGCACGGGCGGCCGAGGCCCTCACGTTCATCAATCAGATCCGCTCATCTATGGAGCAATGCTATTTGCGGCGGGGTGGTTCATACGCCACGTGTCAGGGGTCCAATGTCCCGGGTGCGGGAGCCCCTCCATTGACGCTGCATTTAAACATGGAGCAAGAAGTTCCTAATGCGCATTTTTACTATTCCGCCGGCGGAGGTCAACAAAGAGGTTACTGCATTACCGCTTTCCGCAACACGCATGAATATGGAGGAGGGGAGCCAGCCGCTCCTTATGTCGATAACTGTAATACCTTTATTTGTGTGCCTGTTCCCCCTTGGAATCAGCGCAGCATTATCCACTTTTGCCAGGAAACAAACGGCGAGATCAGGATCACCGGTCACGGCTTTTATCAAAACATTTCTCTATAGTTTCTCTCTCGTTTAAATCCCCGTTCTTCTTTGAAAATTCGGCTTGACAATATACTTAGCTATGCTAATCTTTAGCTAGGCTAACTAATGCCTGAAGGAGAGCAAAAATGGCCAAAACCACCGATCAAATAGCCCAGGAAATGTCATTCATCATTCCGACGTTTTTGCGGCACATGTTCCCGTTCGTTTTCGGTGAAATGGACCTACCGCCGCAGCAGATCATCGCGATTATCTGTGTCGAGGAGAAAGGTGTTTGCAGCCTGGGAGACCTGGCGAAGGAGCTTCACGTTTCTGCGCCCACGGTCACGGGGATAGTAGACCGGCTCGAGCGGGATGGTTTCATGAAGCGCGTTCCTGACGAAAAGGACCGTCGTGTGACCAACGTGGTCATTACCCCCGAGGCCAAAAAGATCGCCAATCAGTTCCGCAAGAATATCAAAGAGCGCTGGGCATACATTTTAAACAATCTTCCGGCTGAAGACCGCGAGGGGCCGCTCAACATGCTTAAAAAAATTTCAAAAGGATTTATCGATGGTTCGATTTAAACTTTTTATCCTTTTAAGCTTTCTTTTTACGGCTTGGCCGCTTGGCGCCCAGGAGGCACCCGAGAGGGTTTATGAACTCTCGCTGGAGGACGTGACACGCTTGGCCCTCGAGAACAATTTCGACATTCAGCTGGCCCAGTACGACGCGGCGATCGCCAAGACGGGTCAGGGTGTTGCCGAATCGATTTACGACACCATTTTTGACGCGGAGGTCGGTTACCGTAACAATCAGCTCGGCCGGACCACGACGATCGTGGGGACTAAATCCCTCGAGAACGATTACAATCTGGGCTTGAGCAAGAAATTGCCCACCGGCACAACGCTGGACCTGGAGATGAGCAACAGCCGCGACTGGACCAATTCGACGTTCGCCACGATCAATCCCAGCCACGACTCCACGTTGCGCGCGGGGGTCCTCCAGGAGCTAGGTAAGAATTTTTTCGGGATCCAGGATAGAGGTGCGATCGCGATCACGAAACTCGACATCGAGAATTCCGGTTACACGTCACTGGAGCGGATCGAGGACAGTGTGGCCCAGGTGCAGAGGGCCTACTGGGACCTGGTGCTCTACCGGGGCCGCGTTAAAGTCGCTGAAGAAATGACCCAGCAGGCCAAGCGTCTTCTGGACCTGCATTTGGAGAAAGTGGAGGTCGGCCTGGTGGAGCCGCCCGAAGCGCTCGCGGCTGAGGCCAATTACAAGACCCAGATCAATGATCTTCTGCTCGCGCAGAACCAGGCGCGGACGAGGGAGAATGTCCTGCGCTTCCTGCTTAACGTGACCGACGACACCCTGCGGCTTGTTCCGTCGGAAGAATTCCAGATAGGCGGCATTTTGGAAGAAACGCCGGCACTGAAAGAGGCCTTTGAGAACCGCCGCGACTACAAACGCAGGCGCAACGAAATGGAGATCCGGAATATCGATCTTGCCCTAAGTAAAAATAATCTCTGGCCGGAGATCAATGTGGAGGCCTCCTTCGCCCGCAACGGTATCGGCGACCATTTCGATAATGCGGTCACCAAGATCACCGATGAGGACAATCCCGACCTTTTTGTGGGGACAACGATCAGCTTTCCTCTGGAAAACACGAAGGCCCGCGCCGAGCTTAAGGCCTCCGAGGTCCAAAAGGCCAAGGCGATCCTCAACATCAAATTACTCGAACGCAAGATCGCCATCGATATCATCGATCAGGTGCGTACCTGCAATGTTTACCGCGAATTGAGCCTCAATTCCGCGGCCATCGCCGAGCTACAGGCGAAAAAGTTGAACGCAGAGGAAAAGCGCTTCAACGCCGGGCGTTCCGACACGGACACGCTGATCCGGTTCCAGGAGGACGCGGTCCAGTCGCGGTGGAAGGCCTTGGAGGATCAATTTAATTATTACGCGGCACGGATCGAGCTCGAGCGCCAGAAGGCCACATTGCTGGAACAATACTGGTAAAAAGAGAAGCCCAATGAAACTGGCTGAAATATCCGTCAAAAATTCGCTCGTCGTCAATCTCATCTCTTTCTTTGTTTTTGTCCTGGGGATGGTGTCCATGGTCACGCTGAAACGCGATGCGTTCCCGGACGTTTCTTTTGATGTTGTGACCGTGACGACCGCGTATCCCGGGGCGCCCGCTGAAGACGTGGAGAAATTGGTCACCATTCCCCTCGAGAAGGAAATAAAGGGCGTCAGCGGCATAAAGGAGATGAGTTCGGCCTCCGACGAAGGCCTCTCCACGATCGGCATCACGCTTGACCCCAAGACAAAAGATAAGGAAAAGGCCGTTGATGATATCCGTCGGGCGGTCGACCGCGTGACGGATCTTCCGTCCGAGGTGGAAGACCCGCTGGTTTTGGAGTTGACCACGCGCGACCGGCCCATCCTGGAGATCTCATTAAGCGGTTCCCTTCCTGAGCTGACTAAACGCCAATACGCGGAAGCCCTGGAAGATGAATTGATCGATGTCCCCGGTGTGGCCAAGGTCAGCCGTATCGGCTGGCGTGACCGGGAATTCTGGGTGGAGCTCGACCCCAGGAAGATGGCGGAACTGTATGTTTCAATGGATGAAGTAGCGCAAGCCTTGGCGGCGCGCAATGTGACCATTCCCGCCGGACAATTGAGCACGGGCTCGACGGAATACAATGTCCGCATTACCGACGAATTCAAGACGCCTATTGAAATAGAAGAGGTCGTCATCCGCGCCAACGACGCCGGCAATTGGCTGAAGATCAAAGACGTGGGGCGCGTGGTGGATGCCCTGGAGGATGAAACGCGCATTGCCAAGATCAACGGCCACCGCGCGGTTGCCATGGTCGTCGTGAAGCGCGAGACCGCCGATGTCCTTAAAGTAGACAAGGGCGTTAAGGCGGTCATCGAGGACTTCAAAAAGACCCTGCCGCCGGAGATCGAGCTCACCATCAGCAACGATTATTCCTATTATGTCAAACGCCGTCTGGATGTGGTCAAAAGCAACGGCATCTTTGCCTTCTTTTTGGTCATTCTGATCCTGTTCATTTTCATGGACCCGGGACCGGCCATCATGACAGCCTTGGGGATCCCGTTTTCGCTTTTTATTACCTTCGCGTTGATGAACATGCTGGGCATGAGCCTGAACCTTATCACCATGCTGGGGCTCATTATCGTTTTGGGTATGCTCGTTGACGATGGGATCGTGGTCTGCGAGAACATTTACCGCTATATCGAGCAGGGTATGCCGATCAAGGACGCCGTCATCCGCGGAAGCAGCGAGGTCGTCGTGCCGGTCGTGGGGAGCATCAGCACCACCTGGGCCGCGTTTGCCCCGCTTCTTTTCATGACCGACATCATCGGCAAGTTCGTGCATGACATCCCGGTCGTTGTCATCATCGCGCTGGCCGCGTCCTTGACCGAGGCGTTCATCATTCTGCCGGCCCACATGAACGATTTTGTGAGGCTTCCCGAACACCGGAAGCAAAAGGGCCGCCCGCACAAACTTTGGCTTCTTAAGTTGCAGAAAAAATATCACGCCGACCTCAATTTTTTCCTCAATCACCGTTATTGGGTCGCTTTGGGGATGGTGCTTTTCTTTATCGTCACGATCATCGTGGCCAAGATGCATATGCGGGTCGTCCTTTTTACCGGTGAGGGGATCGAACAATTTTATATACGGGCCGAGGCCAAGAAAGGCACGCCGCTGAAAAGAATGGATGAGCTCATCGTCCCGGTCGAGAAGCTGATCGGAACGCTTCCCGCATCCGAGATCGACAACTACCGCACCTATCTGGGCAGCATTGAGGAAGAACGCGGTTTTGACCCCAACGCCAAGCGCGGTTCGCATTTGGGTCAGGTCACGGTCTTTTTGACGCCTCTGCAGCAGCGCGACCGCACCCCGCAGGAGATCATGGAATCCATCCGTCCTGAGTTGGAAAAAATCGAAGGGTTTGAAAAATTATATTTCCATAAATTGCGGGAGGGCCCGCCCACAGGCAAGCCGGTTTCGGTCGCCATCAAGGGCGATGATTATGCTGTTCTGGAACGGATCGGCGAAAAGTTCAAAACGGCCCTGGAGAGGATCGACGGTGTTTCCGATATCGCGACCAGTTATGAGTTCGGCAAAAAACAGCTCAGGGTGGAGATCGATGAGGAAAAGGCGCGTAAATTCTATCTCTCGGTCGACGGAATCGCCCGGACCGTACGCAGCGCTTTTCGCGGAACGGTCGCCACGACCGTCAAGCAGGAAAGGGCGGAAGAGGAGATCGATGTTCTGGTGCGCTTCCCCGAAGAGGTGCGGGATGACCTCAAGGCCTTTGAAAAGATCCTTGTCCCTAATCAGTTCGGCAAGCTTATTCTTCTATCGGCCGTCGCTGAAATAAAAGAAACAGAAGGCGCTTATCTCATCAATCATTTGGACGGAAAACGCGTGCTCATGGTCACAGCGGAGGTGGACAACGTCAAGGCCACTTCTTTGAGCGTGAACCAACTTCTACAAAACGACCCTGATCTTCAAAACGCGGCGGAAGGATATTTGGGTTATTCGGTCAAATACACCGGAGAATTCGAGGAGCAGCAGGAATCCCAGCGCGGACTGCTGATCTCCTTTGCCCTGGCCGTTCTTCTGATATTCATCATCCTGGCATCCGTTTTTAATTCCCTGATGGAACCTTTCATCGTTATCCTGACCGTTCCTTTCGGGATCATCGGCGTTATCTGGACGTTCCTGCTGCACGGAAGGCCTTTAAGTTTCTTCGGTCTGATGGGATTGGTGGGACTGACGGGGGTCGTGGTCAACTCCGCCATCGTCCTGGTCGAATTCATCAACAAACTCCGCCGGGAAGGCAAGACCCGCCGCGAATCCATCCTGGAGGCCGGGCAGGTAAGGTTGCGTCCGATCCTCATGACCACGATCACGACCATGGGCGGACTGGTCTCGGTCGCCTACGGTATCGGCGGCGGTGATCCTCTCCTTAAGCCCATGGCCTTGGCCATCCTTTGGGGCCTGGCCTTTTCCACGGTCCTGACCCTTATCGTCATTCCGTGTTTATACGCGATCATGGATGATCTTTCCGAAAAATTCTTTCGCCGGGGCCTTACCGGTCCCAGATCTTAAGTTTCCCGAAAGCATATTTAAAACACGCATAATACGACGGGAGTATCGTCAGGATGGCCCAGATAACGAGCTGGGCCATGTAGGCGGGGTTCGCGTAGAAGAGCGACTTGAGAATGACGAGTTCATAATAGTGGCCGCTTAAGTCAAAAACGATCCTCAAAAGCAGCGCCCACTGCCAGATCCGCCTGTCGAGCCAGCGGACCTTCGAAATATAGATGTACAGCGGCACAAGGTTGATGAGGTTCATGATTTCGCACATGATGCGGACAAAATAAAATATGCCCAGAAAGGGATCAAAGCTCAGCAGGACGTGATGGAAGACATAGATCGGCCGCGACGGAATAAAAAGGCCGGCCGCCACGTTCACGGTGATGGCGGCAAAGTACAAGAAGTAGATTTTCCAGAGCCATGCTTTCATTTTTCGGCCCCTATTATGGCAAAAGTCGGCCGTTAGCGCAATAGAAGGGGGCTTATAAAAAAAATTTTAAAATTTTCGTTTGATAATCGGCCCTTCACTGGTAAAATATGAACATATGAATAAAAGTTTCAACGACATTGTTGAAAGCATTTGCGACAAAGATATCCGCTACAAACAAGACGCTTACGACTTCGTGATGGAGGCCCTCTCCTACACGCAAAAACGCTTCAACCGCCCCAAACATGTCACCGGGGAAGAGCTCCTGGAAGGAATAAAGAACCTGCTGCTTGACCGTTATGGTCCGCTGACGATGACGGTCCTTCATTTTTGGGGTATCCGCCGCACCGAAGACATCGGCAACATCGTTTTTAATCTCGTTGAGAACAAGGTCTTAAGCAAAAAAGATGATGACACGATCGAACATTTCCGCAACGCCTATGACTTTGAAGAAGTGTTCAATATCGAATACCGTCATATCCTTGCCAAAAAAATAAGCCGCATGCGATAGGCCTCTGCGCCTGGAAGGGAAGACAACATGGGATGGTTTCTCCTGGCAGTTCTGGTCCTTGCGGGCCTATGGGCCATTCTCCTCTATAATAACCTCGTCCAATTACGCGAAAACGTCAAGAACGGCTGGTCGCAGATCGATGTCCAGCTCAAGCGCCGTCACGACCTTATCCCCAATCTGGTGGAGACCGCCCAAGGTTACCTTGCGCATGAGCGTGCCACTCTCGAAAATGTCACCAAGGCCCGCCAGCAGGCGGTCAATGCCCAGGGCGTCAAGAGCAAGCAGGAGGCCGAGAATTTTTTGAGCGGCACCCTGCGCAGCTTGTTCGCCGTTGTCGAGAATTACCCCAATCTAAAAGCCGACCATCAGATGCTGCGCCTGCATGAAGAACTGACCAGTACGGAAAACAAGATCTCGTTCGCGCGCCAGTACTATAACGATGAGGTCAACCGTTTGAATACGGCCGTCCAGTCGTTTCCCGCGAACTTGGTCGCGGGTCCCTTGGGATTCGCCAAAGCCGATTTCTTTGAGATCGATTCAAGCGAACGCGCCGCTCCCAAAGTGAAATTCTAAGACCTGCCTGCTGTTCCTGACGCATGCCCTACTCGTTCACGCAAATTGAGAAGGAAAAGACTTCGACCATCCAGCTTGTCTTTATCTTTCTCATCCTGGTCTATTTTTTCACGATCTTCGGCATTGTTCTTCTCGCCGAAGTGTTCTATATTGCCCAAGCCTCGGACGCCCCGTTTTACCGCATCCAGCCTTTCTCGCTTTCCCGCTTAAGTTTCATTTTCGCGGCCGCGGTTGTGATCGGCGCTCTCCACTGGGCTATCAGCATCCACAACCTTATCCCTAAAATGATAAAAACGCTCGGCGGCCGGGCCCTGGACCCGGGGGACAGTTATCATCAGATGCTGCGCAATATCGTCGATGAGGTATCGGTCGCGACCGGCGGAAAGAAGATGGAAGCGGTTGTCGTGCCGGTGACGGCCATGAACGCCTTTGCGCTCGCGGATTTTGAAGGGAGATCGGTCATCGGTGTCACGGAAGGGCTGCTGGCCAAACTAAACCGCGCCCAGCTGGAAGCGGTCGTGGGCCATGAGGCCGCCCACATCATCAGCGGCGATTGCCTTTCCACGACGGTGAGTATTTCCCTTTTTGGCCTTTATAACGGGATGCTTTCCGGGCTTTCGCATTTCATGAGGAGTACGCGCCGGTCGCATTCCCGCCGGGGCGGCGGGATAGTTCTCTACGTGATTGTTTTATATTTATTTCTGCAGTATACGCGTTTTTTAAGCCTTTTGATCAACATGTTCATCTCCCGTCAGCGCGAACTGCGTGCGGATGCGGTGGCTGTGCGGCTGACCCGCGATCCGCTCGCGCTCGCGGAAGCGCTTTACACCATTTCTTATCATTGGCGCGGGGCGGGATTAAGCGCCGAAGACCTGGAAGCCATCTTCATCATCAATCCGAAATTTTCCATGCTGGATGAGCGCAAGGGGCTGTTCGCGGACCTGTTTTCCACGCATCCGCCGGTCGAACAGCGTCTGCACGTACTTTTGGACATGGCCAAGGCCGACGTGCAGTCTTTGGAACAAAAATTCCGCAGCAGCGAAGAGCGCCCGCGGCAGGCGGCAGTCCAGCCGGTCCTTGCTTCGGCGCAGACACTTTCCTGGATGGTCTTTCAGGGTGGAGAATGGCTGGGCCCCTTGACGCTTCCGGCTGTCCTCGCCCTTCAGGGAATAAAGCCCGACACATGGGTCAAAAAGACAGGAGGCGATGTTATTCCGGCCTACGCGGACCCACAGATCAGCTCATCTCTTTGGAAAAAATCCAATGCGGTCCCGGCTGCGGCTGCCGAATGTCCGCGCTGCCATGTGGCGTTCGGCGAGGTGTATTATGAGGGCGTTGTCATCAAACAGTGCGGCGCCTGCGGGGCAAGCTGTGTGAATGAGGACCAGCTGCAGCGCCTGATCATCCGTCATGACATGGGATTTTCCGACCGGGTCGTTCATGCCGGAAAGGCCCTGCAGGAACAGCAAAGACAGCACCAGATAGAACAGATCGACATGCGAAGCGCGAACCTCTGGAAATGCCCACAGTGCCCTGAACCGCGGCCGTCGATGCTGCGCAGTTTTTACACCCTGGCCTATCCGGTCGAGGTCGACCGGTGCTACCGGTGCGGTTATATTTTTTTTGATAAAGATGAGCTGGAGATATTACAATATCTGATCGAAGCGAACATCACAATGAACAAGGAGACCAGATGAAACCATACTATTGGGCCTTGCTGGCGGCGCTGGCCTGGGGATTTGCCCCGCTTTTTGAAAAATTCGGATTAGCGAAGATGCCGGTCTTCGCCGGGTTATTCTACCGCTGTCTGGGTGTCGTGGCCGGCCTGATGCTGTTGCTGGTCTTTCGCTTCGATGAGATCAAATATTCGCTGAGCACGGGCGGCGGGGGATGGTATCTGCTGGTGATCGGCGGATTTTTGGCCAGCGTCGTCGGGCAGATATTTTTTTATAGCGGGTTAAAAGACGGCGAGATCTCGCAGGTGGTGACGATCGCGGCCTGTTATCCGCTCATCAGTTTTGTGCTGGGTGTGCTGATCTTCGGCGAGGCCATCACCTGGGGGAAAGTGGGAGGATTGGCGTTCGTTATTCTGGGAGTATTGTTGTTGAAATGACCAGCCTTAAAGACACCTCCGTTCAATATATCAAAGGCGTGGGTCCGGCGCGGAAAAAGCTCTTCGCCCAAATGGGCATTCAAAGCGTTGAGGACCTGCTGTATTTTTTTCCGCGGCGTTATGAAGACCGTACCCTATTGACCCCTGTGGCCGAGGTCAAGCCCGGGGCATGGTACACCGTCGCCGGAAAAGTCCTGTCGCAAAGCGGCCGTCACAGCTGGTACACTAAGAAGCGCGTCTTTGAGATCAGTCTGGGTGATGAGAAGAGCCGCATTTTTTGCGTGTGGTTCAATCAACCGTATCTCGAGCATTATTTCAAGGTAGGGGCGCGCGCCGTCCTGCACGGCCGGGTTGAGCTGTACAAAGACCGCATTCAGATGATCGCCCCCGAGTATGAGATCCTCGGGGAGAAAGAAGAGGATGACAGCCTCAACGTCGGGCGCATCGTCCCTGTTTATTCCCTGACGCGCGGGATGGGCCAGCGCTACCTGCGCAAAGTGATCAAGAACGCGCTCGACCGCCACGGAAAAGATCTCCACGATCTCTTGCCGGTCCCTGTGCGCAACAAGCACCGGCTGCCCAATATCCGCCGCAGCATCGACAGTATCCATTTCCCTAAAGATTTAAACGAGCAGGAAGAGGCGCTGCGCCGCATTTCTTTTGAGGAATTTTTCTTTTTTCAAATTTCCGTCACGTTGCGCCGGATGAGCATCGTGGCCAAGGAAGGTGTGGCCCACCGCATCGATGAGATCTTCATCAAAGAATTTTCGCAGAGTTTTCCGTTTACCCTGACAAAGGCCCAGAAAAAGGTGATCGCCGAGATCGCCTTCGACATGGGAAAGAAGTTCCCGATGCTGCGGCTCCTGCAGGGCGACGTGGGTTCGGGGAAGACCGTGATCGCGCTTTTCGGCATGCTGGCCGCGTTTGGTAACGGCCATCAAAGTGCCATCATGGCCCCGACGGAGATCCTCGCCCAGCAGCATCATGAGAACATCAGGAAGATGCTTAAAGGTTTCAAGCCGCCGCTTCCGAAAACGGCTTTGTTGACCAGCAGTATCTCCAAGAAGGAATCCGAAAAAATTTTAAAGGAGATCGCTGAAGGACATGTCGACATGGTCATCGGCACGCACGCGCTTTTGAGCGAGGCGGTCAATTTTAAGGACTTGAGTTTTGTGGTCATCGATGAACAGCACAAATTCGGCGTGCAGCAGCGCGCGCTGCTTTCGGCCAAGGGCACTAATCCGGATGTTTTGATCATGACCGCAACGCCGATCCCGCGCACGCTGTGCATGACGCTCTACGGCGACCTGGATGTTTCCATTCTCGATGAAATGCCCCCCGGAAGAGGGAAGACCCGCACCAAACTTTACGGTCTCGCGGATGAGGACGCGGTCTACAATGAACTGCGGCGCCTGGTCAAGTCGGGCCAGCAGGCGTACGTCGTTTATCCGATGATCGAAGAGTCCGAGGCGCTGGAATTAAAAGCCGCACAAAAAATGTTCAAAGAATTCCAGGCAAAGATCTTCAAGGAGTTCCGTCTGGGCCTTGTCCACGGGCAGATGGACCGCAAGGAGATCGGCGCGGTCATGGCCAAATTCAGGAACAAAGAGATTGATATTCTGGTCGCGACCGTTATACTTGAGGTCGGCGTTGACATTGCCGATGCCAATGTGATGCTGATCGAGCACGCGGAGCGTTTCGGGCTTTCGCAGCTCCATCAGTTGCGCGGGCGCATCGGCCGGGGGAAAAGCGACGCGCTGTGCCTTTTGACCGCGGACCCCTCAACGGAAGACGCCAAGGCCCGGCTGGATGCTTTTTTGTCCACGAACGACGGCTTCAAGATCGCGGAATGCGACCTTCTGATCAGAGGGCCGGGACAATATTTCGGCCGGCATCAGCACGGGCTGAACGAACTACGGGTCGCCAATCCGGTCAAGCAGATCGACATTCTGGAACTCGCGCGCAAAGAGGCGATCGAATTGGTCAATCAGGACCCAAAACTAGAAAAGAATAATAATATAAGTATTAAAAGAGTCGTGCAGGAACGTTATCCGCAATACTTGGAGATGGTAGAGGCGGGATGAAAATCATCAGTGGTTCACTCAAAGGCCGCAACTTCTTTATGCCCAAAGGCATCCGTCCGACCCAGGACCTGGTGCGCAAGGCCGTCTTCGACTATCTCGGCCAGGACATGACAGGATTGACCTTTCTTGACCTGTTTGCCGGCAGCGGGGCCATGGGTTTTGAGGCGCTTTCGCGCGGGGCGGAAGAGGTGACCTTTGTGGAAAAGGATTACACGTCCGTGCGGGCCATCCAGGACAGCTTGACTTTGCTAAAATCTAAGGCGCCCAAAGACTTACAAGAGATCCCCTGTGAGGTCCTGGGCCTGGATTCGCTGATGGCGGTCAAGCGTTTTGCCCAGATAAAGCGTACTTTTGACATCGTGTTTGCCGACCCGCCGTACGGCCGGGAGCTGGCAAAAAAAACCTTGAAAACCCTGGAAGCCCATGATATATTACACGCCGATTCGTTCGTCATAATACAGCATGACAAGCACGAAAGTCTACCTGAGAGTCAAGGTAGACTTCTTATTATCGGCCAGCGCAACTACGGATCGACCGTTCTGACCATTTACCAAGAATCGCCTTAAATGTCCCGAATCGCCATATACCCCGGAAGTTTTGATCCTGTCACGTACGGCCATATCGACATCATCAAGCGGGCCGGGCTCATCTTTGACGAGGTCGTGGTGGCTGTCGCCAAGAACGTCAAAAAGACACCCTTGTTCAACATCAACGAGCGGGTGGACATGCTCAAAGAGGCGACCAAGGGTTTGAACGGAGTGACGATCGAGGCCTTTGACGGCCTGGTCATTGAGTACGCGCGCAAGAAGAAATCGAGAATATTGATCCGGGGGTTGCGGATGATCTCGGATTTTGAGTATGAATTCCAGATGGCATTGACCAACCGGCGTCTGGCCGAAGACATTGAAACCGTCTTCCTGATGCCCTCCGAAGGATATTCATTCCTCTCCTCGACATTGCTCAAAGAGGCGGCTTCCCTGGGCGCCGACATCTCGTCATTCGTCCCGAGCTTTGTCGAAAAACGTTTGAAGGGAAAGTTAAGGAGATGAAAATTAAAATTAAAGATATCGGGCCGAACGGCCTTGACATCGACGAGCATCTTGATCCCGCCGAGCTAGACCTGAAGAGCCAGGAGTTCCAGTGCGTTTCGACGATCGACATCGTCGCCAAGGTGGAGCGCCTGGGCGATACCGTCATGGCCAACACCGAGGCCAAGGCCAAGTTCGCTTTTTTTTGCGGCCGCTGCCTCGAGCCCGTCGAGCGGGAAGTGAAGGAGAATTTCTTTCTCGATTACAAGATCGACCGCACCACCCAGGCGATCGAGCTCAACGAGGACATCCGCCAGGAGATCATCCTGGGCTTTCCGACGATCGTCTGGTGCAAAGAGGACTGCAAGGGCCTCTGCCCGGGCTGCGGGGTGAATTTAAATATCGAACAATGTAAATGTCATAAGACACAAGACAAATGACACATGACACATGATACATGACAAACGACACATGTGTCTTGTGTCCTGTGTCATGTAACTTTAAAAGGAGAACTCAAAATGGCTTTACCAAAAAGACAACATTCCAAGCAAAGAGGGCGCAAGCGCCGCACGCACTGGAAACTGCGCGTGGCCGGCATGGGCAAGTGCCCGAACTGCCAGAAACCGATCCTGTCCCACCGGATCTGCCCGTTCTGCGGCCATTACAAGGGCCAGAAGATCGTGGAAGTCGCCCCGGCCAAAGAAGCTAAAAAGAAAGTCAATGCTTAACTAGGCGTCCGTGGTCAAATATGAAAATCGTCGTTGATGCTATGGGTGGTGACTTCGCGCCGCAGGCCATCGTGGCCGGTGTCGTGGACGCGGTCAATGAGCAGGAAGTCACGGTCGTCCTGATCGGGCTTCAAGATCAGGTCGAACAGGAATTAAAAAAATACACCTATCCCAGAGAGCGGATCGAGGTCATGCATGCCCCGGAAGTGGTGGACATGCACGATCCCGCAGCGGTCAGCATCCGCAAGAAGCGCAATTCTTCCATTTCACTCGGCATCAATCTTCTCAAAGACCCTCAATACAATGCCTTTATCAGCGCGGGAAACACCGGCGCGGTCGTTGCCGCGGCGAGCGTTTTTTTAGGCATGATGAACGGTGTCGACCGGCCTGGCATCGGCCTGGTCATTCCGACGCTGAACAAATTTTCCTTTATCATCGATGTGGGCGCCAATACCGACCCCAAGCCCGAGCATCTCTTGAGCTACGCGCTCATGTCGCGCGTGTACTGCCGCGAAGTCCTGGGGATCGAGAACCCGAGTGTGGGCCTTTTGAACATCGGCGCCGAAGAAAGCAAGGGCACGGATTTTGTCAAAGACATGCACAAACTGATGTCGGAGCGGCTGCCGAATTTTATCGGCAACGTCGAGGCCAATGAGATCTTTTCGGGCAAATGCGACTGCATCATTTCGGACGGTTATGTGGGCAACATCGCCCTTAAGGTTTCGGAAGGCGTCCTGGAATCCGCCGGCACCTTGATCAAAAGGGAAGTGAAGAAAGACCCGCTGGCCCTCCTGGGCGCGGGGCTGATGAAATGGCGGCTGGACAAGATAAAAAAATTTGCGGACTATTCGGAATACGGCGGCGCGCCTTTGCTGGGCGTTAACGGTATTGTCATGATCAGCCACGGACGTTCCTCGCCGAAAGCCATCAAGAACGCGATCCGCGCGACCAAGCGCGAGATCGAGCACAATATTTTGTCGGTCATGGTAAAGGAAACGGCGCGATGAACAACGTCGGCATCATAGGTTTAGGTCATTACGTCCCCAAGAGAGTGCTCACCAATTTCGATCTGGAGAAGATGGTGGAAACCTCCGACGAATGGATCATGACCAGGACGGGCATCAAGGAACGCCGTATTGCCTCGAAGGACGAGAAGAACAGCGATCTTGCGATCAACGCCGCCAAGGAAGCCCTTAAAGACGCGCATCTTGATCCTGCCAAAGTCGATCTTATCATTGTCGCGACCATCAGCCCCGACAGCAATTTTCCGTCGGTCGCCTGCCTCGTGCAGAAAGCCCTCGGCGCACAAAAGGCCGCGGCTTTTGACATCAGCGCGGCGTGTTCGGGGTTTTTGTACGGCATCACGACCGCCAAGCAATTCATCCAGACCGGCGTGTACAAGAACGCGCTGGTCATCGCCTCCGAAAAGATCACCTCGCTCATCGACTGGAACGACCGTGCCACCTGTGTCCTTTTCGGCGACGGCGCCGGCGCCTGCGTTCTTTCGTCGGTCGACGGCCACGGCATCCTCTCCGACTATATCCACGCGCAGGGCGAGTTTGGCGACCTGATGGCCGTCATCCAGGAACAGCGCGAGCCGCTCAACCAGAGCAACAAGGTCATGCCCATGCCGTTCGTCGTGATGCAGGGCCAGGAGCTGTTCAAGATCGCGGTCAATTCCATGGCCGAAGCGGTCCTGATCGCGGTCAAGAAAGCCGGCCTGGAGCTTTCCGATATCGATTGTGTTGTGCCGCACCAGGCCAATGACCGCATCATTTCCGCGGTCGCCAAAAAATTGGAAATTCCCAAAGAAAAAATTTTCGTCAACATCCACAAGTACGGCAACATGTCCGCGGCCTCGATCGCCGTTGCCCTGTATGAAGCGGTCCAGGAAAAAAGGATCAAGAAGGGGAGCAACGTGGTCCTCGTCGCTTTCGGCGCGGGGCTGGTCAGCGGGGCGAGTGTGGTGAAGTGGTAAAACAGACACAAGACATAAGACACATGACACACGTCGTTTCTTGTGACATGTGTCCTGTGTCATGTGACCTTTAAGATATGTTAAACGTTTCTCTCATTTTCCCCGGTCAGGGCGCGCAGAAAGTCGGCATGGGCAAGGAATTTTATGAGGCCTCGCCCGAGGCGCGCAAAATTTTTGATGAAGCCGACGCGTTCTTAGGCAACGGCTTGACCGATGTCATCTTCAACGGCCCGCAGGAAAAACTCACCGCAACCGCTTATTCCCAGCCGGCCATTTTCACCTTCAGTATCGCCGCCCTCAAGGCCTTCCAGGCGCATCCTAAATATAAAAATATTTCCGTCAAATTTACCGCCGGGTTAAGCCTCGGTGAATATTCCGCGCTGGCGGCTTCCGAAGCTTTATCGCTGCGTGAAAGCCTGGACCTGGTGCGCTCGCGTTCCAGTTTGATGGAAGAAGCGACCAGGCTGGCCAAGGGCAGCATGGCGGCGGTCATCGGCTTTGAGAAAGAAAAACTCCTGGAGATATGTAAAGCGGTGGGAGCGGAAGTGGCCAATTTCAATTCGCCCCAGCAGATCGTCATCACCGGCCACGCCGACAAAGTGGCCAAGGCGTGCGAGGCGATCAAGACCGCCGGGGCCAAGTCCGTTATCCCGCTGGATGTCAGCGGCGCGTTCCATTCTTCGCTTATGCAGCCGGCCGCGGATAAATTTAAAGATGTCCTGAAAAATGTGAATATCCGGCCCGCCAAGGTGCCGGTTATCAGCAATGTCGACGGGAAACCGTCTTCCGACCCCGAACATATCCGCGCGAACCTCGCCCGCCAGATCACCTCATCCGTACAGTGGGTGGACACGGTCAACTTTATCGTTTCCCAGGGGGTCAATACCTTCATCGAGATCGGGCCCGGCAAAGTCCTGACCGGCCTCATTAAACGCATCAATTCCGGATTGACTCTTTATAATATCGAGAAGCCGGAGGATGTAGAGAAACTTCCATAAAAAAATTTAATTAGAAAGCACTATTCGCTGCCCTAAGGCTAAATTGACTTAGGGCATTTTTATTTAATTATCGGTTGAGCAAACCAACCTTGCGGGGTATAATAAAACTCACATTTAAATTATTATGCCCCAAATATTTATAGAAAAATTACTACAATTGTAGTATTGACGGGACAAGCTATGGGCTATCAGACACTGGAACAGCTGGAAGAATATAAAAAGAAAAACCGGCTTAACGACATGCGTTTGTCCAAGCAGCTGGGGGTCTATTATAATTACCTTTTCCGCTGGCGCAAATCCGGCCGCATTATCGGCGTGTATAAAAGGATCGTGGAAGACTTTTTGTTGAGAGAAAAAGCCAATGGTAAGTTCTAAGCCCTTAAAGAACCAAACAGTGATCGTCACCGGCGCAACCCGCGGCATCGGCCGGGCCATCGCGTTAAAGCTTGCGGCACAAGGCGCCAACATCGCTTTTAATTATGCCAAAAGCGATGAACTTGCTGATTCTCTTAAGGCTGAAATAGAACAGCTGGGAGTTTCTGTCCTGGCTTTCAAGATGGACATCAAGGATTATGCTGAGGCGCAGAAGATGAAAGAGGCTGTCCTGGAAAAATTCGGCCGGCTTGATATCCTTGTCAACAACGCCGGGATCATCAAGGACGGCGCGCTTATGGCCATGAGCAGGGAGAACTGGCTCGACGTCATCGACACGAACCTTAACGGCACCTTCAATATGACCAAAGCCGTCATTGTCACCTTTATGAAGCAAAGAAGGGGAGCGATCGTCAATATTTCTTCAATCAGCGGTGTCAGGGGCATGGCCGGACAGACAAATTATTCGGCCTCCAAGGGCGGGATCATCAGTTTTACCAAGGCCTTGGCCAAAGAGGTGGCACCGTTCAATGTCCGGGTCAACGCGGTGGCGCCCGGATTCATCGAGACAGACATGGTCGCGGGGCTTACAGAAGACCGGATGAAAAGAGCCCTGGAAGCGGTCCCGCTGGGCAGGTTCGGCAGGGCTAAGGAAGTGGCGGAAGCGGTGAGTTTCTTGTCCGACGGGCGCGGCGATTATATCACGGGGCAGGTACTCGAAATCAACGGCGGATTTGGAATATGAAAAAACGGATCGTCATAACGGGAATCGGCGTTGTTTCTCCTATCGGGACCGGCAAAGAAAATTTTTGGAACGCCCTGGAAGAAGGAAGATCGGGTATCAAGCCGATCACGCTTTTTGATACATCCAAATACAAAGTCAAAGTGGGGGGAGAGGTATCTGATTTCGATCCTAAAGTCATGCTGGGCCCTAAAGGATTGCGGGACCTGGACAGGGCGACAAAATTGCTTTTGTGTTCAACCAAGCTGGCGCTTGAAGACGCCAAATTGAAAATTACCGAAGAAAATTCTTCAAAGATCGGTGTCTCAGTGGGAACGACTTTGGGAAGTTTAAGCAGTATTTCCCGCTTTAATCAGGAGTCATTCACACAAGGACCGCGCTTCACTAATCCTTCGCTTTTTCCAAGCACCGTAGGTAATTCACCTGCCAGTCAGGCAGGGATCAAATTTAATATCCGTGGATTTAATGCAACGCTCTCTACAGGGATGTGTGCTTCCCTGGATGCCTTGGACTATATTTGCGATTTCATTCTTACTGATAAAGTTAAATCGGGTATCGCCGGCTCGGTGGAGGATCTTTCCATTCAAACTTTTCTGGGATGCTACAAGCTTCATTATTTATCAGGGCTTAACGGTAATGCCGATGCCCCATTGTCGCGTCCCTTTGACAAGCGCAGGGACGGCATTGTCCTGGGGGAAGGTGCGGTCACCCTCCTGGTTGAGGAGCTGGAAGAAGCCAAAAAACGCAAGGCCGTTATCTACGCGGAAATTTTGGGGATCGCCTCCTGTTTTGATCCGGGGAAATATTATAAATTCAAGCTGCAGGGAAGCGGCATGGTAGAGGCGATGAAGATCGCTTTGGATAACGCGCGGTTAAAGCCGGATGACATTGATTGTATTTTTGCCAATGCCAATTCCACCAAAGACGCGGACAAGGCGGAGATAAGGGCCATCAAGAAGGTCTTTCCGGACCGGGATGTAGCGGTCACGGCGGTCAAGTCGTTCACGGGTGAGACGTTCAGCGTTTCCGGCGGCCTGTCTCTGGTTGCCGCCTTGGGTTCGCTTCAAAGGAATTTTATCCCGGCCACGGTCAATTTCACTGAAAAAGACCCGGAGTGCAGTTTCAGAAGCATCGTAACCGAAAAACTTGCGAAAGAAACATCGAGGATCATGATCAATACTTTCAGTCCTTATGGGGCTAACACTGTTGCGATCATAGGAAGATATGGAAAAGACAATTGATCCGGCCAAAATTTTGCCGCACCGGACACCCGTGCTCTTAGTAGACAGGGTGCTTGAGCTTGAGCCGGGCGAAAGGGTGAGGGCGGTCAAGAATATCACAAGCAATGACCAACTGTTCCAAGGGCATTTTCCGGGGAAGCCGGTCATGCCGGGGGCGTTGATCATCGAGGCCCTGGCGCAGGCTTCCATTCTACTTTATGCGAAAGAAGGCTCCAAAGAGAAATCGACCTATTATCTGGCTTCGGTCAAGGCTGACTTTAAAAAACCGGTCATCCCGGGCGATCAGCTGGTCCTGGAGGCACAGAACGTCAGGATGACACCGAACGGGGCTTATGTGGAAGCAAAGGCCTTGGTCAACAATGACATCGTGGCCCAGGCAGATCTTATATTGGTGATAAAAAATGAGCAATAGGGTGGTCGTGACAGGTGTCGGGGTGGTGAGCTCGATCGGGACGGGCAGGGAGGAATTTTGGGACAGCCTGCTTAAGGGAAAGTCCGGGATATCCAAAGTCGAATCTTTTGATACGTCGGACCAATACACCCACTTTGGGGGTGAAGTGAAAAATTTCAAGCCGGGGCAATTCATGCCGGCCAGAAAACACAAACTCATGGGGAGGGCTTCACAGCTGGCGATCGCCGCGACCAAATTGGCCCTGGAAGATGCCAAGCTCAATTCAGAAGATCTTGCCAGTGTGGGTGTGAGTTTCGGGACAACCGGCGGGGAATCACAGGAAATCGAGTCAATTGATAAAGCGTGGGCCAAACAGGGTGAGGACAAGGTAAGGAAGCAATCCATTTATCAGTATCCAGTCAACAGTATTCCTTCGAACTTGGCCAATTTTTTCAATTTTAAAGGTCCAGTGCGAATCTTTACGACTGCCTGCGCGGCCGGCAACTATGGCATCGGATACGGATTTGATATGATCAAGACAGGCAAAGTAAATAAGGCCATTGTCGGAGGGACCGATGCCTTTTCTTATCTTTCTTTTACGGGGTTCAATCAGTTCCGGGCTGTGGCACCGGAAAAATGCCAACCATTTGACAAGAACCGCAAAGGCATGATGGTGGGAGAAGGGGCCGGTGTTCTGGTCCTGGAGCGGCTGCAAGACGCCCTCAAGCGCAAAGCAGTCATCTATGCGGAAATTTTGGGATATGGTTTAAGCTGCGATGCCTTTCATATGACCAATCCCCAGGCTAAAGGGATAGGGGCATGCATAAAAAACGCGCTTTCCAGTACCAACGTTTCGCCGGATGAGGTAGATTATATTTGCGCCCATGGGACCGGGACCAGGCACAATGACGCGGCTGAATCGCAGGCGATCCACGAGGTTTTCGGCGCCCGGACCAGGGATATCCCGGTCAGCTCTATCAAATCCATGCTGGGGCATACGATGGGAGCGGCTTCCGCGATTGAATCGATCGCCTGCTGTTTGGCGATCCATGAAGGCGCGATCCCACCCACCATCAATTATGAGACGCCGGATCCGGAATGTGACGTTGACTGCGTGCCGAATGTGGCGCGAAGGAAGAAATTAAATGTTGTGTTGAACAATGGTTTTGCATTTGGAGGGAATAATTCGTGTTTGGTGCTAAGAAAATGCAAGGAGAGTTAAATGGTGCATAAACGTAATGATGATTTAGAGGAGAAAATAAGAAATATAGTGGCGGATATCATTGAGGTGAGTCCCAAGGAAATCACCTTGGATGCTCATTTCGTTAACGATTTGGGGATGGATTCGATCAAGGCATTAGAGTTGTTGG
>CAZCLW010000030.1:21405-24234 GCA_964499685.1 uncultured Planctomycetales bacterium
GAAGATTTACCAAAAGTTAATAATTTAAAACAAGCCGTAGAGTTAACAAGAAAATTGCTTAAAGAGTAAGAATGAAAAATTTCGATGTCGTGATTGTAGGTGCAGGAATTGGAGGTTTAGTTTGCGGAACTTATTTAGCCAAAATGGGCTTTAAAGTAATAATTTTTGAGCGGCAGGATAAACCCGGGGGGTGTTGTACATCATTCGGAAGAGGTAGTTATAAATTTGATGTCGGTGTTCATTATCTCGGCTCATGTCGAGAAGGGGGTGTAATATTCCAAATTCTTAAAGATTTTTCCCTCTTAGATGAAATTGATTTGATAGACCAGGATCCGCACGATCGGATAATTACGCCAAACGAAGACATTTTAATATTTCGGAATGTAAATAAAACCATTAAAGAATTGTATCAATATTTCCCTCGGGAAAAAGAAAACTTAAAAGAGCTATTCAAGTTTATCTTAAATTCTAATTTGCCTAATTTATATTTAAAGACGAGACATATATCGTTTTCTAAGCTACTGTCTAAGTTTGTAGACGATTCTAAGCTTAAGGCCATTCTATCCATACCCATTGGCAACATTGGTACACCGCCTTCTCTGGCCTCATCGTTTATTTCTTTGATGCTTTATAAGGAGTATATATTAGATGGCGGCTACTATCCAAGAGGTGGCATACAGCGATATCCTGACTTATTAGCTTTCCGGTTTAAAGAGTACGGAGGAGAACTGCGTTTATCAACAAGTGTAAAAGAGATTTTTATAAAAAGAAATAAAGTTTTAGGTGTAGGGCTGGATAATGGGGAAAGAGTAATGAGTAAATTCGTTGTTTCAAATTGTGACGCGTCAACAATTTTTAATCATATGATAAAAACTAATACAAAAGAAAAGGAAACGATACGAAATTTAACAATTTCGGATTCTGCCTTTGTGGTTTATTTAGGACTAAAAAAAAATATTACAAAGATTCGAAATAAAAACCCATCTGTGTGCTTATGGTATTTCTCTAGTTATGATATTGATAAATGTTTTAATGTAAAACGAAACTATATGTTGGAAAAGAATTTAATAAAGCGAAATAATCTTGATTATTTGATCTGTCATTTTCCTTCCTTGGCGGATAATAGTTTGGCGCCTTCCGATCAAAGTATATTGCGGACTGAAATATGGGTAAATCAAAAAGATATAAATAAATGGCAAGATCACAAATTCTATTTTTACGAGCTGGTCCTAAAAAAACTTCAAGAGATAATTCCAGAAGTTAAGGGATTAATTTGTATGTCCGAAATTGCAACTCCGTTAACAATAAGAAAGTGGGTGGGTAATACAAACGGTGCGATATTTGGCTGGACTTCTTCAATAATGCAAGAAGACAAGAATTTATTTCCTTCGCGAACTTCTGTCTCAGGTCTTTATATTACTGGAAGTTGGGCAATAAATGGATTCGGGCAATGTGGAATTCCAATAGTATCTCTGAGCGGGAAAATGACCGCGGATTCCGTTAGGAGAGAAATGCTATCTCTATGAATACAAGAAAAGTGTTTTTTTTAACAGGAGCCACCGGTTTAATTGGATCTTATTTTCTCAAGGTTCTGTTAGAAAATAAGCATAAAGTCTTTTGCTTGGTACGAAGAAAGAAATTAGAGAGTCCGGAAAGGCGAATACATGATGCACTAAAATTTTGGACCAAAAATCTTCATTTAAGGAATTTGTTCGTTTTAGCAGGAGATGTAAGTAAAAGCAATCTTGGTTTGAGTAGGCGGACAATAGAATCTTTAGGCGGACAGGTAAATGAAGTTGTGCATTGTGCAGCAACAACTGATTTCCAGTGCCCTCTCTCGAAATTACGAAGGATAAATGTGCATGGCACCGAAAACCTTATTAGGCTATTTATGCCATTCAAAGAACAAGTAAGAATAAATTTTATGAGTACAATCTATGTATGTGGAAATTATACAAAAGTCTTTAAAGAGAATATGTTAACAGTTGGTCAAAATTTCGAAATTCCATATGAACAAAGTAAATATGAGGCTGAAAAATTAATTTACAAATATAGAGTGTGCGGGATGTGGATTGACATCTTTAGGGTCCCAGCAGTTCTATGTGAATCGACAACGGGAAAAATTCCAACCTTTAATCAAGCATTTTATCAAGGACTCCGTATTTTAAATTCAGGAATATTTTCTTTGCTCCCATGCAAGAATACTTATTTAAATACTGTATTTGTCGATCAACTTTGTCAATCTGTCTTTTGCATCATAACATCCTCGAAAAGTCGGAATCAGTGTTATCATCCCTTTGATCAAAATGGGATGGATATGGAAAAATTCTTGTCATTGGCGAGTCGCATGCTAAGAATCAAACAGCCACGGTTTGTAACTTTCGTCGAATTTGAAAAGAGCAATCCTAGTTTCCCTGAAAGAATGATGCTTAAATATAATTATCAATTTTTGAATCGAGTTGCAAAATTTTATTCTAGGAAAACAACTCAGCTCCTTAAGAGTCATGGATTCGCATTTCATAAGTTTGACAAGAAGAAGATGATGTGCTTGTTAAAATATTCAATAAATAAAGGATTTATTAGAAAGAAAGCATCTTAAATGAATATTTTTTCACTTCCACCATTAATCATTTCTCTTCTATTTGCTGCACTGGGTTTTTTTGTGCACTCAAAGAGCAGAAAAAACGCCCTAATAAATATTTTTGTTTTCCTTTGTGGAATTAGCACTCTTTGGCAATTTTCTTACTCTATTGCATATAATCTCGAGAACGCTAATTTAGCAACTTTTTGGTTTAAAGTGGGTTATTCAGGAGTTATTTTTATTACCGC
>CAZCLW010000031.1:0-23538 GCA_964499685.1 uncultured Planctomycetales bacterium
ACAAGCGGGATGAAAGCTATTTTGAACGGCGTTCCGCAGCTTACGACCCTGGACGGATGGGTGGTTGAGGCCGAACATGACGATATCGGTTGGATCTTCGGTTACCGTCATCAGGGGGCCGAGATCGGCACCGAAAGCAATCTGCGGCTGGATGAAGATGCCCAGGCCCTGTGTTCCACGCTGGGAGTTGTGCTGGAGTCGTATTACCGGACTTTCCCCAAAAAAGAGCTGAATGCCGAAAGCGCCTGGATCGATAAGATGATCAATTGCATCAAGCGCAGCGCTTTTTTTAACACCCACCGGATGGTCACGCAGTACAAAGAAGAGATGTGGAAGCCGGTCTTGAAAGAGTAGGCCGATCGCGATATGCGTCAATACCTGGACTTAGTCAAACATATCTTGGAACACGGCGAGCGCAAAGAGGACCGTACGGGCACGGGGACTTTGTCCGTTTTTGGATTCCAGACCAAATATGACCTGCGTGACGGGTTTCCTATCCTGACCACCAAGAAGATTCTGTTTTCTGCGGTCGTGCGGGAATTGTTGTGGTTCCTGCGCGGTTCGACCAATATCAATGACGGCTTAAAAGAATATACGCCCATCTGGAACGCTTGGGCCGACGACAAAGGGGAGTTGGGTCCCGTCTACGGTTATCAATGGCGCAAATGGGAGAAATTTTCGTGGGACGAAAAAATAAAGGCCTACCACAAAGAGCATGTCGATCAGATCAGTAATGTCCTGAAATTGATCAAGGAAAAGCCGGATTCGCGGCGCATCATTGTCAGCGCTTGGAACGTTTCGGACATTGAACGTATGGCCCTGCCGCCTTGTCATGCCTTTTTTCAATTTTATGTAATCAACGGCCGACTGGATTGCCAGTTGTACCAGCGTTCGGCCGATGTGGCTTTGGGGGTCCCTTTTAATATCTCCAGCTATGCCTTGCTTTTGAGCATGGTGGCCATGGAATGTAATCTTACCCCCGGCATTTTTGTTCATACCTTGGGGGATGCGCACATTTACCTCAATCATGTTGAAGGCCTAAAAAAGCAGCTGGAAAGAGAATGTAAACCATTACCGCAGTTAAGGATAATAAAAAAACCTTTTTTTGACATTACCTTCGAAGATATCGAGCTGGTCAATTATCAGCACCATGACTTCATCAAATTCCCCATTGCGGTTTAAGTATGATCCCATTCAGCATCATTGTCGCGGTTGACTCCCGGTATGGAATAGGCAAAAGCGGTCAGCTGCCCTGGCGTTTGGCCGGGGACATGAAGCATTTCAAGGAAACGACAATCAAGACAGCGGACGCGGCCAAGCAAAATGCGGTGATCATGGGGCGGAAAACCTGGGATTCTATTCCGGAAAAATTTCGTCCCTTGCCCCAGCGGTTGAATGTCGTGGTTACCCGCAATCAAGCGCTCACATTCTGCGATGGCGTTATAAAATCCGACAGTGTTGAAAATGCTCTCCATATTGTCGAAAAAAATCAACATAGTTTGAACATCGAATCTGTCTTTATTATCGGCGGAGGGGAGATCTACAATCAAGCGCTCGCTCTGCCGAATTGCAAAAAAATCTATTTAACTTCTATCAGCCATAATTTTCAATGTGATACATTCCTGCCTCAACTTTCAAACTTCAAAAAGGTTTCTGAATCTTCCTGCATGAGGGAAGGGAATCTATCTTTCCAATTCCTTGAGCTTCTCAGGGCATAGGCCAAAAATTTCCAAAAAAACGAAGCGTTTTCCTGCCTTTGTTAATATTTCATAAGTTATTATATTCCAATAAGTTATAATGTCGTATAAAATCACAGTTGTATAAAAATTTAGACATTTAATACAAATATTTGCCATTTATTGATTTATAATTTATACTTATAGTGCCACGGGGAGATAGGATCGGAGGTAGAGAAAGCTTTACACTCAAGTTTTCTCGCTATATAATAAGCCCAATGATTGAATCCGCCCTTCACAACCGGAAGCATATCCTCATCATTGATGACGACAACAATGTAACACAGATGCTGAAGTTGCTGCTTGAAACCCGAGGATATGACGTTGAGGTTGCGTGCAGAGGGAATGAAGCTTTTCCCCGCGCATGTTCCAACATCGATATCATCCTTCTTGATTTAGTCCTTCCTGATCTTGATGGATTCGAAGTCTGCCGCAGATTAAAAGAGAACCGCCAAACCCGCCACATTCCCATCATCATTCTCAGCGCTAAATATTTGTTTGAAGATAAAGTCGAAGGTCTCTATTTAGGGGCCGATGATTTCTTGACGAAGCCGTTCGAGCATGAAGAGCTTATTGCCCGGATGGAAGCGGTTATGCGCCGGGGAGCCATTTTGGGGCAGGATTACGGCTCGGTGGGTGAAGAAGAGGTCGTCATCGAACTACGGCGCATTTTGGATGAGGAGCTGATTGTCCCGTTTTTCCAGCCTATTTATTATTTAAAACCGCAAAAACTCCTCGGCATTGAGGTCCTTACCCGTCCGGCCGTGGACAATTTCCTTTCCAATCCGGAACTCCTTTTCAGGGCCGCCTTAAAATACGGCGTATACCATGAACTGGAGATCCTCTGCTGGCGCAAGGCGCTTAAGTTCGTTACCGAGCGTATCGGGAAGGACAAAAAACTTTTTTTGAACTGCAACCCGTACCTGGTAGAGGGGCCCAAGTTCCTGGCCGTCAAATCGATCTTCGACGAATTCAAGATCTCGCCCATGGACGTTGTCCTGGAGATCACGGAGCGTTCCCGTATTTCAAACTATAAGCTGTTCTACGATCATCTGCGCAAATACCGCGATTACGGTTTCCGGTTTGCCGTGGATGACGTGGGCGGCGGATTCGCGAGCCTGGAGTCGATCGTGGAAACGCGGCCCGAAGTGGTCAAAATTGACCGCCATATTGTCTGTGATGTCCACCGCGATTCCTTCAAACGCAGCATCATTAAATTTATCGTCGCCTTCTGCAAGGATAATAATATCGTCTCCATCGCCGAAGGGATCGAGACCAAAGATGAATGGCAAGCCCTGCGCGACCTAGGCGTGACCGCCGGTCAAGGGTATCTCCTCTATAAGCCCAGCCCTGAGCTCAACGTGGCCGAGATGGCCAAAGTCACTGTTTCCCGCTGATTCTTTTCCGTCCTTTTATCCTTCTTAAATAGTTCTAATTTACCTTGAGGCACATATGTTGCTATGTTAAGATTTTTTTATAATGTTTCGTTTCATCGGACTGTGCTTATTGTTCGCGCTCAATACCGTAGGCTGTGCTTGGCTGGGGTCTTCCGCGCAAACCGCTTCAGTTCCTTCCGGCGATTTTTCCCATCAAGGGCAGCTCAATTTTCCGACGGGCGCTAAATTTGTCGTTGTTCCATTTACGGCCGGTGTGGGGGTGGAGGCCACCCAGGAGCTGGAAACGATCGCCCTGATGATTGTGCGCGGCATTGCGGACGCGATGGAAGAAAGCCGCGGGAAGCTCGAGGTCCTGACGCCGGACCGGCTGGAAGAGGCCGACTTTGTCATTCAGGGGCATGTCACGGAACTGGACAAAGAAGACGACGGGCTGATGTTCTGGAATAAGGCTCAAAAGAAATCTTTGGCCGTTGAGGCACTGATCAGGGACCTAAAAACTGGGCGGGGCATCACCAATTTTTCAACACGTAAAGAAGTCGAGGACAGCCAGACCGGATTCCTGCAATTGGCCCGGCAGCTCGGCGAAGAGATCGGCCAGGAGCTTTTGGAAAGGGCCAATTGATGATCGTTTTAACCGGCGCGGCGGGATTCATCGGCAGCTGTATCTTGGCACGGCTTAATGCGGCGGGACGTGAAGATATCATTGTCGTGGATCATTTGGAAGACCGTTCCAAGAATGAGAATCTGAAGAACAAGAGGTATAAACGGTATTTCGATAAAAAGGAATTCTTGGACCGTGTCAAGAGCGACACGCTCAAGGACCGCGTGGATACGATGATCCACATGGGGGCATGCAGTTCGACAGTGTTGCAGGATGCGGCCTATTATCAGGAGAATAATTTCGAATACACGCGTATCCTGGCCGAATGGGCGCTTAAGAACAATGTCCGTTTTATTTACGCCAGCTCGGCGGCAACTTATGGCGACGGCGGCCAAGGCTACAAGGATGCGGAAGAGACCATCCGCCGCTGCCGGCCGTTAAATTTGTACGGCGAATCGAAGCAGAAGTTCGATCTTTGGATTTTGGACCGCAAGCTGGACACAAAAGTCGTAGGCCTGCGTTTTTTTAATGTCTTCGGTCCCAATGAGTATCACAAGCAGGATATGCGCAGTGTGGTGGCCAAGGCGTATGACCGAATGGTTCAGGAAGGGAAGATGGCGCTTTTCCGTTCGTACCGCCAGGATTATGCCGACGGAGAGCAAAAACGGGATTTCATTTACGTTAAGGACGCGGTGGACGTTGTCATGTTCTTTTTTCAGCATCCGGAGATCAACGGCATATTTAACGTCGGCACAGGCGCCGCCCGGACATGGAACGACTTGGCCAAGGCCTTGTTCAAGGCCGTCGGCAAGCCGGTCAACATTGAATATGTCGAGATGCCGGAAAAATTGCGCGATCAGTATCAGTACTTCACGCAAGCCGATATGGAGAAATTGCGCGCCGTCGGGTATAAAAAGCCGTTCATGCCGCTGGAGAAAGCCGTGGAAGATTACGCCAAATATTTAAGGAGCCATTCCTACTTATGACCATTTATATCCTCGCCCTGATCGTCATTGTCCTTTTTGTGATCGGCGTCTCTTTGTTGTTCCAGGGCGTGCGACCCGCTGCTGATCCCAAAGAAATGCAGAAACTCAAAGACGATCTGGCCGGCGCCCAGAAGTCCCGCGATGAATTAAAGACCGCCCTTGATGCCGCGCATAAAGAATTCGACGCGGCCAAGCCGGCTTTGGAAGAGGCCAAAAAGAACCAGGAAGAGTTGAGCGCTCTTAAGGCCAATGAGACTAAGTACCTCCAGCAGATCAAGGACATGGAGGAGCAGCTGACGCGCATTTATATCAAGGCGGACGAACAGGCCAAGGAGGCGATCGAAGTCATCAATGCGTTACGAAAAGACAACGAGGCCTTAAAAGCCGCCCCGCAATCAAAAGAGCTGGAGATCGAGAATGCCGGTTTGAAAAAGCAGCTGGAAGAGATCCAGGCCAAAGTGACACAATTGCAAAATGAATTATCCGTCGCCGGCCAGCAGAAGGGCGCTCCGCCGGAAGAACACCAAAAACTTCAAGAGCTTAATGCCCAGCTCACCGAACAGGTCAAGTCCCTGACCGCCCAGCTCCAGGGGACGTCGCAAGAAAAGACCGAGTTTGACCAGCTTAAGCAGGCGTTAGAACAGCTTAAAGGGGAGAACCAGGCGCTCCAGCAACAGCTTGCCGAACCAAAACCGTCGGCTGAAGCCGAGGCCAAGGCGCAGGCGCTGCAGGCTTCCTGCGATGATTTTAAAAAGCAATTGGATGAAATGCGCGAGGCCCTCGTCGCGCTCAAAGAAAAGAACGCCCAGCAAGAGCAGGCGCTCGGCGCGCAGTCCGGTTCCGAGGAGCAGCTGCGCAAATTAAAAGAGATTAACGATTTCCTTATCCGCAAAGAAAAATTTCTCCAGGCAGAGTTGACCAAAAGCCGCATCAAGGCCGTGGGCTTAGAAAAGATATGCGATGCCCTCAAGTCGCAACTGGAGAATTTAACCAAGACGGCACCCGCTTAAGACGCCATCCATGTCGCGTGAGCTGATCGAAAGTTTCCGGCAGGGGCAGCGGTCGATCCTCCATTCGATCGATGAGATCCAGCGCGTTGCCCGGATGTATAATCAGGCCAAACCTCTCCTGCGTCATCTTCATGAACAGATCATTGAGCACCTTGCCCGTCAGGACATCAAGATGATGGCCGCCTTGCGCGATTTTTATCATGAGGACCGGCAGGCGGTCAAGATGCTGGAATTCCTTGCGCATGACCTTAAAGATATCAAGGTCAAATTCCTGCTCTTCTATGACAAACATTCCGGCGAGGTCCTGGATCTAAGCGCCCGGTCTTTCCCGAAGGACTTCCAGGATTTTACACAGGAAATTGTTGACCGCTTCAATGCCGAAGAAGAGTACCTTTTCCCGTTGATCGAAAAACTTCCTTAAATTTGATTCTTAGAGGCAATTTGTTATAATACAGCGACCATGCAGAAGAAAATATCCCCTATTGTTTTGACAGCTTTGGTTTTAGCAGGATGCGCCAATTTCAAGGAACGGGCCGTGGATCTTCCTAAGGTTGTTTGGGGAAATTCCACGCGTGCCCTGGAAGAGGCCCGCAGCAACGCGATCAGCAGGACATTCAGTTGTTCATTGGATGATTGTTTCAGTGCCGTACTGGCCCTGGGCGACAGCTGGCAACAGCCGGTGGAAGAGCCGGTGGAGCGTCCCAACACGGTCCTGACCGGGCTTCCGGTCAACGAGGGCTACACCGATGAAGAAGACGGTCTACCCGTTGAAAAATCGCCCATCGGCGAGGAGGAGACCCTGACCGGCATTGTCCCGCCCCGCAAAACACCTTTCCGGATATTTTTCCATGACCGGAACAAAGAGCACATTGTCGTGATCGGCGTCCCGGGGAGCGTTGATTCTACGGAAGTCGGCATTTTCTTCGACAAAGTAGAAGGCGGCACCAAGATCGACATCACCTCCTTAAGCTCCAATGCGAAGCGTTCCGTCGCCCGTGATCTTTTTAAAGAACTGGATCCGCAGTACGGTGACAAGCGATGATCGAGCACGAGCTATTATTTTTGGGCCTTTTAATGGAAGGGCCCAAGCACGGGTATGAGATCAAGCGCCAGATCGAAGAGGAATTGTTTCCCTTCGTGGGCCTTAAGATCAAATCGATTTATTACCCTTTGCGCAAAATGGAGCAGCTTAAGCTGGTCGAGAAGGACATCGGGCGGGAGGGGAAATGGCCGGAAAAGTATGTTTACCGCATCACCCCCGAAGGAAGAAAGATATTTGACCACCTGATCACCGAAAGCTTTCTTTCGATCGAGCGGCCCTATTTCAATATCGATCTTTCGCTGTATTTTCTCGATTACGTCAACAAGAAGATCGCCCGCCGGCGCCTCAAGGCCAGAGTCATTTTCCTCAAGCGTATCAAGCGCGACTTGGAGACCCTCAAGCGCAACACGAAGATCACGAAAACCCACCTTTTGATCATCCTTGAACATGACATCGATCTGGTCGAGGCCGAGATCAAGTCCATTTCCAAACTCATCGATACCCTTGCCTAAGGGAAGGGTCACCTCTAGTAAAATTTTACTATATACTAGTCTTTAATATTATTTCTTGACAAATAGGAATCCTATATTAAAATCAAACTAGCAAAATTTTACTAGTTTTGATTTTCAGGGCAAAACTCTATGTATTCATTGAGGATGCGAAAATACTATGGACATAAAACAAGTCATTAATAGCACTCAAAAGCGTTTTAGCAATAAGGCGGCCATTGTCTTTCAAGGCCGAGAAATTTCTTTTTCGCAACTTAGAGAAAGCGTTTTCAAGCTGGCCAATGGATTGCATACGCTTGGCATAAAAAGAGGAGATAAGGTCGGTATTTATCTTCCCAACAGCCCTGAATATGTCTATAGCTACTTGGCCTGTTTTTCCTTGGGCGCTGTTGCGGTGCCGCTCGATTATATGCTGAAAGGCGATGAATTGGTTTCTTGCTTAAGTCATTCGGAGGCCAAGATACTTATCGCCCGTGCCAAAGAGGAAGTTTCTCTCCCGCAGATCAAGCAATCCGTTTCCAGTCTCACCCAAATTGTTCTTACCGAAGGCGAGGTTCCCGAAAGCATTGCTTTTAACGCTGTTTTATCCGGTGCTCAGCCGTCCGAGCCGGCCGCAACTATTCAGGACAATGATCCGGCGCTTATCATGTACACATCCGGCACGACGGGAAAGCCCAAAGGCATCCTGCTTACCTATAAGCATCTGGAAGGTTCTCCCGAGGCCATGAAACATTTTGTGGATTTAAGTGAAAAGGACATCAAATTATGCGCCATCCCGCTCAGCCATATCGCGGGATTGATTTATATCCAAAATTCTGTTATTTTCGGCATTACCCTCATCCTGATGGACCGTTTCAATCCCTTTGAATTCCTGCGCAACATCGCTCAATACCGCGTCACCTGTTTTCATATCGTCCCGGCCATGTACACCGCGATCCTCTCCCTTAAAGAAATCGAAAAATTCGACCTTTCCTCCTTGCGCTGGGCGGTCGTTTTCGGCGCGCCGAGCTCACCCGAAGTTTTGGAAAGGTTCCATAAATACTGTCCCAACGCCCAGCTGTTGAACGGCTGGGGCATGACCGAAACCTGTCCGCCCAACACGGTCACACCGTTGAGCAGCAAGAACATTGCCAGCGTCGGGAAACCGGCCCCGCATTGCAAGATCAGGATCGTCGATGACGAAGGAAAAGAACTTCCGGCCGGACAAATCGGCGAGATCACCATCAGCGGCTGGATCATTATGCAGGAATATTATAAAGACCCCGAAGGCACGGCTCAGATGAAAAAAGACGGCTGGCTGCATACGGGCGATCTGGGGCGCTTCGATCAGGACGGCTTCCTTTATATAATGGGCCGCAAAAAAGAGATGATCAAGGTCGGCGGCCAGATCGTGTATGCCCCGGAAGTGGAGGCTGCCCTGCATAAACATGAGCAGGTAGCCGAAGTCGCAGTCATCGGCGTGCCGGACAAATTACGCGGGGAAAGCATCAAAGCTTTTGTCGTCCTCAAAGACGGCTCGGTGCTCAAGTCCGAGGATCTGCGTTATTTTGCCAAAGACCATTTGGCACATTTTAAAGTGCCGCAGTCGATCGAGATACAGAAGAGTTTGCCGAAAAACCGCACGGGAAAGATCGACAAAGAAGAGCTGAAGAAGCTGGCCTCATCCGCCGCTTCCAACAATTAATCACGAAAGGATAGGCGTTATGGAAAAGATGATCAAGGACGTTCATTTAACCGGGCAGGATTTGATGGGCATGGTGCAGTTGCGCCCAGAAGATATCGGCAAATACGCCTTGGTCCCCGGGCCGAGGGAAAGAATGGAAGCGATCGTCAAGAAGCTGGAAAATCCTGTCAAAAATTTTTCCTTTATGGAATATACGATGTTCACGGGCACGCTCCAGGGTACGAAGGTCACCACGATCAACGGCGGGCGTTTTGCCGCGGATACCGGTATTACGACGGAGATCCTTTGCAGCGCCAAAGCCCAAACTTTGATACGCCTCGGAAGCTGCGGGGCGCTGCGCGGTGATATCAAGGTGGGAGACCTCATTATCGCGGATTCCGCCATCTCCGGCGAAGGCGTCACACCGTATTATGTGGACAAGAATTTCAAGATCCAGGCTGATGCGGAATTGACCAAGGCGCTTGAGCAGACGGCCAAGGCCTCTGGACTTAAGATCCATCGCGGAAAGGTCTGGAGTACCGATGCGATTTTGCGCGAAACGCGTGACGTTGTGGGCAAGGCCGCGGACCAGGGAGCCATTGCCGTCGATATGGTGACCTCCGCCTTTCTGACCATCTGTCAAGTGCACAAAGTGCCGGCCACCGTCATTTTGGCGGTCAGCGACAATGTTATCACCGGCGAAATGGGTTTTATGAACCCGGATTATTATATGGCCGAAGGCGCCATGATCGGCATTGCCTTTAATCTGATCAAGCAGCTCGAAGGGGCCAAGGTCTAAAACAAGAACCATGATCATGAAAGAACCGCAAAACGAATCACCGCTTTTCTGGCCGGCGTATTTAAAGGATAATGTTCTCTTTGTTCTCGATGAAACGCTGATCCCGGAGAAGATCGTTTATATAAAAGTGAAGAATGTTCAGGAAGCGGTCACTGTCATCCGCCAGATGAAGACGCGGGCCTTTGGCCAATTCTTGGTGGTCTTGAACACGTTTTTGCTGGAATTGAGCAATAATAAAAACCTCGCGCCGGAAGCGCTCGTCAAAAAGATCGTCCAGGTCGCGGAAAGCCTGAACAAAAGCCGCCCCACGTTCCCGTTCTCGGAAGTGACCGGTATTGTGGTCCATTGGGCGCAAACGGCCTTTCAACAAAAGCAGAATATCATTCCGTTTGTCAGTCGAAATATTGAAGGTTATTTGAAAGGGATCCGCTATCGCCGGCTGGAACGTGTGGCCAAGATCGCCCAGCTTTTGGAAAACGGTGACAGTGTTTTGACGCATTGTAACGTGAGCGGTGAGCTGGCCATGGCCGCCGCTATTTGTCGTGCCCAGAACAAAAAGATACATTTTTTTGCGACTGAGACCCGGCCTTATCTGCAGGGCGCCAAACTGACCGCGTGGGAACTAAAGAACGCGGGAAGCGAAGTGACCCTCATTGCCGATAACGCGGTCGGCCACGTCATGGCCGACGGGCTGGTGGATAAAGTGATCGTCGGATCGGACCGTTCCTGCGCCAATGGCGATTTTGCCAACAAGATCGGGACCTATCAGATCGCGGTACTGGCCAAGGAATTCGAGATCCCGTTTTATGTGCTGACCCAGCCGTCCAAGAAGATAAAAAAAGGTGAGGACATCCCGGTCGAGATAAGGGATGAAAAAGAACTACTGACCTTCGGGAAACAAAGGATCGTTGAAAAGGCCGTACGCGGATTTTATCCGGGCTTCGATGTTGTTCCCAATCAATTCATAACAAAGGCTGTGCCGATAAATGTTGGACAATAAAAGAAGAAAATCCTTGGTGCTGGTCCAGGGTGTCGTGAATGATTCACTTTTTGATGCGTTTAAAAAGCGCAAAGAAAAAAATATCGTTGTGCTGGAAGGCCGGCCCAAATTGAAGGCGGCCAAGGTCCTCTCCAGGGCCCTGCTCAAGCGTAAGATCACGCCTACGCTGATCGCCGATAACATGGCGGGGTTTTTATTTTACCGTGATCTGGTCAAGGAAGTCTGGGTCGCGTATCAGCTGGCGGACAAGAACGGCGCGGTCTGCGATATCGGCGGGCTCGTCCTGGCGGTTTTGGGCAGCACGCATAAAGTCCCGGTTTATCTATATCCGACCGCCGAAAAGACGCCGCTTATGGGAAAACAGGAGGATGTCTTGAAGTTCAATGGCGTGCGGGTCGCCCCCAAGAACGTGAGCGCCTACGTGCCGCTCGTCGAATGGGTCCCCAAAAAATATATTTCAAAGGTGTATAGTAATGGATCAGGCAATTAAGAATTTAAAGATCGATATCATCGCGATCGGCCGGGTTTTGTGGGAAAAAGAACTGGCCAGCGGCCTCAACGGCAACATCAGCGCCCGTGTCGACGAGGAGCGCATTCTACTGACTGCCCATGGCACCTGTCTGGGCCTGCTGCAGGAGAAGGACATCTTGTTGATGAAGGCCAACGGTGAACTTCTGGAAGAAGGAAAGGTATCGACGGAAATGCTGCTGCATACGGAAATCTATAAGAATTTCCCTGACGCCAAGGCCGTCATTCACACACATACGACCTATACGAACGCGTATTTTTTGGAGAACGAAACACTTGTTCCCAAGATATTTGAATCGAAATTTTATTTGGGGGAGGTCAAGGGCGTACCGCAGTCAACCCCGGCCGTGACCGATGCCAGGCCGGTCATTGAAAGCCTGGCATCCAACAATGTTACCGTACTGCGCAACCACGGCGTCGTGGCCATGGGGAAAAATCTGTTCGATTGTTTTCTCCTGATCCAGTGTTTGGAAGAATCCGTCAAGATCGATGCCATCAGCCGGTTGTACAAAGGTACTACGGCGAAGCCCCGCGCGGTAACCCCCCGCGCAAAGTCCGCTTCAGGCTCGAACGGCGGAGCGTCCAAGAATAAAAAATATAAGCTCTTTTCCCCGGAGCAGATCGATGAGATCGTGCGGCTGGTCAATCAGGATATCCAGCTTAAAGAACTTGGGGAAAAAACGAATATGACCATGGACTTGGCCGTGCAATTGGATGAGACAAAGCAGACCTACAGCTTTAGTTTTGAGCGGGGACAGATCGCCAGGGTGGGCAATGATGCCAAGGCCGAATTTCTGATCACCGCTCCGGAGAAAGTGTGGCGCGCTGTTTTTAACCGCGAGATCGATCCGTTCGTCGCCACCACTCAGAAAAAAATGAATTTACGCGGAGATTTTGCGAAGATATCCAAATGGTACGCGCCCTGCAGTCGGATTTTTGAATTGTGGCAGCAAGTACCCGTTGAGTGAAGCTCAACGGGTACGCAGTCCCAATGGCTTGGAAAAGTCATGGGGGCAAGTACTGAAACAGAATATGGAAACCATGACAAAAACAGAAAGTACATTAAAACAATACGATCTTCTGGTCAACGGAAAAATCACACCGTCCGTGTCGCAGAAATATTTTGACCTGATCAACCCGTCCACGGGCGAGGCCTTTGCCCAGGCCGCGGACGCGACAAGGACCGATATCGAAAAGGCAATTAGTGCCGCCCGGCACCAATTCGATTCCGGCCTCTGGCCCAAGATGAGCATGGCCGAACGCGGCATTTATTTAAAGAAGATCGCTGGGCTGATCCGCCAAAACGCCAAAGAGTTGGCCGAGCTGGAATCCCTCAATTGTGGAAAGACCGGCAAGCAGTCGACGTTTATCGATGTCCCGACGGCCGCCGATTGCTTTGAACATTTCAGCAATATGGATGAGCTGAAGGCCCGTGAAAACAAGATCAATGCGCCCGTGTCCAGTTTTACGGCGTTTGAGCCCATCGGCGTTGTGGCTTGCATCATCCCCTGGAATTATCCGCTAATCATGGCGGCCTGGAAAATGGCGCCGGCTTTGGTGGCAGGGAACACCATTGTTTTCAAACCTTCTGCCCTAGGATGCGCTTCGATACTACGTTTGGCCCAGCTTATTCAGGAAGCATCTTTGCCCGAAGGCGTTGTGAATATCATGACCACGACCGATCATAAGGCCGCTTCGCTCTTGGCCGAGCATCCGGATATCAGCATGGTCAGCTTTACCGGCGGGACCGAAACCGGCAAAGAGATCATGCGTTTAGCCAGCAAGACCGCGAAAAAAGTTTCTCTGGAGCTGGGGGGAAAATCGCCGGCCATTGTTCTTCCGGATTGCGATCTTGAGGCGACGGCGGGCGGCATTATGTCGTCGATCTTCATGAACCAGGGGCAGATGTGCACGGCGATGGCGCGCCTGCTCCTGCATGAAAAGGTATACGATAAATTTATGGACCTGTTGGTCAATAAGACCTGGGGACTGAAAGTAGGCCCGGCCATGGACTATGAAACGCAGTTCGGTCCGGTCATCAGCCGTGAACAACAGCAAAAGATCATCCAGTATGTGGAGTCGGCACAAAAGGAAGGCGCTGTCGTTGCCTGCGGGGGGAAGGTGCCTTACGGCAAATCTTTTCAGAACGGTTTTTATTTTGAGCCGACGATCCTGGTCGACGTCAAAAATTCCATGCGTGTGGCCCAGGAGGAGATCTTCGGCCCGGTCCTGTGTGTGATCAAGGTGAAAGACGAAGCCGAGGCGGTGCGGGTCGCCAATGACAGCCCTTACGGTTTGGCCGCGAGCATTTGGACCAAGGATGTCGAGAAGGCTAATCATCTCGCCAAACAGCTCCAGTGCGGGACCGTGTGGATCAACACGTACGGCGGCTTTTACAATGAAGCGTCTTTCGGCGGCTACAAGCAGAGCGGTTTCGGTCGCGAACTCGGCGTGGAGGGGCTTTTAGAGTACACGCAAAGCAAGAATATTTGTACGGACCAAACGCCCGGAGGAAGATCCTTGGTTTCGTCCTGGTTTTGACTGACGAGCCCGCGGGCCATTTGGATTTTTTTAATAACGATGATATCCATGCAAATTAAGAAAATGACAAGGAGAATGCGATCATGAAAGTTCTATTCTTAACACCACCGTTAAAAGCCTGGGATTCACACGGAATGCACAAGGCCGCCAATCAAATGCATGCCCAGGTGGCCGCTTACATCCGTTCGAAAGAACTCGCCGATGTGGCTGCCCTGGATTGCCGCGCGCTGGATATGGATTGGGATGCGATGCTTAAAAAAATCGCGGAAATCAAACCGCAGATCGTTTTTTTAGGCGACCAATTGTTCTCAACCTGCGGTGCCGCGGTCATTTGGTATTTCAACGAAGCCATGCGGCTGATCAAGGAAAAGTTTCCCCAGATCGTGACTGTCGCGAGCGGCCTGTGGTATTCGGCCGATTATGAGCGCCAAATGCGGCTTAATCCTTGGATCGATTATATCCTGATCGGTGAAGGTGAGCTTTCTTTGGAAGAGTTGATCGCTAATTTAAAGAACAAGGTCAAAAATGAACGCGATATTCCGGGCCTGGTCTCCCGCAAAGACAAAGCCACAATCGTGGTCGGACCGCACCGCGGGCTCATTCCGGACCTTAATGCGTTGCCTATGCCGGCGTACGATCTTTTTCCCATGGAAAAATATGTGGGACATACCTATTGGAAACCATTTGCCGAGCTGATGACGTCACGCGGCTGCCCGGGCAAATGTCATTTTTGTTATGAGTGGGCGTTGTATGACAGCCGTTCGGCCCTGCAGGATTTTACATCCTGGAGAGGCTTGACCGGAAAGCGTATTGTCGATGAGCTGGAAGTTTTGGAAAAACAATACGGCATCACGACCGTCGTCATGCAGGATGATGCGTTCAACAGCGACACAAAGGCCATGATCGAGTTCTGCGAAGAAAAGATCCGCCGCGGCAACAACATCGGCTGGGTCTGTTTGGGGCGGGCTGATCAATGGATCAGTCAGCACAGCATTTTGCCCTTGATGCGCAAGGCCGGTTTATTCATGGCCTTGACCGGGGTTGAGGTCGAAGACGACATGACCCTGACCAAAACGGGTAAGGGGGTCACCATTGATCAAATCAAAAAGACGATCGAGATCCTGCGCGAGCAGGACATCGGTACCGTCGGGACCGTCCTGATCGGATTACGCGATGACACGGAAGAGAAGATCAAGAAGCGTCTGCACACGGCCGATGAGATCGACCCGGACGTTTTCGCGCTGGATTATTTGACACCTGTTCCCAATTCGCCCGACTGGCGCTATGGGATCAAAAAAGGCTGGTTCGATCCCGACAAGATCGACCTTAAGACATGGGATTTCCAGCATCCCGTTATCCCGACCGACCACTTGAGCGCGGAAGAGGTGGGCCGTTTGGGCGCCTGGTGCATGCGCGAATATTATTCCAAACCCGAACGCATCCACCGCATCATGGACAGCAATTATGATATGCGCGTGAAATTGTGCGTTAAAGACTTCATGAACAATATTTCCAAATGGGAGGCCAACTCGCGGACCCCTGCGGGAATAGGAGTGACGAGGTAATTTATGACGAACGTACCGATACAGGCACAAATGAAGTGGGAAAGCGCCTCAGAGGAGAAGTTCAAGACAGTGATCCAGAAGATCCCGCTTTTTCATCGCGATATTGCCCGGCAGGTGGTTATCAAAAAGGCCGAGCAGAACGCGCAGGAGCGTGGTTCGGAGCTTGTCGAGGAACCCGATATTGTGCGCGCCTTTTTTTCGGAAGTACCCATGGCGTTTTACAGCCTGATGATCCGCCTTTTGGAAGAAGTCCGGTTTAATTACCGGCAGTATGAGCCCAAGTAAGTATGGCCGCCAAAGTAAGACCAGGTTCACTGTCCGTTTCGAAGGAAGACGGGAGAGTTATCCATCACTTTATCTTTGTGGAAGTCCCGATGGAAACAGTGTGGCCTGAAGCGCTCAAATGGGGCGGGGGTGAATGGTGGCCGAAGAACGCCGCGGTCAAGATTGTGCCGGTCGACGGTCAGGACGTCCGGGTGGGTTCCAAGTTCATTTATAAGATGTTTTATTTTTTCGCGCCGCAATGGGAGGCGGAAGTCACTCAATTCGTCCCGGAGAGATTGATCGAGCGGAATTTTCTAAGCGGACCGTTTCAGGGTAAGGAAACGATCAGCGCGGAATGGCGGTATAACGGGACGCGCATTGATTACGAATTGCATTACCGGCTGAACAATCCGGTCCATAAGATATTTTGGCCTCTTTGGGGAGAGAAAGCCTTTAACGCCGCGATGAAGCGGGCCATAGACGCGCTAAAGACGTATACAATCGCAAAACATACTCAACAGCAGGAGAGCAACAACCCATGAAAAATATTGCGATCATTGGAGCGGGTGCCATCGGGTCGGTGGTAGCAGCCTATTTGACGAAGGCGGGCATCAATGTCCTTCTGGTCGGCCGTCAGGACCAGGTGGATGCGATCAGCCAGAGCGGTTTGAGCATCATCAAGACCGACGGGAAAGAGACGGTCAATGTTCCCGCGGCGACCAAGCTCAGCAGAGAATATGACCTGGTCATCTTTACGGTCAAGACCCAGGACATCGAAGCGGCGTACCAAAGCAATCATGATTTTTTGCCTCCCTCGACGAATATTTTGACGACTCAAAACGGCGTCCAGGCCGACAACCTTTTGAGCACGCATTTTGAGCCCGAAAAGATCATCAGCAGCATTGTCATGTTCGGCGCGACTTACGTCAAGCCGGGAGAAGTGACCTATAATTTCCCCGGTGATTGGATCATCGGAAAACCTTTTGGGGTCAACGATCTTAGGGTAACGGAAGTTGAGCAAATCCTGCAAAAGGCCTTCAAGATCGTCCTGACCAGCGAGATCACGGGCATGAAATGGTTGAAACTGTTCGTTAATTTCAATAACTGTATCCCTGCGCTCATTGGAAAGTCCATGCAGGAAACTTTCGCGGACATGGATCTTTGCCGCCTGAGCATTCTGCTTCTGCGCGAGGGAGTAGATATCGTCGACAAAGCCGGCCTTAATCTGGTCTCTTTACCGCAGTTTCCCGTCGACCGGGTCCGCGGACTTGTGTCCTTGCCGATCGAGCAGGCCGCCGGGATCATTAATAAAACCTTGACGACGTTGAGCAAGGAGCCGCTCTATGGTTCGATTTTACAGAGCATTTTGCGAAAGAAAACCAGCGAGATCGATTTTATTAACGGAGAAGTCACGCATTTGGCCAAGAGTATGGGGATGTCTTCACCGCTGAACCGTAAAGTCGTCGATCTGGTGCATCAGGTGGAGCGCACGGGGAAATTTTTCACGCCCCAAGAGGTCAAAAAGGAATTTGCGCTGGATGTTGTCCCACAAATCAATAATTAATGTGAGGGAAAAGATCATGAAAACAACCGCAGCTACAAGTTCAAAATTGTCGTCCTGGATCCCGGAGTATTGGAACGATACGCAGCGTGAGGTCTGGAGCTGTCTGGAGACCCATTGGGACCACCTGATCAACAAGCGCGTGGATGAATTCATCAAGTACATCCATCCGGATATGATCGGGTACGGCCATGAAAGTCCGCTGCCCGTTGACCGTCCCTGGCTGGAAAAATGGGTGGGGTTCTGGACGCGCAGCACCAATATCGCGATTTGCGAACTGCGCCCCATTCAGATGAAGGTCCACGGTGATCTCGCGATCCTGCAGTATTTCATCTTTACCGTCGAGGTTAATCAGGAAGGCGGCAAGCGTGTCATCCGCCGTTACACAATGACATGGAAAAAGACGTCTGATCGCTGGATGGTCATCGCCAGTCATAATAATCTAATGAATGAGCATTTAAGGGACTAATAAAGGAATTAATATGACAAGACGTGTAGTCGTTACAGGAGTGGGGATCATATCCCCCAACGGGGTGGGCAAAGAGGCCTGCTGGAAAAGCATGATAGGCGGTGTTTCCGCGGTCAAACGCGTCACGGAATTCGATGTGTCGATGTTCAATACCAAGATCGCCGCGCAGGTCCACAATTTTGACCCGATGAAGCTCGGATTGACCCGCGAAGAAGCGATCCGCACGGACCGCTATGTGCAGTTTGCGCTGGTCGCGGCCCGTATGGCTTTGGAAGACTCAGGTCTGGATTTGAAAAAGATTAACCGTGACCGCATCGGCGTATCGCTTGCCAACGCGATCTGCGGGACCAAGTATATGGAAGAAGAATTCGCCCTGGTCACCGACAGCGGCAAGAACCCCATCGACCCGACGATCGTGCGTCCGGACCTGTATGATGCCTCCATGTTCAATACGCCTTCGAGTGAAATTTCGGCCAAATACGGTTTGCATGGGGTTTGCAATACCATTTCCACCGGATGTACCGCCGGGACCGATTCCGTCGGGTTTTCATTTGAAGCCATACAGGACGGGGAGGCGGACATCATGGTGACGGGAGCCAGTGAGGCGCCGATCACGCCGATCACTTTCGGAGCTTTTGATACAGTTAACGTTCTCTCGAACCGCAATGAAGAGCCGGAAAAAGCCTCGCGGCCGTTCGATGCCAAGCGCAACGGTTTTGTCATCTCGGAAGGCGCTGGGCTGCTCGTCGTGGAAGAGCTGGAACATGCCAAAAAACGCGGAGCAAAAATCTACTGTGAGATCGTCGGCTTCGGGACGACCAATAATGCTTTCCACATGACCGACCTTCCGCCGGAAGGTGATGCCAAGGCCGCGTGTATCCGTTTGGCTCTGGAAGACGCGCAAGTAAAGCCTGAACAGATCGATTATATCAACGCGCATGGTTCATCGACACGTCAGAATGATGTCTTTGAGACCAACGCTTACAAAATGGTGTTTAAAGATTACGCGTATAAGATCCCGATCAGCTCCTTGAAGTCCATGATCGGCCATCCGTTGGCCGGGGCGAACGGGATCGAATTGGCTGTCGGGTCGTTGATCTTCGAACGCAATATCCTGCCGCCGACGATCAATCAGGAAAACCCTGACCCACAGTGCGACCTGGATTATATTCCGAATAAATGTAGAGAACGTAAAGTCAATTACATGCTCAAGACCAGCAGCGGTTTTTCAGGCATCCATTCCGCGATGGTGTTGAAGAGATTTAACGGATAAGGAATTTACCTATGCAAAAAATTGCCATTACAGGTTTAGGGATCGTTACCCCATCGGGGATCGATAAACGGAAATTCTGGTCGAACATTTCACACGGGCGTTCAGCGATCGAGGCGATCACCCGCTTCGATGCGTCCAGATATCCGTCGCACATTGCCGGACACGTGCATGAACTGGACGCCTACAGCAATGTTTCCTCACGCCTCTTAAAGAAGATCGACCTGTTTTCGCACATGGCGCTCGTTTCGTCGGAGCTGGCCATCAAGGACGCCAATTTGAACCTGGCGGACGAGAATTTGGAGCGCGCCGGTATTTTTATGGGCAACGCGATCGGCGGCTGGCTGTATGCCGAGACCGAATTGCGCGACCTTTATTTGGAAGGACGAGAGGGCGTGAGTCCGTTCATGGCTTCGGCCTGGTTTCCGGCCGCGCCCCAGGGACAGGTCTCGATCCATTATGGCATAAAAGGGTACAGCAAGACGATCGTTTCCGACCGCGCAAGTTCCCTGATGGCGATCGCTTACGCGGCCAAGAATTTGATCCGTGAAAAAAATGATTTTATTTTAGCCGGTGGCATGGAGGCACCGGTCACACCGTACGCGCTTTTGTGCTGTAATACGTCGGGTATGCTTACCAAGAATAACAGTCAACCGGCCACCGCTTATAAACCTTTCGATAAAAACCGGGACGGTTTTGCCATTGCCGAAGGCGCGGGGATCCTGGTCCTGGAAGGCCATGACCGCGTGAAAAAGCGTAACGCTCAAGTTTACGCGAATATTATCGGGTTTGGCACGACCACCGACGCGGTCGACCGCATCGAGCCGGCCGGTGATGGCGTTCAACTGGCCCATGCCATCCGCATGGCCCTGGAAGACGCGCAATTGGAGCCTTCACAGATCGATTATATTTGCGCCGATGGAGCGGGGACGAAGACCGGCGATATCAGCGAGACCAAGGCGATCAAACAAGTATTTAATGGTAATTCCAAAAAAATCCCGATCTCGGCTCCGAAATCCATTTTCGGCAACATGCTGGGCGCCAGCGGCGCGCTGGATGTGGCCACGACCGTCTTGGCCATGGAACATGGCATGGTCCCGCCGACGATCAATTACACAACACCGGACCCGGAATGCGACCTGGATTATTGTCCGAACAAGCCGCAGGCTAAAGAGATCAAGAACGCGCTCATCATCAACCGTGGGCGCGGGGGGATTAATGCAGTGCTGGTACTGCAGAAGAATTAAATAGTGTTAAGTTTTAGGTGTTAGGTGTCAAGTAAGCCTAACACTTGAAACCTGACGCTTAACACTTAAAAGGAGGTTTTATGAGCACAGAGCAAAAAATATTCACACTCGAGCAAAAAGTGAAGGGGATCTTCAATAAGGTCCTGGACATCACGCCCGATGAGATCAAAGCGGATGCCAAGCTGGACGAATCCCTGGGGATCGATTCCACCGAGCTGGTCGAGATCTCTGTTGCCATCAAGAAGGAATTGAACGTCCCGCTGGCCGACAATGAGATCAAAAAGACACAGACGTTCAATGAGATCATCGGCATTTTGAAATCAAAAGGCGCCAAATAAGATGAAGATTATCGACTTAAGCCTGCCCATCGACGATACCCTCGTTGAGACCCACGATGCCAAGATCGACCGTATCACGCATGCGGAAGGGGTGGAGCACTTTAATTGGGTGGTGATGAGCAAGCAGCCCAACGGCCAGGAGCGCTTCGACAAGGGCGAACGCGTGGCGACCAAAGAAGAGATCCCCGATGGAGAAATGCTCTCCCTGGAGGTCGTGCATTCCTCCGTCCATATGGGAAGCCATGTGGACGCGCCGTTCCATTACGGCAGCACCTGCGAGGGAAAACCGGCCAAAAAGATCGAGGATGTGCCATTGGAATGGTGTTACGGCCCAGGCGTGCGTTTGGATTTTACGCACCTTAAATTCCCGCAAGCGATCGGCAAAAAAGAAATTGAAGAAGCCCTTAAAAAGATCAATTATCAGCTTAAACCCATGGACATTGTCCTTCTCTATACAGGCGGCGATAAACTGCTAGGTACGGATGATTATGTGAACAAATATGTGGGCTGTACGCCGGATGCGATCGAATATTTATTGGATAATGGGATCAAGATGATGGGGATCGATACGATCGGCCTGGACCGGCCGTGTTTTCTGATGTTCAAGGAATTTTTAACGACCAAAGATAAATCCAAGATCTGGCCGTCGCATTTTTTGGGCCGTCGCCGGGAATATTGCCATATGGAACGTTTAGGGAATTTGGGCGCGATCCCGAAGCCGTTCGGCTTTACCGTTTCCTGCCTGCCGGTGAAAGTAAGAAACGCCGGGGCAGGGTGGGCGCGCGTGGTGGCCATTGTTTGAGCGAGATACCAAGTGACGAATTATTATGCGCTGGAAAATATTTTATGGGTCATATTGATCATTTGGATCGGTTTCAGCATTTTTTTGTCGAGCCGAATTTCGGGCTGGATGATGCAAAGATATAATTTAAGCCGCTACAAGGCCCTGTTGCAAATTTTCAGTTTCCTTGTAATAAATTTTATGTTTTACATGGTAATTTTTAATCGCTTGGCTTATTAAAAGGAGGTGAACATGGGTCATACGTGCAATTCCATCGTCATCAACGCGCCGTACGAGCAGGTTTTTGAAACATCAAACCACATCGAGCGCTGGACGGAGTTATTCGGCGATGAGTACGTCAAGGCCGAGGTCCTAAAGCGCGAAGGGAATGAAATTACTTTCCGGCTGACTGATGATGAGGGAAAGTCCTGGGTTTCGAAGCGTTGGCTCTTCAAGGACAGAAAGCTCGCTTACGCCGAACGCCATGACCCGATGTTCCCGTTCAAGTACATGAAGATCGTGTGGCTCTATACGCAAACCGACGAAGGTATTTTGATGACCTGGATCCAGCATTTTGAAATGAACCCGAACGCCAAATTCAACGACGAGAAGGTGGAGGGGTTCATCAACGAACATTCGCAGCATAATCTGAAGATTTTTAAGAAAGTCATTGAGAAGGAAGCTCAAGTAGCCGCCAAAAAATAAGTGGATAACCGACGCTTAATCGTTCTTTTAATCTGCCTGGGGAACATCACGATCACGTTCAACATCGGCGCGGTCGCCGCGGCGATTCCCATTATCGCGGAAAGCCTCGGGCAACCTGATCTCTTGGTGTCCAAGATCGTTGCGTTCTACATGATCCCGTATGGGCTGGGTGCGCTTTTGTACGCGCCGTTGACGCGGTTTGTTTCGTACCGCTGGATCCTTTGCGGGGCTATGGCCCTTTACGCGGCAGCGAGCGCGGTAACGGCGTTAAGCGTTTCGCTCACCGAGATCTTCGCGGCCCAGGTCGTGGCGGGTATCGCAGCGGCAAGCTCAACGCCATTGAGCCTGATGATCATCGGCGATTTTTTTGACCGCGACCTGCGCGGGCGTCTGGTGGGGACCTATTTCGGATGCAGCTTTCTGGCGTCCACCGTCGGCATGGTTTTTATGGGCACGGTCCACTGGCGCTGGCTGTTCCTTATCCCGGCGGCGATCGGATTGATAACCGCGATCAGTTTTTACTTTCTGGGGGGAAAGCTGGACCGGAGGCACACGGCCAGCGTCAATTATATCAAGGCCTTTTCCAAGCACCATATCCGTAACGTTTTTATCCTGATCTTTGCTTTGAGTTTTCTGTATCATGCCGTTCATAAATGGTACGGCGTTTACTTAAGCCGCGTATACGGTTTCGACAAGCTCGCGATCAGCTTTATCCTGATCCTAGTGGCGGCCTGCGGCCTTTTTGGGCAGCAGATCGGCGGTTATTTGTCGGATAAAAAAGGGCGCATTACGACGGGTCTGATCGGCGTGACGGGCTTGGGAGCGGCGACCATGCTGCTGGTAGGGTATTATCCGGTCGCGGTCCTGATCGTCATCCTGGCCGTCATTGCCATCAGCTGGACGGTAGGCCATAACGCGATCTCAACGGTCCTGACGGATTTTCCCGTCGACGACCGGCCCATCATCGCGAGCCTGAATTCGGCCGTGCGCTTCGTGAGCGGCGGACTTGGTTTCTATCTGAGCGGATTCCTTGTCGAGAAAAGTTTCGGTCTGACATTTTTCGGGATCGGCGTCCTGATGCTGATATCATCATTCTTTTTTAAAAAAGTCGTTCCAACCAATGGAGGAAGTTGATCATGTCGAATCTTAATTTGAAAGGGCAGAGTGCCATTATTACCGGTGCCAGCAAGGGCATCGGCAAGGCCATCGCAGGGCGCTTGGTCAAAGAGGGCGTGAATGTCATCCTCGCCGCCCGCACACAATCAACGCTCGATGAAGCGGTGCGGGAACTGCGGGCCGTCAATCCGGCGGCTAAGATCATCGGTCTGGCCACGGATGTCGCTCGTCTGGAGGACCTGCAAAAGTTGGTCAATGTGGCCCTCAAAGAATTCAAGACGATCGATATCCTGATCAATAATGCCGGCGTCACCAGCCAGTACCCGTTCGAAAAGCAGCCGCTGGAGGATTTTGAAAAACTCGCCCACACTAATTATCTGGGTTATGTGCGCCTGATCCGGCTGGTCATC
>CAZCLW010000032.1:0-23254 GCA_964499685.1 uncultured Planctomycetales bacterium
CAGGAGCTGATCAGGATTCCACAGTATAAATTAGCTGTCATCAGCGGGCGCTCCTTGGCGGACATTAAAAAGATGGTGGGGCTGAAAGATATAGTGTATGTCGGTAACCACGGCTATCAGATCGAGGGAGAGGACCTTAAATTTTCGGGGCTTCTTACGCCGGATCTAAGAAAGGCTTTTGAAATGATCAAGCAAACCTTTGAGCCGCACGCCAAGAATGTCGAAGGGGCGTGGATCGAAGATAAAGGCGCGACGTTAAGCATCCATTACCGTCAGTTAGCCGAAGAAAAAGTGCCTCTTTTGAGGGATGTCATCAAAAAGATAACGCAGATGTATGTTCGGGAAAAGTTGATCAAGTTCGGAGAAGGCAAAAAGGTGATCGAGATACGCCCGTCGCTGGACTGGGACAAGGGGCAGGCTGTGTCCTGGATATTAAAACAGCAGAAATCCGCTTCAAGCATCCGCGATGTCCTGCCGGTCTATATCGGCGATGACGTGACCGACGAGGATGCCTTTCTGATATTGCAAAAAGACGGTGTGACTTGCGTGGTCGGCGAGCCGGAGAGACAATCCCACGCCCAGTATCAGCTTAAAGACCCGGATGAAGTTTTCCATTTCTTAAGTTTGATCCGTGATTATAATAAGAGAGAATCCCATGTCGACCGATAATATTAAAGCCAAAGAACCTTTCCGATTTTATACCCGGCTGCATCTGGCGGGCCTGACGGGCCTGAAGGCCACCACGCTCCCCGAATTGATAGAGCATACACGGGAAGTTTCCGGTTCTTGCATCTATCATCACACCCACCGCTTTCTGCAGCAGCATCAGCACCTTTCGCCGGAGCCCCCCAACGATTTTGCCTATTGGGTGACCAATGTCCTGGGCGAACACCATCTGGGAGAACGTCTGGCCAGCATCGACACGGTCCAATTCCCGACGATCCGCGAACTGCGTGAGAAGATCATTGCCACGATAGAAGAATATCTTGAGGCGCACCCCAGCGCCAAACAGCGGTTCGTCAACCCGGAAGAGGCCTTTCATTTCATCAAATCGAAGAGCTTTATCCTGCCGACGCACCATCTGGTCCATGATTTGAGGGAATTCCTGGATGTCCTGCATAAAGTCACCATCGACTCTATTTATTTCCATATCTTCGAAGCGCGGTTGCGTCTGGAAAAGAAAAGCAATGATTTTTCCTACTGGATCGATACCGCGATCGGCAATAAAGACCTGGCCCAGCGCATCGCCAAGCTAGACCCGTATACGCAAACATTGGAAGACCTGCGGCGGAACATTATCCGCCTGATCGAGAAATCTTTATGAGCAAGATCATGCCTAAAATTGAAGATTACGCGCCCATCGTCGGGCAATCTGTTATCGACGACCTGCGCTTGTTGGCCGAACGCCTGCAGGGTAAGCGCATCCAGCACATCAATTCCACGCCCGTGGGTGGCGGTGTCGCCGAGATCCTGACCCGTATGGTGCCGCTGTTGAAAGAGTTGGGCATCAATACCCATTGGGACGTCATCAAGGGCGGGGAGCAATTTTACAATGTCACGAAAAAATTCCACAATTCCCTGCATGGACGCAAAGAGGACATCACGGAAGAGGATTTTAAGGTCTTTTTAGAGAACGGCGATGTCAATCTGGCGGAAATGGACCTGACCGCGGACATCGTCTTCGTGCATGACCCGCAGCCCATCACTCTGATCAAGAAGAAAAAAGACAACAAGTGGATTTGGCGCTGTCATGTGGATGTCTCTATTCCGAATAAAAAGGTTTGGGACTTCCTTAATCAATTTATCGTGCAATATCACGCCTCTGTTTTCTCAGCACCGGGATTTTCGCAGCAGTTGCCCATTCCCCAATATTTGATCTCACCGTCCATTGATCCGTTAAGCGATAAGAACAGGGAGCTTCCGCAGGAGACTATCGATGCCGTCCTGGCGAAATATCATATTGTGCCGGACAAGCCGATCGTGACGCAGATCTCCCGGTTCGACTATCTTAAGGATCCCGTTGGCGTTATCGAAGCCTTTAAACAGGTGCGGAAATATATCGATTGTCAGCTTATTCTGGCCGGCGGCACGGCCAGCGATGATCCGGAAGGCCAGAAGGTTTTGGCGGAAGTGCAGGAAAAAGCGCACGGCCACGAAGATATCCATGTCCTGCTGATGCCGCACAACGACCTTGAGGTCAACGCCCTGCAACGGGCCTCGACGGTCATCATGCAAAAGTCCATCAAAGAAGGCTTCGGCCTGACGGTCTCGGAGGCCCTTTGGAAGGCCAAGCCGATCGTGGCCGGCAATGTGGGCGGCATTCCTCTGCAGGTCACGCATAAATACTCCGGATTGCTGTGCCATTCCATCGACGGGGCGGCGTTCGCTCTTAAACAATTGTTGAACAGCCCGAGCTATGCCAAAAAACTCGGCGAGAACGGCCGCGAGCATGTCCGCAATAATTTCCTTTTGACCCGCCATCTCCGCGATTACATGCTGCTTTTCCTCTCGTTGTATTACAACGAAGATGTTGTCCATTTATAATTCCATAACCGTTTCATTCCGCTTCTTCGGTCCCCTCAAAGATTTCCTTCTTCCGCAAAGAAGGAATCGCCGGTTTTTTCATGCCGTCAAAGGAAATCCGTCGATCAAGGACACGATCGAGGCCCTGGGCGTCCCTCATCCGGAAGTCGAAAAGACGGTCGTTAACGGCCGGCGGGTCACATTTTCTTATCAGCTGCGCGCCGGCGATAAAATTGCGGTCTATCCGCAGGGAACCATCCGCAAAAAGCAGCGGCCCAAATTTATTTTAGATGTCCATTTGGGGAAACTGGTCCGGCATCTGCGGCTTTTAGGGTTCGACAGTACTTACCGTTCGGATCTTGCGGACGCAGAAATCGTTCACCTGGCGCAAGAAGAGGGACGTATTATCCTGACGAGGGATATCTGCCTTTTGAAGAACGGACGCGTCAAACAGGGCTATTGGGTGCGCTCGATCCTTCCGGCCAAGCAGATCGCGGAGGTCATAAAAAAATTCGCCCTGATCGGCCGCCTAAAACCTTTTTCCCGCTGCCTGGAATGTAATGGTAAAATTAAACAAGTTCCCAAGGCAAACATAGAAGGGCAATTGCCCTTGAAAGTAAGGACATATTACGATAAGTTTTATCTGTGCGGCGCCTGCCGCAAAGTCTATTGGCAGGGCTCGCATTATGTGAAGCTGGACAAACTGGTCAAAAAAATACGGAATGCCCACAGAAGTTAAAACGCCGCAGTCACCGGTCCAAACCTTTCAATCCCCCGAAGTCCGCGTGGTCGAAGCCTCGGCCGGCTCGGGAAAGACCTTCGCCCTCGCCAAGCGTTATGTCCAGCTTTTGCTCAGCCCGCAATTAAAACTTGAACAGATCCCCATTCGCGGCATTCTCGCGATCACCTTCACCAATAAAGCGGCCTTTGAAATGAAATCGAGGATCTTCCAGATCCTTAAACAGCTTGCTTTGGGAAATTTACCTCAATATCAACAGCAGGAGATCCTGGCCCCCATCGGGCTTGACGCAAAGGCCGCCAGTCAAAAGGCGTATCAGGTGATGGAGGCGATCATCCGCACCTACAATTTTTTTCAGGTCCAGACCATCGACAAGTTCATCAACGCGCTTCTCTCGGGCTGCGCTTTCAAGACAGGGCTGACCGCCAATTTCCGCATCAAGACGAATTGTTTTGATTATCTCGAGCGCAGCCTGGATGAGCTCATCGACAGCGCTCCGTCAGACCGGGAATTGAAAAAGGTCTTTGAGGTCTTCATCCATCATTACCTGTATCTGGAAAACCGCACCGGGTGGTTCCCCAAGCAGGATATGCTCGCGATCGTCTGCCATCTTTTCGCGAAGTACAACACCTACGGTCTTTCGTTCAAAAAAAGTGCTATTTCGGCGCAGGAGCTGATGAAGCAAAAACGTTTTATCCTGGACGACCTTCGTGAACTTAAGAGCATTCTTCCCGCCGGCGCCCATAAGGGTTTCGCCTCCGGCCTGGAGCAATTCCTGAAGAACAACACGAAAGGGTTCGACATCGACAAAGTGTCTGATTACTTCGGGCGCCCCGAAGTGCCGGTCAAAAAGGATGCAGAAGTGCCGCGCAGCGTGGACCGGCTCTGGACCAAGGTCACGGGCCGGCTGTCCTCGGCCTGCGTGGATGAGGCGTATTCCTTGTTCAATCCGTACATCGATGTCTTTGAACATGTCGTCCGGCATTTTTATACCTTGACCTCGAAGGATGATATTTTATTCTTGGAAGAATTGAACAAGCGCGCCGGGTCGCTTTTTGATGAGGATTATGTCACCGTCGAAGAGTTGTATTACCGCCTGGCCACGCGTTTCCGTCATTATCTGGTCGACGAGTTCCAGGACACCAGCCGCCTGCAGTGGCACAATCTGGAAAAGATGGTGGAAGAGGCCCTTTCCACCGGCGGGACCTTGTTTTACGTCGGCGACCGCAAGCAGGCTATTTACGCCTTCCGCGGCGGGGATGTGACGCTTTTTGAGGATGTGCGCGGGAAGTTCCAGCCCTTTAACGTGCGTACGGAGGTCCTTACCAACAATTGGCGCAGTCAAAAAGCGATCGTGGAGTTCAACAATCACATTTTTTCCATGGAGAATTTGCGCCGGTTTGTGGCCGCCAAGGAAGAGCACGTGATCTTCAGCGACGAAGATTGGCAGCGGATCGAGGCCATTTATCAAAACGCCCGGCAGGCCTTTCGTCCCGAAAACGAAGGCGGATCGGTGCGCATCGAAGAGATCGACTTGGACCGCAAGAACGAGCGCAACGAATTCATCCGCACCAAACTGATCGGCCGCGTGAAAGAGCTTCGCAAGCGTTTCGCCTGCCGCGATATCGCTATTTTAACCCGCGACAACAAAGACGTGGAGCAGATGACCAATTGGCTCCTGGAAGAAGGGATCCTCGTCGATTCCGAACGCACCTCCAATATCAAGGAAAACACGCTCATTCAGGAATTGATCGCGTTCTTTAAGTTCCTGGACTCACCGATCGACAACTTGAGCTTCGCCAATTTTATCTTGGGCGATCTTTTCACCCAAGCGGCAGGGGTATCTCGACAGGAGATGCATAACTTCGTCTTTTCCCTGCGATCGAAATTAAAAGGACAGAAAGACTTTTATCTCTACACGGCTTTCCGTGAGCAGTACTTTGAGGTCTGGGAAAAATTCATCGAGGAATTCTTCAAGAACGTGGGGCTGTACCCGCTCTATGAGCTTGCGGTCAGTATTTATTACCGGTTTGGTTTTTTGCAGGGGTTTCCCCAGGCACAGGGGTTCCTGATGCATTTTCTGGAATTGATCAAGAAGAACGAAGAGGAGCATGCGGACATCGAATCGTTCCTTGATTATTTCGAACACCTGGAGGGCGAGGACCTGTATGTGCCGATCACGGACGCGGACGCGATCAAGATCCTGACCATCCACAAGGCCAAGGGATTGCAGTTTCCCGTTGTGATCCTTCCCTTCTTGGGAATGGAGGTGCAGGTCTGTGCTTCCAAGGAAAATATCCAGTCCTATATCCTGAAAAAGAACGAAAGCGACATCGAGCTCGTGCGTTTCAAGGACAAGTACCGGAAGTTCTCGGAAGAGCTGGCCGGCCTTTACGCCGAAGAATACAAGAAGGCCTTTTTGATCGAGCTGAACAATATTTATGTGGCTTTAACGCGCGCCCAGTACGAGATCCATGCCTTTATCCCCAAACGGGTGGGGAACAATGCTAATCTGGCTAAATTTCTCATCCCGCCGGAGTGGTTTTCCGTCGGAGAAGAGCGCGACTATCCGGCCCCGAAAAAAGATGAGTCAGCCGTCCTCCAGCTGCCGTGCAGCCAGTATCACGACTGGATCGACTATTTAAAGGATGAGTTTCAGGGGCTGGAAGAGCTTCGTTTCCGCCGGGAACGCCTGAGCGGAGAGATCGCCCATTTCCTGCTTTCCTTTGCCAAAAATTTGAAAGGACAGAAGAGTAAAGAGGTCCTGGCGCAGGCGCTTTCCGAGGCGCGGCTGCGTTTTACCGGCGTTGAGGATTTTACCGGGCCGGCGGAGGCAGCGGAGAAGGTCCTGGCGGCGAAAGGTCTGCGGGACATTTTTCACCTGGACGAAAAAGACGGGATCTTTTGCGAAAAAGAGATCGTCAATGAGCGGGGGGAGACCAAGCGCCTGGACCGTCTGATCATCAAAGATAAGGAAGTCTGGATCATCGATTATAAATCGTCGCGCGATACGGGTGCAGGTTACGAAGAACAAGTTGCGGAATACGCCCGGCTCATTCAGCCTCTTTATCCTCAAAAGAGCGTGCGGGGCTTTTTGGTCTACCTGGATGAAGTTGTTTTGGAAGAGGTCAAATGCAGAGCAAAATAATCACGGTCAGTTTTACCGAAAACTTCCTTGAGAAAGCCGCGGACTGGCTGATCGAACAGGGCTCGGCCGGATCTTCAGCCCGGTTGGTAGAGCACCGCATTCGTAAATCAGGTTTGCCGACCGGGCAGCCGGTCGATCTCAGCCGTTTTGCCGTTGTTTTCGGTGGAAAACGTCCCGCGCTGTTTTTGAAAAGGGAGCTGGCCCGCCGGATCAAAGGAAGTTTTTATCCGCCGCAATTCTTCTCGATCGATGATTTCATCGCTTACCTTGCCGCCAAAAAAGAACCTTTTCAGTCGACACAGGACCTTGACACTTGTTATCTCCTGTACCGCCTGGCCCAGGAACACACGCCGCAGGTCCTCAAGGGCCGCGAGACGTTTGCCGCGTTCCTTCCCTGGACGCGCGAGATCCTTTCCTTCATCGATCAGCTCGACCTGGAAAATGTCGACGAGAAACGCCTGAAGAATATCGAGGCCAATGCCGCGATCGGTTATCCGGTCCCGCAGGACATTAACCGCCTCTTGGAGAGTATCGTGACCTTGCGCCAGGCCTATCACGCGACACTTTTAAAGGAGAAAAAATATTCGCGCGGCCTGCAGTACCTGCGCGCCGGCCAATCGATCGAAAAAACGAGCCTGGAAGAGTTCGATCAGATCGTTTTTTGCAACTTTTTTTATTTTAATAAATCCGAAGAAAAGATCGTCGAGAACCTTTTTAAACGCAACAAGGCGACCCTTATTTTCCAGGGTGATCAGCGCAAATGGCCGGTGCTGAGCCGGATCGCCCGGGTGCTGGATACGGAGATCAAAGAGGGAGAGGAAGGGCCGAAGGCCACGCATTTCAATTTAAAACTTTATTCGGGTTTCGACGGCCATACGCAGGCCGGGCTCATCCGCGAGATCATCAAGAAGATCAAGGAAACATCCCCGGCGGAGTTGAACAAAACGGTCATTGTCCTGCCCAATCCCGACCATATCGTGCCGCTGGTCTCGGAGATCACCCCGCTCGTGCAGGAATTCAATATTTCGATGGGCTACCCTCTGCGGCGAAGCAGCCTCTACACGCTTTTCAGTTATATTTTCGACGCCCAGCTCTCGCGGAAATTTTCCGACGGCAAACGCCCGCACCGTTATTATGCCAAAGATTACCTGAAGGTGGTCAGTCATCCGTTCATCAAGAACCTGAAACTTTCACCGGGGACAGGAAAGATCGGCGATCCGGCGGTGACCCGCATCCTGATGCACAAGATCGAAGAGATCCTGACCGGAAAAGAAGAATCACCTCTCTCGGGAAGCCTCTTCTTTGAACTCGAGGACATGGAAGCGCTCGATGAACTTTATATGTGCACTTCCGAGATGCTTGACCGTCTGGGCCTGAGCACCAGCCGGGAAGACCTGCAAAAGATCCTGGAGAGGGTCCATGAGCTTGTCTTTGCCCAATGGGAGTCCGCGGAAAATTTCCGCGGACTGGCGAAAAACTTAGGCATTCTGCTGGACGTCCTCGTCGATAAAAGTTTCATGCACCATTATCCTTTGAACCTTAACATCGCCGAAAAAATGTATGCCATCAAGGACGAGCTTTCCCAGGCCGCCTTTCATGAAGAAAAGTTCCCGCAGGAAGAACTGTTTCGCATCTTTGATTCCAAGGTCAGCCGCGAGATCATCGCCTTTATGGGCTCGCCCTTGAAAGGGCTGCAGGTTTTGGGGCTTTTCGAAACGCGTTCGCTCAATTTTGAGCATGTGATCATCGGCGAGGTCAATGAAGGCGCTCTTCCGCGCCTGCAGATCTATGAGCCGCTTATTCCGCGCGATGTCATGATCAGCCTTAATCTCGACCGGCTGGAAATGGAAGAGGAGATCCAGCGTTATCAGTTCATGCGGCTTATTTCCTCGGCCAAGAACGTGCATCTGGTCTATCAGGAAAGCAAGGACAAGGAGCGCAGCCGTTTTATCGAAGAGCTGATCTGGGAAGAAGAGAAGAAGAAAGGGCGGCTCGATGTTGTGCGGGTCACCCGGGCGAGCTTTGAGGTCAAATCCTCCCCGTCAAAGCGGTCGGTCAGAAAAACACCGGAGATGATCGCGATGCTGGCCAAACACCGGTATTCGGCCTCCAGCCTGAACACCTATCTTAAGAACCCGATGGAATTTTATTATAAATATGTGCTCGGGTTGGAAGAAGAGGACGACCTGCTGGATGAGCCGGAGGCGCGCCACGTCGGGACCTTCGTGCACGAGCTACTGGAACATTGTTTCCGCACATTCTTGAACCGTCCGCCGAGGATCGACGCCTCTTTCCGCCGTTATCTGATGGGCGAATTCGAAAAGCGTTTCGAGAATACCTTCGGCCGCAGCATGAAATCGGACTCTTTTTTGCTTAAATCCGTCCTGGAGGAGCGATTGAACCGCTTTCTGGACAATGAGGAGAAAGAGCCTGAGCGCCAGGTTGAAAAGATCTTATTTCTCGAGAACCGTTTCGAGGATGTCATTGCGCTCCCTTCAGGCGATGTGCGCTTTACGCTCATTGTCGACCGTATCGATAAGCTCAAGGACGGGACCATCATGATCCTGGACTACAAGACCGGCAGCATCGATCAGATGCCGGCCCCGGTCGAAAAACTCGTGGGCTTAAGGCTTTCGCGCGAGATCATCCGCGACCAGATCAAATCTTTTCAGTTGCCTTTGTACTTTTATTACCTCGATAAGCAGTACAGAGACCAACCTATCAACGCCGCCTTATATAATTTAAGGACCCTGGAAGTCAAAAAATTCGTGAGCGGCGGCCTCAATATGGAGGCCAGAGAAGAGCTTAATAGTTTCTATCTTCGGGCCCTGGACTTCGTGGTCCGCGAGATACTCGACCCGGCCGTCCCCTTTGTGGAAGATCCTGAAGCCTGAAACGCTTCGCTGAGCGTTGACTATTCCCCCCTTTTGTGCTATTTTAACCCATTCGCAACCATGCCAGCAGAGGCTTGACTGACTATGATTCAGGAAAATATTCAACAGGTTCACAGTAATATCTCTACTATTTGCCAGAGGTTAGGACGAAATCCCAAAGAGATCACCGTCATCGGCGTGACCAAATTTGCGCCTGTGGATAAGATAGAAGAAGCCGCGGCTTCCGGGATACAACATATTGCCGAAAACAAGGTCCAGGAAGCCCAAAAAAAGTTCCCGCAGCTGAAAACGTCTTTCCCTAAATTGACTTGCCATATGATCGGCCATCTGCAGACCAATAAAGTCAAGGCCGCTTTGGAAGTCTGTGACATGATCCAGTCCGTGGACAGTCTGAAACTGGCCCGTGAGATCGAAAAACAGGCGGCCAACTTGGACCGTCATGTGGATGTTCTGGTACAGGTCAACACCTCCGATGAAGAGCAGAAATTCGGCATTGACCCCGAACACGCCCTGCCGTTGATCGAAGAGATTTCCAAGCTCAAGCGTCTGCGGATCATGGGCCTCATGACCATGGCCCCCTTGACCGAAGACAAGAAAACCGTCCGCGCCTGTTTCCGCGAGTTAAAAGAGATCCGCGCCAAGGCCGCGGATGCCTTCAAAAGTTTCCCCAATGTTCAGATGAAATACCTTTCCATGGGCATGACCGACGATTATGAGATCGCCCTGGAAGAAGGTTCCAATATGGTCCGGATCGGCCGGGCGATTTTTCAATAATCATTCAATATGAAAAAGTTAGCGATCATCGGCGGTGGCAACATGGGCACGGCGATCTTCAGCCGCGTCCGGCGGAAATTCTCTGTCAAGATCTGTGAGATCGACGCAGGGCGCCGGGAATATCTTAAAAAAGTCTTCAAGATTAAACCCGCGGACCTTACGCCCGCGATCAAAGAAAGTTCCGTTATTATTCTGGCGGTCAAGCCCCAAGATTTCGATACGGTGCTTGAACAGATTAAACCGCTTGTTGACAATAAGAAGTTGATTATCTCGATCGCCGCCGGGATCACGACGCATTACATCGAGAAAAAGCTCGGCGGGAATATCCGCGTTGTCCGCGCTATGCCCAACATGCCGGCCCAGATCGGCGAGGGCATGACAGCTGTTACGAAAGGGAAGATCGCCTCCGCCTCCGACATTAAAACGGCCGTTGCCATTTTTAATGCGATCGGGAAGACCGCGTTTGTCGACGAAAATTTTATCGATACGGTCACGGCCATATCGGGAAGCGGCCCTGCCTATGTTTTTCTTTTCGCCGAATATTTAATGAAGGCCGCGCAGTCGCTGGGATTAGGTGAAGCGGTCAGCCGGGACTTGGTCTATAAGACATTAACGGGCAGCGCGCATCTCCTCGAAAAATCCCAAGATAACGCGGCAACGCTGCGCGCCAAGGTGACATCCAAAGGCGGAACGACTCAGGCGGCGATGGATGTATTCATGGCGAATAATTTTGAAAAAACAATCAGTGAAGCAGTGGCCGCCGCGAAAAAGCGATCAGAAGAATTAAAGAAATAGATAGAAATGGATAGAAATGAATTGAAATATATTGCTTTAAAGGATTTGGAAGTATATCAGATAGCCAGAGAACTATCCAAAAAGGCATGGATCATATATAAGAAATTGGATTGGCAGGATAAAAAAATTCTCGGTGACCAATTCATTAGCTCGGTCGATTCTATAGGCGCAAACATCGCGGAGGGATATAAACGTTATCATTATCTAGATAAAATTAAATTTTATTATAACAGTCGTGCTTCATTGAGCGAGGCATGCGGTCATTGGCTGGAATTACTCTTAGAGCGCGAAAAAATATCCCAAGAAGTATTTAATGAATTGAAGATCCTCGAAGAAAAATTATCAGTAAAATTATCGAATTTTATAGCGAGTACCCATAGAGCCATCAAAAATTAATGCGACTTATTTCTATCTATTTCCATTCATTTCCATTCATTTCCAGCAAGGAGTAATAATATGGCCAAGATCGGCATCATCGGCGGCAGCGGTTTGTACCAGATCGAAGGACTTCAGAATGTCGAGGAGCTTTCCATCACGACGCCTTTCGGTGAACCGTCGGGAAATTATATCAGAGGAACACTGGAAGGGGCGGATGTCCTTTTTCTGCCGCGCCATGGCAAGGGCCATAAGATCCTGCCGAGCGAGATCAATTACCGTGCCAATATTTTCGGTATGAAAAAGCAGGGTGTCCAGGCGATCATTTCGGTCTCGGCCTGCGGCAGTTTAAAAGAAGAATTGAAGCCGATGGATTTTGTCGTGCCTTATCAGTTCGTGGACCGGACCAACCAGGGAAGGGACATGACGTTTTTTGGCGGCGGGATCGTCGCGCATGTGGCGTTTGCCGATCCGGTCTCGCCGGAGTTGGCCAAGATCCTCGTCGAAAGCGGGAAAAAGCTGAGTCTGCCCATCCATTCCGGCGGAACCTACATCAATATGGAAGGTCCGCAATTTTCGACCAAGGCCGAATCGCATCTGTACCGCAGTTGGGGCATGGACATCATCGGTATGACCAATATGGCCGAAGCTAAACTCGCGCGCGAGGCGGAAATTTCTTATGCCACACTGGCCGCGGTCACCGACTATGACTGCTGGCACCCCGAGCATGATTCGGTTACGATCGAGATGATTATCAATTATCTGAATAAGAATATTGAGAATGCCAAAAAACTGCTTAAAGTTGCCATCCCTGAGATCGCTAAATTGGAACATTTCACCGCCGAGGGTGCTTTAAAGCACGCGATCATCACCGATCCCAAGCTCATCCCTGAGCACCGCAAGTGGGAACTCCAGCCGATCATCGGAAAGTACATTAAATAAAATGGATTATCAAAAGACCGTTAATTTACCGCAAACGAATTTTTCCATGAAAGCCGGTTTGGCCGAAAAAGAGCCGAACATGCTCAAAGAATGGGCCAAGCACGGGCTTTATGAGAAGATCCGTGCCAAGTCGAAGGGGAAGAAGCGCTTCATTCTCCACGACGGGCCGCCGTACGCCAATGGCAATATCCACATCGGCCATGCCCTCAATAAGATCCTCAAGGATTTTATCGTCAAGATGAAGACCATGCAGGGTTTTGACAGCCATTATATCCCCGGCTGGGACTGCCATGGTCTGCCCATCGAGCATCAGCTGTTTAAAGAATTAAAAAAGAGTAAGTCCGAGGTCGATCCGGTCGATTTCCGTAAGAAAGCGCATGAGTATGCGATGAAATACGTCGGCATCCAGCGCGAGGAGTTCAAACGGCTCGGCGTGTTCGGTGACTGGGACAAGCCGTATCTTACATTGTCGCCGGAGTATGAATATTGGATCTTAAAATCTTTTGCGGAACTTGCCAAAAAAGGTTTTGTTTACCGCGGGCTAAAACCGGTCAACTGGTGCTTTAGCTGCGAGACCGCCTTGGCCGAGGCGGAAGTGGAGTATGAAAACCATACATCTCCGTCGGTGTATGTGAAATTTAAGGTAGAGAACCCTGCGGTCGTTAATGGAAAAGATGTTTATTTGTTAATTTGGACCACAACGCCTTGGACGCTGTTGGCCAATGTGGCGGTCGCTGCACATCCGAATTTTTCTTACAAATTTATCGACATAGGGAAAGAAGTCTTGATTATCGAAAGTTCTTTGGCAGAAAAAGTTTTGGCGAAGAATGGGATTTCCGATTTCAAAGTCCTTAAAGAAGAAAAAGGAGAAGTATTGAGGTCCGCCAAGATTCGTTACGCTCATCCGTTCGGCATCATACAAGGTGAAGTGGTCACCGCCGACTATGTGACCAAAGAAGACGGCACGGGGTTGGTGCACACTGCGCCGGGCCACGGCCAGGACGACTTTTTGACCGGCCAAAAATATAAATTACCCGTGCTTATGCCGGTCAATGACCGCGGTGTTTATACCAAGGAAGCGGGCAAATATGAAGGCCAGCATGTCCTGAAGGCCAACGAGCAGATCATCGCCGAATTAAAAGAGCGCGGCATGTTGTTTGCCCGGGAAGATATCCAGCATTCCTATCCACACTGCTGGCGCTGCAAAAAGCCCATTATTTTCCGCGCGACCAAACAATGGTTCATGAGCATCGACCACAAAGATCTGCGCAAGCAATTACAGAACATCATCAAAAAGGATGTCCGCTGGATCCCGGAAGCCGGCCAGGAAAGGATCCTGGCGATGGTGACGCTGCGTCCGGATTGGTGTCTTTCGCGTCAGCGTCATTGGGGTGTTCCGATCCCGGCCTTGGCGTGCAAGGGTTGCGATGGAGAGCATAAATTGTTCCCGGAAGTCATCGAGCGCTATGCCGATATCGCCCGCAAGGAAGGTTCCGACGCGTGGTTCATCAAGCCCGTCGAAGATTTTATTCCGAAAGGGTTCAGTTGCCCGCAGTGCAAAAATTCTAATTTCCAAAAAACTTTCGACATCCTTGATGTTTGGTTCGATTCCGGCGTGTCGCATCAGGCAGTCGCCCGACCCATGCTCGGCCAAGAACCGCCGCTCGATATGTACCTGGAAGGCTCCGATCAGCACCGCGGATGGTTCCAGTCTTCGCTTATTCCAGGTGTGGCGCTCGAAGGAAAGGCGCCTTTTAAAAGTGTTCTGACCCATGGCTTTGTCGTTGATGGACAGGGAAGGAAGATGTCGAAATCGCTCGGCAATGTCATCGCGCCGCAGGATGTCATCAAAAATAACGGGGCGGATATCTTGCGCTTATGGGTCGCTTCGAGCAATTATAATGACGATGTGCGCCTGTCCAAGGAGATCCTGGACCGCGCCGTGGATGCTTACCGCAAGATCCGCAACACCATGAGATATCTGTTGGGGAACTTATTTGATTATAACCCTGACGCCGATCAAGTGGTTTACGGCGAATTATTGGAAATAGACCAGTGGGCTCTGGAGCGTTTGGCGGCCACAAGCGCTGATGTAAAAGAGAATTATAATAACTATGAGTTCGCCCAGGTCTATAAAGCGATTTACGCGTTTTGTAACGAGGATCTGTCGAGCTTTTACCTTGACATCCTAAAAGATCGGCTGTATACTGCACCGTTCAATTCGCTGCAACGCCGTTCTGCTCAGACCGTTCTTTATTATCTTCTGGATCATTTGGCCCGTTTGACCGCGCCGATCCTTACCTTTACGGCCGATGAAGTTTATGCGGCCATGCCCAAATCCAAGCAGCTACAATCCGTTGAAAATGTCCATCTTTTGGAATGGCTGGAGCCGCTTAAATCCTGGCATAATCAGGCGATCCATGATAAATTTCAATTGCTGTTTGAACTCCGGCCGTATGTGCTGAAGGCCATTGAAGAAAAAAGGCGCGCCGGCCAGATCGGCGGCTCGCTTGAGACCAAAGTCATTTTCAGGACAGCCAGTCCGCGCGATCTAGAATATCTGACCAAGCTTAAAGACGATCTGCCGGCGGTGTTCATTGTTTCGCAGGTAGAGATCGTCCGCGCCGATCAAGTCACCCAGGGGTTGAGCGAGAATTTTGCCAAAACCCAAGTGCAGATCGAGAAGGCCGAAGGCGAAAAATGCAGCCGTTGCTGGAATTACCGGACATTGGGCGCAGATCCCGAACATCCGACGCTCTGCAGCCGCTGCGCGGGGACGGTCCGCGAAATTTTAAATCGCGCTGGTCAACCCTGATTTTTTGACTAGAATAGTGTGGGATTAACACGTAAAAGGAGAGCACAGTATCATGCCAGACAGGAAATTAGATAAAAAACAGACCGAAGGCTTCAAGAAGCTGCTTATGAAGATAAAGGATGATATCGTCCATGATATCAAAAACATGACCAAGGCTGAGTCGGGTGCGGCCAAAGATACTTCCGTGGATGTTTCCAGTCATGCCCTGCATATGGCGGATGTGGCCACCGATATGTATGACCGCGAGTTCAATCTGGGCCTGGCCTCCAATGACAGAGAGCTTCTGCAGCGGGTGGATTCAGCCCTTAAGCGGATCCATGAGCACACTTACGGGATTTGTTTGGGGTGCAAAAAGTCTATTGCCCAGGCCCGCCTGAAAGCCATTCCTTATACCGAGTATTGCATGAAGTGCCAAGAGCAGATCGAGCAAAAAGGTCAGCGTCCTTTTTGAACGACATAACCAGCCTAAAGCGATTCCCGGCCATGAAAGGTTTGACACGTTCGCAGATTGATATATTTTTGACCCTCTGCACCGTCATTCTGATCATTCTAGCCGACCGTATAACCAAGATCTTTTTTTCCAACCTGCTCGACCTGGGAGAAACGCTCCCGGTCATCCGCAACGTGTTTCACATGACCCTCGTGCATAACACGGGGATCGCCTTCGGATTGTTCAAGGACCGCGGCATTGTCTTTATCATCATCCCCATTATCGCGATCATCTTGCTTATCTTTAATATTTTTTATTACCGCAATAACAAGGAGTTGAGCCGGACTTATCTGGTGGGTTTTTCCCTCATCCTGGGCGGGGCGATCGGTAACCTGATCGACAGGATCGCCTACGGATATGTCATCGATTTCCTGGATTTTCGCATCTGGCCCGTCTTTAATATTGCCGACAGCGCGATTACGATCGGCGCGACCATCATAGCCGTCAAATGCATCCTGCTATCTTCCAAATAGGGCCTTTTACCGTTTATTCCTTCGGTATCCTGCTGGCTGTAGCCATTGTTGTCGCCACCGTTGGCTTGAGCCGCGACGCCCGTTCGCTGGGCATTGCTCGGGAAAAGATCTATGATTTCATATTCTGGACGGTCTTGGCCGGCATCGCCGGCGCACGGCTGTTCTATATCATTCTGAATTTTGGCTATTTTGTTGATCACCCTTCGGAATTGATCATGGTACAGAAGGGCGGACTGGCCTGGCAGGGGAGCCTGATAATGGGCTCGATCGTCGGGATTTTTTATATCCGTAAAAATAAATGGCCGCTGGGAAAATTTCTGGACCTTGTGGCGCCCTATGCCGCGCTCGGTCAGGCGATCGGCCGGATCGGCTGTTTTTTCAACGGTTGCTGTTACGGAAAGGTTTGTGCGACGGGGGGATTGTATTTTCCCGTCCACGACGCGGTATTGTACCCCACGCAGCTCTATGATTCTTTTGGGCTGTTCATTATATTCTTGGTCTTAAAAAGATATCAAAAGTTCCTGAAAATAGACGGCCAGGTATTTCTTTTGTATCTTGCCTTGGCGGCGTCGTTACGGTTTGTCGTCGAGTTTTTCCGCGCCGATCACAATGCCCTCTGGTTGCAATTAAGCATCTTTCAATGGATATGTTTGGTCATTATCGCTGTTGCCTGGTATGCCCACACGCACCTTCAAAGTCGATCCCGAAAATAGCCAAGTACGCCTGGATGTGTTCCTGACCGAGCATCTTACGGAGGTCCCTTCGCGGACGTTCGCCCAGAAGCTCATCGCCGCGGGCCAGGTCTGCGTCAACCAGAAGAAGGTCAAGGCGCATTATAAATTGTCCCCCGGCGATGAAGTGACCGTCGAGGACTTTAAGATTGTCTCCCGCCAGTCTCTGAAGGCCGAGGATATCCCGCTCGACATCGTTTATGAGGATGATTGCCTCCTGCTGGTGAACAAGCCGGCCGGGCTTCTGGTGCATCCGGCCAACGCCGCCAACCCGTCGGGAACGCTGGTCAACGCCCTGCTCCATCACTGCCGGAAATTATCGACGGTCGACGAAGAAACACGGCCCGGTATCGTGCACCGCCTTGACCGCGAAACTTCGGGCCTTGTCCTGGTCGCCAAGGACAATAAAACCCACGCGCATCTTTCCGAACAATTTCAGAGCCGCCAGGTCTTCAAGAAATATCTGGCCATCGTCGAAGGGGTCGTTCAATTCGATGAGGGAGTGGTGGATGCCGCCCTAGGCCGCGACCGGCGCTACTATGACCGCAAGCGTATTTCTTTCGAGGACGACGCAAAAGAAGCGCAGACTTATTACCGCACGCTGAAACGCTTCAAGAGCCGCAGCCTTGTGGCCTTGTTCCCTAAGACCGGAAGGACGCATCAACTGCGGGTCCATATGGCGTATCTCGGGCATCCTATTTTGGGCGACACGAAATACGGGAAGCGTCACACTTTTCCGCGGCTTGCCCTTCATGCCCAGGCCATCGGTTTTTTACATCCGAGGACCAAGCAGTACATTGAGTTCTCCGTCCATACTCCCCCAGAATTCCTTTCCGCTGCAGATATTTAAGAAAATTCTGACAAGAATCTTTACTTATCGGCGAATTGGAATATAATATTTTTTAATCCAAATACACGTAAAAAAGCGATCGAAATCCTTTCGTAAGGAGAGTGTATAGCATGAAGGATAATTTTGGAAAAGTCATGACCGTTTTCTTGGTCATTTTCACCATCCTGTTGATTTCTTCGACGGCTATTTCCATATTTTTATTCCAAAAAGAACGCGAATTCCGTAAGGACGCGGAAGCTGATCTACAGGTCTTTAAGACCCGTGAAGCTTCCCTTCAGGCGGAATTGGAACAGGCAAAAAAACAAGTCGCTCTGCTGCAGGAAAATAACAAAGAAGCGGATGAGCGCATCAATAGCCTGCTGGATGACCTGGAGCTGGAGAAGGGCCTGCGCGAGGAGTTAAAAAGCGAGGTCAGTAAATTGCGGGATTCCCTTCAGACCGAGTCAGCCGGAAAGGACCAGATCCGGCAGGAACTTAACCGACAATTGACGGAATCCCAAGAGCGTTTGAAGACTTTGGAAGCGAGTTTGACAGAAGAAAAGAATCGCCGTCAGGAGTTCGAAACCCTGAGCGTTCAGTTACAGGAAAAAGTCAAGCAGTTGGAGAGCCAGGCCGTTCCCGGCGTTTCCGGTGTTCCCCCCGCCGCTGAAGGTGAAAATGTCGATCTGGAACCGATCGTCGTCAGGTCCGAAGAGAGCGGGGAAGGCCGCATCCTGACCGTAGACAATGACAACGAGTTCGTTATTGTAGACCTGGGAGAAAAAGACGGCGTCTCCGCCGGAACGGTCATGTCCATCTATCGCGGAGAAGAATATCTCGGCGATGTCCAGGTCAACCGCGTGCAATCCGAAATGTCGGCCGCAGATTTTATCCCACCTTTATCCGCCAAAGGCGTCAGTAAAAACGACCGGGTCATCCGAAAACAATGAAGCTTACCGTTTCTCCTGCCAAGAAACTGCAGGGGCAGATTAAACTTCCCGCGTCCAAATCTTATTCTATCCGCGCTTTTCTGATCGCTACCTGTGGGGGCGTCTCGACGATCTATGATCCTTCGGACTGCGATGATGCCGAAGTAGCCAGGAAGGTCTCCACATCACTGGGCGCTGGCCACCGATGGCTGAAAACGAACATCTGCCGCGTGACCGCCGGAAAGCTCCCGCCGCTTTTAACCGATTTTAATGTCGGAGAGTCCGGTACCGTCCTGCGTTTGCTCTTGCCGGTTTTGTCCTTATACGACGATTATTTCGTCATCGACGGAAGAGGGACGCTGCGCGGCCGGCCGAACCGCCCGCTGATCGAAACGCTCCAGCAGATGAACGTGAATGTCCGCGGACAAGGACAGGATCATGCGGTACCCATCCAGCTGCGCGGCGGCAAGATGAAAGGCGGCCACATCAAGATCGACGGCTCGCTGAGCTCGCAGTTCATTTCAGCCCTTTTGATCGCCTGCCCGCGTTTAAAAGAAGATACGGTTCTGGAAGTGACCGGTCCCAAGATGGTCTCGACGGATTATATCCAGATGACCACGCAGATGCTGGAGAAGGCGGGGATCGTTATCGAAAGGCCTTCCGAGCGGGTATTCCACATACCGGGGAATCAGACATTCAAAGGATTGGGGGATTTTGCAGTCCCGGCGGACTATGGCTTGGCGGCGTTTCACATGGCCGCGGCCGCGCTTGTGCCCTCGGACATCGTTTTGACCGGTCACCTGAAGGATGATTTTATTCAGGCTGACGGCGCTGTTCTGGAACTGTTCCGGCGCATGGGCATTGATTTCAAGAAATCGGATGACCGGATCGAGGTCAAGGGCCCTTGTACCATCCGCGGCGGGGAATTCTCGCTCAAGGACTGCCCTGACCTTGTGCCGGTTACGACCGTTCTGGCGCTTTTTGCCGACAAAAAAGTGAGGCTCTACGACATTGAGCATGTCCGCGCCAAAGAATCGGACCGCATCAGCGATCTTCGCGAACAACTGCTGCGTACCGGTGCGAGGATCGATGAAACCCGTAATGAGCTTATCATCCATCCGCAGAACGAGTACAAGAAAGGCGTTAGTTTTGACCCGCATAATGATCATCGCCTGGCTATGGCGTTTTGTGTATTAGGCGCAAAAATCGGTGCGGAGATTAAAGATATAGAATGTACCGCCAAATCTTATCCAAAGTTTGCGGCTGATTTTAAAAAACTGGGCGCGAAAGTCAAAAAAGCTAAATAGAGTTTGACACTTGTTTTCTTTTTATATAAGATAAGCACAATTAATTATATATATAAGTAACTCTCTTCCAAGGACTACGGATGTTGCAAAAAATTATTCGGTTTGCGAAGTCTACCCTCAACTACATTCTCGGTCTTTTCTCCAATGACATAGGTATCGATTTAGGGACGGCCACGACTTTGGTCTACGTCAAAGGCGAGGGGGTCGTTCTGTGTGAGCCTTCGGTCGTAGCTATTGAAAAGGACACCAACCGCGTTGTGGCGGTAGGTGAGGAAGCCAAGAAGATGCTGGGCCGTACCCCGGGCAATATCATCGCCACCCGTCCTATGAAGAATGGTGTCATCTCGGATTTTGAAGTGACCGAGGCGATGCTCAAATATTTCATCAAAAAAGTGCATAAACGCCAGGTTTTGGTGCGTCCGGCCATGGTCATCGCCATTCCCTGCGGGATCACCGCAGTCGAAAAACGCGCGGTGCGTGATTCCGCCGAGCGGGCCGGAGCGCGTTCCGTCGAGTTGATCGAAGAACCGAAAGCGGCAGCTGTCGGAGTGGGCCTTCCCGTCGAAGAGGCCGCGGGCAATATGATCATTGATATTGGCGGCGGCACAACGGATTTTGCGGTCATTTCTTTGGGCGGTTTGGTGTATTCGCGTTCGTTGCGGGTCGCCGGCGATGAAATGGATACGGCCATCATCGAGTACATGAAGAAGACCTATAATCTGATGATCGGAGAGCGTACAGCGGAAGAGATCAAGATCCGTATCGGTTCCGCTTATCCCCTCGAAGAAGAATTGACGATGGATGTGCGCGGTCGCGATCTCATCTCGGGTCTGCCCAAGACGATTGCCATTACGTCGGTGGAAATTCGCGAAGCGTTACAGGGCCCGATCCAGGCTATTGTGGACGGCGCCAAAATGACCTTGGAGAACACGCCTCCGGAATTGGCCGCGGACCTCATCGACCGCGGTATTGTCATGGCCGGCGGCGGATCTCTTTTACGGGGGATTGATCGTCGTATTGCGGAGGAAACTGGCCTGCCGGTCCATGTCGCCGATGATCCGTTGACCGCGGTTGCGCTCGGAACCGGCCAAACACTGAACATGCCTGCCCACTTGCGTCGACGATTGGTCGTATCGACAAAGTTAGACTTCTAAAACCAACTGAATCACCGAAAGTCGTGTGTCGCGAAAATTTCAAAAGCCATTAGTTTATCTTGCCCTTTTAATCATTCCGCTTTCGTTCATCTTGCTCCGCTCGCAGACCTTCAGCTCGTTTAAACTGGGCATAGTGGGCTGGGCCGATCTGCCGTTCAAGATCATCTCCGTCCCTGTCAAGGAATTCAAGAAGATCCTTTTTTATCATCGCATCTATAACGAATATGTGCGTCTGCGCCGGGAAGTGGACACCTTAAGATCGCGCTTGGCCGGGACCGAAGAGATATTGCGGGAGAACACGCGGTTCGAAAAACTTTTGGATTTTAAGCGTAAGTTGATCTACTCGTCGGTGCCGGCCAATGTCATCGGCCGCGACCCGACGAATTGGAACACCTCCTTCGTGATCGACCGCGGTTCCGACCATGGGATCACCGTGGGGATGCCGGTCGTCACCGCCGCCGGTGTCGTCGGAAAAGTGGCTGAGGTCGGCGATACACACAGCCGGGTCATTGTCCTGACCGATCCGCAGTTCAGCGTTCCGGCCATCCTGCAGACCTCGCGGGAGAGCGGGCTGATCTCCGGGACCTTGCAGGGGGTCTGCCGCCTGCGGTATCTGTCGGATTCCGTCGAGGCCCAGCTTCGGGAAAAGGTTATCACTTCAAAGCTCAGCTCTTCCTTTCCGGAGGGGCTGCTGATCGGAGAGATCATCGGCGTTCGCGGCGATCCCAACAGCGCGGAAGGATTGGAATTCATCGTCAAGCCGGCCGTCAGTCTCTCCAAATTGGAAGAGGTCCTGGTCATACAAAAATGAGAAAGACACTGACCATCGCGTTTTTGGTGCTTGCCTTCTTTGCGGCCGAATACGTTTTGTATAATTTTCTGGGAAGATGGTTCAAGCCGAACTTTTCCATTGTCCTGATCGTGTTCTTTAATTTTTATTGGGGAACGCGCTATGGCGTGGTGACCGCCGTGCTCTCGGGTATTTTAAAGGACAGTTTCAGCGCCAGTTTTTTCGGTCTGAACATACTTTCTTTCATTGTCTGTGTTTATATAACGACCTTCCTGCGGAAACATTTTTATTATTTAAGTTCGAGCACGTCCCGTATCCAGATCGTCATCATCCTCACCGTTGTCAACATCCTGGTGCAATACGTCATCAATGTCTTTTATACATCCATTGAATTTTCGCAGGTACTGGCGTATGTCGTCCTGCCGGAAGTATGGATAACGGCGGTCGCCGCCGTGTATGTTTTTCCCAAATTAAAGGATTTTGTGCTGAAATTCACTCTATAAAATTCCGTTCTCTATGCGCATCAAAATATTCAGACTGCTTGTCATTTTTGGTTTCCTGGCGATCATCTTCGGATTGATCGATACCCAGGTCATCCGGGGAAGTTATTATCACCGGCTCAGCAGTAACAACCGTATCCGGGTCATTCCGTATGAAGCCAAGCGCGGACGCATCATTGACCGCAACGGTGTTGTCTTGGCCGACAGCCGGATGTCGTTCGACCTTGTGATCACCCCGCAGGAAATCGCCAACCGCGAAGAATTGTTCGCTTTCTTAAGCCGCGTTCTTCAGGTCGAGCCGTCGGAGCTCTTGCAACGCTTCAATCAAAAAAGAACCGCACCCTTCGCGCCGGTCGTCATCGCCGAGGACATTTCCCGCGAAGAGGTCTTTCTCCTGGAGGAGAACCGTTTTCGTTTCCCCAGTCTCTTGATTCAGGAAACATACCGCCGTTTTTACCCTTTCAACGATGTGGGCAGTCATGTCTTGGGTTACGTCAGCAAGGCCAGCCCGTCCCAGATCCAGAAGATGAAAAGTTACGGATATAGCGTTGAGGGCATTACGGGTTACAGCGGGGTGGAAGAAACCTATGATCAGCATCTGCAAGGACAACCCGGAGGACTTCAGGTCGAGGTCAACAGCCGCGGGCAGCAGGTTCGCATTCTTGGGATCAAAGAGCCTGAAAGCGGCAAGGACGTCGAGTTGACCATCGACAGCCGCATCCAGCAGATCGCCAAAGAATCTCTGCAGGGCGCGACCGGCGCGGTCATTATTATGGACAGGGACACCGGAGAGGTCCTCAGTATGGTGAGCTCACCATCCTACGATCCGAATGTTTTTTCAAGCGCAAAAGAAAGCAAAAAGATCAGCGGCCTGCTTTCCGATTCTGAGTCGCCCATGCTTAATCGCGCCATCAAGGGGTTATATCCGCCGGGATCGGTCTTCAAGCTTCCCGTCGCCTTTGCCGCACTGACGAACGCCCTCATAGATACTCTCACGACCTTTACGTGTAACGGTTATTACCGGATGGGGAGACGGCAGATCCGTT
>CAZCLW010000033.1:0-23113 GCA_964499685.1 uncultured Planctomycetales bacterium
CCCCGCTTCTTGCGAAAGGAAGCGGGGTTTTTTATTGGAAAGGAGGGAGCAAGATGCAGAACAGCCTGGTTATCCGCGAAAATGATGCCGTGCTCAACGCGGATGAGCCTCTCAAGCTGACCGCCCTGTTGTATTTACGGGAGGCGCTTGAGAAAGAGTCGTACGAAGACTGCGCCGAGATCGTCGGGGCGGCCAAGGAATTCGGCGCTCAGACGAGCGATATCCGCTCGGTCATTGCTGAGTATCTTCAGCAGACAAAACCCAGCCGGTCAAATGAGGCAAATCAAAATATCCGCCGGCGGTTTTAAAGGGAGGAAACAAAGTGATGCCTCATGTATGTACCTAAAAGAGGGCAGCTGACAAAAACGGCTGTCCTCTTTTATTTTGCAAAAAATTCATCTTGCTTTTCCGCTCGTGTCGCTTATAATTAAACGCGTTGCCGCTCGATTGCAGGCGGCAAAAAATATCGATAGACAGTCCTGGTTTGGCGGGGCTGTCTTTTTTATTTGATAGATTCCCTGGCAACGTAAAACAACCGTCAACCGCAGGTCAACAGTATAAGCCCCGCCACGGCGGGCAAGGAGGGGAATCATGAAAAGATTTATCGTCATTGCTGTCATGTTATGTTTTTTCACCACGGGGTGTACGGGGTCCTTCGCCCTGACCAAGAAGGTCTATAATTGGCACCGTTCGAACCCGGACAAATGGGGAGATGAGATCGGTTTTTTGATCTGTACGCTTCTTCCTATTTATGGGATCAGTACTTTTGCCGATGCTATTGTGTTCAATTCGATCGAATTCTGGACCGGTGAAAATCCGGTTATGGAAACGGTCCAGGTGAAAGACGGCAAGGATGAAGCCCTTCTTGCTTTCAATCCGCAGGACCAGCAACTGCGGATCGCCTCCAGTACCGGCCAAGGCGATTCCACCATTATTTTCGAAAGGGTGGACAACATGGTCTACGCCAAGGACGGCGATGGGCAGGTTCTCTATATAACGGCCCTGCGGCCGGACGGGCAGTTCATGGTCTATGACAGCAATCTCGAATTGGTCAAAAGTTTTTCTCCCGCCGAAGTGGAAGACCTGAAAGCAAAATATCTGCGATAAATTAAGATAGGCATTTAAAGGAAAAGGGACGGTTCGTTTTTTGAACCGTCCCTTTACCTTCATTCGCATTCATTCCTCGCTTAGAGCAGGAATGATATGTCGATGAAGGAAATCTTCATCAGGATTCACCTGACGAAGCAAAGTGGAAGGACCAAGGCTCAAAGCCCTGGAAACTCCACGTAAAGAGTTATTCCATATAGGCGCGGTTGGCATCCAGCGCGTTTGTCGATTGCGGAGACAGATCTTCAGGCGCATCTGTTTCGGCGGGCATTGTATCCGATCCGCCAAAAGGCTGATTTGAGTTTTCATCCATATCCTCGACGTAAGGTTCTGTGACTTCTTCTCCCATCGGTTGGATATCCTCAAGATCAGTGGGGGCCGTTTCATCCGCTGCCGGGGCCGCTTCATCAAATGTAGGGGCCGGCTCATCAGCCATGGGAGCGGGCTCTTCGATCAGCTCCTCCTCAGAGGTGGTTATGGCTTCTTCACTTTGGTCCTGGTTCTCTCTCTGCGCCATGGCCAAAGTGACGATCTCACCGGAATCCGCGGTCTCCATGATCTTCTTCGCATCCGCGCTCTCAACTCCCTGGTTGGCAAGAAGCTGCCACCCCAAAACCAAACCGATAAAAATACCTAATGCCGCGTACTTTGTCTTCCATTTCTTTTCTTGTTCCATAACCCCCCTCCTTTTGGCTCAACAAAAATTAAGGTTATTTTTCACCGTTACCTTAACAAAACCCACATTAAAGCAACATTAAGAAAAAATTAATCTTGGCCGGATTTTTTCCGCTAAAAATTTCCCTGAGCGGAGAATTAATCTAATTTTAATCTCCTCTTAATATGTTATCTGTTAATTTATCTTCGAAAAAGGAGGTGATCCCTTATGACCAAACAAAAAACCAAGATCCCCAGGCAAGCTCAATACGAATGCGAATGCTGCGGCGCCACCGCCTACGTCCCCAGGCAATGCTGCGGCGAGCCGATGATAAAGATCGAAACGGAAGATTTTGAATAAAAGGGCCGGCCCCAGCCGTTGCCGGTCATGATTCCCGCCTAATAGCGAAGGAGCTAAATCATGAAGATGACGAAGAAATTGAGTTCTCTGGACAGTCTGCTTTTGGAAGAATTGGGGGACCTGCTCAACGCCGAGACCCAGCTGGTCCGGGCGCTCCCGCGGATGACCCAGGCCACATCGACGCCGGAATTAAAGGAAGCCATGCAGGAACAATTGGAAATGACCCGTTCCCATGTGAACCGGCTAGAAGCGATTTTCCGGAATTTAGGACAAAAACCCATGCATGTGAATTGCGAGGCCATGAAAAGCCTTATTAAAAGAAGCGAAGAGATCGTGAAAGAAACGCCCCGTTCGGCGGCGAGGGACGCGGCCCTTATCGATGCTGTCCAGCGCGTCGGACACTACGAGATTGCCGGTTACGGTACCGCCCGGAGCCATGCGTCGCTTCTGGGGCATCAGCAGATCCAGGAGCTGTTGGGAGAGGCGCTCCAGGAAGAGCGGGAGATCGACGCGCGTTTGAACCGGCTGGCGGAAAGTTTTATCAATCTGCCGGTAAAAGAAGAAAGCCTGGCCTAGATCAAAATTACATTTGGAGAGGATTATGGTTAAGAAAGTGAATTCCAAAAGAACGGCAGGCAAGAGGAAATCTTCCGTCAAAGAACCTATCGGATTTCAGTTAACGGAAAAGGAAAAAGCAGAGGAAGTGCTTGTGGACCAGGACCTGATCCAAAGCCGTGCCTATCAGATCTATCAGGAAAAAGGAGGGGATGCGCTGGATAACTGGCTGGAAGCCGAGCGCGTCCTTCGTGAAGAGATCGTTAAATCTTATTCGTAAAAGAAAGGAGCGGGGAAATGGTCAAGACCTCAGCTGGTGTTTCCCTTCCGGAGCAGGCGCAGGAAATATATAAGGAAGCTTTCGACCACGCGTGGGAGCAGAACTCCGGCAGCTTCTCCAAGGACAATGATTCCTTAGCCCAAGTATGCAATAAAGCGGCTTGGTCCGCCGTTAAAAAGAAATACAGGAAATGGTGGAAGGACCGCTGGAAAAATATAAGCCGGCCGTGACGCATCCTGTATAGAACCGTATTGAAATAAGGAAATCCCATGAAAAATCGAATTCTTATTCTCTTGATTGGAAGCGTTTTTATTGCCCTTTTGGCCGGTTGCGAGACGGTCAAGGGCGCGGGGCAGGATATTGAGAACACGGGCGAGAACATAGAGAGCGCCGTGGAAAAGAATATTTAGTCGCAAAGACGCCGTTCAAGGACCGATCTGGAAAACCCGGGAGGTGAATATGTTAAGTTGGTCTATCACATTTCTTGTTATTGCCATTATTGCCGCTGTTTTGGGTTTTGGGGGGATCGCGGGAACAGCTACGGAGATCGCCAAGATCCTGTTCGGCGTTTTCTTGATCCTTTTTATTGTCTCTCTGCTCTTCGGAAAAAGAGTCCCGCCCGCTTAATACGGTTTTTCTTATCGGAAAGGATGCGATGGTCTTCAATAGATCTTCATTCTGGAGTTTTATCTTAAAACGCTTGGCGCGTGCTCAGGGTTTTTTGGACCCCACTGTTATCTTCTCGCACTTACAGCGGTTTTCGCAGCCTTCGGAGGTCTGGGTCCCGACGGAATTGCTGCGTTCCGGTGCCGTCCTTCATGCCCGGGGGTTGATCAACAGTCAGGCCATTCAACACAATCTGGACTGGGTCTGGCCCATGTGGGTGGAGCGCCAGTTCAACCCTATGGACAAAGCCTTTATCCCGCGGGCCTTCAGTCTCACGCATATCAATCTGACACACCGCAACTGGACGGCGATCGGTGTGCCGGACTTTCCCAATTTTCCGATCGTTGATCCGCATGGGCTGGTGACCCCATTTTACGACGGATGGTCCATGGATGCATGGATTGTGGGCGAGAATTTCAGCCTCCTGCCGTCCCGCGTTTTCGAGATCGAACAGGGGCTTGATCTGTACAATACACTGGCCGTCCTGACCTATGCCCAGCTGGGCTCTTTGATCCTCCACTCTCGTTCGGAGGTCAAAGTGGAGAATGACATCCCTGTTTGCGAGATCATTTACCGGGCCGTTTCGCCATCCAAGGGATGGCTGGCCGTTTGCCCTCGTCCGTATAATCCCGAAGGGGTAAGTTTCATTCACTCGATCGAACGGCTTTCCGAAGCGCCGGGCTGGACGATCAACGAAAAACAGCGGGTGAACTTGAGTGAAAATCCGTTTTGTTATCTTTTCTCCAATTACAGTTCTGGGGATATTTACAGCCGCATCCTTTCCTTCAATGCTTTTGAACATGTGCCGGATAAAGAGGCGGTCTCCTGCTCTGTCGGGATGGCCAGCGCGGCCGCTCTGTACAGGCTTGAACCCCATCAACCCAAAGAAATTACCGTCAAGATCCCGTTGGTCAAGGCGAGGCTAGGTTCTTACGCGCCTTGGTCCGATCATCTGGAGACGCAGTGCCGTCTAAAGATCCCTGATGAAAAATTTGAATCTTTGTATAAAGCGGCTCTAAAGACTCTCATCCTGCATACTCCCGAAGAGGTCTATGCCGGCCCGTTCACGTATAAACGTTTTTGGTTCCGCGACACGGCCTTTATCCTCTATGCCATGATCGCCACCGGGCTTTTAAAGAACATGGAGAAGATCCTTGATCATTTTCCCCGCCATCAAAGGGCGACCGGCTATTTCATGTCCCAGGACGGGGAGTGGGATTCTAACGGGCAGGCGATCTGGATCTTGCAGCGTTTTGCGGCAATGACCAATACGAAAATTAAACATGAATGGCTCTCCAGTGTCTATCACGCCGCCCGCTGGATACAGTGGAAACGGCTGCCTTCTAAACATAAGGAATTGCACTCAGGTCTGATGCCGTCCGGTTTCAGTGCGGAACACTTCGGGCCGAGCGATTTTTATTATTGGGACAATTTTTGGTGCGCGGCCGGCCTGCGGGCAGCCTCGACGTTGGCGGCCCAGGAAAGCCCGGACCTTTCCAAGAAATTCCGAGAAGGAGCGGACGATCTCATGCATTCGATCGAAGAGAGTCTGGCGGCCGTACAAAAGCGTTTAAAATACATGGGCGTGCCGGCCTCACCTTACCGCCGGATGGACGGCGGCGCGATCGGTTCGCTGGCAGCCAGTTATCCGCTGCAATTATGGTCGGCGGAGGACAAGCGTACCATGCAGACGGTCGAATTTCTCGTGCGCAAATATTTTCTCGACGGCGCCTTTTATCATGAGATCAGTCATTCGGGCATTAATACCTATCTCTCGCTGCATGTGGCCCAGGTCATGTTGCGTGCGGGAGACGAAAGATTCTATGACATCGTGAAATTTATCGCCGATCTGGCAAGCCCCACGGGGCAGTGGCCGGAGGCCATTCATCCTTTGACGAAGGGGGGCTGTATGGGCGATGGTCAGCATATCTGGGCGGCGGCCGAATGGGTGCTTATGATGCGCAACATGTTCGTCCGGGAAGAAGAAAACAATAGAACGCTGATCTTGTGTTCAGGCATTCCGGAAAAATGGATCAAGGAAGGGGAGGCATTGTTTTTCGGCCCGACCCTGACCGTTTTCGGCAAAGTCAGTGTCTCCATTAAAGTGGATGAATTCGTCCGCGTTTCATGGGACGGGCAATGGTACGGTGAGCCGCCGGTCGTGGAGATCGACCTTCCGGGCTACCCGCGCCAGGTCATTAAAGACAATGTCAATACGGTAAGGATGAGATCGAACGCCATTATCCAATAGAATGAAAGACTATGAAAATATTGATGACGACAAACACATATAAGCCGCTGGTGGGCGGGCTGGAAAAATCCGTCGAGATGTTTGCGCGTGAATTCCGGAGCCGCGGTCATCGCGTGATCATCGTCGCGCCGACCTATCAGGGGATGAAACCGGAAAAAGATGTCATACGCATCCCCGCGGTCCAAAAATTCAACGGTTCCGATTTTTCCGTCCAGCTGCCGATCCCGGCCCTCTTGGCCGAGGCCCTGCACGGCTTCCGGCCGGACATCGTGCATTCCCACCATCCGTTCTTTATCGGCGATACGGCCTTACGGATCGCTTCCAAGTTCAATGTCCCGCTGGTCTTTACGCACCATACGCTCTATGAAGAGAATGTCCATTATGTTCCCGGCAATGAAGAGGCCTTGAAGCGTTTTGTCATCGAACTTTCCACCGGTTACGCGAATCTAGCCGATAAGGTTTTTGCGCCCAGTGAAAGCGTCCGCGAAATGATGATCGAACGCGGCGTGCAAAGCCCCATTGAGGTCATACCGACGGGCATCTATGCTGAAAAATTCAAATATGGGGGCGGAGGGGCGTTCCGCAATCGCCTGAAGATCCCGAAGAATGCATTCGTGATCGGGCACGTGGGGCGTCTGGCCCCGGAAAAGAACCTCGAATTCCTGACACGGTGCGTGGCGCAATTTCTCAAGAAACATCAGGACGCGCATTTTTTGGTGGGCGGGAAAGGCTCCTCGGAAAAAACCATCCAGGATATTCTGGAACAGAGCCGGGCCGGAGAACGTTTGCGTCTGGCCGGCGTCCTTAAGGGAAAAGATCTGATCAATGCCTATCATGCGATGAATGTTTTTGTGTTTGCTTCACAAAGCGAGACCCAAGGACTGGTCTTGACCGAGGCTATGGCCTCAGGAACACCGGTCGTTGCGGTGGACGCGCCGGGCGTCCGTGAGGTTGTTAAGGACGGTGCTAACGGACGGCTTTTGGCGCATGAAAGTGTCGAAGATTTTATGTCAGCCATCGAATGGATCAAGAAACAGCCGTCGGAACGGTTGAAAAAGCTAAGAAGATCCTGCCAGGAAACGGCCGGCAGATTTTCCATGAGGATCAGCGCCGAAAAAGCCTTGAACGCGTATTTTTCTTTGCTGGTTCATGGTTTTTTGCGCCGCTCTTCGGAAGAAAGTTCCTGGGCGCGCACGGCCCGCATGATCCATGCGCAGTGGGAATTGATCAAAAACCTTACCAAGGCTACCGGCGCGATGATCGCCGGCAGTTCGGATGAAGTCCATAGGATCGCGGGGATCGAAAGATGATAAAGACTTTGAAAGAGCAGGCAGGGCGCATAGGATGGGTCATTCTTTGGTTATTGGGAGTACCTATACCTGTGCTGTTTGTCCTGTTTTTAATACGTGGATGTGATTGATTTTACCGAGTTAACCGCAAAAAGGAGGGTGCAATGCAAAATCCTTATACGAAAGAAAAAGACATTAATACCGCCAAAGAACGACTTGAAGATTATGCAGAATCGGCCGCGCGCCAGGGCGAAGAAAAGGCCCGGCACTTAGCCTCCGAGGCTGAACGCAAAGTCCGGCAGGGCGGAGAAAAAGTCCGCCATTTTGCCGAGGATGCGGAGGATAAATTGAAGCAGGGGCAGGAAAGGGTTAAGCAGTTTGTTTCCTCGGCCGATGACCAGCTTCATGATAATCCTTGGCCCATTGTCGGGGCTGTCGCAGCCGCCTGTCTTCTGTTGGGATTTATCATGGGCTCATCCAAACGGGATTAAGTAAGTCCTGGAGCCCTTAAGCAGGAGGACAGATGCTCTATAACGACAGAAAGATCGAAAAGGCATTCAGGCTCTTGGAAGAGGCTCAAGAGAAGAAGGAGAGAGAGCTGAAGCAGCCTCCCCAGTTCACTCCTTTCATGGAGGACATGGTTGCCGGCGCGGTCGGTAAGATGACTAAATCGGCTTACAATGTCAAAAGCGCCATTCAAACCGGCCAGGAGAAATCCCGCGCCGTTATCGATAAAGTAGAGCGGAGGCTTTACCGTGACCCGTGGAAATTCGTCGGGCAGGTGGCTTTATGGAGCTTCGCGATCGGCTTTATCCTGGGCGCCCATCAACGATACTCCTCACAACCGCGCAAAAGAAAGAGATACGATGAATAAATTCTTTAAGACAGCCGTTTTCTTATTTGCGAATGTAGCGCACGGATTCAAACCTTACCGGCGAGCCTCCGTAGACCTTGCGAAAATAAAAATGTCCCTGATGAACATTAAAGGCATTGAAACGTTCCGCTTGCTGTTTGTAAGCGCTCTGGGTATCGGGATCTGTCTCGTTCTTCTCTTGAGCGGGCTTCTTATTTTCCATGCAACCTTGCTGCTGTATACACCTTGGACCGATCAAACCAAAATGTATGTGGGGCTCTTCTTCGGCGGACTTTATCTTTTGGCCGCCGTGGGGGCATTTCTATACATTTTTTCTCAGGCCAAATGGCTCCAGATATTCCATGCCGAGAAGATGGTCGATGACCTGATGCAGAAAAACAACGGGGCGCATCGGACCGAGGAACAACGCGCCGCCGAAACTGCCCAGCTATGATCAGTCGAATACAGGTTTTTTTCCGGAATCTGAGGAGGGTCTTCAGCCGCAGCGAGTGGGCGGTAAAACTGTTGCGGCTTCCGCGGCTCACCCGGCCGGAACATAACCCCGGCTTGGTCATGGTCCAAATAGACGGGTTTGCGCTTACGCAATTCAACCGGGCCATCCAGAAAGAAGAGATGCCGTTCCTGAGCAGTCTGCTTCAGCATGAACGGTACACACTGCATTCTTTTTATTCCGGCCTTCCGGCGAACACCCCTTCCGTCCAGGGAGAACTGTTCTACGGTATCAAAGGCTGCGTTCCCGCCTTTAACTTCATGGACCGCAAGACCGGCGTCGCGGTCAAAATGTTTGATGCTCCATACGTCGAGAAGTTCGAGCCTTGCTTGAAGGAAAAAGGCGGCCCCGGTCTTTTGACCGGGGGAAGCTCCTATTCGAACATCTACAGCGGCGGGGCGACCGAGGCGCATTTTTGCTGGGCCAAGCTCGGTTGGGAAGGGGTCTGGCACGCCATCAATCCGCTCATCTTCCCCTTCTTGATCATTTTATACATCGATATTTTTGTGCGCATGATCTTCCTGTTAATAGTCGAATTTTTTCTCGCCGTGTTCGAATGCATACGGGGAACGCTTAAAGGAAGGCTCTTCTTAAAGGAACTAGAAGCTATTTATCTGCGGGTCTTGGTCTGTGTTTTCTTGCGTGAACTGATGGTAGTGGGTGTGACCATGGATATCGCGAGAGGACTTCCGGTCATCCATCTTAATTTCTTGGGTTATGATGAACAAGCCCATTGCCGGGGGCCGTCTTCCAAGTTCGCGCATTGGTCTTTAGGCGGTATCGACAAGGCGATACGGCGTATCGCCAAGGCGATCCATAATTCTCCTTACCGGGGGTATGATCTATGGGTGTATTCCGATCACGGACAGGATAAAACCACGCCTTATTTCGTCAAATACGGCCGTACTATTGAAGAAGCGGTCAAAGACCTCTTCGGCGTAAAATCTGTGCCGGCTGCCGTGGCCAGCCACCCCAATATCAGCAGTCCCCGCGCCCGCTTTTTGGCGGCCAAGAACAAGCAGATCAAGAAGGAAGCGTCTCCCTCCGGGGAAGAAAACGTGAAGGTCACTGTGACCGCCATGGGGCCGTTGGGCCATATTTATGTGGATAAGAAATTAAGTCGGGAAGAATTGCAGGACTATGCCCGCAAATTGGTCTTTGAACTTAAGCTCCCCTTGGTCATGATACGTCATGAATTATCCAAAGTGCTTGCTTTCACGCCGCGCGGGACCTTTGTCATCCCCGACCAGATAGGGGATGTGCTTGGTCATGATCATCCGTTTTTGGAAGAGATGAAAGAGGACATTGTCAGGATGTGTTATCATCCAGACGCCGGGGAATGGGTAATCGCCGGATGGTCCAAAGGGGAGAAATCGATCAGTTTTCCGGCAGAATTCGGGGCGCATGCCGCCATGGCCGTCGAAGAGACGCGGGCCTTCGCGCTCCTTCCTGTCGATGCGCCGGTTTCCACCCACGGCAAGAGTTATTTGCGGGCCATGGACTTGCGGGAAGCCGCCCAACGGTTCCTGGAGAAACAATCGTTCCATTCTATCAAGCAAACCTATCAGGAAATACCGTCGCGTTCATTACGTTTAATGAGCTATAATGTCCACGGTTGTCTGGGCATGGATGGGTATATCCTGACCGACCGCATTTCGCGCGTGATTGCCCGTCATAATCCTGATATCATAGCCTTGCAGGAACTGGATGTGGGCCGCAAACGTTCCGGCGGGATGGACCAGGTCGAAAAGATCGCGCGGAAACTGGAGATGAAATTCCATTTTCATCCGGTTTTCCGCTATCGGGATGAAAAATACGGCAACGCGATCTTAAGCCAGCATCCCATGGCCCTGATGAAAATGGAGCCATTGCCGAAACTGGCCGATAAAAAAAGATATGAACCCCGGGGGGCCATGTGGATCCTGCTGGAATTCCAGGGCGCCAAGATCAACGTCATTAACACGCATTTGAGCATATGGCCGCGCGAACGTTTGTTGCAGATCAACGCCCTGCTGAACGAAGAGTGGCTTGGCCATCCGGATTGCGCCGGGCCGATCATTTTATGCGGCGACTTTAACGCGCTGCCCGGTTCGGCCGTCTATCAAAAGATCTGTCAGCGGCTCAAGGACAGCCAGGCCATACTGGCGGGCCACCGTCCGCACCGCACCTGGTTCGGTCATTATCCGTTGACGCAGATCGACTATATTTTTGTCACTTCCGAGTTTCAGGTCAAGGCGATCTCCGTCTCGCGGACCAGTCTGGATAAAGTCGCTTCCGATCATTTGCCTTTGATCGTCGATCTCAAGCTGGCCGCGGAAAAAATATATGCGAATCAGTCGTCAACCCGAAAGGCATAGCCCATGCAAGCTTCCGACCTCTTTGTGAAGTGCCTTGAAAATGAGGGTGTAAAATATGTTTTCGGTGTCCCCGGCGAAGAAACGGAGGACCTTCTGTTCTCGCTGGAGAAATCCACTGTCAAATTTATCCCCACCCGGCACGAACAAGGCGCGGCCTTTATGGCTGACATGTGGGGTCGGTTAAGCGGTCAGGCCGGTGTCTGTTTGTCGACATTGGGGCCGGGTGCCACCAATCTGGTCACGGGTGTGGCTGATGCCAATTTGGATAAGAGCCCAGTTGTCGCCATTTCAGCCCAGGCCGGCTTAAAGCGCATCCATAAAGAAAGCCATCAGTACCTGAACTTGGTCGATCTTTTTCGTCCGGTCACTAAATGGAATTCAAGCATCCCCAGTCCCGACGTCATCCCGGAAGTCGTCCGCAAGGCCTTCAAGATCGCCGAGAGCGAGAAACCGGGAGCGACCCATATCGAGATTTCCGAAGATATCGCCGTCATGAACACGGAGGGCAAGCCGATCCCCCGCGTCGAGGTCCGCCGGCCCGATCCCGATGATAAGGCCCTTAAAGATGCCGTCCTTCTCCTGAAAAAAGCCAGGCATCCTCTCATCATCGCCGGCAATGGTGCGGTCCGAAAATCTTCGTCGGATGAGCTCTGCGCCTTTGTCAAAAAATGCAAGATCCCGGTCGTCCATACCTTTATGGGGCAGGGGGCGGTCCCTGACAGCTATTCGCAGTCGTTGTTCACGATCGGTTTCGGCTTCCGCGATATCGTCATGGATGCCGTCGATAGGGCGGACGTGGTCCTGACGATCGGTTATGATATCGCGGAATACGCGCCGGATGCCTGGAATCAGCATAATGATAAAAAGATCATTCATATCGATTTCACTTCCGCCGAGGTGTACACGCACTACCAGCCGGCGATCGAGATCGTGGCCGACATCCCGGCGACATTAAGAGAATTGAACAAGAAATTAGGTGAGAGCGGATGTGATTTCAGCGGTGATTGGTATGCGCCGGTCCGGCAGCAGATCATCGATGATATCGCGAGTTATAGCCTGAAGGACAATGAAGCCTTTACCATCCCGGGCGTTCTTAATATTCTTCAGCCTCTGATGCGGAACAATGACCTGTTGATCAGCGACGTGGGCAGCCACAAGATCTGGATCGCACGGAATTTCTCGGCCTGCTGCCCCAACGGCTGTATCATTTCCAACGGATTGGCGAGCATGGGCATTGCACTGCCCGGCGCGGTGGCCGCCGCCTTGCATAATCCCGACCGGCGTATTGTCGCGGCCATGGGCGACGGGGGATTTTTGATGAATTCCCAGGAGCTGGAGACCGCCAAACGCCTCAAGGTAAATTTCATTAACATCATTTTCAACGATTATGACTATGGGTTGATCAGCTGGAAACAGCGCATGAGCCGGGGGCATGCGACCGGTACAAAATTGGGCAACCCGGATTTTAAGGCCTACGCGGAGAGTTTCGGCATAAAGGGATACGCGCCGAAGACCGTGACGGAGTTGAGGGCACAGCTGGGGCATGCGCTGGCCGCTAGGGAATTGAGCGTCTTCGATATCCCCGTTGATACCCGCGTCAACACGGAACTTATCAACCGGCTGCAGGCGAGGAGGAAAAAATGAAGTCGATCGATCCCATGACCGGTAAGGTCATAAAATCTTATACCGAGCATTCGCTTAAAGAGATAGAAAAAATGCTCCAGCACGGTCACAAGGCCTATAGGGCCTGGCGCACGGTTTCCTTTGAAGAACGTGCGGTCAAAATGAAGGCTGCGGCGGAAATCTTGCGCCAAAAAAAAGAAGCTTTGGCCAGGCTCATGGCGCAGGAGATGGGCAAGCCTCTTGCGCAAGGTGAGGGAGAGATCGAAAAATGCGCCTGGGGCTGCGAATTTTATGCCGAAAAGGCTGCGGCATTTCTGGCCGCCGAAACCGTGCAGACCGAAGCACATAAAAGTTTTATTGCGTATGAACCTTTAGGCGTGATCCTGGCCATTATGCCATGGAATTTTCCTTTTTGGCAGGTGTTCCGCTGCGCCGCACCGGTGTTAATGGCCGGAGACACGATCATTCTTAAACACGCGTCCAACGTTTGCGGCTGTGCCTTGGCCATAGAGAGTATTTTTAAAGAAGCCGGTTTTCCCGACAGGGTTTTCCAGACCGTTCTGGCGGGCAATGAAAAGATCGGCAAGGTCATCGCGCATCCTTTGGTCCAGGCCGTCACCTTGACCGGAAGCGTAGGGGCGGGAAAAGCGGTCGCCTCCCGGGCCGGAGGTGTCATAAAAAAGACAGTCATGGAATTAGGCGGAAGCGACCCTTACCTTGTCCTGGAAGATGCCGACCTTGAGAAGACGGTGCAAACCTGCGCGGCCTCACGGATGATCAACGGCGGCCAGAGTTGTATTGCCGCTAAACGTTTTATTGTCGTAAAATCTGTTCTGAAAGATTTCGAAAAGCGTTTTGTGGAGTTAATGGAATCTCAACGCATGGGCCCGCCGCTGGACCGTGAAACAACCCTGGGTCCGCTCGCCCGCCATGACCTGCGTGACAGTATCCATGAACAAGTAAAAAAATCCCTGAAGAAAGGCGCGCGCCTGTTCTGCGGCGGAAAAGTGCCGGAGAGTCCCGCCGCTTTTTATCCTCCGACTGTGTTAGGAAACGTCCGTCCAGGGATGCCCGCGTATGAAGAGGAACTGTTCGGGCCTGTTGCCTCGATCATCGGCGTGCGGGATGAGACTGAAGGCATTGCGGTCGCCAACGGCACCATCTTCGGTCTGGGCGCGGCGGTCTTTACCGCTGACATAGAGAGGGGAGAGCGCATTGCGACCCAAGAGCTCCAGGCCGGCTGCTGTTTCGTCAATGATTTTGTAAAATCCGATCCGCGCCTTCCTTTCGGCGGAATCAAACAGTCCGGCTACGGCCGCGAGCTTTCTGTCTTCGGGATACGTGAATTCGTCAATATCAAGACCGTTTCCGTAAAATAATTCCCCTTTTTAATCGGATTTTAACCTTTATTTAATTCACCGTTTGTTATTCTAAAAACAAAGCCATAGGGCAAGCCCTTTACATATGAACCGTAAAGATTTTTTCTGTTTAATCGATATGGTCCGACAAAATAAAAAATATACCAAAGGCAAGCGCCGGCCGCCGCAGGAGCAGCGTTATTTTCCGCGCTGGGAGATCGACAGCCCGGCTTCGTACCGGCATAACGATATGATCTTCGAGACACACGTCAAGGATCTGACGCTCTCAGGGGCCTGCGTATACGTCGATGAAGAGCTGCATCCGGGGGAGGAGATCGACCTGCAGATCGCTCTTGTGCCGGGCCATCAATTCCAGGCCCATGGCACCGTCCTCTGGAAACAAAGCAGCGACAAGCACATGTATGCCGGTGTAGCTTTTGAAAAGATCCCGCAGAAGACACAAAATCTTATCTTGGAACACGCCTTTGAATTCTTCCGGTGATCACCGGGTCAGTTCCTGCACGTTCTTCTCCAGAATATCCGTGATCATTTCCCACCACTCCGGATTCTCGTGCACGGTCTTTTGGTAATACCAATATTCCGCTCCCCAAAAAAGAAAAGTGTTGTAGCCCATGCCGCGCATTTCTTCCAGGATTAATTGGGTGTCGCTGGGCAGTCCTGTGGGCGGATGCCTTTCGAATTTATAGACCAGGAGGCCCGGCTCCCAGGGTTCAGCCTGGAGTTCAGTGACCCAGATCTCCTTATTGGCTTCCTTGGCTCTCTGGATAATGTCACCGAAATACAGGAGGCGGCGGTTTTTCCCGCTGCGGAAATAAAAGCGCTGTCCCCAGAATTTCTGGCCGATCTTGGGATAAACGTTGATGCCGAGGATGTCGCAGAGTTCCAGGCTGTCCTGAACGGGTTTTCCTTTAGTGAACATGCGGGAAACGATGCGCAGGAAGGCGTTCGGGTAAGTCGAGGCCGTCAGGATAATCGGCCGGTCGTGGGGATCGAGATTTTTAACTAATTCCACTTCTTTTTCGAGAAATTCCTTGTCCATGCGCCAGCGTTTTCCGCCAAACCGGTTGAGGGCTTCATTCTCGACCTGCCAATAGCTAATGGCCATTTCATCGCGGTAATGATGAATGACCCTTTCCACGAAGTCAAGGGTACGCTTTTGAAGATAAACGTTGCGCGAGACCGTGGCCCCATAGCCCAGCTTGATATCTTCCGTGACCCATTCAGGTATGTAATACTCTGGCCAGCGTGGGGCCTTCATGCCAACGGTCAGGACGATCTTCATGTTACGGTTCCTGGCCTGTTGGACCTGCCAGTCCAGTTCCGAAAAATCATATTTATCTCTTTCTTTTTCGATCTCGTTCCAATAGGCGCCCAGACGGATGATATCGAAAGGGAGGTCCAGAACGGCCCGGTAAACTTCTTTCCAGTCCAATTCCAGATAATCGCACTGCCTGCGACTGAACGTCGTGCCGAAAAGAAAATCATCGGCCTGCGCCCGGAAAGGGAAGGCCAGCCATGCGCAAATGATCAAAGCGGCAACTTTTTTTGTCATCTTATTCCTGGGGGAAGTTGGCTTCTTTCCATTCCTTGATGCCGCCTTCGTAGGCTTGGACGTTAAATCCTTTTTCAGCCAGTTTTTCGGCCGCTTGGCGGGAAGCGCTGCATTCCGGACGGGCGCAATAGGTAACGACTTTCTTGCTCCGGTCGAGCTCGTTCAGGCGGCTGTCCAATTCATCCAAAGGTATCCTTAGGGAGCCTTTGATGAAGCCGAGGTTATAATACTCAGGACCGAGGACATTAACGATCTGCACAGGTTCCTTATTCTGTATCATTTTCAACAATTCTTCCCGGCTGATGGTCCCTGCTTTAGGGTGTGTTTGTGGTTGGGCCATAGGTTTTATCCTCCCTTTTTTGTTAGTCGATGGACAAAATTACTTTAGCATCAGCTAAATTAAGGCAAGATTAAAAGCATATTAAGCCTTAAATCCTGTTTTGCTTTTTTTACCAAAATAAGGCATACTAAACATATTCCCGTAAAACTTATGAAGCAGAATAATCAAATCGTCATCACGGTCACCATTGCCGGGGCCATCTTGACCAGCGTCATGTTTTACGCGGTCGGCCTGGACGCGGCCCTTTTGTGGGTCAAAGAGTATATCTATTGGCCACTGCTCCACAAGGGCGAATCCATCTTAAGGAATGCCATTCTCACGCCTGTTTTTATTACGGCGTTTACGGTCATCCTGATCCTGGAACGTTTATATCCTGTCAACCCGCAGCAAAAAATGTTCAGCGTGGGGTTCATGCATGACAGCGTGTGGCTCGTCCTCGGGCTCCTGTTCGAGGGGGTATTTGTGGCCGGTTACACGAACGCCCTTAAAGGGTTTTATGAATCGCATTTGAATTTTTTAACCGTTGCCGCGATCGGCGGCCTTCCGGAAGCCGTGCGGCTCATCTGGGGGATATTGCTGACCGATTTTCTCGCCTGGTTCCAGCACTGGGTCAAACACAAAGTACCCTGGCTCTGGCACATCCATGCCATCCATCATTCGCAAAAAGAGATCAATATGTTCACCGACCTGCGGTTCCATTTTCTCGAATATATCATTTCCCGCACGATCGTGGTGGTGCCGTTATTGATGCTGGCCATCGACACACCCAAGATCGCGGCCTTCGCCGTGTTCAATACATGGTATACGCGGCTTTATCATGCCAACATCAAAACCAACCTGGGGTTCTTGCGCTACATCCTGGTCACGCCGCAGTCCCACCGCGTGCATCATTCCGTTGAATTCCGTCACCGCGACAAGAATTTCGGCGTGATCTTTTCGTTCTGGGACAGGATATTCAAGACACAGCATGAAAATTATGAAGAGTACCCGGAAACAGGCATAGACGACAACACGTTTCCCCTGGAAAAGGAATCCAGCATCCTCAGTTTGATCATGGTCCCCGTCCAGCAACTTTTGTATCCGTTCCGTGTCATGGCCCAGGATTTATTGCGCAAAAAAGCGGATGATGATACCGCCTCATGACCGGTCAGAACCCCAAGATCACGGTTTTGATCCCGACATTTAACCGCGGCCGCTTTCTGGCCGAGTGTCTGGACAGCATTCTGGCTCAGACCCTTCCCGCGGCCCAGATCATCGTCGTTGATGACGGTTCTACCGACAACACAAAAGAGATATGTTCTTCCTATAGCGATGCCATTGAATATTATGAGTTGAACCAATTAGGGAAACCCAGCGCCATCAATTGCGGCCTGGAGAAAACAGTCGGCGATTATGTCTGGATCTTCGATGACGATGATGTGGCTTACCCTGAGGCGCTGGAACGCTTCGTTGAGCCCTTGGAAAATGATCCGCAGTATGGTTTTAGTTTCAGTACATTTAATTTCACGTCTTCGGAGCCTGATGGGCGCATCGGCGCGGTCCAGTTCGAACTCAGGATCCCCGATCTGGAAGAAAGAGGGTTCCTTATCCCGCTTTTGGAAGGCAATTTTTTGGGCGGCGCCGCGGTTTTTGCGCGGACATCCTGTTATAAGGAAGTTGGTTATTTTGACCCCGAACTCCTGCGCTCGCAGGACTATGAAATGGCGATCCGTGTGGCACGCTGCTTCAAAGGGATCCGTATACCCGGCGGCCCCACGTTCCATTACCGCCAGCATGAAGGCGAGCGGGGCGCAACGGCCGACCGGTTCAGCGTGGCCGAACGCGGCCGCAAATGGCTGGAATACGACCAGAAATTCTTCCGCAAGCTGTACCGCGATTTGCCGCTCTCCGTATTCCTTCCTCCGCGGCAGTCGCTAGGCCAAGAACGCCGCAAAGCCATTCTTCAACGCATGGCCATCATGGCCTATAAATTGCTGGTCCCGGAAGTGATGGAAGACCTGAAAGAGTTATCTGTTCTCGACGGAAAAAGTCCCCTGTCGTCAGCGGAATATCTTATCATCCGCGAGATGATGACCCGCGTGCCTCGGCATCAGGCCGGCACTCTTTATGACCATGCTGAATTTTTCAAGGAAATCCGGCGCCTCGCGCCATCCTCACCGGCCATCCGCTCTTTCCGAAAGAAAGTCTTTCGCGCGACGCTGGCCCGTTTTCGAAGCGATCCGCGTCCGGAATATCTGCCCGCCTTGCTTCACCGTCTCATGTGTCTCTTTCTTTAAATTTATTTCAAATTAATTCTATTTTAATCTTCGTTTAATCTCCTCTTTATATAATGAAAACAAGCTTTTCAAATCCGCCTTGGAAATAGAAGAGCTGATCGAGAGAGGCAAGAATGATTTTCACTTCACAAGCAGCCATCCATCCCCGCCGTCTCCGCCTGGAGGCTTCGACGGCCTGCCAATTAAAATGCCCTTCCTGTCCGACCGCCTCCGGTGAAACCGGAAAAAAATTGGGCGTCGGTTTCCTTAAATTCCGTGACTTTAAAAAACTTATCGATGAAAATCCTCGACTGGCGCATATCGAATTGTCCAACTGGGGCGAGGTCTTTCTTAACAAGGACCTTTTGCAGATCCTCCGATATGCGTATGAGCAAAACGTAGCGCTGTACTTGGCCAACGGGGCGAACCTGAACAATGTGAAAGAAGATGTCCTGGAGGCCGTCGTGAAGTATAAGCTGCGCAAAATAAACTGCTCCATTGACGGGGCCAGTCAGGAGACCTATTCGATCTACCGCGTGAACGGCAATTTTGACCGGGTCATCGCCAATATAAAGAAAATCAACGAGTGGAAGGCCCATTACCATTCCGCTTATCCGGAGCTGAAATGGCAGTTCGTCGCCTTTGACCACAATCAGCACGAGATTGCCACGGCCAAGAAAATGGCGGAGGAGATGAATATGGAGTTCCGGCTTAAGCTTTCTTGGGGTGACCTATATTCGAGTGAATTTTCGCCGGTCAAGCAGGGCGATATCGTCAAGCAGGAGACCGGTCTGGGTGTGTCCAGCCGCAAGGAATTTGAGGAAAAATACGGGAAAGATTACATCGAGAAAAGCTGTTGCCGTGACCTCTGGGTGGCGCCTCAGGTGAATTATGACGGAAGGATCCTCGGCTGCGTGATAAATTATTGGGGAGATTACGGTAATGTCTTCCGGGAAGGGCTGAAAGAGGGTTTGAATAATGAGAGGATCAATTACGCACGCCGGATGCTGCAGGGAAAAGCCGAGGCCAGGGCCGGCATCCCCTGCACCACATGCAAGGTCTACGCTTCCATGAAACGAGCGGACAATTGGATCACGGAAGAAGAGATGAGGGGAGTTTACATGCCCGGCCGCTTTTACATCATGCTTGAAAACAAATTCTTAGGGAAGGAAAGGATGCGCCGGTTAGCTAAATCTTTGTATAAGATCCGTATTCATTGGGAAAAGTTGATCACTGAACTGCGTAATTGGGTACCGCAATTTTCAGGCTAGGTGCCATAGAGCATGTCAATATGAAAACCGTCGGATTCATCTTATTTAATGTCTGTGTGTTTTATTTGCTGATCGCTTTCTTATCAGAGATAAAAAGCGCCGTCCTCGCTGCCAAGGAACGCTTTATACAAAAATATGCCGCCCTGAAACCCGCTGTTTATCGCCTATCCGTGCCGTTTCCGCTCAAAGATGGGGCCAAAATGCGACTTCTGTCCCTATGCAAGGGCTTTACCAAGGAATTAAGATTTCTTTCCTGTCATGCGACCGCTCTTTCTCCGGGTTCTCCACACCATGCGCCCCATATTCATAAAGAGGAAGAGGTGCTTTTTGTCCTTCATGGGGAAGTGGAGCAGCTCATCCCCCATCTTGATCTTCCGGCGGGCGACGAGCGTCTTAAGCTCAAAGCCGGTCAATTCGCGTTTTATCCGTCTGGTGTCTATCATTCTTTAAAGACGATAAGCGAAGCCCCTGCCAATTATGTCATTTTCAAATGGCGCGTAGCGGTCCGGGACAGAGAAGGGCCATTAATCTATCAGCGGTTTGATACCGCCGATCCCGATAAGGGGGAAGAAAATGGCTTTTCGACCCGCTTGGTACTCGAAGCCCCTACGTCTCATTTGAGTAAACTTCATTGCCATGTGTCGCATCTTTCACCCGGCGCAGGATATGAACCACACGTTGATCCGTATGATGTCGCCATCATCCTTCTGGAGGGGGAAGTGGAAACCCTGGAGCAAACCGTCAAAGCGCCCGGGATCATTATTTATCCACAGGGATCACTTCACGGTATGTCCAATTCCGGAACGACCATGGCAAAATACGTCGTCTTTGAATTTCACCAGTGACCTCCTTAGCCCGGTTGTCATAATAATTGCGGACATTTTGAGTTTAATGTAAAATGGCTTGGTTTACAGGAGAGTTTTATGCGACCGGGTTTGAGCATCACAAAAGGAGCAGTGGAGACCGGAAGATTTGTCGTTCCCTACCGTGTTTATGAGGGTGAGGGGCCACATATCTTGTGCCTCAATGGCGTGCAGCAATCCATGGCCATGTGGTACGATTTCGTCTGCCATTACAGCCCGCCTTACCGTATAACGCTTTTTGATTTTCCGGGTCAGGGAAAAGGAAAGATCCTCTCGGGCCCCATGCTCGTATCGCTTGATGAGCAAGTCGACATCCTACACGAAGTTTTAAAGACGACCAATACCAATGATGTGACGATATGCGCGGCCTCCTGGGGCGGGATCGTCGCGGTGGCTTACGCCGCCCGCTATCAGGATTCGCTCAAGAAATTGTGCCTGGCCGGTATGGGTACGCGCGCTAACGCCAAGATGCTGGAGACTATCCGGAAAGGCTGCGCCACAAATCCCAATGACCGCCAGAAGATGGCCGAGGTGCTGCTGGAAAGTTTCGGGCAGGAACTGCCGGAGAAGATCAAGAAGAAGATTGTCCTCCAATTTCAGACCATGAAAGAAGACAACCTCAAGGCCTTTTACGAACAGGGTTCGTTCGTCATGTCGACCCAAAGGATCGGCAATTTGATCGATCTTTCCAGTATTAGAGCCGAAACCATCCTTATCCACGGAGAAAAGGACACGATCATTGACCTCGATGACGTTCACTTTTTAGCGTCCCAGATCCCGCACTGTGAGGTGAGGATCATAAAAGGGGCCGGCCATTTCATGCATCTGGAGCAGGATCTGTTCAGTGCTTATGAAGACATTCTTCCCATTCCCCCGGCAGCGGTACCCCAAAATCTTTAATTTTCAATTAATCTTCTTTTAATCCTCAACTTGCTACGCTTGAGCGTCGAAATACGGGAGGACGGCTCCGGTGAGGACCTTTTTAAAGAACGCATTGCCGAAATTGAGTATCGTCGCAGGATTCATCGCGCTTGTTTTTTTATTCATGGCGCTGACTGTCCGGGGACATAAGAACATCACGGATGAAGATACATGGTTCCATATCTCGACGGGAAAATATATCCTGGAGCACGGCATCCCCACCACCGAGGTATTCAGCGCCTCTATCGATGGTCAATTCTGGAACAACCATGAGTGGCTTTGGCAGATATTCCTTCATTCCGTCCATGCAGCATTCGGTCCGGCGAGCGTTGTTTACGTACAGCTTTTCTTCCTCCTTAGCCTTTTCACCATCCTTTTGTTCCTGACCTATAAAGAGGAGCGGCTTTTCCTGGCCGTTCCGTTGTTATTTTCCGTTATTTTGGTCTCTCCGGACCGTTCCTGGATCAGGCCGGATATCGTGAGCGCCTGGTTTGCCTTGATTTTTTTTGCTATTTTGTCGCGTTTCCTGAAGAGCCGGTGGGCCCCCTATGCACTATTTATCCTCCAGGTCCTATGGACCAATATTCACGGATTTTTCATTCTGGGTCCACTTGTCGTCGCGGTCCTTTGGCTCGCCGAATTCATTAAGCGGCGCATCCCTCTGCCCTATGAATGGAATTCGGCAGACCGGCTGGAGGACAGTGAATACCGCCGCCTGAAAAAGGTTCTGGCCGCGGTCGTGCTGGCTTGTTTAGTCAATCCGCAATTTATCGAAGGATTTTTATATCCCGTCAAGATCATATTGGACTCCTTCGGGGAATCAAAGTTTTTCTATTCTTATCTCGGGGAGCTCCATCGGCCTATCTCGCGCTATAATATTTTTGTTCTGGACCACCGGCCGATCTATAAGCTCCTGTTATTGTTGTCGTCGGCAAGCTTCCTGCTCAACCGCCGCCGTATCGACCTTCGCCTGTTCGCCTTTTGGGCGTTCTTCCTGTGTTTTTCCATGGCGGCCGCGCGCAATATCGTCTTTTTCGGGATCGCCGCGTACTTGGCCATCATGATCAATTTAGGGCAGCTCCGCCTGGAAAAGGTGCGCCGGATGTGGACCCATGCGGCCGTCATAATCCTGCATGTGGGGATAAGCGTCTGGATGATTTCCTATATGAAGCCGATGCTGGCCGACCGATATTTTGATCCGTATACCAAAACAATGAAGAGCCACTATGACGGCCAATTGTCCGAATCAGGGTTCGCGCGCCACGCCGCGGATTTCATAACCGCCCATAAGATACGCGGGAATTTCTTCAATAATCTTCACACCGGGCAGCGTTTGATCGTGCGCCATTATCCGGATATCAAGATCTATATCGACGGCCGTACGGAAGTCTATGGGACGGAGTTTTTCCGGACATACATCAAGATCTTTGAAGAGGGGGACTGGGGGGTATTTCAAAAAGAGGCGGAAAAGCACAACCTGACCGGGGTTTTTTTGAGCTTCATTTCAGGAACGGTGCCGGCCAAATTCTTCCGGCAATTATATTACAGCCCGGAATGGGAGCTGGTCTATTTGAACTATGATGCCGCCATTTTCCTTAAAAATGTTCCCGACAATGAAGATCAGATCGCACGCCTCAGGGTGGACTTGAATCAATGGACGACCATCGCCGCCGACGACGAGCTTTTGCGCATTCCCGGTGCGGCCAAAGTGTATTACACGAGGGGCCTGATCCTTAAGACACTGGATCTCTACGAACAGGCTTCGCGCGAAACAGCAGAAGCCTTAAGGATCCATCCCGTCCATGTGGAAGCCCTGACGCTTCAGGCGGAGATATTTCAGCTGGCCAAGGAATCGGAAAAAGCATTGGGCCTGCTGCAAAAAGCCTTAGCACATTCTCCGCGCAGCATTTCCCTAATGAGGGAGGTAGCCTCCACTTATGAAGATTTACATAATTATGAGAATGCCCTGCAGGTGAGCCGCCGGATGATCGATCAAGCGCCCAGGGACCCGCGGGGACATTTCGT